>JAWVFK010000031.1:0-81913 GCA_033856175.1 Solirubrobacterales bacterium | reverse complement strand
GAGCGACCGGCGTCGATGCATGGCCTCGAGCGATCGCGACGTGCTTCGGCGCGACGGCCCGGTCAGCCAATGCCCAGGTTCCAGCGGCGACTCCTCCGATCAGGGCGAACAGCGAAAGATTGACGATTGCGATGGAGTCTTCAGGGCCGGCGAAATCCAGCAGCGCTGGATCGAAGACGTAGATCCACGAGGCCACGAGGAAGATCAAGGTCCAAGCAGCCGCCACCACGCAGCCTACGGTTGCCCACCGGCGGCGGTGGTCGTAAGACGCAAGTCCAAGCCAGGCGACGCCACAGGTTTGCGCGAGGCTCAGCCAGAAGGCGCTATCGCTGGTCCCCGTCAGGCGGAGCGCCGCCGCAGCCGCGCAGGCGACGAGGGAGAGAATCGCAGCGACCGTGGTTGCACTACTGAGCCGCCTCGATTGCGCATCTGACGAGATCGGCGGTCCTGGAGCGGGGGAGCCGGCTGATGCCGGTGAGGGAAGGATGGCAGTCATTCAGTGATGGTCGACGCTCGGCTTTGGCCACTTTGACCTGCAGATTTATGCGGATGCGACCGGAGCTCCGCCCTTCAACAGCGCTAGGTCGGCCTCGACCATGATGCGCACGAGCTCCTCAAAGCCAACGCGAGGCTTCCAGCTCAGATCGCGGGAAGCTTTCGAGGAATCTGCGACCAACACGTCAACCTCTGCAGGCCTCAGAAGAGCGGAGTCGGTGTAGATGTACTTGTCGGGGTCGAGGCCCAAGCAATCGAAAGCCAGCTCGACCAAATCGCGGACCGAATGGTGCTTGCCTGTACCGATTACGTAATCTTCTGGAGTCGTCTGTTGGAGCATCAGCCACATCGCCTCCACATAGTCGGGGGCGTAGCCCCAGTCCCGCCGCGCGTCGAGATTGCCGAGGCCCAGCGTTTCCTGTAGGCCAAGTTTGATCGCGGCGGCGGCGTGGGTCACCCTTCGGGTGACGAACTCGAGGCCACGCCGCGGCGACTCATGATTGAACAGGATTCCCGAGCAGGCAAACAGGTTGTAGCTCTCGCGGTAGTTGACCGTGATGAAGTGGCTATAGACCTTGGCGACGCCATAGGGACTGCGCGGATAGAACGGTGTCTCCTCATCCTGGGGCGTTTCACGAACCTTGCCAAACATCTCCGAAGAAGATGCCTGGTAGAAGCGCGCTTCGAGGCAGGTTTCCCGCATCGCCTCCAGCAGCCGGGTCGCGCCGACGCCGGTCAACTCGGCTGTCAGCGTCGGCTGAGCCCACGATGCGCCGACGAATGACATCGCTCCAAGGTTGTAGATCTCCTCTGGCGCACATTCGCGCAGCACGTCGACGAGTGAGCGCTGATCGAGTAGATCCCCGCTGTGCAGGGTGATGCGGTCACGAATTGCCGTTAACCGCTGAAAGCTCTCGGTCGAGGCACGGCGAACCAGGCCGTGGACCTCATAGCCTTTCTCCAGCAGCAGCTCGGCGAGGTAGCTGCCGTCCTGGCCGGTGATGCCGGTTATCAGCGCGCGCTTGGCCTTCATGGGGAGAGACTACCCGCCGGGTCCTAGTCCCTGTCGGGCGTCAGACGCCCGCAAGGCGATCGCCCATGGACTCCCCTAGATCGAGATGAAGTGGAGGCGGAAGCGGCCGACGCTGAGCTCGTCGCCGTCTTCGAGCGTGCGCCAGTCGATCGGCTGGTCGTTGACGCAGATGCCGTTGAGGCTGCGATCGTCGAGCACCCTGACGGCGTCGTCCTCGTGCACCAGGAGGGCGTGGCGGCGCGACACCGTCGGGTCGTCGAGGCGGATGTCGGCGGCGGCGCTGCGGCCGATCCGCGTCCAGCCCTCAGCCAGCGTGACGAGGTGGAGGCCCGTGCTGTCGTGATAGGCCAGGAACTGGCCGGGGTCGTCGATCTCGTCGCGCAGCTCGGCGACCCATTCGCCGAACTCGGGCTCGGCGACGATCGCGATCTCGGCGGTGGGGTGGTCCTGCGGCGCCGCGTGCTCGAACAGCGAGGCCCGCCGGAAGCGCGAGCCGTCGCAGTTGGGGCACTCGGGTAGCTCGTCCATCGAGGTCAGCACGAGGCCGGAGCCGCAGTCGAGGCAAGCAAACGAGCCCGCGCCCGGAACCGTTCCGGCCTGGTGAGCTTCGATGTTGAGGCTGACGGTCAAATTCAGAACGCAGCCGGTCCCCCGAAAACCAGCTCTCTCTCCTAGTGAGCATGGTAACTAGCGGGAGCGCTGCCGTGTGGTTGCCGGCTCCCCGATCGAACATGGAAACTGCCGCAAGTTGCGGCGATCGAGTGGACGCTTGATCCTCTCGGCCTCTCCGTTGGCGGCCGCTGGAGGCCGTTCTGGCGGCCAGCACGTCAACTAGAATCGCCGCGCTGATGGGGCCTCTCTTCGCCAGCACGGTCATCGACGCCCCTCGCGAGCGTGTCTTCGCCTTTCTCGCCGACCTCGCCAACCGGCCGTCGTTCTGCGATCACTTCCAGCTCGACTACCGCCTTGAGCGGCTCGACTCCGACGGCGTTGGCGCCGCCGCCCGCTTCCGCGTCGAGGCCCCCCGCAACCACGTCTGGGCCGACTCGGCGATCGACAAGCTCGAGGCGCCGCACCTGATCTCCGAGCACGGCCGCTGCGGGCGCTGGAACAGGGTGCCGGCACGGACCGTCTGGGAGCTCGTCGAGGGCCCCGGCTCCTCGATCACGATCCGGCTCGCGTTCTGGACCTCGCCGACGCATCCGCTCGATCTCGTCCGTGAGCGGCTTGGGGCGGCGCGCTGGTACCGGCGCCAGCTCGAGCGCGCCCTCGAGCGTCTGCGCGAGGCGGTGGAGTCGGAGAGCCCTCAGCACGCCCGTCTCGTGACGGCCGGCGGATAGACTGCCCGCCGTGCTGGGCCGACTTCGACACGGGCTGCTGCTCGCGGCGCTGCTGGGGGCTCTCGTCCTCGCGGCGGCGGCGACCGGCTGTGGATCGAGCGAAGAGATGCACGTCAGCGAAGGCGTGCCGGTCAAGGTCGGCGAGCTGACCTACAACGTCCAGCTCAGCCGCTTCCTCAACATCGCCGACAACGAGGATCACTTCTATCTCTCCGACCAGAAGCCGCTGCCGGCAGCCAAGTACTACTTCGGCGTCTTCGTCCAGATCAAGAACTCGGCGGACTCGCCGCAGGCCGTTCCACGCGATCTCTCGATCGTCGACACGCTCGGCAACCGCTACTCGCCGCGGCCGTCGAAGAGCGACTTCGCCCTATCCCTCGGTGGCCAGATCCCGGCAAAGGGCTCGGTGCCGGCGCCGGACTCGCCGGCGCGCAGCGGCCCGACCGAGGGTTCGCTGATCCTCTTCGTCGTCAACCACGACATCACCGAGAACCGGCCGCTAAACCTGATCGTCCCGGGCAGCGGGAACGAGCAGGCTGAGATCAAGCTCGATATCTAGAAGGTGGCCGACGCTCGCAGCAGCTCTCAGCGCTCCCACCAGCTGGTGCTGTTGACGGCGGCCGTCGGCGCCGTGATCGTCCTGCTCGGCTTCCTCGGCACGCTCGTCAGCCTGATCGGGCTGGCGCTGATCGTCATCGGCACCGTGATGTCGGCGCCCTACGCGCCCTCGCCGGGACAGCCGGGCCGCGGCTGGTGGGCGATGCTCGCCGTGGGGGCGGGGCTCTCGGTCCTCGGTGCGTTGGTCGCGCTCGTCGCCGGCACGCTCGGCGGGCTGCTGGCGGCGATCGGCGGCGTTCTCGTCGTCATCGCGGTGGCGCTCGGCTATCCGCTCAGCGGCGAGCCGGCGCCCGTCTATCGCCGCCGCCGCTCAGCGCGTTAGCGACTGCTTCGGAGGCCGATCGCGAGCAGGTCGCGGGCGATCGGCGCGGCGACCTCGCCGCCGTCGCCACTCGCGTCGGCGATCAGCACGCAGATCGCCAGCCGTGGCTTGTTCGCCGGTGCGAAGCCGGCAAACCAGGCGTCGACGATCTGCTCCGGCTTGCCCGGCTGCGGCTGGCCGTCGGGCCCGATCGTCGGCGCCGGGCTCTGGCCGGGCTTCGGCCCGAGCTCGGCGGTGCCGGTCTTGCCGGCGACCTTGACGCCGCTGAGCTTGGCCGGGGTGCCGGTGCCGTAGGCGACGACGCCGAGCATCAGCTGCTTGAGCGTGGCCGCGATCTGGGGCGAAACCACCCGCGTCGGCTTCGCCGCTGGCCGCAGCGCGGCCTCGCTGACGATCGGCGTCGGTGAGCGGACGCCGCCGGCGGCGATCGTCTGTGCCACCGAGGCCATCTCCAGCGGCGTCGCCAGCAGCTTGCCCTGGCCGATCGCTGTCACGCCGAGCTCGAGATCGCTGCCGATCTGAGGGGGAATGGTGCTCGCCGGAGGGTTGACGGCCGCGGTTGCGGCGGCGTTGTAGAGCGCCGGCTGGGAGTTGAAGCCGAAGCGCTGGGCGGTCGCAACGAGGCGGTCGCTGCCGATCTTCGGGCCCAGCGGCGCGAAGATCGAGTTGCAGGAGTGGGCGAAGCCCTGGCTGAAGGTCCCGCCGCAGAACTCGTCGTGGGCGTTGGCGATCTCGCGGCCGCCGATGGCGATCTTCTGGACGATCGGGAAGCGATCGCCCAGTCGCACCACATGGGCCTCGAGCGCGGCCGAGGTGGTGACGATCTTGAACGTCGAGCCCGGCGGCTGAGGCGCGGAGAAGGCCGAGCCGGCGAGCGCTCGAACCGAGCCGTCACGGGCGTCGAGCACGGCGATGCCGCCGGGCTGACCGGCCAGCGCCCTGACCGCGGCGATCTGAAGCGTCGGGTCGATCGTCGTCTTCAGCGGCGGCGCCGGCTTCGCCGGGCCGTGGGCGATCACGCGCTGGCTCTGCTGTCCCGTGCCGGCGCCGACCGCGAGCAGGTCGCCGCCGGGCTGACCGCCGAGGCGCAGGTTGAATGCCTTCTCAAGGCCGCTGATGCCGGCGAGCGCGGTCGCAGGGAAGCCGGCGCGGACCTGGGCGGCGACGCTCGCCGGGTCGGGTTGGCCGATCTGGCCGGCGATCGCCTTCGCCGCCTCGCCGAGCGAGGAGACCCGGTTGGCGGGCGGGCCGCTGGCCAGCGCCGCTCCGGTTCTGGTGAGGATCGATGCCCGCGGCGGCAGATCGACGCGGCGCTCGAGGCGCTGACCGGGCTGGAGGCCGGGGAAGACGAGGTTCGGCGACCAGGCGATGCTGTCGCCCTCGAGCGGCAGGATGAGGGGGGCGGCGATGACGCCGTAGGCACTCGTGCGGATCGCCATCGGCACCGAGACGACGCGGGCGCCGCGGTAGGAGCCGGGGCCCTGCGCCCCCTTTGCCGCGATCGCCGTGATCGTCGCCTTCTGGGCGGCGTCCACATATGCCGCGTCGAAGCGCTTGCGCGAGTACCGCTCGGCCGAGGTCTTGCCGAGCTCGGCGTACATCGCCGCGAAGTCGCCCCGCGCCCAGGCCTTGACGAAGCGGTTGGCGGCGTCGCGGCCCGGCGCGTAAGACGAGCCCTTGGAGGCGCCGTAGCTGAAGGCGGCGACGGCCGCGACGATCAGCGGCAGGGCGTGGAGCGCGATGCGGCCGCGGCGCGTGAGGCTGCTGCGACCTTTAGCCACCGGCGAAGGGTAGAGGCTGCCCTGACGCCTGAGTGCAAGCGCGACACCACGCCTGCCTTGCGGGTAAGTCTGCAGATAAATCGGCCGCCGCCGGCGCCGCTGTCGCGACTGCCGCGACTGTATGTTGCGCCGGTGACCGTGATCGACTGGGCCATCGTCCTCGGCGTCATCAGCTTTGCGGCCTGGGGATACCAGCAGGGCCTGGTCGTCGGCCTGTTCACGCTGATCGGCTTCAGCGGCGGCGCGCTGCTCGGCAGCCGGATCGGCCCGGAGCTTCTCGCCGGCGGCTCGAGCTCGCCCTACTCGCCCCTCACCGCCCTCGTCGGGGCGATGCTGCTCGGCGGCATGGTCGCCGTGGCGATGGAGGCGCTGGCCCTCGGCCTGCGGGCGCGACTGGTGCGAGGGCCGATCGCGCTGACGCTTGACGGCTCCGGCGGGGCGATCCTGCTGGGGGTGCTCGGCCTCGGGCTGGCCTGGCTGCTCGGAGCGGTCGCGCTGCATTCGCCCGGCACGCGCGACCTTCGCCAGACGATCCAGCGCTCGCTGATCCTGCAGCGGCTGAACACGGCGCTGCCGCCGTCGGGGCCGCTGCTTCACGTCCTCAACCGCATCGACCCCAGCCCCTCGATCCGCGGCGGCCCGCAGGCGCAGGTCGGCGCGCCGGACCCGCGGATCGCTCGCGATCCGGATGTCGCCCGCGCCGGCCAGAGCGTCGTCAAGGTCCTCGGCACGGCCTGCGGGCTCGGTGTCGAGGGCTCGGGCTGGATTGCCGGCTCGGGGCTGGTCGTCACCAACGCCCATGTCATCGCCGGCGAGGACGACACCACCGTGACGACCCGCGACGGCCGCGAGCTCGACGCGACGGCGGTTCACTACGACCCCCACAACGACCTCTCGATCCTGCGGGTTCCGAGCGTCGGCGGCTCACCGCTGCCCCTCGGGCCGCCCAAGCGCGGCACCGCCGGCGCCGTCCTCGGCTTTCCCCACAACGGCCCCTACCGGGTCACGGCGGCGCGGCTGGGCGCCACCGAGAAGGTCGTCTCGCAGGACTCCTACGGCCGCGGCCCGGTCCGGCGCAGGATCACCTCGCTGCGCGGCCGCGTCGTCAGCGGCAACTCCGGCGGGCCGATGGTGGACGCCTCCGGGCGCGTGCTGACGACGGTCTTCGCCTCGACGACGAAGGGACGGGCCGGCGGCTTCGGCGTCCCCGACGAGATCGTCCGCAAGGCGCTCAGCGGCATCAGCGGGGCGGTCTCGACCGGCCCCTGCGCCCCCTGACCGCCCCCAGACTCTGTGCCGGCGGACTACGGACTATGTACTGCATTTTTGGTAGGGTGCCGCCGCCATGTGGCAGCCGCTGCGACGGCCCAACATTTTCTCGAGTCCATTCGCTATCGGAGCCCGACTCGGCTCCGCGACGACACAGAGCCGGGCTATACGAGGCCTTGATCGAGGCCTCGAAATCCGAGGGGAAAGAAACCTAGACAAATGCAATCTGAGCACGTCGTACGCATTCTTCCCAGCGCCTTCTTCGCCAAGCTTGCGAAAAGGGCTCGCCAGCCGCGCAGAGCTTGGCCGGCGGCCGTGGCAGCGACTGTTGCCGTTCTTAGCATCCACGTCGGAATGACGGGCTCGGCGGAAGCTCATCCCGTATGGCTCGTTCCCCCGACGATCACGGCCGAGCCACCCACCTCGCTTCCCCAGCCCGGGACCCTGTTAAGGATATTGGGCCAAGGCACGACCGATCATGTGACGGTTCCGCCTGACACCCCGTTTAGCCACATGGAGTGGAATTCGGTCAACTGGGAGCGTTGTCCACGAGCGACGTCAGCAACCTCGGCGTGTACAGAGGTGTCTACATCGAGCTCTTACGCTCTTTCCAATGCTGATATTGGATCGTATATCCGCTTCCGCGGAACTCTTCGCGATACCGCCGACGGGGGCGTGAGCGATGAGAGAAGAAGTCCTCCATACGGCCCGATCCTGCACAGCGAGCCTGGTCCGGGCGATGTGCCCGACCCGGATAATCTCCCGGTTCTCGGCGATGTGATCGCTCGTCCAGGCTTCGTTCCGTCAGACGACTGTAGAGCGTCCTCGGCGACGACGGCGGTCGACGGGTATTTCGGGTCGCTGTATGCGCGCATGAAGGTTCAGCAGCAGGGTTCAGACAGGTGGATCTGCGCCCGCCTTCAGCCCGAGGGAGGCGTGGAGTTGGCCGGCGGCAAGTTCATCGTCTCCGGCGATGGCTCAGCTATTGGGCAGGACGACAATTACGGCGCCTGTTCAACTGAACCAGACAACGTGCTGCCAACAGCGCATCCGATTCGCTCGGGGCACCTTGGCGATCCTAACACCCCGCCTTATGTGCCCTATTTGCTTGACGGCTACGCCAGCGAGGCAGGCACTGCCTGGGTCTGCCTGCAAGCAGGTCCGCTCGGCGCGCGCACCACGTTCAACGGCATCGGCACGGCGTTCTCCCGGGACGATCCGTCGCTAGCTGCCTCGCCGCCACGGACTCCGTGGACACCAGGAAAGGCATCGAGCGATTGCGAGACTCGACCGGGCGGCTCCCTCACACCGCTGGTGAACGCCCAGATCAACGGGACGCAGGTGTGGCTCGATGCCTGGCAGTCGGCCTCGAGGGTGCAGCTCTGCGTCCGAGCCGCGGGCGCAAACGCCGCGGGCGGGCGGCTGACGCTCGATGCGGCTGGCGCACCGGGAGTGACGCCGATCCTGACCCAGGGCACGGACACCGGCGCCTGCGGAACCGATGTGTTCACCGACGATCAGGACCAGCTCTACATCAGGCGCAGTACCGGCACCAACCCGGCGTCGGTGTGCATCACGAGGGGCGGCATCAATCAGAGGTTCACCGTCGGCTTCACCGGCACCCCGACGGCGCCGCTGCCGAGCTGGACCGCCGACAACTAGCCACGAGACACCAGATCAGATGACAGGCGCCGCGCAATTCCCGCGCGGCGCCTGCGTCAGTTCACGCTGTCGACTGGATCAAGTGCCGCCACCCGATCCTGCGGGCGTTATCCTGAGCGGGAAGGGCATCATCGATGGCTAACGCGAACGGCACAGCTGCGCTCAAACGAGGTGCGTTCGCGCTACTGACAACGTGCGCCATGATCGCTTCGCTGGCGGCTTCGATACCGGCCTCGCACGCGAGGGCGGCAACCGGCATCGGCGAGGCGGTCCCCGGGGAGATCCTGGTGCGCTTTGCACCCAACGTCGCCACCGAGGCTCGGGCAAGGGCGCGGGACCGGGCTGGCGTGAGGGTCAAGCGGAACCTGCTCCTGCCCCGACTCCAGCTCGTGCGCACCCTTCCCGGGACCCCCGTCAGTGCTGCGCTGGGCGCACTGAATGCCGACCCGAGCGTCCGCTACGCCGAGCCGAACTGGCTCTACCGTCTCCAGAGCGCTCCGAACGACCCCCGCTTCGGCGAGCAATGGAACCTCCGCAACACCGGCCAGACGATCCAGAGTGTGGCAGGCATCCCCGGCGCTGACATCTCGGCACCCGGAGCCTGGAATATCGCTACCGGCAGTCGCGCCGTCAAGATTGCAGTGCTAGATACAGGCGTCGATTATTTTCACCCTGACCTGGCGGCGAATATGTGGCGAAACCCCGGCGAGGCTGTTGCGGGCGAGCAGCGAAACGGCCTTGACGATGATCACAACGGCTTCGTCGACGATCTTGGTGGTTGGGATTTCTTTAGTAATGATGCCGATCCACTCGACCCCTCTGGTCACGGAACGGCGGTTGCCAGCATCGCTGGCGCCGTCGGCGACAACGGGCTCGGCATCGTGGGCATCAACTGGAGTGGCTCGCTCATCGCCTTGAGGGTATGCGGTACCGGAGCGGCAGGGTGTCCGGCAGATGCGATAGCCGACGCCGCCACCTACGCAGGGCGGATCGGCGCCGATGTTGCCAACATGAGCTTCGGCGGCTCAAGCTACAGCCAGGCAGAGAGAGAGGCAATCGCCGCCGCCCCGGACACTCTGTTTGTCGCCGCTGCTGGCAACGGCAGTACCGATATTGACGCCAGCCCATTCTATCCTTGTGCATTGGATCTGGCGAACGTCGTCTGTGTCACCGCGACCGATAACCACGACGGGCAGGTATTCAACTACGGGGCTTCGTCGGTGGATCTCGGTGCCCCTGGGGTAAACGTATTGACAGCCTCCGTCGTGTACCGCGAACGCCTTAGTGACGACTTCGACGGTGTAGTACCGCTTTGGGATTACACACAGGCGCCAGCACCTGCGGTGTCGAGCAGATGGCGTCGAGTCCTGTGGACCGGTAGCGGCAGCTTAACCGACAGCACCAACTATAAGCTGGGGCTCGAGGACAGCGAGTCCGGCAATTATGCCAATAACGCCGACACTCGTGTGACTCTGAGCTCCCCGGTCGATCTCTCCGGTCAGCACGGCTGCTTCCTCAGCTTTGAGACGGCGCTGAAGACGGAGCCGTCGAAGGACTACCTGCGAGTTGAGGCGGCCACGAGCCTCGCCGGTCCCTTCAGCGAGCTGACTCGCGTGAGTGGCAGCACCCAGAGCGCGCAAAGCTCTTTTGCGCCGGTCGTCGCGTCACTCGCACGGTTTGAGGGTGGCAGCGTCTACCTGCGCCTGCGGCTGACGAGCGACGGGGCAAACACCGCAGACGGCGCTCACGTCGACAACTTCAAGGTCCGCTGTGAGGACCCCGTTGACTCCTACGGCTTCGAGACAGGAACCTCGGGTGCCGCACCCCATGTTGCCGGCGCGGCGGCGCTCGTCAAGTCCCACATGCCCAGCCTCTCCGTCGCGGAGTTGCGCGCGCAGATCTTGTCGAGCGTCGATCCTCTACCTTCGCTCTCTGGCAAGACCGTGACTGGCGGACGCCTGAACGTCGCACGCGCGCTGACGCCCCTCGACACCACCCCCCCGGACACCGCCGCCCCCAACACCCTGATCGACTCCGGCCCCCAGGACGCCAGCACCACCAAGGCGACCGCGGCGAGCTTTGCCTTCAGCGCCACCGAGCCCGGCTCGACGTTCGAATGCAAGCTCGACTCCGCCGACTACGAGCCCTGCACCTCCCCCAAGGCCTACAGCGGCCTCGCCGACGGCGCCCACACCTTCAGCGTCCGCGCCACCGATCCGGCGGGCAACACCGGCGGCGCTGCGCAGGCCAGCTGGGCGGTCGATACGAGTCCGCCGGTGGTCACGATCACCAACGGCCCGGACGGCTCCACGAGCTCACCGCAGGCGAGCTTTGCCTTTGTCTCATCGGAATATGAGGCTTTTGCGTGCAGCCTCGATGGCTCCTCCTATGTGCCCTGCTCTTCGCCCGTCTCCTACGACGGGCTTGCGGACGGGCCACACAGCTTCACGGTGCGCGCAGGCGACGCGGCGGGCAATTGGGGGGCCGCAGCGACGCGTGACTGGTCGGTCGAGCTCCTGCTCGCGCAACCCCCCGCCCTTGACCCCCCTGAGTTGGGGCTGGCGATCCAAGCCCAGACGATCCCCCAGGTGTTGCGACACGGGCTTCTAAGCGTGGCCCGGGTGCGTGCGGAGTGCCCTTGTCGCCTGCAGCTCGCCTTGCAACTCAATGCGAAGCCGGCCAAGACAAGCGGGCGCCGCGCAGCAGTCACGTCTCGCGACACACTTACCGTGCCTGCACAGGGACAGGTGCGGACGAGGGTCGATCTGAGTAAGGCTGCATCTGCGCGGCTTCGGAAGGCGTCGGCGCTCGGAGGCTGGCTCGAGGCAAAGCTCAGCGATCGCTACGACCGCGCCGCACTCGTGCAAAAGCGCGTCTCTCTGCGCCGCTGATTTGAAGTGGTTGTTGCGCTACGTCGTCAGGCGTTGGGCCTCATCACGGGAGAGGCCGCGAGTCCTAGATCGTCCGCAAGGCGCTCAGCGGCGTCAGCGGGGCGGTCTCGACCGGGGCCTGCGCCCCCTGACCATCACTTACGTTCTGTAAGCTCGGTTGGTGGCTGGAGAGAGCGCCACCGGAACGCCGCCGGCTAGCGCGTTGCCGGCCCCCGTCTGTCCCGACTTCCACCACGCCGTCGAGCTGATCGGCCGCCGCTGGACCGGGGCGATCGTCTTCGCCCTCGACGGCGGCCCGCGCCGCTTTCACGAGCTCGCCGAGTGCGTCACCGGCGTCTCGGACAGGCTGCTCTCGCAGCGGCTGCGCGAGCTCGAGATCGAGGGCATCGTCGCCCGATCGGTCACCTCCGAGCCGGCGCTCTCCGTCAGCTACTCACTGACGGAGAAGGGGGAGGGGCTGCGCCCGGCGTTGACCGAGCTGCAGGCGTGGGCTCGCGGCTGGAAGGCGGAACGAACGTCCAGGTCTGCCTGAGTTTTGCCAACGCCGCTCAAGGACCATGCTCGAATCCCGATAGAAAGTTCTGTAACCGGTAAGTCAGACTCGGAGGGACGATCGAATGAGCAAACGGCAGAACATTCTCGTGGCGCTTGGCGTCGTCGCCCTCGCGGTGCCCAGCGCGGCGCTCGCGAAGCAGGGCGACGGCCAGACCCACGGCCACGGCCATCACCACGCCAAGGGCGAGCATGGCCAGGGCCACGGTAAGAACAAGCCGAAGATGTACGTGTTCAAGGGCACCTACAACGCCGATGGCACCGTTCACGTGCTCAACGGCAACGGCCGTGTCAAGAAGCAGGCCTTCGTCGGCACCGACATCGCCTTCGACTACACGAACGCCAAGGTCAATGTCGCCGACACCAACCTCGACGGCACCAGCGACATCAACGATGTCGCCTCACCCGACGCGGTCGTCGTACAGGCCAAGCTTGGCAGGACCGACCCAGGTCCCCAGCCATTCGCGGCCCGCAAGCTGATCGACCAGACGAGTCCCGAGAGCTGATCACCAGGCCCGGGGGTTGCCCGGCGGAATCCGCTCCCTGACGAGAGTCGCCTCGACGACCTCGACAGGGGGCGGACCCGTCGTCTCTCGGAAGCGCGCCAGCTGGCCGGGGCCGAGGGCCTCGAAGCCGGCCTCGACCGCGCTCAGGTAGGAGCCGAGGATGACCGCTCCCGGCGGTGGTTCGGCGGCGTGGTTTTCGGATTTGGCGGTGTAGAGGAAGACCGCGTCGAAGGGGTGGGCGCCGGCGATGGCCGCCGAGACCTCTTGGCGGTCGTAGCGCAGCTCGCGCAGGTCGAGCCGGCCCAGGGCCTGGTCGTCGACCTCCAGCAGGGCGCCGTTTATGAGCGCCACCGCGTCGCCGGTCGCGTCCGGTGCCGGCTCGGCGTTGAGGCCGAGGACGTGTGGCGGCAGCGTGCCGTCGTCGGTGCGGGCGAAGGTCTTCTCGGCGGCGAGGTTGTCGCGCCCGAGCGACCAGCGCCGGCGCCAGCCGCCGAGCTCCGCCGCGATCGGCTCGCCGACGCTCTCGCCTAGCGTCGTCCTGGTGCTGGCCCGGTTGACCAGCGAGCCGTAGGCGAAGACGGCGATCGCCATCTCAGGCGGGCAGCTTCGCCAGCGTCGCCTCGGGCGGGTGGCTGCAGAGGTTCTCGCGGGCCGGGCAGTCGTGGCAGAGGGCGAAGTGGGGGTGCTCGGTGACGCTGAAGTCGGCGGCGGCGATCCGCTCGATCAGCGCCTCGAGCTCTCGCCGCGCGGTGGCGATCGCCTCGGCGTCGAAGTCGAGGACGACGGGCTCGTCCGGCCGCTCGAGGAAGACGTACGCCGTTCGCACGGACCTGGGCTCTGGGGCCGAGCCGATCCCGGCAGCCGCCAGCGCGTAGATCCGGCGCTGTTCCTCGTAGAGGCTCATCATGCTCGCCGGCTCGGCGCCCTCGAGGCGGTTGGTCTTGTAGTCGACCACCAGGATCCCGCCGCCGGCGGGCTCGGCCAGCAGGTCGATCTTTCCCCGCACCAGCGCGGCGGCGGCGGGCAACAGGAACGGGACCTCGGCGCGCGCTCCGCCGGCCTCACGGACCTCCGCGCCGAGCGGCGAGTCGAGCCAGCCGCAGACCATCGTCTCGGCGCGCTCGGCGGCGGCCTCGTCCTCGATCCCCTCGGCGCGCAGGATCGCCTCGACCCGCGGCCGCGGCGGCCGCTGCCAGCCCTCCTGCGCCGCCAGCTCGAGCAGCGAGTGGACGGCGTTGCCGAAGGCCCGGCCGCCGCCGTGGCGGTCCTGCTCGAGGTCGCGGGCGCTGCCGATCCCGAGCATGCGCTCGGCGTAGAAGCGGTAGCCGCAGTTCTCGTAGGTCGAGATCGAGGAATAGGAGAGGTGGCGGGCGATCGACTCCGCCGGCGGCTGCGCCGGCGCAGCCGCGAGCGCGACGATCTCGGCCGCCTCGCCGTCGCTCTCGGCGGCGGCGGTCAGCGCCGCGAAGCGCTCCCGGTCGGGCTCGTTCTCGTCGAAGACGAGGTCGGCGGGGGCGCTCGCGCGCGCCTCGAGCAGCCGCTCGACGATCGGCGTCGTCAGCGGCCGCTCGTCGACGGGCTTGTCCTGCCAGCTCTGGCTGAAGCAGCCGCTGAGGATCAGCCGCTGCTGGGCGCGGCTGGCGGCGACGTAGGCAAGGCGGCAGTCCTCGGCGACCTCGGCCGCGGTGGTCGCGTCGCGCAGCTCGGCGTAGTCGAAGAGCTGGACGCCGTGGGCGGCGATCCGGGCGAGCTGGACGCCGACCCGGCCCTCGTCCTCGGGCGGGCGGCCGATCAGCAGGTCGGGCAGGCGGCCGCCGAGCTTGCGGCCGAGGTCGGCGACGGCGACGACCGGGAACTCGAGGCCCTTGGCGGCGTGGACGGTCATCACGCGGACACCCTCGTGGGCCTCGGCGTGGGTTGCGGCCTGTCCCTCGGGGCGGTCGAAGCTGCCGGCGCGCTCGCCGAGGTAGTCGAGAAATCCGCGCAGGTCTCGTCCCTCCGCCGCCTCGTAGCTGCGTGCCAGCCGCATCAGCTTGCGGATGTTGGCGAGCCGCCGGTCGCCGCCGGGCCGGCTGAGCGAGGCGAGGTCGTAGTCGAAGTCGCGCACCGAGCGGTCGACCAGCTCCTCGAGCGGCATCAGCGGCGCCTCGGCGCGCAGCGCGACCAGGCGCGCTCGCAGCTGGCGCAGGCGCTGGGCGTCCTCGGGCGGAATCTGCGCCAGCACCGCGTCCCCCTCCGGCTCGATCGGGAGCAAGGTCGCCTGGCCGTCCGGCTCGACCGGGAGCAACGCAGCTCCGTCCTCCGACTCGGCGAAGCCGCGATCGACGACGGGCCAGATGTGGCGGCCGTCGCCGGCGGCCTGGCGCAGCAGCCAGAGGGTGTCGGGCGAGACGCCGCAGAAGGGGGCGGCGAGAGCGCCGAGCAGGCTGGGGTCGTCGAGCGGGTTGGCGATCGCGCCGAGCATCTGGCGGACGTCGTCGACCTGCTGCTGGGACCAGTAGCCGCGGCCGCCGACGATGTAGGGGCGCAGGCCGGCCCGCTCGAGCTCGTCCTCGAAGGCGCCGACGTGGGTGAAGCCGCGCAGCAGGACGACGATGTCGCCGAGCGGCACCCCCTCCTCGACGTGCAATCGGCGCAGGCGCGCGGCGAGGTAGCGCGCTTCGGCGACGCGGTGCTCGGCGGTTGCGTCGTCACCCGTGCGCTTGAGCCTGAACGGGTCGTCGTCGCCGCGCCAGGGATTCGCATCGCCGCTGGCGCAGGGAGTCACCAGCAGCTCGGTGCGGACCGCGCTGCCGGGATCGGTTGCGGCCTCGCCTGGGTCGAGCGGCCTGAAGTCGGGCAGCAGCGCCTTGCCCAGCCAGTTGATGCCGCCGAGGACGCCCGCGGCCGAGCGGAAGTTGCCGCTCAACGGCAACACCTCACCCCGCTCGTCGGGCAGCGCGTCGATACGAGCGCGCTCGGCGCGAAAGACGTCGAGGTCGGCATGGCGGAAGCCGTAGATCGACTGGAACTCGTCGCCGACGGTGAAGACAACGGTCTCGGGGCCGCGCAGGCTCTCGACCAGCGCCAGCTGGAGGCGGTTGGTGTCCTGGAACTCGTCGACGAGGAGATGGCGAAAGCGCTCGCGATAGCGGTCGCCGACGGCGGTCTCGCGCAGCAGGCGCACCGCCTCGAGCTGGAGGTCCTCGAAGTCGAGTCCCGAGCGCTCGTCCTTGAGCTCGGCGTAGCGCGCTGCGAAGAGGCCGAGCAGGTCGCGGATTCCCTCGTAGACGTGGCCGTGCTCGACCGAGCGCAGCTCCTTCAGCAGCCGCCGCTGCGCAGCGGTGTAGGCCTCGACCTCGGCGCAGGCGAAAGCGGCGGCCTTGGAGCTGATCGCCAGGGCCTCGATCGCGCCGGAGGGCGGGATCTCACCGCGGCCGGCGAGGTCGATCGCCTCGGTCAGCTTGGGGTGCTGCTTGGAGGCCGCCGCGCCGACGGCGTCGCGAGTCGCCGCCAGGGCCGCGGTTGCCGCTGCGCCGAGCGCGGCCAGCGCCGCCGCCGGGTCGGCCGGCGCCTGGGGGGGAAGTGAGGGTGAGCGCTCGCCGCGGCTGCGCAGCTCGTCGTGGGCGCGGCGGACGAGGTTGCGAAGCCGCGTCACGCGGAAGGCGGCGACCAGCTCGATCCGTTGCTCGTCGCCGCCGGCGAGGAACTCCTCGAGCGCGGCGGCAAAGGCGCGGGCGGCGATCCGCTCCGCCTCGGGCTCGTCGATGACGCGGAAGCGCGGGTCGAGGCCGAGGGCGACCGGGTGCGAGCCGATCAGCCGCCGGCAGAAGCCGTGGATCGTCGAGATCCAGGCCAGCTCGGTTTCCCGCGCCAGCTCGCCGGCACCGCGGGCGCGCAGCTCGGTGCGGATTCGATGGCGCAGCTGGGCGGCGGCGCGGTCGGTGAAGGTGAAGGCGAGGATCTCCTCGATCCCGGCGCCGTCGACCGTCAGCGCGTCGCAGTAGCGCTGGACGAGGACCGTGGTCTTGCCGGTCCCGGCGCCGGCCTCGAGCAGGACGTCGCGGTCGCGGGCCTCGATCGCCGCCTGCTGCTGGGGCGTCGGCGTGCGGCTCATTCGAGCTCCTCCGGGTCTTCCTCGGGATCGGGCCGGGCGCGCTCGCGGCGGCAGATCGGCGCGAACGTGCAGTAGCGGGGGCATTCGTCGCCGAGCGGGTCGCGGCGGATGTCACCGCCGCGGATGCGCCCGACGAGCTCGGTTGCAAGCTGCTCGGCGCCTGCCAGCTTGGCGTCGAACTCATCGGCCGGCAGCACGTCGGTGCGGACGTAGCGCCCGGCGTCGAGCAGCTCGCCCGGCTCGGGCTCGCGCAGGACGCCGCGGGCGCGGCGCGAGTCCTTCGCCGCGAGCGGCTCGTAGACGCTGCCGAGCGGCTCGATCTCCCACAGCCTTCGCAGCGCGCTGGCGTAGAGCTGCAGCTGCAGCTTGCCCGCCTCCTCGAGCTTGGCTCCCGGCTGGATCTCACGCGAGGTCTTGTAGTCGCGCAGGATGCCCCAGCGGCCGCCGCCATCGACGTCGACGCGGTCGATCTTGCCGCGCAGCTCGAAGTCGCCGATCGTCAGCGCGCTGCGCTCGTCTCCCTCGTGGCCGAAGCTCGCCTCCAGCAGCTCGGGCCGCGGCTCGACCGCCGAGCCGTCGGCCGCCTCGCGCTCGAGGAAGAGGCGCAGCTGCAGCTCGGTCCTGGAAACGGCGGCGCGGCTGGCCGGGTCCTCGCCGCCGAGGCGGTACTCGGGCGCCAGCTCGGCGATCAGCTCTGTTGCCCGCTGGCGCCAGGCCTCGAGGCTCTGCGGCCGCGGCCGCGGATCGCCGCCCGGGGGCTCGGCGTAGAGGCGCTCGAGCACGGCGTGGATGAGGCCGCCGGCGTCGAGCGCCTCGCGGTCGAGTTCGAGCGGCTCGGGGCGCAGCTCGTGACCGACGAACCAGCGATACGAGCACTCGCGGAACTGCTCGAGCTGGGAGGCGCTGTAGAGCGAGCGGCCGGCGAAGTGCTCGCGGACGGCGGGCACGCTGAGGCCGATCGGCAGGGCCGCAGCACGGGTCGCCGCGGCGGCGGCGCGCTCGGCGAGGCGCGGGCGAGGGGGGACGGCGCCGCTCGCCAGCGAGCGCCGGCGAACGAGCCGCTCGATGACCGGGTCCTCGGCATCAGCATCAGCGCCGGCCGCCGGCGCCAGCAGCTCGCGAACATCGTCGAGGAAGGGCGAGGGAGCCAGCGCGACCCCCTCCTCGTCGGCGCCGCGCCAGCAGAGGTAGAGGCGCTCGGTCGGCCGCGAGAGGCAGACATAGAACAGGTAGCGCTCCTCGGCCGCCGGGTCCACCCGGCCGGCCAGGCCGAGCGATGCCCGCTGCTCGTCGGAGAGCAGCGGCTCGCCGCGGTCGGGCCGCGGGAACTCGCCCTCCTGCAGCGAGGCGACGAAGAGATGGCTGACGAAGGCGGCGCGGACGCGGTACGGGCTCGTCACCCGGACGCGGCCGTCGGGCGGTCCCTCGGAGAGCGGCACCCGCAACTGCTCGAGCGCCGCGATCGCTTCGCTCGCGGCGTCCTGGCCACGGCCGACCTCGGCGAGCTCGGCCAGGGCCTCGGCGGCGATCGCGCCGGCTCGCAGCTCCAGCCGGCGCTCGGGGTCAGGCTCGGCCGCCTGGCGCAGCAGCGGGTACTCGGCGATCCGCTTGGCGAGGCGGGCGGCGGCGCGCAGCAGCTCGGCCGGCCGCTGCGCCTCGTCGAGGGCGTCGAAGCCGTGGAGGCGCTTGCCGCTGGCGGCGGCGGCGTCGACGACCTCCTGGGCGCTGCGCAGCCGCTGGCGGCGGATCGAGCGCTCGAGCCAGTCGGCGTCGCCGGGGGCCATCCGTCCCGGCGTGCGGGCGAAGGCGAGCACGTCCTCGGCCGTCCGGGTCCCGAAGCGCGCCTGCAGCAGCGCCAGCAGGCAGCGGCCGGTCGCCGTCGCGCCCAGCGGGATCCGCGCCTCGATCGCCAGCGGGATGCCGACGGCGCCGAGCACCGATCGGTAGAGCAGGCCGTAGCGGTCGAGGTCGCGGAGGGCGACGGCGATCCGATCCGGCTCGACCCCCTGATCGAGCAGGGCGACGATCTCCTGGCCGATCTGCTCGGCCTGGCCCCGCTCGCCCGCCGCCTCGAGCCAGACGAGGCCGTCGTCGGGCTCGACGGCGCCGGCCTCCGGCTCGAGGAAGCTGCGCTCGAGGTGCCGCAGCGCCGGGCTGCGGGTGAACTCGCCGCTGGTCGTGCTCTCGATGATCTCGCCGCCGCGGTCGACGAGCTCCTGGCGCAGGCTGGCCCGTGCCGAGAGCGCCGCCCGGTCCTCGTAGGTGACCGTCGCCGTGACCTCGGCGGCCTCGGCGAGCGCGGCGACGAGCTCGAGCTGGGCGACGCTGAGGTCGTCGAAGCCGTAGACGAAGACCGGCCGGGCGCCCCAGCGGGCCGGGTCGCGCCGCAGCGCAGCGGTGGCCTCGCGAGCGATCGCGTGCTCGTCGCAGCGGCCGAGCTCCGCCGCGGTCTCCGCGTAGGCGGCGTGAAGGCGGGCGATCTCGGACAGGTGCCCGTCGGCGGCCGCCGTGGCGTTGCCGGCGACGCTGAGCGCGTCCAGTCCGGCGCCGCCGACGTCGTCGATCAGCTCGGCGAGGGCGATCGCGAAGCCCGGGCGGGCGGCGCTGCGGCCCAGCCGGCGCGGTCGCGCTCGCCTGATCGCCGCGCGAACCGCCCACAGCCGCTGCGCCTCGCTGAGCGGCGAGGCGTGCTCGGCGCCGCAGGCGCGGGCGACCTCGACAAAGAGACCGCGGAAGACGGTGATCGAGGCGCCGAGGACAGGGGCCTGGGCACGGTTGTGGAGATCCTGCTCGAAGCGGTAGGCGTCGTCGAGCGTGGGGACGACGAGCACGGGGCTTTCTCCCAGCCGTGTGGCGAGCGAGTCCAGCAGCAGGCCGGCACGCCCGGAGTTGGGCGGCCCGACGATCAGCTTCAGAGGCATCGCTCCTATCTTGGCCGCAGGCGCGGCGGAGGGGAAATTGCCGCCTCAGGGACCCCGTGCACAGCGGCTTGCAGGCCGGCTTTGCCGTCTGACGCCAACCCTATGTTTGCCATTCCGCCAATCCACCACGGGGAAAGTCCATGGCACTCTGTTTCGTTGACCCAGCAGACGCAATCCGCGCGATCGCCGACTCCGTCGGCCGCGAGGCGCGCCGCCAGCTGCTCGGCGAGGCCGTCAGGGCCTGGGTGGACGAGATTCCCGACGATGAGCTCGAGGGGCACTACGCCAAGGCGATCTCCGAGCTCGACGAGCACGACATCTCGATGCTCGCCGCCTGGCACGGCTCGATGGAGGGCGGCCACCCGGTTCCCAATCGCGACTTCCTCATGGCCTCGTTCGTCGCTCTCGGCGAGAACCGGCGCGAGGCGTTGAAGCTGGCCGCCGGCTTCCGCGGCGAGGAGGCCGTCGACGCCGGCGTCACCGAGGAACGGGCGCTCGAGACGGTGCTGGAATGGCTCTCACCGCCGCGGCTCGTGGAGCTGGCGACCGAGGCGGTCGAGCTCTACATCTGGGACCGCGCCGGTTCAGATAACTAAGCGCCGCCCGTAGCGGCGTTTATCTCGGCGATCGCTTGGTTGGGGTCGCGGTAATGGACCGCGGTCATGCCGAGCTCGCGGGCGGCGTCGCAGTTGACCTCGACGTCGTCGACGAAGACGCAGTCGGCGGCGGCGATGCCGTCGCCGAGGCGCTCCAGCGTCAGCTCGTAGATCTCCGGCTCCGGCTTTCTCATCTCGACGAAGGCCGAGTCGACGACCAGCTCGAAGATCTCGTCGACGGGCAGCATCGAGCGCCATAGCGGCTCCCACTCGCGGACGTTGTTGGTCAGCATCGCCATCCGCAGGCCGCGAGCGCCGAGGTCGCGCATCAGCTCGATCATCGGCGGGTTCGGCTCCAGCGCCTCGAAGTAGATCTCGCTGAAGCGGTGGAGCTCGGGCCGGTGGCCGAGCTCGTCCTCCAGCCGCCGCGCCAGGTCGTCGAGGAACTCGGCCTCGCTCAGCCGGCCCTTCTCGAGCTCGAAGAGCGGGTGCTGGCCGGTTTCCTCGGCCGCGGCCTGCATCGCGGCGCCGAGCGCCTCCATGCCGATGCCGGTCCTGTCCTGGACCGCGGCGAAGGACTCGATCAGCGGCGAGGTCAGGACGCCGCCGAAGTCGGAGATCACGGCGCGGATTGGCATCAGCCGGGCCTGACGATCTCGTAGCGGCAGAAGCCGGCGATGCTCTCGAGGAAGAAGTCGAAGATCCCGATCTCGGCGAACGTGCCGGCGCCGCGCAACGCCGGCAGAGTCTCGTCGGCCTGGAAGAGCTCGACGCCGATCCGGCGCGGCGCGCCTTCGGGGTCGTACTCGGTCGTCAACCGGACCTCGCCGAGAGCAGCCGGCTCACCGTCGCGGTCGACGAGGACCGCGCTCAGAACCTCATCGCCGTGGCCCGCGGCGCCGCGCGGGCGGGCAGCGATGAGACTGAGCAGGGTGCCGTCGACGAGCACGCAGCCGAGCCGGCGAACGAGCTCGACCCGGTTCCAATCGGGCTCCTCGGAGATCACGAAGGCCGGCGGGTCGGTGGGCGGGTCGCCGGCGGGACGCTCGAGCGCCAGCGTGCCGGCGCCGGCACGGGCGGCCTCGCTCGCGGGATCGATCGCGGCCTCGCTCACCGCGGCAGAGCAGGCGGCTCGTCGCCTCGGGCCGGCTCGTCGCCGACCTCCCAGCCGCTGCCCTCGATGCTGTCGTCGCCGGCGCCCTGGCCATGCCCGGGCGCACCAGCGCCGGACCGCGGCTGCTGGCCCCCGTAGCGCTGGCGTGCCTGGCCGGCGCCCCAGAAGATCAGGCGCGGCCCGAACGCCGCCCGGTTGGCAGCGGTGCGGGTGACGCCGCGTCGGATCGCCGCCCGGCTGGGCGGCAGGAGCAGCAGCAGGCCGAATACGTCGGTGATGAATCCCGGCGTCAGCAGGAAGGCACCGCCGAGGATGACCATCGCGCCGTCGAAGACCTCCTTGGCCGGCACGCGTTGCTCGGCGAGCGCCTCGCGGAAGCGCCGCCAGGCGGCGCGGCCCTGGTGGCGCAGCAGCGCCGCGCCGAGGAAGCTGTCGAGCAGCAGCAGGGCGATCGTCGGCAGGATGCCGATCAGCGAGCCGACCTTGACGATCACGTAGAGCTCGGCGATCGGCAGGGCGATGAAGAGCAGGACGAGTAGGACCATGGCGACAGTCTCTACCATGGCAAGCATGGAAGCCGAGGCGAGCAATGGCGCGACGGCGGTCAGCGAGGAGGAGGTCCGCGAGGCCCTCACCGAGGTGATCGACCCTGAGCTCGGGCTCGACTTCATCGAGCTCGGGCTCGTCTACGACGTCGAGATCGAGAACGAGGGCGACGTCTACGTGACCTTCACGCTGACGACCCCCGGTTGCCCGATCGGCCCCCAGGTCACCGAGCAGATGAAGGAGTTCGTCGGCGACCTCGACGGCGTCACCAACGTCTTCCCAAAGCTCGTCTTCGATCCTCCCTGGACCCCGGAGATGATGTCCGAGGACGCCAAGTTCGCCCTCGGCTTCTGAGCCCGACCGCAGCGCTCCTCTAAGCCGGCTCGACCCCCGCTGCCGTCGCCGCGCGGATCGGCGCCGGTGTCAGCGCAGCGGCGGCGATGACCAGGGCGAAGGCGAGGATCCGCATCGCCACGCCGAGCGTGTCGCCCGGAAGCGGTTCGCCGAAGACGATCGGTCCGGCGGCGATCGTGACGACGTTTGCCGTAGCGCTCGTGACCGCGATCACCGGCACCGCGTCGCCCAGCTGCAGGCTGCGCGCCGAGACCAGAAGCCCGATCAGCGAGCCCGCGCCGACGACGAGGGCCAGCGGGTGCCCGAGGACGCCGAGGCCTTCGGAGAGGTGGCCGCTAAGCGCCTTGATCGAGACGTCGGAGGCGCCCCAGAGCAGTCCCGCCGATGCCGCCAGGGCGACGCCCGCCCGAGGGCCCTCGCGGTAGGCGACGGCGACGAGCAGGCCGGCGCCGCCGGCGAGGGCCACGTAGAGGGCGATCGTCGCTGGCCGGAAGTGGTTGTGGGCGCTGCCGGCGGTATCCGAGAGCGTGGCGGCGAGGAAGGCGAGGCCGGCCGCCATCAGCGCGACGCCGACCCACTCGCGGCGTGTGACGCGGAAGCCGAAGAGGCGGTCGGCGACGACGGTCAGCATCACGAGGCCGCCCGCGATCACCGACTGGACCAGCGAGATCGGCGCCAGCGAGAGAGCGGCGACGTGGAGCCCCCAGGAGCCCATGGCGATCGCCATGCCGAGCGCGTACCAGGGCGAGCGCAGCAGCACGAGCGAGCTGTGCAGCGGCCGCCGCCACTCGACCGCCGGCGACTCGACGGCGCCACGGTGCTTGTAGAGGAAGCCGACGACCGAGCTGAGCGCCGTCGCCAGCGCCGCAAGCAGGCCGATCTGGACCGACGCGCTCATCGTGGCGAGGCTAGCGCCCGCCGCAGCCGGCCTGCATGGCCCGCACCCCCGGGCCCTTACAGTTGTTAGAGAGATCGATGGGGAAATCGATGGGCAACAGGCGCAGGGCATCGAGACTTACGGGCGCGACAGCCCTGCTGGCGGCGCTCGTCGCGTTCGCCGGCGCTGCCGGCGCCGCTCGCGCCGCCGCTGGGGGAGGTCCACCGGTCGAGCCGACCGGCCGCCTCGTCGTCATGGTCGCGCCGCCGGGCAAGGTCGGCGACGGCGGCGTCAACGATCCCTCGAGCGCCGCCGGCAAGCGCCGCGCCCGCAACCGGATCGCCGCGGTGCTGCGGCGGACCGGCCTGACGGCGACCCGCTCGATTCCGGAGCTCGGCGCGGCGACCGTCGATCCAAGCGCCGGGCAGGCCCTCGCCGGCCTGCAGGCCCTGCTCGAGAGCCAGCCCGGGGTGACGGCCGTCCGACCCGAGTACTCGCGGCGGGTGCTCTACTCGCCCAACGATCCCGGCCTCGCCTCCGAGGACTCGACATCGCCCAACGAAGTCCGCCAGTGGAACCTGATCCGCGAGGGCTTCCGCCGCGCCTGGGGCTACGGCCACGGTGAGCACGCGCCGCTGGCAGTGATCGACACCGGCATCGACGGCACGCATGCCGACCTCAGCGGCAGGATCGTCGCCGCCGTCAACCAGGTTGGAAGCGGCGGCGCCAAGAGCGACGAGTACGGCCACGGGACCCACGTCGCCGGCCTCGCCTGCGCCAGCGGCGACAACGGCTACGGGATGACCGGCGCCGCCTACCGCTGCCCGCTGATCGTCGAGAAGGCCTCGAGCGACGGCAGCCTCGACGACGGCACGATCGCGGCATCGATCCTCGACGCGACCAAGCGCGGCGCCAAGGTGATCAACATGAGCTTCGGCAATGGCGGCACCGACCCCGTGGTCAAGAACGCGATCGACTACGCCTGGTCCCATGGCGTCGTCATGGTCGCCGCCGCCGTCAACAGCCACGACACCGACCAGGGCTATCCGGCGAAGTACCTGCAACCCGACGGCACGGGTCAGACCCTGCGCTCCGGCAAGGGCCTCGTCGTCACCGGCGCCTATTACAACGGCAACAACGCCGCGACCGGCTATGGCACGGGCATCTCGCTCGCGGCCTACGGGTTCTCGACGTCGAGCCTGCCCGGAATCTTCTCGACCTTCCCCGCCAACTGCACCGCGATCGAGAACGCGGCCGTGCTGCCGATCCTTCCCTGCCAGAAGTCATCGCCGCCGCGGACGACCTTCCGCGGCCAGGAGCGCTGGGCCTACCTCCAGGGAACGAGCATGGCGACGCCCCAGGTCGCCGGCGCCGTCGCCGTCCTGCGCGGCTTCCGCCCCCGCCTCAGCGCCCGCACGGTCCTGACGATCGTCAAGGAGCAGGCCAACGGCGAATGGTCGAGCGAGCTCGGCTGGGGCGTTCTCAACGCGGGCAAGACCCTCGCCTACGCCAAGACTCACTACCGCCGCTGACGCCGGCGGCTGCGGCTAAACCGCGGAGGGCTCGGCCGCGCGGGCGGCATCCAGCAGCTCGGCGAGCGAGTCGGAGATCGCCTTGGCGATGAAGCCGACGTCCTCGAGCGCGTCGTAGTCGGCGAGAAGGCCGAAGTCGATGCCGCCGTTGTAGCTCATGATCGCGATCGCCAGGGCGTGGTTCTTGGGCAGGAAGGCGACCGGAAAGACGTCCTGGAGCTCACGGCCGAGGACGTAGAGCGGGATCTGCGGGCCCGGCACGTTGGTGACGATCAGGTTGAACAGCCGGGTCGAGAAGTTGACCCGCGCCGCCTGTGCCAGCAGGGTCGGCGGAGCGAAGTCGTTGAAGCGGGCGATCACCTCGGCGCCGAGCGCCTGCTTGGAGGACTTGAGGTCGTCCATCGCGGCGTGGACGATCTGCAGCCGCTGAACGGGGTCGGCGACGTAGACCGGCAACGGTCCGCGCATCGCCGCGATCCGGTTGCCGAGCTTGCCGTGCTCCTCGTCGGAGCGGATGCTGACGGGGACGAGCGCCCGCAGCTCCAGCCCCTCGGTCTTGACGCCGCGCTCCTCGAGCCAGGCGCGCAGCGCGCCGCTGACCACGGTCAGCACGACGTCGTTGACGGTTCCCCCGAGCGCATCCTTGATCTTCTTGAAGTCGGCGAGCTCGCTGCGGACCCAGACGAAGCGGCGGTGCGAGCCGATCTCGGTGTTGAGCGGCACCTTCGGCGCCGGGTCGGCGAAAGCCCAGGCGACCTCGCCGACGGCCTCGGCCGCCTCGCTCACGCGCTCGATCGCCGCGCCCGGGTTGCGGACCGCATTGGTGACGCGGCGCGCGAGCCCGAGCGGCATCCGCGCCGCGCCCTCGATCCCTCGCGCGGCGAGCAGCGCCTTCGAGGGCTCCGGCTGGGGCAGCCAGTGATCGTCGTCGGGGCTCGGCTCCGGCACCGGTTTGACGTCGAAGAGCACGGTCGCGATGTCGACCCCGGAGACGCCGTCGACGAGCGCGTGGTGGGTCTTGGTGATCAACGCGAAGCGGTTGCCCTCGAGCCCGAGGACCAGCCAGATCTCCCAGAGCGGCTTCGAGCGGTCGAGCCGTTGGCTGAACAGCCGCCCGGCGAGGTTGCGCAACTGCTCCTCGGAGCCCGGCGCCGGCAGAGCGGAGTGGCGCAGGTGGTAGTGGATGTTGAAGCTGGGGTCGTCGACCCAGAACGGGCGCCCGGTCTCGATCGGCGGCACGGCCAGCTTCTGGCGAAAGCGCGGCACCAGCCCCAGCCGCGAGCGGACGTGGCCGGCGAAGTCGTCGTAGTCGGGCGCCGGCCCCTCGAAGACCATCACCGCGCCGACGTGCATGTGGCTCGCGTCCGTCTCGTTGGTCAGGAACGAGGCGTCGATCGCCGTCAGCCTGTCCATGTGCGCCTGAGCCACGGGTCAACCCTAAATCATCGGGCTGCCCGCACTTGTCGATTGCATCCGCCGGGGCCGGACCGTAGTATCGGCGGCCTGGGGTGGTTGTGACGAGTTTCGAGGCGAACACCAGGGCGGAGGTGCGAGGGCGCGATTCCTCGCTGCCGCACGTCGCCTTCGCCGAGCGGATCGAGGCGTCGGCCGAGCACGTCGAGGATCTCGACACGGCGCGGTTGGTCACCCGGTTCCAGGCCGGCGACAGTGGCGCCTTCACGGAGCTCTACCGTCGCTACTTCGATCGGGTCTACGGATACCTTCGAGTTCTGCTCAAGCAGACGCGCGATGCCGAGGACGCAGCCCAGCAGGTGATGCTGCAGGTCCTCGAGGCGCTGCCCCGCTACGAGCGCCGAGCTCAGCCGTTTCGCGCCTGGCTGTTCACGATCGTGCGTAATTACGGCATCCAGCAGGCCCAGCGCCAGGGCAGGGTGGACCTCGTCGACCCGGCAACGCTCGACCGTCGCCGCGACGGGGTCGCGCCAGACGCCGAGCTGCACGCGCTCGACTGGGTCTCCGACAAGGATCTCTTGCTGTTCATCGAGCGCCTCCCCGCCGCCCAGCGCCAGGTGCTCGTCCTGCGATTCATGATGGGACTGAGCTCCGCCGAGATCGCCCGTGTGCTCGACCGCAATCCCGACTCGGTGCGCCGGGCGCAGTCACGTGCTCTGAGCTTCCTCCGGCGGCGCCTGACCGCCGTGGGCCGGGAGTCGAGTCGCGGCGACCTCGCCGGCGCCCGGGGCTATCTGAGGCAGGCCCGCGTCGTCCGCGCCCGCCGCTTCGCCCTGCTTCACAGCGGCCCGATCCGCTAGCCGCCACCCGTCCCAGATTTGCTGTCCCACTTTCGGGGCCCCGCTTATTTACGGGGTAGGGGCTCATGCGGATATCCGAACGACCAGAGGAGGGCAGACCACGCCTGCGCAGGCGTCGCGCGGCGGTCGCGCTCGCAGCGCTCCTGATCGCGATGCTGGCCGTGACCGCGGCACGGGCGGATGATCCGACGGCTGTGCCGGCGGACCCGCTTGCCGGTCCGGCCCAGAGCCTCGACCCCTGCCCGACCGTCAACCAGAGCACGGCGCCGGGCACCTGCGACACCGAGCGGACTCCGCAGGCCAAGGCCTCGAGCGACACCTGGAAACGCGCCGCCGGCGCGCGCTTCGGGGAGCAGAGGGTGCCGGCGGATTCCTTCACCCCGATCACGGTCGATCTCTACGCCGTGTCGTTCCGTAACCAGCGGAATGGCCTAGCCGGGGGCGCCGCGTGCAAGGACGAAACGGCGGCCTTCGACGAGCTAAAGAGCTGCGAGCGGGTGCCGGTCATCTGGCAATACACGGATCGTGACGGGGAGGGACCGCTTTGGAGGGAGGTCTACCGCGGCGAGGACAAAGGCTTCGTCGGCGCCCTGGCCTGGTACGGCCCCGGCAAGGCGATGGCCGTCGGCGGCACCGGCCTCTATCCCTACCGCGAGTTCTCGCGCAACTCGACCGCGGACCCGGACCACGACCCCTCGGGCAGGGCCCGCGTCTGGGAAGCGAATCCCGACACCTACGGCGACGCCGACTGGCACGAGTACGAGCAGAGTCAGCTGCCAACGGCGCCGAACATTCCCGCCGACGTCGGGCCCAACGTCGAGAACGCGACGGTGACGAACAAGGGCACCGGCGAGGATGTCATCCATAGGCAGGAGCAGGTCTTTGGCCTCTCGCCGACCGACTTCGGCTCGGTCGACGAGAAGCTGCCCTCGCCGCACCCGGTGCAGACGCCGATGCGCGCGTTGACGGCGCTCGATTGCAAGACCGACTCATTCCAGGGCTCGCGCTGCGTCGCCGGTGGGATCCAGCAGCTCTTCATGTGGCGCGACGGCCACTTCGAGAAGTCCTACGGCAACGGTAGCCCGGACCGGGCAAGTACTGCGGGCGCTCCTCTCGAGACCACCGAGATGGCACAGGCCGAGGACTTTCGCTACCGCCTGCGCCAGCTCAAGTTCGTCGCCGGGGACCGTCCTTACATCTCCGTCATCGGCGTCACCGGCGGCTGCTGTGACGCCAGCCTCGCCAACGATGGGATAGCGCGCGTTCTGCTCTACGACGACGTTCGCTGGTACGTCTGGCCGCTTCAGGAGACACTCGCATACCACGCCCAGCAGACCCTCGCCGACAGCTACTACGGTCTCGACACCTACACCGACGGCCAGGTCAAGCTGTCCGTCGTCAGCGCCAGCGGTGGGCCCGAGAGGTCGCTGGAGCCGCCTTCGCGCGTCGCCGGCAACATCTCCTTCTACGTGCCGCAGCGAGGCCGGAATCTGGGTGGCGACGAGCTCGGCGCACCCGCGGCGGCCGCTGCCGCCGTCGCGCCCATCCACAGCGACTACCAGACGACCAACCTCGGTGAGGACGCGGGCCACCTGGACCTGAGCGACACCCGTCTCGTCGCCGGTGGCGGCGATGCCGGTGGTCCGCCGCCGAGCACCGGCGGAGGCCCGACGGGCCCCGACAGCATCCTCGACTGGGCGGTCGGGGAACGCCGCACGACAGGGCAGGCGCTGGCCTACACGACGACGGTCACGCCCTACGGCGCCCACGCGCCCTCGCCGCTGAACTGCCCGCAGGCGACCCCCGACCAGAGCTGTCAGGCGGCAAGCCAGAGTGAGATCCAGAACCGCACCCGCTCGCACGACCTCCTCCTCCTCGATACGTACGCGCTCAATGCCTTCACGATGATCGGATCCTCTGGCGAGGGCTGGGCAGTCGGCGAGAAGGGTGCGATCGAGCACCTGGGCTCCGCAGACAGCCAGGGCAAGCTGGGCGCGGATCCGCCGTCGCCGAGGCTCGGCGCCAAGAATCGCAGCCGTGACCCGGGCGGAGCCGCCCTCGGCAAGGGGCCGGCTCTCAGCCCTCGCCCCGGCACGGTGCCGGCGCTCGACGCCCGCCGGCATCAGGCGCGACCCGCCCTGGTGGCGTCGGGGTCGCCGAACGTCGTCCGCGACACCACGGCGATCAAGCCCGACGACGGCACCGTGATCGTCCCGAGTCGCGATGGCAGCGAGGCCTGGGCGCTCGGCTCCGGAAACACGATCACGGGCAGCGAGATCACCGGCCGCTCATCGACGATCTACGGCCGGACGACGCTCTGGCACTACGACGGCTCGACGTGGTCGCCCTGCGACCCGGAGGGAATCGTCGGCGAGGTCGATGCGGATCCGGCCTGCGCCCATCTCGGCCCGCTCGCCCACTATGCCTATTCGAACGGCAGCGGCGGCAGCACGTTCGAGCCGGTCAGGATCATCTCTGCATCCCGCGTGCCGCTGGAGAACGACTCCGATCCGTCCAATGACGACGAGTTCGAGATCGTCGCCATCGGCACCCGCTACAAGCCGCGCGGCTCCAGCGCCCCCGAGCGCGGGGCAATCCTCGTCTACCGGAACGGCCGCTGGTCGGTGAACACACAGGCGATGTCAGAGGTCCAGCCGAGGGGGGTCGGCGGCGGGCTTGATGCTGACCCGCTGGAGGTTGCGTTTACGGCACCCGACGACGGCTGGATCGCCACAGGGGGCGACGGCCGGCGGATCAAGCTCACTCACTTCGACGGCAAGCGCTGGAGCGATTGCGCCAAAGCACCGGCAAGCTGCGGCGACGATCCCGCGGCGCCGCTGCTGCCGGAAACGGCCGGCCTGCACCTGAGCACGGTCGGCTCACGGCTATACATCTATGGCTGGCGCTTTAGCGGCGCCGCCAACATTGCCGGCACGGGGCTCGACGCCGGTGGCCTCGGCTCCCAGGACCACTATCCGCTGATCCTCCACAAGGACCCTGGCGCTTCCTGGAAGGACGGAGTTGCCGACGGCGGCTGGGATCCTGGCTGCGCAGCCCGAACCTCATCCGGCGGCTGCGTGGCAGATTCCAGCGCTCAGCAGGGCGAGGTCTTCTCGCTCTCGGTGGCACCGAGCGCGGACGGCCGCTACGACGGCTGGGCCACCGCTGGACCACCGGCCCAAAACGGCCTGCCTGCATCAGTGGCGGAGATGCGCCATCTCGAATCTGACCGGGACACCGGCCGTGGCGTCTGGGAGCTGTGGAGTGCGGACGATGCAACCAAGGACTACACCGACAAGCTGCGCTCGACAGGCGCCCAGAAGCAGCTCAGCCTGCTGACGCTGCCGGGTCAAGGGCAGCCGGGCGCCGCCTTCCTGATGCCGAGAGCCGGCTTCTACCCGCATCCAATGCTGTGGTTCAACCCCGCCCACCGCCGCTGGGAGCGGCTCCAGACCCCGTTCATCACCGGTAACGCCACGACCGACTCGGGCACCTACTCGGCGACCGGTGGCGATCGAGCGATGTTGCGCGCCATCGCTGCCGACGGCCGAGGCGGCGCCTGGATCGAGGTTCGGCGCCTCTACGGCGGCGACGGCAACATCGGCGCCGAGCAACAGCCGCCGACACAGGCCGGCGGTGCCGCGTTCTTCTACCACTACACCAACCAGGTGCCGACGCAGGTCTTCGACGACGTCCCCAATCCGGTCGGCTCGAAGGTCATCGTCGGCTCCTCGGCAGGGGGAGACGGCAGCTTCTGGCTGGCCTCTGACTCAAATGCGGTCTACCGCTATGACCGCGCCGCCGGCTGGGACCGCATGGATGTGCCCGGCTGGGATCCCGGCCGCGTCGTCACGCGTGTCTCTCGCGCCACTGCCATCGCGATCGGTCCCGATGGCACGGGGCTACTGGTGGGCGACGGCGGGCGGATCGCCGACCTCGCTCCAAATGGCGTCAAGCTCGATGCCGCCGCGGGCACATCCTGCGAGCGTGGCGACGCGCCGCCATGCGGAACCGGCCGTGATCTCCACTCGGTGGCGGTGGCCGCCGACGGCTCGGGCGCGGCGCTGGTCGGCGGCGACGCCCGTACCGTCCTCTACCGGCCTCCGGGGGGCGATCTCCAGCTGGCCGCGAAGCCGGCTGCCAACCTGACGGCGAGGATCACCTCGATCTCGATGCCCAGCGCCGGTACCGCCTGGCTGACGACCGACAGGGGGCAGGTGTTCGCAGGCACGCTCGCAGGATCCGCCTGGAGCTGGAGGCTCGAGAACGTCAGCGACGACGGCACCGTGCTCTCCACCGGCACCGAGGGCAAGGCAGGGACCTCCGGCGAGGATGTCTCCCTCAATGCGATTGCCGTCAATCCGCAGGGCTTTGGCTTCGCCGTCGGCGACGAGGGCCTCGTGCTCGAGCGCTCGGGCAACGGCGCCCACCCCTGGAGGCGCCTCGATCACCTTCCGCTCCATAACTACCAATCCGCTGCGGTTCCAGCCGGCGGGCATGGCGAGGGCGCCCTGATCGGCGGCGAGTACGGACTGGTCCTCAGCTACGACCACGGCCGCCTGGTTACCGCGCATGAGGCCGACGCCTGGGATTCGATCAATCACACCGGGCTCGACTGGGGTCCTGCGTTTGTAGTCGGCCTGGCGCTGATACCCGGCGAGCACGACGGGCAGCTCGAGGCCTGGGCGGTCGAGCAGGCGACCCCGCCGCGCCAGTTCGGCGTCGTCGCCAACCGCGACCCCGCCCCGAACTCGCTGCTTCACTACTCCAGCGATCCGGCCGATCCGTTGCTCGACGGTGGCGCTGGACGGACCATCGCCCTCCCCGATGCGCCGCCGAAACGATCCAACGAGCTCAGCTTCGCCGCCTTCGGCAAGTCCGAGTGCCAGGCTGCCGCGGCCAACAGCTGTCCCGCCCCGGCGGGCACCAATGTCGTCAACGACGTCATCGCCAGGCGAATCGCCGCAGAGCTGACGGCGCCCACCGGGCCGGATTTCTCGCTATTCACGGGCGACGCAGTCGAGTCCGCCCACAGCGACAGCGCCAATATCGACGACCCCACGGCAAACGTCTCCGAGACCTATAGCCCCACGAACCGAAGCGTCGTCCACAGCCGCTGGATCGAGTCTCTTGCCTCCCGCTTCACCGATTCCGGCACACCGCTACTCGGAGGAATCGGCGGCCACGACCTCTCGCTGACGAGCGCCCAGGGCGGCGATGTCACCGACACCGAACACGACGTCAAGGGGACGGGACAGAGCGCTCGCACCCAAACCCCCGGCTCGAGCATCCCCTGGCGAAAGGCCCTGGCCGGGATGCCCGAGCCCTGGGGCCGGGCCTCAGAGACCCTGCCGAACCACAACGGCCTCAGCTTCGAGCCCGTCGCCGACCCCGGGGCAAGCGGCCAGGGCTATGACCCAACCCAGGCCTCGACCCACTACGCCCTCGACATCTCCCGCGACGGCCACAAGATCGCCCGCCTCGCCGTCCTCGACACATCGCTTAAGTCGATCAACGCCGCCGCGACCCAGAACCCGGTCGAGGACCAGACGACCTGGCTCGACGGCATCCTTTGCATCAAGGGCCAGACCTCGACCGCCGGCTGCACCCGTGAACCCGACCAGCAGGCGATCCTGCTCTCCAACACCCCGACCTACTCCTATGGCCCCGGCGGGCTCGACGAGACCCAGACAGACGGCGCCGCCCTGGAGGCATTGCTCTTCAAGAACAAGGTCAACGTCGTCGTCTCGGGACGCCTCGGCTGGAACGCCCTCTACTGGACGAGGGCCCAGGGCGTCCACAGCCCCGACGCCGGCGCTCAGTACCCAACGGCGCCACCGGACCCGCTAAACGGCGCCTCACCGATCCCGACGGTGATCGCCTCCTCGGCAGGCGGGCGCTTTAACAAGAACGCCAAGGACTCGGGCGAGACAACAGCCGCCAACGGCTACTGGCACGGCTACACCCTCGTCCGCCTCGATCCCTCTGGCGACCCGACCAAGACGATCGTCGAGCAGCGCCCGATCTTCGACTGGCTCCATGTCTCCGCCAGGGGCCACCTGCTTCGCCCCGGCCAAAAGCTCGATCTCCAAGGAGTCGGCCGCGAAGCAGTCGGCATGGACCAGCCGATCCGCTACGACGAGCTCACCACCCCGGCGATCACCCACTGCTGGGATTTGGTCCTGGCAGATCCCGAGAAGCCGTGGCTGCCGCTGAAGGCCAGCGATGCCAGCGATCAACAGCTGGCAGCCGCCAACCAGCCTGGTCGCGGCTGCGCGGCGAGGTCCTTCATCGCGGCTCAGGATGGCAAGGGCTCAAACCCCTGCGAGCCCTACGTCTGCGCCTCCTCTGAGATCGGCTCGATCGACGACCAGACGGGCTCGGTCAGCTCCGAAGGACCAAAGGAGCGCACCTTCGCCCTCGCCCTGGTCTCCGCCGCCGGCAAGGTTGCCACCTACCCACTCGTCTTCGAGCCCAGGCCGAGCTTTACGCCCGAGGCGCCACCGCCACCGCCGCCGCCTCCAGGGGCAACGCCGCCACCGCCCGCAACTCCCCCACCGGGCCAGGTGCCTCCGCCCAACATCCCGCCGCCGCCGACGCCCCCAGCGGTGCCACCGGGCCCCGGGCTTCAGGCTACGAGCCCGCCTGCGGTGCCGCTGCCTCCCTCAGGCGGTGCCCCGACGCTCAACCTCTTCACCTCACCGACCTCGATCAGCGTTGCGCCCTCGCTATCGCTCTTCCCCCCAGCGCCGCCGGTGATCAACGTCGCGCCGCCTACTCCTGCGCGACCGCGCCAGGAGGCTAAGAAGGCTGCGGTTCAGAGCTCGGGGTCGGAGGCGGACAAGGGGTCGCACGAGACCGGCGTCGATACCGCGGAGGCGCCTCCTTCGGCCACCGGCTCGGCGATGACTCGGAAGTCGGACAACGCCTTCAGCCGCCACGAGCCGACTGCCGGAGGCACGTCGTTCACGGCGCTGGGCCATCGCTCTCAACCCTCGGCCTGGGCGCGCGACCTGCAATGGGGTGGGGGCATCGCGCTGATGGCGCTTGTCCTCGCCTTCGGCTGGATCACCGTGCGGCCGACACCGCGCCGCCGTCAGCCGGAGCTGCCGGCGCCCGCCTGGGCGCACGGCCAGCGCAAGCGTCGCTGAGCCACCGCGAGTCATGGATCCGCGCCTCAAAACCCCGCCCGGGCACTTTGCCGCCAATACTGGCTGTTCAGCCAGCTTGCTCTATGAGCGGCACTTCACCCGTCTCTACGGCTACTTTCGCGTCGCTCTGCGGGATCCGCATGAGGCCGAGGACGCGGCCCAGGAGGTCTTCGCCCGGGCTCTGGCTGCTCTGCCCTCGTTCAAGGCCACCGGGGCGCCGATCGCCAGCTGGCTCGATCGGATCGCCCGCAACCAGGCGCTCGACTACCTGAAGAAGATGAGGCCGGTGAGCGTCGCCGAGCCGCTCGAGCTCAGCGCCGCCAACCGGTCCACGGTTTGGGCGAGCCAGCCGCCGGTGATCGCCGAGATCGACGACGAGGAGCTGCTCGACGCCATCCGCGAGCTGCCCGAGGCTCAGCGCGTCGTGATCGGGCTGCGCTTCATCCTCGACATGAGCTTCACCGAGATCGCGGCACGGCTCGACAGAACCGAGGGCGGCGTGCACCAGCTCCAGCACCGCGCCCTGCGGTCGCTGCGGGCGGCGCTGGCGGCGCGGGCGGCGGGCGAGCCTGCGGCGGGCCCGCCCCACTTGAGCTGAGGCGCCGGCCGGTACCCTTGTGGGGATGCCTGCCGCCACCCTGAACGCTCCGCGCCGCGTCCTGCTTGCCGCACCCCGCGGCTACTGCGCAGGCGTTGACCGCGCCGTGCAGGCGGTCGAGCACGCACTCGACATCCACGGCGCGCCGATCTATGTCCGCAAGGAGATCGTCCACAACAAGCATGTCGTCGAGGAGCTCGAGAAGCGCGGCGCGATCTTCGTCGACCAGGAGACCGAGGTGCCTGAGGGAGCGACCGTCGTCTTCTCGGCCCACGGGGTCGCTCCGAGCGTCCACGAGAACGCCGCCAGCCGCCGGCTGCGGACGATCGACGCCACCTGCCCGCTCGTCACCAAGGTCCACGTCGAGGCGCGGAAGTTCGCCGCCGACGGCTACACGATCGTCCTCGTCGGTCACGAGGGCCACGAGGAGGTCGAGGGGACGACCGGCGAGGCTCCCGACTCGATCGTCCTCGTCCAGACGGTGGACGACGTCGACCGCCTCGAGCTGGACGACCCCGAGAAGGTCGCCTACATCACCCAGACGACCCTCTCCGTCGACGAGACGAACGAGATCATCGAGCGGCTGCGCCAGCGGTTCCCGGCGATCGTCGGACCGCGCACCGACGACATCTGTTACGCGACGACGAACCGGCAGGTCGCCGTCAAGGCGCTGGCGCGGCAGTGCGAGCTGGTGCTGGTGATCGGCTCGACCAACTCCTCGAACTCGAACCGCCTCGTCGAGGTCGCCCGCGAGCACGGCGCCGACTCCTATCTGATCGACAACCACACCCAGGTCGACGAGGCCTGGCTCGAGGGTGTCGAGACGGTCGGCATCACCTCCGGGGCAAGTGCCCCCGAGGAGCTCGTCGAGCGCCTCGTCAGCTTCTTCGAGCAGCGCGGGGCCCAAGACGTATCCGAGCTTCGGGTCATCGACGAGGACGTCCGCTTCATGCTGCCGAAGGAGATCCGCATCGAGCTCGCCGCCCGGGCCTGAACCGGCGCCGTATTAGGGGACGCCCGGCGCGAAGCTGAGCGAATGGATCCGCTGCCCCGCCGCCGGCAGCAGCGCCAGCGAGTGGCGCTCGTGGCGCTCGTGAGCGGTCAGCTCGTAGAGGCCGGGGGCGTCCACTTCGACCTCGGCCGACGGCCGGCCGTCGAGCTCAACCCCGATCGTTCCCGCACCCTCGACGGTGACGTAGGCACCAGCCGCCGCGTAGTCGGCGCGGAGCGCCTCGCTGCGCTCGCCGACGGCCACCCAGGGGCGCTCCGGAGAGCCGCTGGGGAAGACCTCCGCGGTGGGCGCCATGACCTTGGCGTCGGCGGCGTCGCTCGGCCGCAGCGGCTCGATTGGCTGTGGCAGCTCGCGCAGCGGCTCGTCCTCGCGCAGCTCCTCCTGGATCGCCAGCTCGGTGGCGAAGTACTCGCCCTCACCGAGGTGCGCCCAGCGCAGGGCGCCGCCGCGGCCCCAGAGGAAGAGGCTCGGCCAGCCCTCGCAGCCGTAGTCGGCCCAGAGGTCGAAGTCGGCGTCGATCGCGATCGGGTAGCCGATGCCGAGATGTTCGGCCGCGGCCTCGACATTTGCCGGCTCGGCGGCGAACGCAAAGCGCGGCGCCTGCACCCCGATCACCGCCAGCCCGGAAGCCGCGTAGCGCCCGTGCCAGGCGAGGACGTACGGCAGCGCCCTAACGCTGTTGAGCTGGGCGAAGTCGAAGAAGTGGACCAGCACGGGCCCCGTTGCCGTCAGCTCGGCCATCGAGGCCGGCGGCGAGCCCGCCCAGCGCAGCCGCGGCGGCAGCTCGGGCGCGGCGATGTCGGTCGCTTGCGGTCGCACCGGCGCAAGGTATCCTCCGGCGCCCGTCACGCGACCCCCGAGGAGCCCGCATGAGCGACAGCATCTGGACCCGGATCGAGCAGGCCCGCAGCCGCTGGAACGTGCTCGAGCACCCCTTCTACCAGCGCTGGTCGGCCGGCGAGCTGACTCGCGACGAGCTCGCGCGCTACTCGGGCCAGTACCGCCACGCGACCGCGGCGATAGCCGCGCTCTCGGCGGGCGTCGCCGAGGCCGCGCCTGAGCGCGAGCGCGAGGCGCTGCGCCGCCACGCCGCGGAGGAGGCCGACCACGTCCGTCTCTGGGACGGCTTCGTCGATTCCGTCGGCGGCTCGAGCGACGCCGAGGCCAACCGCGAAACGGCCGAGTGCGTCGAGGCCTGGACCTGCGACGACGGCGTCCTGCCCGGGCTGGTGCGTCTCTACGCGATCGAGAGCGGTCAGCCGGAGATCGCGCGGGTCAAGGCCGAGGGCCTGATCGAGCGCTACGACGTCCAGGAGGGCCCGGCGACCGAGTACTTCCGACTCCACCAGAAGCTCGACGTCGAGCACGCCGCCGAGGCGCGAGCGCTGATCGACGAGCTCTCCGGCGAGGACGACGCCGACCGCCTGGTCGAGGCCGCCGAGTCGGCGTTCCGCGCCAACTGGCGCCTGCTCGACGGCGTCTAGGCAGCCAAGCGGTTTGACGCGGGGCGAGCGCGCCCTCGGGATCGGCCTCGGTGTCGCGATCGGCATCGGGGTCGTGGTCGCGTTCGTCTTCCTCAGCAGCCACAACACCGTCGATGCCCCCTCGCTGCGTGGAAGCACGTCGACGCCGGCGTCGCCGAGCGCCCCTCAAAAGCCCGCCCGTCGAAAGGCAAGGCCGGTGGCGGTCGTTCGAGTCGTCGCCGGCGCGCCGCCGAGCAGCGGGCCGCCCAAGCTCTCCTTCAAGCGCGGCCAGCACGTCCGCTTCGAGGTGCGCTCGGACTCGATCGTCGGCATCTCGATCGTCGGCATCCCCGGCCAGGCGAAGAGCGTGCCCGCGGGCCACGCCGTGAAGTTCGACTTCCGAGCCCGCAAGCGGGGCCTGTTCGCCGTCATCGTCGATGCCTCCCACATCGCGATCGCTAGGCTGCAGATCCGCGGCTAGCCCTCCGCGCCTGAGACTCATGACCAGCCGAACCAGAGCGACCCGCCTCGCCGTCCTGATCGCGCTGATCGCTGTTGCGGTGGTCCTCTTCGTCGTGCTGAAGAGCGACAGCAGGGACTCGAAGAGCTCGAGTCCGCCCGCAACGCAGCCCGGCTCCGTCGCGAAGGTGGCGACGGTCACGGTGCGCGACGCCAAGCCGGTCGGTGGGATCCAGAGACTGACCTTCCAGAAGGGAGGCAGGGTCCGCTTCGAGGTGGTCTCGGACATCGCCGACGAGATCCACGTTCACGGCTACGACCTGATGAAGGACGTTCCCGCCGGCGGCTCGGTCTCGTTCGACTTTCCCGCGTCGATCGACGGTGTATTCGAAGTGGAACTGGAGGGGCGCAAGCAGCAGATCGCTGAGCTGACGGTGCAGCCCTAGTGCCCCCGCTGCAGGGGCTGCTCCTGCTCGGCCACGCGCTGGTCGGCCGCCGCGACCTGCCGATCCCGGCCTGGCTCTTTGCCTGGGGCGCGGCCCTGGTCCTGATCGTCTCCTTCGCGGTGCTGTCGTTCTCCTGGCGCGAGGCGCGCCTCGAGGGCAAGCCCTGGCGGCCCGCCCCCTCGTGGCTCTCGCGGCTGGCGGCGGGTCGCATCACCGAGGTCATCGCCGGCGCGCTGGGGGTCTTCCTGCTGGGGGTGGTCATCTGGTCCGGTCTCGTCGGCACCGATGCTCCCGATCAGAACTTCTCGCTGACCTTCGTCTACGTCACGTTCTGGCTCGGCGGAGTCGTTCTCAGCGTCCTGCTCGGCGATGTCTTCCGCGCCCTCAACCCCTGGCGGGCGATCGCCCGCAGCACGGGATGGCTGGTCGAGCGGATCGGCGGCGCGCGGCCATTCGAGCCACTGGCCTACCCGGAGCGGCTGGGCCGCTGGCCGGCTGCAGCTGGTGTCGTCGCCTTCGTCTGGCTCGAGCTCGTCTACGGCGCCGGCGGGATAACCGGGGCCGCGCTAACCCCGCACGTGGTCGCGGTGGCGACGCTGCTCTACAGTCTCTACACGTTCGCGGCGATGCTGCTCTTCGGCGTCGAGCGCTGGTGCGAGCGCGGTGAGACCTTCTCGGTCTACCTCAACATGTACTCGCGGCTCTCGCCGTTCGAGCGCAGGGGAGACGTCGTCGGCTTTCGCCGCTTCCTCTCGGGCACCGTGGGCTGGGCGGCCGTCCCAGGCTCGCTGGCGCTCGTCGTCGCGGCGATCGGGACGACGGCCTTCGACGGCGCCCAGGAGGGGGCGTTGAAGTCGCCGATCGCGTCGACGTTCGGCTGGCTGCTCGATCGTGGCCTCAGCTCCGAGGCGGCGCTGCGGCTGACCGAGAGCCTGTTCCTCGGCCTGACCCTGGCGGCGGTCGCCGCCGTCTTCGTGCTCGGCGTCGCCGGCATGCACATGGTGCGCGGCTCGCCGCCTCAGGAGCGGCTGCGGCGCGACTTCGCCCACACCCTGGTCCCGATCGCCCTCGCCTACCTCGTCGCCCACTACTTCAGCTTCTTCGTCTTCCAATTCCAGGCCCAGTACAAGTTCCAGCTCTCCGACCCCCTCGGCCACGGCTGGAATCTCTTCGGCACCGCTGGAGGGTCGCCGATCGACTACACGGTGATCGGCTCGAATGGCGTCTGGTACGTCCAGGTCGCGGCGCTGGTAATCGGCCACGTCCTCGGCCTGACGCTCGGCCACGACAAGGCGCTCGCCGTCTATGGCGACCACAAGCGGGCAAGCCGCTCGCAGGAGTGGATGCTCGCTGTGATGGTCCTGTTCACGACCACCGGCCTCTATCTGCTCTCCCAGGCGAACCAGTGATCTCGCTGCCGCTCGCCCACGCCGGCCACTACCTCTGGGCGATCTACATTCCGCCGGCGCTGGTCGTCATCTGGTCGATCGGCCGCTCGATTCGCGAGCAGCGCCGCGAGCGCAGAGAGAAAGAGGAAAGCGAGCGCTGAGCGCGTCTGGGCGGAAGCTCCGTTGGTGCCTTGCCATCGCGGCGAACCGCTGTTACAGTCACGCTCGACTTGGGGGAGGAAGGCGCACGAAGCGCTTCAAGGGAAGGGTCTGTCACTTTGAAAATTCAACGCATCGCCCAAGCGCTGGGCGCTCTCGTCTCAGCCGCGATCGTCTCGGCGGCGCTGGCTTCGGCAGCCACCGCCTCGACCCCTGCGGCGTCCGAGTTCGCCTCGCTGGCCACCGCCGGCTCGCAGCCGGACGGCATCGCCGCCGGCCCTGACGGCAACCTCTGGTTCACCGAGCTGGGCGCGCACAAGATCGGCCGGATCACGCCGGCGGGGGCCGTCAGCGAGGTCAGCCTGCCGGTGGGTACCAGCCCGGTCGACATCACCGGCGCCCCGGACGGCAACGTCTGGTTCACCCTCGCCTCCGTCGGCGGCGGGGCGATCGGCAAGATCGACCTCACCAACCCATTGGCGTCCCCGACGTTCGTCGCGACGCCGACCACGGGCTCGTTTCCGGCAGGCATCGCCGTCGGGGCGGACGGCAACCTCTGGTTCACCGAGGCCGGGCCGGACAAGATCGGCCGCGTCACCCTCTCCACCGGCGTCGTCACCGAGTTCGGAGATGGGATCACCGCCGGCGCCAACCCGAGCCGGATCGCCGCCGGGACCGACGGCAAGCTCTGGTTCACGGAAAACGGCATCGACTCGATCGGCCGAATCAATCCCTTCGACACAGCCGCCGGCGCGTCCGAGTTCGGCGATGGCATCAGCGCCGATGCTCAGCCAGCGGACATCGCCTCCGGCCCCGATGGGGCAATCTGGTTCACCGAGGTGGGTGGCATCGGCCGGATCGATCCGGCCGACACCGCCGCCGGAGCGGACGAGTTTCGCGATGCGGCGGGATTCGACGGCGGCGCGCTGGTTCAGGGAATCGCCGCGGCCGCAGACGGCAACCTCTGGTTCAGCGACGGCAACCACGACGCGGTTGGCCGGATCACCCCCGAGGGCGTCGTCACGGAGTTCACGAGCGGGATCACGACCGGCGCCGAGCCCGACGGCATCGCCGCCGGCCCTGACGGCAACCTCTGGTTCACCGAGCACGCAGGCAACCGGATCGCGCGAATCAACACGGCTCTCGACGCCCCGGCATTTCAGAATGCCACGGCGATCTCGATCCCCGAGGCCGACGTCCGCGAGGCAAGCCCCTACCCCGCCGACGTCCTCGTCTCTGGCCTGCAGGGGACTGTGACGGACGTCAACGTCCGCTTGACCGGGCTCAGCCATCTTGTTCCGCTCGATGTCGACGTCCTCCTGGTCGGGCCGGGAGGGCAAGCGACAAAGCTGATTGCGCAAGACGACTTCTTGATCGACCAGGGTTTGAGCCTGGGCTTCGACGACGAGGCGAGCTCGCTCCAGCGCGGCGTCTCGGGCATCTACAGGCCCGGCACCGGGACGATGCCGACGATGCCCTCACCGGCTCCGCCGGGGCCCTATGGAGCGGTTCTCAGCGCCTTCGATGGCACGAACCCCAACGGAACCTGGAGCCTCTACATCCGTGACCGCGACGCCGGCGCCGGCGGTGCGATCTTCGGCGGCTGGGGCCTCGACATCGAGACCACCGGCGATACGACGCCGCCGGACACCTCGATCACATCGGCGGCGATCGACCGATCCCGGCGGCGAGCGACGTTCAAGTTCTCATCGACCGAGCTGCCGGCGACCTTCAGCTGCAAGCTCGACGGCGGTTCGTTCACCTCCTGCCGCTCGCCGAAGACCTACAGGAGCCTCTCGCGCGGGCAGCACACGTTCCGCGTGCGCGCTCGCGACGCCGCCGGCAACGTCGACCCGGTCCCTGCCCAGAAGCGCTTCCGGATCTAGCCTTCGCCCTAAGCGGGCGTCGCCGCGAGGATCTGCTCGAGCCGCAGCTCCAGCGCCGCCGAGAGGGCGTTGCCGACCTGGCCCTCGGTCAGGCGCTCGACCAGCTCCTGCATGAAGCCCTCGATGACGAGGCGCTTGGCGTCGGCCTCGGCGAGGCCGCGGCTGCGCAGGTAGTAGAGCTGCTCGGCGTCGACCTGGGCGATCGCCGCGGCGTGGGTGCAGCGGACGTCGTCGGCCTCGATCTCGAGCCCGGGGATGGCGTCGGCGTGGGCGTGCTTGGAGAGCAGCAGGTTGCGGCTCTCCTGGAAGGCGTCGGTCTTCTGGGCGCCGGGGTCGACGCGGATCATGCCGCGCCAGACGGCCGTCGCGCTGTCGACCAGCACGCCGCGGAAGGCGAGGTCCGAGGTCGTGCTCGGTGCCGCGTGCTCCTGGGTCGTGTCGAAGTCGAGATGCTGCGAGCCCTGGCCGGCGTAGGCGCCGGTGACCTTGGCGCTGGCTCCCTGGCCGGCGAGCTTGGTCTCCATCCGCACCTTGCCGTGGCCTGACCCGAATCCGAGGGCGATCCAGTCGAGTGAGCCGTCGCGCTCGACCTCGGCTCGCTGGCTGCCGAAGATCCAGCTCGCCGGGTCGAGGTTCTGGCCGCTGGCGAAGCGCAGGCTGGCGCCGGGGCCCACCCGCAGCTCGACCACGGTGTTGAAGATCGATCCGGCGCCTTCGCCGGCCGAGAGGTACTGCTCCCAGACCTCGGCCTGGGCGCCCTCCTCGAGGACGATCAGCGTCCGCCAGTGGAGCGTGCTGGCCGCGGTCGCCTGGACCGCCGTCAGCTCCACGGGAGCGTCGAGCGACTGCCCCTTCGGCACGTAGACGAAGGCGCCGCCGCTCCAGGCCGCGTCGTTGCGGGCGACGAAGGGGTCCTCGCTCGGCACGATCGATCCGAGGTGGGCGCGGACCAGGTCCGGGTAGCGCTCGGCCGCTTCGTCGAGCGGCATCACGACGGGCTTGTCGGGCTGGGCCGGCGCGTCCGCGGGGCTGTCGAGAGAGTGGCCGTCGACCTGACGCAGCTGCAGGCCGCCGGTGAACGGAGCGACGAGGCGCGGCGCGCGCTCGAGCGCCGCCGGGTCGCCCAGCCCGGTCGCTGCGAAGGCGTCCAGTTCCAGGCCGGCGAGATCGGTGAACTCCCAGCCTTTCGTCTTCTGGGTCGGCAGCGCGAGTGTCTGCGTGAGAGAGGCGCCCTGACGGCGCCTCTCGGTCAACCAGCCCGGCTCCGCCAATCCGTCAGCCAATCGAGCCTTCCATCTGCAACTCGATCAAGCGGTTGAGCTCGACGGCGTACTCCATCGGCAGCTCCTTCGTGATCGGCTCGATGAAGCCGTTGACGATCATCTTCGCGGCCTCCTCCTCGTCGAGGCCGCGGCTCTGCAGGTAGAAGAGCTGCTCCTCGCCGATCTTGGAGACGGACGCCTCATGGCCGACATCGACGTCGTCCTCGCCGATCCGGATCGTCGGGTAGGTGTCCGAGCGCGAGTGCTCGTCGAGCAGCAGCGCGTCGCAGACGACCTTCGATCGGGAGCCGACGGCGCCCTTGGCGATCTCGAGCAGGCCCCGGTAGGTGCCACGGCCGCCGTCCTTGGAGATCGACTTGGCGAAGATCGAGGAGGTGGTGCGCGGGGCGGCGTGGATGATCTTGCCGCCGGCATCCTGGTGCTGGCCCTTGCCGGCGAAGGCGATCGAGAGGATCTCGCCGTGGGCGCCCTCGCCGAGCAGGTAGATCGACGGGTACTTCATCGTCAGCTTTGAGCCGAGGTTGCAGTCGACCCACTCCATCGTCGCGTTCTCCTGAGCGATCGCCCGCTTGGTGACGAGGTTGAAGACGTTCTGCGACCAGTTCTGGACCGTCGTGTAGCGGACACGCGAGCTCGGCTTGGCGACGATTTCGACGACGGCTGAATGCAGCGAGTCCGAGGAGTAGACAGGAGCCGTGCACCCCTCCACGTAATGGACGTCCGCACCCTCCTCGGCGATGATCAAGGTTCGCTCGAACTGGCCCATGTTCTCGGTGTTGATCCGGAAATAGGCCTGGAGCGGCATCTCGACCTTGACGCCGGCGGGGACATAGACGAAGGAGCCCCCGGACCAGACCGCCGAGTTGAGGGCGGCGAGCTTGTTGTCGTTGGCCGGGATGACCGTTGCCCAGTACTCGCGGACGAGGTCCTCGTGCTCGCGTAGGGCGGTGTCCATGTCGGTGAAGATGACTCCCTGGGCCTCGAGCTTCTCGTTGACCTGGTGGTAGACGACCTCCGACTCGTACTGCGCGCCGACGCCGCTGAGGAACTTGCGCTCGGCTTCGGGGATGCCGAGGCGGTCGAAGGTGTTCTTGATGTCCTCGGGGACCTCGCTCCAGTCGCGGCTGTTCTTCTCCGAGGCGCGGACGAAGTAATGGATGTCGTTCCAGTCGATCTGGCCGAGGTTGCCGCCCCAGTTCGGCGTCGGCCGCGACTCGAAGTGATCGAACGCCTTGAGCCGGAACTCGCGCATCCAGGCGGGCTCCTCCTTGTATTCGGAGATCGACTCGACGACCGCGCGGGAGAGGCCCTTCGGCGCCTTGTAGGCGTAACCGGTCTCGGGATCGTGGAAGCCGAAGCGCTCCCGGTAGTCGGCGTTGATGCCGGCGACCTGATCGCGCTCGCGCTGCTCGCTGGTGAGTGTCTCTGGGGGCGGGGGAGTGGTCATCTCTGCTTTAGATCTCCAGCTTGACTGTTCCGTCTTCGACCGAGACCGGGAAGGTCTCGACCGGTTGGTAGGCGGGAAGCGTCTTCGGCCGGCCGCTCGTCAGGTCGAACAGCGACCCGTGTCTCGGACACTCCACGGTACAGGTAGCGGCGTCGAACTCACCCTCGGCGAGCGGGCCGTCGTCGTGAGAGCAGCGGTCCTCGATCGCGTAGAGCGCGCCGTCGCAGTTGAAGACGCCGATCTTGCGCTCGCCGACCTCGACCAAGCGCATCTCGCCGCTCGCCAGCTCGGCGGCGGGGCAGACGGGGATAGTGGTGGCGGCTTCTGGCATGGTGGCGATCCGGGCCCCGGGATCGGCTCGTGCCGTATTCCCAAGCGCCGGACTCGGATTTTAGCGGTCGGGCAGGAGCGGTCGCGGTGCCGGCTCCGTCCGAACCGGGGAATGCTCTCGCGGCAGGTTCAAGATCTGCGCGAAGCCACTGCCGGTGCGCCCGAGGACCATGGCTGCGGCGGGCAGGACGGCGGCGGCGCCGAGCAGCAGGAACCACGCCGTCCCACCGTCGCTTCCACCGCCGATCGAGTGCGCCACTCCGAGCGCCCAGAAGAGCGCCGTGAGCTGATGCAGGCGGCGCCAGCGCGAGGGGCCAATCGCGTCACGGAGGTAGTAGCTGAGCCCAAGCGCCGCCAGTCCATAGCCGCCGATGATGCCCAGGCCCGTCCAAACCGGGCGGTAGCTGCCGTCGAAGGGGATGAGGATTCCGGCAAGGCCCGGCCGCAGAAAGTGATCGCCGAGCAGGGAAAGGCCGTGGACGCCGATCAGCGCCAGGGTCAGCAGGGACAGCGCCTCGTGCAGCGCCCGCAGATCGGTCAGCGAAGTCGAGCGACGGCGGCCGAGCAGGATGCCGACCGTGACGCTGGCGCTCGCGGCGACGATCGCGGCGGTGCCGGCGGCGCGGCTCGTGATCCAGAACAGGTGCGTGCCGGCGTTCATCGCTCAGTGACGGCGGACCGCACTGCCGATCAGCCGGGCGCTGCCGTCATCGAGGACGACGACCCCTCCGTAGGGCAGCGCCCGCGGGCCCGCCTGCGGGCCGCGCAGGACGGCGAGCTTGGCCAGCACCTCGGCGAGAAACGCGGTGGGGGCGAGGGCCGTCGCTTGGACGACGCCCGTGAAGGCGGGCTGCCCCGACGAGGGGTCGAGCAGGTGATGGGCAGGCGCTCCATCTGGGCGCGCCCAGCTTCGCTTTCCGATGCCGCTCGTCGCGACGGCTCCGCGGGCGAGGTGAAAGCGGTGAACCGGCTCGCCGCCAAAGGGGTCCTCGACCTCGATCAGGCGCGGGGCCCTCGCCAGGCCGCCGACGCGCATGTCGCCACCGCAGTTGACCGCGTAGCTCGCATGGCCCTCGAGCGACGCGGCGATGAGGTCCGCCGCCAGTCCCTTGGCGATGCCGCCGCTGTCGAGCCTGAGGCCGGGAGACCGGCTGATCGTCCCGCTCGCGTCATCGACCGTTAGCCGGTCGCGGGCCGTCCGCGCCGCGGGTCGTGCCGGGCGTCGCTCGGGAGCCTCGGCGAGCGCCTCGGGCAACGGCAGCGGTGTGGCTCCAACCAGTGAGCTGCGGTAGCCGGCCTGCTCGAGGGCCTCGAGCCCGGTTGCGTCGACCAGTCCGCCGCTGAGGCGCTCGGCTTCGAGTGTCCCTCTCGCGAGCAGCCGCATCTCGTCGCTCGCTCGTGCCGTTGCCCGCGGCTCGTCGTTGATGCGACAGAGCTCGCTCTCCGGCAGGAAGCGCGAGAACCGGTCGTGCAGGCTCAGCAGCCTGCGGCGAGCAGCAGTCGCTGCAGCCGCTGCGGCATCGTGGTCCGCAGAGCCGATCCGGACCGTCGCGCTGGCGCCGAAGCATGGAAAGGCGTCGCCCGCCTCAGCTCGGATCACGATTGGCGCGTGGTCATCGGCTCCGGCGGCGGCAGCGACTGCGGCGAGCTCTCGACATAGCCGCCGTTGTTGGGGTCGTAGACGAGCCCCGGGTCGCTGGCTGCGACCGGAGGCGCGCTCGTCGCCGGAGCCGCTGCTTTCGGTGGGGTGCTGGCGGCAGCCAGGACGGGATCGTGGCCGCCGGCCATGCGCGCGAAGATCCCGATCCAGACCGCCGCGAAGACCGAGCAGCCGGCGGCGAGCGTTCGGCGTCGTAGAGAGAGGGTCCGGCGCCGCCGTTCGGCGAGGCGCGAGCCGGGGACCGTAGACAGCGCTGGGTCGGTCATGGGAGCAATGGTTGCGGCCGATTCCAAAGGCCGTCTAAGAATCTGGAGGGGGTCAACGGCGCCCGAGCTCGACACCGGCGCCTGCGACCGGCTAGGTTGCGGGCGTGGGGATCGGAATCCTGATCGTCGTTGCCGTCGCAGTCCTGATCGGGCTGTTCTTCTGGATGACCTACAACCGCCTCGTCGGGCAGCGGCTGGCGGTCGACAACAGCTGGGCCCAGATCGAGACCGCGCTGCAGCGGCGCCACGACCTGATCCCGAACCTCGTCGAGACGGTCAAGGGCTATGCGACGCACGAGCGCGAGACCTTCGAGAACGTCACCCAGGCGCGGGCCGCGGCTCAGGCGGCGAGCACGCCGGCCCAGCAGGCCGCCCAGGAGGGCGTCCTCAGCCAGGCGCTCGGGCGGCTGATGGCTGTGGCCGAGGCCTATCCGCAGCTGCGGGCAACCGAGAACTTCACCCAGCTCCAGGGCCAGCTCTCCGAGACCGAGGATCAGATCGCGATCACGCGGCGCGTCTACAACGACACCGTCCAGACCTACAACACGTCGATCCAGGTCTTCCCAGCGGTCGTCGTCGCCAACATGTTCGGCTTCGACGCCCGTACCTTCTTCGACGCGCCGACCGAGGCCGAGGCGGCGCCGCAGGTCAGCTTTGCCGGGGCTGATGCCCCCGCGCCGGCGCCGCCGCCCCCGCCGAGTCCCGGCACGGGCGAGGCGCCGCCGCAGCAGTGACGATTCGCCGCGGCCGCCTGCTGGCGCTCGCACTCGCCGCCCTGCTCGCCTTTCCGGCGGCGGCGCAGGCCCGCAGCGCCGACATCGTCGACGCCCACGTCGGTCTCCGCCTCGCCAAGGACTCCAGCCTGCTGGTCAGCGAGCGGCTGGGCTTCGACTATCAGGGCCACTTCGAGGGCTCCTACCGCGACATCGTCCTCCGCCACGGCGAGCGGATCGGCGACATCAAGGTCAGCGAGGGCGGCAAGGCCTACGAGCCGGGCGGCAACACCGCGCTCGGCAGCAACGACGCGCCCGGCGTCTTCGGCGCCACCTCGATGCCCGACGGCGTTCGGATCGTCTGGCACTACCGAGCCACGGACGAGAAGCGGACCTTCGAGATCTCCTATCGCGTCTTCGACGCGGCGGTCGCCTACGACGACGTCATCGACGTCCCCTGGGCGGTCTGGGGCGACCAGTGGAAGTTCGGTCTGCCCCACCTGGGCGCCGACCTGACAGATCGCGCTCTCGACCCCGCCAACAGCGCCTACCGGGTCTGGGGCCATCCGCGCTCGGTCGAGGGCCGCACCGTCCGCGGTCGCGGCGTCGCGACGCTGGAGGCAAGCGACATCTTCGACAAGACCGCCGTCGAGATGCGGGTCACGGTGCCGCGAGCGCCCGGACGCGACGTCAGCGGCGCTCGCCATGGCGCCGGCGCCGGCCTCGCCAAGATCCTCGCCGAGGAGAAGGGCCTCGACAAGGACTTCAACACCCCGTTTCAGCGAGCCAAGCGCTGGCTCGCCCATCACGCGCTGCTGCTCGCGCTGATCCTTGCTGCGCTGGCCCTGCTGGCGATGGCGGCGATGCGCATCCTCGCCCGCGAGCGGCCGACCTCGACGCCGAAATATCTCTCGGGGCCTCCCGACGACGCGCCGCCGGCGCTCGCCTATGGGCTCGCCCACGAGGGCGACGAGAGCAACGACACCGTCCTCGCAACCCTGCTCGACCTCGTCGACCGCGGCTACTACGACGACAAGCAGGCGACGACCGAAACGGAGGAGCTTGACATCGCGATCTCGAAGGCAGCCAAGCGCCCGACCGCGAAGCTCGAGCCCTACGAGAAGAAGGTGCTCGACTTCTTCGACGAGCTGATCGGCGACGACTCGGTGGCGATGAGCGAGATGAGCGATCGAATCCCCGAGCACGACGAGGGCTGGCGCAGCCGCTGGAACGAGATGACGACGGCACTCGACGCCGCCGACGACGGCCAGCTGGAGTGGGACCGCGACTACACGGGCTGGCAGTTCCTGCTCGGCTTCGCCGTCATCGTCTGCTTCGGCCTCGTCGCCTGGGCCGACATCGCCGTCGATCACCGCGGCTTCGGACCGATAGCGATCGGCGTCGGGACCCTGCTGGTGGTCCTCTTCGCCGGCGGCAACTCGGTCCGCCGGCTGGCGCCGGAGTACCGCGAGCGCAGTGCCCGCTGGCAGGCGTTTTCCCGCTGGACCGCCGACTTCCCGCGGCTCGACGACGACCCGCCGGCGACGCTCGATCTCTGGAAGCGCATCCTCGTCTTCGGCGTCGCCTTCGGCACCGCCGACCGGATGATCGCCTCCGGCCGGATCCCGGCGCCGGTGCTGGAGTCGGCCGGAAACAGCGGCTGGGCCTACCTCGCGCTCAACAACCAGCTCGCGATGAGCTCGTTCACCGGCGCCTCGTTCAGTTCCGGCTTCGCCTCTCAGGTGGCGCCGGAATCGAGCGGGGGAGGGGGCGGCTTCTCGGGCGGCGGTGGTGGTGGTTTCTCGGGAGGAGGCGGCGGCGGGTCCTGGTAGCAGGGGCTCAGATCAGAGAGCCCCGGCCTCGGCCGGGTCGCCCTGCTCGCCCTCGTCCTCCCAGTCAACAGGCTTGCCGAGGCTCGCGCCCTTGACGACCTTGAGGCCGAGCAGCGCGCACTTCATCCGCGTCGCCGAGATGTCGATGCCGAGCAGCTCCAGCACGTAGCCCTTGTCCAGCCGCAGCAGCTCCTCGCGGGTCATGCCCTCGAGCTCATCGGTGAGCAGCGAGGTCGCGGCGGTCGAGATCGCGCAGCCCTTGCCCTCGAAGCGCACGACCTCGACGCGGCCGTCGTCGCCGAGCTTGATCCGCACGTGCTGCTCGTCGCCGCAGAAGGGGTTGGTGTCCTCAAACTCGAGGTCGAAGTCCTCGAGCGGGCCGAAGTTGTGCGGCCGCTTGTAGTGCTCGAGGATCTGGTCGCGGTAGAGCTGGTCCATGGTCAGGCGAGCTTGAAGACGCGGCGGGCGTCCTCGATGGCCTCGATCAGCCGGTCGACCTCGTCGCGCGTGTTGTAGACGGCGAAGCTGGCGCGGCTCGTCGCGGCGACGCCGAGGCGCTCCATCAGGATCTGGGCGCAATGGTGGCCGGCGCGCACGGCGACCGCATGGCGGTCGAGGATCTCGGAGACGTCGTGGGGGTGGATGCCGTCGATCTCGAACGAGACGATCCCCGTGCGATCCTCGCCGAGCGGCGGGCCGAAGACGCGAAGCCCGTCGACCTCCGCCAGCCGGTCGAGCGCGTACGCCGTCAACTCCATCTCGTGGGCGTGGACGGCGTCGAGGCCGAGCTCGTCGAGCCAGTCGACGGCGGCGGCGAAGCCGATCGCCTCGGCGATCGCCGGCGTGCCGCCCTCGAACTTCGCCGGCACGCTCGCCCAGCTGATCTCTTCGCGGCGGACGCTGCGGATCATCGAGCCGCCGCCGATGAACGGCGGCATCTCCTCGAGCAGCTCGTGACGGCCGAAGAGCGTGCCGACGCCGGTGGGCCCGTAGATCTTGTGGGCGGTAAGCGCGTAGAAGTCGGCGCCGATCGCGGCCATGTCGAGGCTCAGCTTCGGCCCGGCCTGGGCGCCGTCGATGACGACCAGCGCGCCGGCGTCGTGGGCCATGCGGACGATCTCGGCGACGGGGTTGATCGTGCCGAGGACGTTGGAGACGTGGGTCACGGCGACGAGCTTGGGGCCGCGCTCGAGGCCGGCCCGCAGCGAGTCGGGGTCGAGCCGGCCCTCGTCGGTGACGGCGACCCAGTCGAGCTCGGCGCCCTTCTCGGCGGCGAGCTGGTACCAGGGGACGATGTTGGAGTGGTGCTCCATGTCGGTCAGCAGGATGCGGTCGCCGGCGGCGACGTTGGCGCGGCCCCAGGAGTAGGCGACGAGGTTGAGCGCCTCGGTGGCGTTGCGGACGAAGATCAGCTCGCGCGGCGAGGCGCCGATGTGCCGGGCGATCCGCCGCCTGGCCCCCTCATAGAGGTCGGTGGCGAGCTCGGAGAGGGTGTGGACGCCGCGGTGGACGTTGGCGTTCTGCTCGCGCCAGTAGCGGTCGAGCGTCTCGATCACCGCCAGCGGCTTCTGCGCCGTGGCGCCGTTGTCGAGGTAGGCGATCGGCCGGCCGTGCGCCTGGACGTCGAGAATCGGGAACTCTGCGCGGATCTCCTCGATCGAGCGCGGCAGGGCGGCGGCTGCGGCGGTCGGCTCCATCAGGCCGAGGCGGCGGCCTCGACCTCCTCGCCGATCCAGCCGTAGCCCTTCTCCTCGAGCTGGGTGACGAGCTCCGGGCCGCCCTCCTTGACGATCCGGCCCTCGTACATCACGTGGACCGAGTCGGGCTCGACGAGGTGGAGGATCCGCTGGTAGTGGGTGATGATCAGAACGCCCATGTCGGGGCCGGCGAAGCGGTTGACGCCCTCGGCGACGGTGCGCAGGGCGTCGATGTCGAGGCCAGAGTCGGTCTCGTCGAGGACGGCGATCTGGGGCCGCAGCAGGGCCAGCTGGAGGATCTCCATCCGCTTCTTCTCGCCGCCGGAGAAGCCCTCGTTGAGGTAGCGGGTCGAGAACTCCTTCGGGATGTTGACGAGCGCCATCGCCTCCTCGGTCTCTTCGCGGAAGGCCCTGAGCTTGATCTGGTCCTCGCCGCGGGCCTCGCGGTGGGCGTTGACGATCATCCGCAGGTACTTGCTGACCGTCACTCCCGGGACCGCAACCGGGTACTGGAAGGCCATGAAGAGGCCGGCGCGCGAGCGCTCGTCGGGCGCCGCCTCGGTGATGTCCTCGCCCTTGAAGAGGATCTGACCGCCCGTGACCTCGAGCGCGGGGTGGCCCATGATCGTGTTGGCGAGCGTCGACTTGCCGGAGCCGTTGGGGCCCATCAGCGCGTGGATCTTGCCCTTCTCGACCTCCAGGTCGAGTCCCTTGAGGATCTGCTTGTTCTCGACCTCGACCTGGAGGTCCTTGATCTCGAGCTCAGCCATTGGTCTGCGTTTCCTCTCGGTGAAGTCGGTTTTTTACGGACAGGGGGCGCGGCACTCTAGAGCTATCGGATCTAGGCGGTCTGACCGGCGAGCGGCGCCCCGGCCCGGCGCCGGACGCGGGGCTTGCTTCGCTCCGCCGAGCTGCGTGAGAACTCGACCAGCTCGGCTAGGGTCGTGCCCTGCAGCGCCCTGATCATGCCGCTCTGGACGCGCGTCCACATCAGCTTCGTCGAGCAGGAGCGGTCGCCGTCCTCCTCGTGCGAGCAGAGCACCTTGCCGTCGCGCTGGTCCATGAAGCACTCCATCGGCGCGATCTGCCCCTCCAGCGCCTGGACGACCTCGTCCATGCTGATCTCGGCGGCGGGGCGGGCGAGCTGGTAGCCGCCGTGGGCGCCGCGCGTGCTCGTCACGAGATCGGCCTTGCGCAGCTTGGCGACGAGCTGCTCGAGGTAGGCGAGCGGCAGCCTCTCGGCCTCGGCGACGGTGGCCAGCGGGACCGGGCCGACGCCGTGCTGGCGGCCCAGCTCGACCATCAACCGGACGCCGTACTCCGCCTTGGTCGAGAAGATCACGGCTTAAATCCTACCCGACGAGTCGGTTATGGTCTGATCGCGAATCGGGCCCGCAGCGCCGGGTCTTTAGAATCGGCTGACGCCGCATCCACTCGGGATACCAGGGGGAACCAGATGAACACCACGAAGCGATCGACCTTCGCCGCCGGCATGCGCACGACGCTGCTGCTCGCCGGCCTCTCGGGCCTGCTCGTGGTCATCGGTGCCTTGGTCGGCGGCCCCAGCACCGCCGGGCTCTTCCTCGGCATCGCGATGCTGATCAACCTGGGCTCGTACTTCTTCAGCGACAAGCTCGCCCTGAAGATGGCGAGAGCGCAGCCGCTCGCCCCGGAGGACGACCCCAAGCTCCACGAGATGGTGCGCGAGCTGGCGACGCGGGCGGGGCTGCCGATGCCGCGCCTCTACGTCATCCCCCAGGAGCAGCCCAACGCCTTCGCCACCGGCCGCAACCCGAAGCACGCCGCCGTCGCCGTCACCGCCGGCATCCGCAAGCTGCTGCCCGACGAGGAGCTCCGCGGCGTCCTCGCCCACGAGCTGGCCCACGTCAGCCACCGCGACATCCTGATCCAGTCGGTCGCCTCGGCGATCGGCGCCGCGATCACCTACGTCGCCTACATGCTGATGTGGTTCGGCGGTGGCGACGACAACGACTCGCCGCTAGGCCTGATCTCGGCGCTGGCGCTGATGCTGCTCGCGCCGATCGCCGCGTCGATCATCCAGCTGGCGATCTCGCGCCAGCGCGAGTACGCGGCGGACGCGACCGGCGCAGCGATCTGCGGCAACCCCGAGGCACTGGCGACCGCCCTGCTGCGCCTCGAGGAGGGCGCCAAGGCGATTCCGATGCAGGTCAACCAGGCCGCCGAGCCGCTTTACATCATCAAGCCGTTCCGTGGCGGCGGCGTCGCCAGTCTGTTCTCGACTCATCCGCCGACCGAGGAGCGGGTGCGGCGGCTGCGCCAGATGCGTCCCAGCCTCGTCTGATCAGCGCCCCGAGATCCCTCGCTATACTTTTTGAAGTAACCCCCTGAACCCTGATCGAGATTAGGGAGAATCGAAGCGATGGCCGTCAAAGAACCACTCGAGCTCGTCCGCAGCCAGATCCGTGAGCTCAACCCCGTCGAGGCCAAGGAGGCGCTCGACGCCGACTCCGGCATCGCGCTGATCGACACGCGCGAGCCGCACGAGTACGAGGAGGCCCACCTCGAGGGCGCGACCCTGATCCCGCCGGCGCTCGTCGGCCAGGACATCGGCGCCAAGGTCCCGGACCGCTCCAAGCCCCTGATCGTCTACTGCCGCACCGGCAACCGCTCCGCCTACGCCGTCAAGCAGCTCCAGGACCTCGGTTACGAAGACGTCGCCTCGATGAGTGGCGGCATCGAGCTCTGGCAGGACCTCGGCCTGCCGGTCGCCGCCGCCGAGGGGATGACGGCCGAGCAGCGCGAGCGCTATTCCCGCCACACCCTGCTGCCGGAGGTCGGCGTTCCCGGACAGCTGAAGATGCTCGACGCCAAGGTGCTGCTGATCGGCGCCGGCGGCCTCGGCTCGCCGACCGCGCTCTACCTCGCCGCGGCGGGGATCGGCACGATCGGCCTCGTCGACGACGACGCCGTCGACGCCTCGAACCTGCAGCGACAGGTGATCCATACGACCGACCGGGTCGGGATGGCGAAGACGAGCTCGGCGAAGCTGACGATCGAGGCGCTCAACCCCGACGTCGAGGTCGTCGAGCACAACCTCAGGCTCGACGCCGGCAACGTCCTCGAGCTGCTGGAGCCCTACGACGTCATCGTCGACGGCGCCGACAACTTCCCGACCCGCTACCTGCTCAACGACGCCTCGGTGCGGCTGCGAAAGCCGGTCGTCTCGGCCTCGATCCTCTCCTTCGACGGCCAGATCTCGACCTTCGTGCCCTACGAGGGGCCGTGCTATCGCTGCCTCTATCCCTCGCCGCCGCCGCCCGAGCTCGCCCCCAGCTGCAGCGCCGCCGGCGTGCTGGGCGTGATGGCCGGGGTCGTCGGCCTGCTGCAGGCAAACGAGGTGATCAAGCTCGTGACCGGCATCGGCGAGCCGCTGATCGGTCGGCTGCTGCTCTACGAAGCGCTCGGCACCCGCTTCACCGAGCTCAAGGTCCGGCGCGACCCCGAGTGCCCGATTTGCGGTGAGAACGCCCCCGAGATCGCCGAGGCCGATCTCGGGAAGTTCCCGGACTACGAAGCGTTCTGCCGCGGCTGACCCGGCCGCAGTAGGCTGCCGCCGATGTCGAGCGTCAAGATCCCACCCGTTCTGCGCCAGCACACCGGCGGCGAGGCCCTCGTCGAGGTCGATGGCGCCAGCGTCGGCGACGTCCTGCGGGGGCTCGCCGAGAGCCACCCGGACACGCGCGACCAGCTCTTCTCGCCCGAGGGCGACCTCAACCGCTACGTCAACGTCTACCTCAACGACGAGGACGTGCGGGTGCTCGACGGGCTCGACACCGCGGTCTCGGACGACGACACCGTCGTCATCCTGCCGGCGATGGCCGGCGGCCGTTAGCCCTCAGCGCCCTCAGTGATCTAGGACGAGGCCGAGGAAGCGCTTGGTGCGCTCCTGGCGCGGGCTCTCGAGCACCTGGGCGGGCTCGCCCTGCTCGACGATCGCGCCCTCGTCCATGAAGACGACGCGGTCGCCGACGTCGCGGGCGAAGCCGATCTCGTGGGTGACGACGATCATCGTCATGCCCTCGGCGGCGAGCTCGCGCATGACGTCGAGGACCTCCTTGACGAGCTCCGGGTCGAGGGCGCTGGTGACCTCGTCGAAGAGCATCACGTGCGGCTCCATCGCCAGCGCTCGGGCGATCGCCACGCGCTGCTGCTGGCCGCCGGAGAGCCGTTCGGGAAACTCGTCGACCTTGTCGCCGAGGCCGACGCGGTCGAGCAGCGCCCGCGCCTTCTCGGCGGCTTCGGGCTCGGGCCGGCCGAGCACCGTCTGTTGGGCCAGGGCGACGTTCTCGAGCGCCGACTTGTGGGGAAAGAGGTTGAACTGCTGGAAGACCATGCCGACACGGCGGCGGACGAAGTCGATGTCGCCGCGACCGGCGGTTATCTCCTTGCCCTCGAGGTAGATCCTGCCCTCGTCCGGCGGCTCGAGCAGGTTGAGGCAGCGCAGCAGGGTCGACTTGCCCGAGCCGCTGGGCCCGAGGACGCAGACGACCGAGCCGCGCTCGACGTCGAGGTCGATGCCGCGCAGCACGTGGAGCGAGCCGAAGCTCTTGTGGACGCCTTCCAGCCTGAGGAAGGCATCGCTCACGGAGTCGCGAGCCCCGAGCGCGTATATCGAGCCTGCTGGCCGGCGAGCAGGCGGTCGACGAAGCGGGCGAGCGGGATCGTGACGACGATGAAGAGCACGGCGCCGAGGGTCAGGGCGGAGCTGTTGAACGACTCCGCCTGGACGGTGCGCCCGGCCTCGACGACCTCGATCAGCGCGATCACGCCGACCAGCGAGGTGTCCTTCATCAGGGCGATGAAGTCGTTGAGCAGCGGCGGGATCACCTTGCGCACGGCCTGGGGGACGATGACGTGGCGCATCGCCTGAGCGTGGCTCATCCCGAGCGAGCGCGCCGCCTCCATCTGGCCACGGGGCACGGCCTCGATGCCGGCGCGGTAGACCTCTGCCATGTAGGCACCGTAGGTGATCGTCAGCGCCATCGCGCCGTACCAGAATGGGTCCGGCTTGCCGAGCCAGTTGGGAATGCCGATCGAGCGCGGCAGGCCCAGGCCTTCGGCCACCGGCGGCAGGCCGCCCGAGATCATCAGCACGACCAGCAGCAGCGGGATGCCGCGAAAGACGTCGATGTAGGCGATCGCCACCCCCCGCACCGGAGCGAGTCTGGCGCCCGGCAGCTGCCGGATCAGCGCCAGGACCAACCCCCAGGCGAGGGCAAGGATCGCGCTCAGGATCGAGAGCTCGAGCGTCTGGGCGAAGCCCTCGAGAACGAACGTGAAGTTGTCGCTGATGATGTCGAAGCTGAAGAACTGGTGAAAGAAGACGCTCACGGGCCCACCTCCGGGTCGGTTGCTCGGGCGCCTGGCCCGCTGGCGGGCAATCTACGAGAAGGGGCGCCCGATGGCGCCCCTTCCTGCGGCCGTCGATCCGCCAGCGCGGTCGGCGGCTACTCCTTGACCATGATCGACTGATCGGCGGGGAAGTACGGCTCCGAGAAGTCGACCTCCTTGGCTCGCTCCGGCGTGATCGTCGTCGCCGAGGAGACCATGTCGAACTTGCCCGCAGACAGGTCGCGGAAGATCGTGTCGAACGACGTGTCCTGGTAGCGGACCTTCAGCCCCACCGTCTGCCCGATGGCGTTGACGATGTCGATGTCGAAGCCGTCGTAGCTCGGCGCCTTGCCGAACTCGAACGGCGGGTAGGGGATGTCGGAGCCGACGAGCAGCGTGTCGCTGCCGCCGACCGTTGCGATCGATCCCGGCGGCGCCGCCTCCTGTATCGGCGTCGCCTTCGACTTGAGGATGCTGGCCGGCGGGTCCTGCTTGAACCACTTCCTGTAGATGCGGGTGTAGGTGCCGTCCTTCTTGATCACGGCGAGGGTGCCGTCGATCACGGGCTTGAGGATCGAGCCCTTGCGGAAGGCGAGGCCGTACTGCTCGCCTGTCGGGACCGTCGCGATGACCTTGAGGTTGGGGTGAGCGCGCTCGGCGTACTTGGAAACGGGGAAGTCGTTGACGACGGCGTCGACCTGACCGTTCTCGAGCGCGTTGAAGGCATCGTCGATGCCGGCATAGGTACGGATCGAGGAGGCTCCGTAGCTCTTTGCCTTCTCGGCGCCGGTCGTTCCCTTCTGGGCGCCGAGGATCTTGCCCTTGAGGTCGGCGACGCTCTTGATGTCGCTGCCCTTGCTGCCGCTGCTGCCGCAGCCGGCGGCGACGATCGCCAGGACGAGGACGGCCACGGCCGCCAGGGGTACCTGCATGCGCGCCTTGCTCATCGAATCCGTCTCCTCCGCTCGAATGGTCGGACCCGCCGGACCTTATCCCTGGTGCGGCCGGCGCGCCACCCGCGGCAGGGCGCTGCAAGGGGGGTCACTACACTTTTTGAAGCTACACTTGGGCACGATGGCCGAGGAGTCGTTGCTCAACCGTCCCTGCGGGGGCCGCTTCGAGAACGTGATCGAGTCGATCGGCCACACGCCGCTGGTCGAGCTGCCGCGGCTCTCGCCGAAGCCCGGCGTCCGCATCTTCGCCAAGCTCGAGGGCAAGAACCCCACCGGCTCGGTCAAGGACCGCGTCGCCAAGTCGATGATCGAGCGCGCCGAGGCCGAGGGACGGATCGCGCCGGGGCAGACGATCCTCGAGCCGACCTCGGGCAACACCGGCATCTCGCTGGGCATGGTCTGCTCGCGCAAGGGCTATCCGCTGAAGGTCGTGATGCCCGAGAACGTCACCAAGGAGCGCACCCAGCTGCTCGAGATGTTCGGCGCCGACATCGTCTACTCGGAGGGCGCCAAGGGCTCCAACGGCGCCGTCGAGCTGGCGCTCGAGATGGCCGACGGCGATGACTCCTACTTCATGCCCTACCAGTACGGCAACGAGGCCAATCCGCTCGCCCACTACAACGGCACGGCCCCCGAGATCCTCGAGGAGCTCGACAGCATCGCCGCCTTCGTCGCCGGCCTCGGCACGGGCGGCACGTTGATGGGTGTCGGCAGGCGCTTCAAGGAGAACGACCCGGCGACGAAGATCGTCGCCGCCGAGCCGATGCAGGGCGAGGACGTCCAGGGGTTGCGCTCGCTCGACGACGGCTTCATCCCGCCGATCATCGACCTCTCGCTGCTGGACCGCAAGATCATGGTCTCGAACTACGACGCCGTCGTCTGGACGCAGCGGCTGCTGCGCGAGGAGGGGCTCTTCGCCGGCGTCTCGGCCGGGGCGATCGCCGCCGTGGCCGTGCGAATCGGCGCCGAGCTCGACGGCGGCAACGTCGTCTTCATCGTCCCCGACGACGGCTGGAAGTACCTCTCGACCGGCGTCTACACCGTCTCGCCCGACGAGATCGAGAACCTCGACTCGACCGTCTGGTGGTAGCCGGGGGCGCTGGCCTGCGGGTCGGCCGCGAGATCGTCGACGAGCTGGTCGCCCACGCCCGCGAGGATGCCCCGAATGAGTGCTGCGGCATGGTCGGCGGCGTCGACGGAGAGGCGAGGACGGTCTACCGCGCCGCCAACGCCGAGGCGAGCCCGCTGCGCTACAACATCGACGCCAAGGACCTCTTCCGGATCATGAGCGCCATCGACGACGCGGGGGAGGAGCTGGCGGCGATCTATCACTCGCACACCAAGAGCGCCGCCGTGCCGTCGCCGACCGACGTCAACCTCGCCTCCTATCCCGATGCGGTCTACCTGATCGTCTCGATCGCCGACGCCGAGGCGCCGGAGCTGCGCGGCTTCCACATCCGCGACGGCAAGGTCGACGAGGTCGCCCTCGTCACTGGCTGACTCCCTGGGCGAGGTGCTCGCGCCAGGCTCGCTCGACGGACTCGAAGTCGGCGCCGAAGGCGAACTCGATGTTGCCCCGCGGGCCGTCCTTGCGCAGCCGCCCGACGAGGCGCTCGCAGGCCTCCGGCCCGGCCTCGCGCTCGAGCAGGTCGAAGACGGTGCCGCCCAGGAGCACGGCGTCGCGACGGTCGGGCGGAAAGCTTGGCTCGCCCCCCTGGCGCAGGCGCGTGATCACCGCCGCTCGGTAGAGCGGCACCTGGCGGGCGAAGTACTGGCCGGCCCCCTCGATCAGCCACGACCAGCGCATGTAGCGGCCGAAGCGCCGCGGCGTCCACGAGGGCGGCAGCTGGGCGTTGTTGGCGGCGACGACCAACTGCGCGTAGAGCCGCTCGGCTGTCCCCTGCAGGGCGGCAAGCGAGTCCTCGCCGGCGGCGCGGCGCTCGATCCAGGCGTCGTTGAGGACGTGGAGCTCGGTTGCCATCGGCCAGCCGGCGAGATAGCGCCGCCCGGCCGGGGCGGCCGACCAGCGTACGGCCGGCAGATAGGGGTGGGCCAGCGACAGCCAGGCTGGGCTCGTGTGAAGGATGACGCTGATCTGGCCGGGGACGACGTCGAAGCGGTCCTCGAGCCGCAGCCGCAGGTCCTCGAGGCGGTCGAGGGTCCGCTGCGCCGTCGGCGTGTCGGCGTCGTCGTGACGGGCGGTGAAGCTGATCGACTCGGTCTCGACCCAGGGCATCGGCCGAGCCTACTGACGCCCGGCGTCAGCGACCCCGCGGATTCGGCGGCGCTGGCGCTTAGCGGTGGTGCTGGATCGAGACCGCCTGCTGATAGGTCGGCCGGTTGATCCAGGGCATGTCGGGCTGGGTGACGCCGCCGACGGCGCGGAACTTGACGGCGTCGTTGCACATCTGGTCGTCGCCGACGCCGCAGCCGGCGTTGTCGCCATAGGGGTTGTCGTCGAGCGAGCGGGCGAGGGCGGCGAGCAGCCGGGCCCGGCAGCGGCCGAGGTCGCCGCCGCCGCAGTAGATGCGTGAGTAGCGCCCGCGCACGCTCGCCGGGTCGAGCAGCGTCCGCAGGTCCTTGTGGACGTAGTGGTACCAGCCGCCGTCGTAGGCGGAGCCGACGTGGGCGGTGCCGTTGTGGACGCCTCCGGGCGCGTCGTCGAAGCTGATCACCGAGCGAATCGTGTCGAAGAGCTTTTGACCGAGCGTCGGGCGGAACTCGGCTTCCAGCAGCTGCGGGAACCACGAGTCCATGATCTGGATCGCCCGGGTGTGCTCGTAGGTCCCGTTCTTGTTGCGGTCGATCCGGTGGGCGCCGTCGGCCAGCCAGGCGCGCAGCTTGGCGACCGCGGTCCGCACCGCCGGTTGGGCGATCGGCCTCGTGCGAATCACCTCGAGCAGGGACGGCAGCAGCTCGCGGGCGCGCATGTCGACCGTCCCCGCCTCCTCCATCGCCCGGGCGAGCTCGGGCAGGCTCATCTTGCGTGGGCCGCGGATGCCGGACTCGATGCGGCGATCGAGCGAGTCGACGCGGAAGATCGACCCGTAGCCGAAGTTGCCGTCGGCGGCGCGATAGCCGGGCGCCTGCTTGTTGTTCCAGGAGGAGAGGTAGTTCTGGTCGACCGCCTGCGGATGGCGGCCGAAGGCCGTCAGCTTCTCGGGGATGCGCTGCTGGGTCAGGGCGTTGGGGTGGTAGTCCCGCCAGGCATAGCGGCCAAAGACCGGCAGGTCGGTGTCGGCGCGAGGATCGCGAACCGGGTTCGCGCCGGAGTTGAAGTAGGCGATGTGGCGGTTGTCGGCGTAGAACCAGTTGAAGGTGTAGGAGATGTCGTGGGTGGCGCGCTGGAAGTCGTGCGGTCCCCGCACCTTGCTCGGGTCGTTGAGCTTGGAGAAGCCGACGGCCGAGTCGACCTCGTGGAAATAGGTCGTGCGCAGCTTGGTGTAGGCCACCGGCTTGCCGCGGACCCTGCCGCGGGCGACGACGATGCCCATCTTCGAGCGCAGCGTGCGCAGCGTCTCACTGCCCTGCTGCGTCTGGTCGCCGGGGTTGGGGGTCCAGGAAATGTTCTTGGTCAGGACCTCGAACGGCAGGCACTTGCCGCGGAAGGCGTAATGGTCGGCACTGAGCGCGGGCTTCGAGCCGTTGGTGTTGCAGAGCGGCAGCGCGAAGGTGTCGACGATGTCCTGGCCGGCCGAGGTCGCGCTCCAGGCGTAGTCGCGCCCGTGGCCGAGCTCGACGTAGAGGTTCACTCCCGGGAAGGCGGCGCCGCGAGCGTCGATCGTCGGCGCGTGGACGTCCTGCTCCATCAGGATCTGCGGCGAGAAGTAGGCCACCTGCGGGCCCATTACGGCGATCGGCCGTCCGGTCGCCGACTCGCGTGCCGAGATCAGCAGGGCGTTCGAGGCGGCGCTCGGAAAAGCGCCACCGAGCAGGCCGCCGGCCGTGGTCACCGGCGCCGGCACGCCGCTCGAGGAGGCGACGACGTCGGAGGGCTTCAGCGAGGCTGCGTCGGGCACCGCCGTACCGCGGCGATGGCGGGGCGGCCGCTCGTAGGGGAAGCGGCGATGGTGGACGGTGGTCGGCGCCTCGGGGTCGTTGGCCGTGCGGAAGTCGCGCCAGATCGCCCTGCCGCCGCGGCGGCCAAAGCGCGTCTGCGCCTTGCGCAGGACGTTCGCCGAGCCGAGCTCGCCACCGCCGCCCTTGCCGAAGATGCCACCGACCAGCGCGGCGATCGCGATCGAGTCGGTCGGCTTGAAGTCGGCCGGGCCCGAGACCTGCAGCACAGCCGCGTACTCACCGGGCATCTTGCTCGGGTCGAGGCGCGCCTCGGCGATGTACTGGTTGATGCCGCGGTCGTAGTTGACGATGTCGGTGCGCAGCAGATTGGCGTCGGCGACGTGGCCGGGCGGTGCGTAGTTCACCTGGCGCTGGAGGTCCTTCTCGGTGTAGGGGGTGTCCGCCCAGGTCTCCTCGTCCATGCTCCTGTTGGCCCCCCCGGCGAAGGTCGAGAGGTCGGCGCGGCCGGCGTGGCGCAGGACGTCGATGAAGAAGAGCCGGTCCTCGGCCGTGGCGTAGCCGATCCCGCACATCGCCGCGGCCCGAGTGGCGCCGTAGATGTGGGGGACGCCGTAGGCGGTGTCGCGGACGATGGTCACGCCCTGGCAGGGGCTGTAGGTGCGGCCGACGTTGGCCGGCCGCACGCCGAAGCTCGAGTCCTTGAAGTAGCGCGTCAGGCTCTTGGAGTTGAGCGTCGGCGCGGCGTAGGCGAGGTCGCGGTACTTCGCGTACTGGTCGTTGTTATGGGGGGGCCGGGTGCCGTCCACCCTGAACTGCAGCAGCTGCGGGCCGTTGACGAAGCCGTTGGTCCCTGGGGGCAGGACATCGCGGAAGCCGTGGCCGTCGTGATGGCGGTAGGGGGCCGGGCTGGCGGCCGATGCGCTACCCGCCAGGGGCACCGCAAACGCCGCCGCGACTACGGCAACTAACTGGAAGGTCTTGGTCGATGCACGCACTGAGCTGCCCCTGCCATGGGCAATCTGAGTCTAGCGCCGAAAGGGCGGCGGTCAGGCGGCGGCCGGACGGATCTCAGGGAGGGCCGGGCGGGCGGAGCTAGGCGGGGACCGGCTCGGCCTCGGCCGAGGCGATCTCGCGAATCGTCGCGGCGGCGCGGTCGAACTCGTCGTCGGCCATCACCGGCGTGCCCTCGAAGGGCAGCTCGCGGTCGATCTCGACCCAGGAGCGGCAGCCGTGGTACTCGTCCCTGACGCGGACGGTCACGGGGCGGGGAATGCGGTGGACCCGCAGCAGCAGGACGTGGAGCGGGTGGCGGCGCTTCCACTGCAGGCGCTTCTGGGCGTAGTCGGTCGTCCAGATGTAGAAGGGGGAGAGCCCGTCGACGATGCGCTGCTCGTTGACGGTGAAGTGGTCGGCGACCTCGGCCCAGGCGCGGATGCGGACGCGGTCGGGCTGGGGGATGCCACCGTCCTGCAGCAGAGCCCGCGGCGGCGGCTCCTCGTCGGGCCAGACGCCCTCCTCGAGCGCGCGGCGCAGCTCCGGATGGTGCGACTCGCGGACGAGGTCGTTGCGCTGGTGGTCGAAGGTCGGGTAGAGGAAGAAGCGGTCGTGCTCGAGCTCGAAGTGCTTGCCCTCCTCGCGGATGCCGCCCTTGCGGAGCGTGACGAGCTGCTCACCCTCGGCGAGCGCACGGACCGTCAGGGCCCATTCTTTGAAAGCAATCGGCATTTGGAAGTCGAGAGCGGGTTAGTCCTGGAAGAGGTCGGTTCGAGCCGGTACGGGGTGCCGGACGGTCGATCCGATCCGAGGGCGGGCATGTTAGACGAGAAAGCCGGGATCGCCAAACTTGTGCCCGATGTTGCAAGAACGGGCGTGGGATCAGTCGCCTACGGCGCCTTGCGCTCGAGGAAGCCGAAGACGAGCCGGTTGAAGGCCTCCGGGTTCTCCAGCATGCACCAGTGCGCTGCGCCGGGAATCACCTCGGCCTCGCCCCGCTGGCATCGCGCCGCGATCGCCGCTGCCTCCCGGGGCGGCGTCACCGGGTCCTCGCTGCCACTGAAGCTGAGAACCGGGGACTCGATTCGCTCGAGCCCGTCCATCGACCCGGCCGCGGTGGCCGTCGCCGCCTCGGCGTATGCCTTGGCGTCGTTGGCCTCGATCAGCTCGCGCATCCGCCGCTGGATGTCGGCACGGTCCTGGCGGCAGCGCTCGCTGAGGCCACTGGTGGTGACCGTCTCGGCGATCTCGGCCATCTTGCCGGCGCGCGCCAGCTCGGCGCGCTCGGTCAGGGCCTGCTGGCCTTCGGCGCTCCAGCTCGGGGTGCCGCCGCAGAGCGCCAGCGCCCATACCCGCTCGCCGAGCTCGGCGGCGGCCTCGACGGCGACCATGCAGCCGACCGAGTGGCCGACGATCGCCGCCTCGCCGATCCCGAGCCCGTCGAGCAGTCCGATCAGGTCGGCGCTCCACTGCTCGATCGAGTACGGGCCCTTTGGCTTCTCGCTGGCGCCGTGGCCGCGCTGGTCGTAGGCGATGCCGCGGAAGCGGTCCTCGCAGGCGAACAGCTGCGCGTCCCAGGCTCGCGTCGAGCCGCCGAGGCCGTGGACGAAGACGACCGCCGGCCCGCTGTCGCCGGTGTCCTCGTAGGCCAGCTCTATGCCGTTGGCTGCGATTCGCTTGGGCACGAGCCGGGCAGCCTATAGCGCGACCCCGTTGCGGCTATCCCCGCTGCGGCGCCGCGCCGTAGCCGCCGCCGCCCGGTGTCTCGATCCGCAGGACGTCGCCGCTGCTGAGCTCTCCCTCGCACTTCGACGGCAGCGGATCGCCGTTGAGGAAGTTGCGGCCGACGGCCCCGTCGCCGCCGCCGTCGCGGCCTCGGGGGGCGTGGCGGCGGCGCTCGCTGAGCAGCGTGAAGCGCATCGGCGCGAGCGCCTCGATCTCGCGGACGACGCCGTCGCCGCCGCGGTGGGCGCCGTCGCCGCCCGAGCCGCGTCGCAGCGAGAGCTCGGTGACGCGGACGGGGAGCTCGGCCTCGAGCGCCTCGATCGGCGTGTTGAGGGTGTTCGACATCGTCACGTGGACGGCGCTCGGCCCAGGGGCGTCCGGGCAGGCTCCCTGGCCGCCGCCGATCGTCTCGTAGTAGGTGAAGCCGGCGCCCGCGGTGGCCGCCAGCGTGAGGTTGTTCATCGTCCCCTGGCCCTGGGCGGGCGCTGGCATCGCCCCGGCGAGGGCGTCGATGACGAGGTCGGCGACCCGGCTCGAGGTCTCGACGTTGCCGGCGGCGACGGCGGCCGGCGAGCGGGCGTTGAGCAGGCACCCCTCCGGGGCGAGCACCTCGATCGGGCGATAGGCGCCGGCGCAGGCAGGGGCATCGGGGTCGGTCAGCGCCCGTACCGCGAAGAACGCCGCCGACCTGGTCACCGGCAGCGGGCAGTTGAGGTTGCCGTCGTGCTGGGGCGCGGTGCCGCCGAAGTCGAGCCGCAGGCGGTCGCCGGCCAGTGTCGCTGCGACCCGCAGCTCGATGTCGCCGCCAGCGCCAGCGCCGATGTCGTCCTCGAGGACGTCACGAGCCTCGTAGACGCCGTCGGGAAGCAGCGCGAGAGCCGCGCGCGTACGGCGCTCGGCGTAGTCGAGGACCGCCGCCATCCCGAGCTCGAGCGCTTCGACACCGTGGCGCTCGGAGAGCTCGATCAGCCGCCGCTCGCCGGTCAGGTTGGCGGCCCGCTGGGCGCGCAGGTCGGCGAGGCGCTGGCGCGGGTTGCGCATCCGCTCGGCGAGCGCGACGAGGCCGGCGTCGTCGATCCGTGCCGGCTCGATGACGATGCCCTCCTCGGCGAGGGTCCGCGAGCGCGCCGGCATCGCCCCCGGCGTCGGGCCGCCGACATCGGCGTGGTGGGCGCGGCTGGCGGCGAAGCCGAGGAGTCGCGGCGTCGCGCCGGCGCCGGCGCCAGTACCAATGAAGACGGGCGAGATCAGCGTGATGTCGGGCAGGTGCGTGCCGCCGCGGAAGGGGTCGTTGAGGATCCAGGTCTCGCCCGGCCGCTGCTCCTCCTCGATCACCGCGGCGACGGCCGCGGGCATCGAGCCGAGGTGCACCGGAATGTGCTCGGCCTGCATCACCATCTCGCCGCCGGCGTCGAAGAGCGCGGTCGAGCAATCGCGCCGCTCCTTGATGTTGGCCGAGTGCGCGGCGCGGATCAGCGTCGCCCCCATCTCATCGCAGGCCGAGCGCAGGCCGCCGGCGAGGACCTGGAGCGTGATCGGGTCGACGCTCATCGCTCGCTCGGCTCGCTTTCGGAGAGCCGGTCGACGTCCCGCCGCGCCGCGATCGTGCCGTGGCGGTCGACCTCCGCGCTCCAGCCGGCCGGCAGGACCAGGGTCGTCTCCGCCAGCTCGAAGATCGCCGGGCCCGCGAGGGTGAAGCGCGCCGGAGGCTCGCCTCGAACCACGGCGGTCTCGACCCAGGCGCCGTCGAAGCTGGCGCGGCGCTGAGAGCGGATCGGCGCCGGCCCGCTGGCCGCTTCGAGCGGCAGCTCGGGGCCGGGCTCGGACACGGCGACGTGGACGTCGACGAGCTCGACCTCGCCCTCGGGATCGCGATAGCCGTAGCGGCGCTCGTGCTCGGCCGCGAAGCGCTCGACCAGCTCGCCGGCGCCGAGGTCCGGCTCGCCCTCGATGCGCAGCTCGAACGCCTGGCCGCGGTAGCGCATCGCGTAGGCGACCTCGGCGACGGGGTCATCCATGCCGGTGGCCGCCATCGCGACCGTTGCGCCGACCGCCGCGGCGATTCGCTCGGAGCTCAGCTCTTCCCCGGTGAGCATCACGGTGCGTACGACGTCGCGGCGACGCTCCGAGGCCGCCAGGCCCAGGGCAGAGAGGACGCCGCCGGCGCGCGGGCAGACGATGGTGTCGATCCCGAGCTCCTCGGCAAGCGCGGCGGCGTGCAGTGGCCCGGCACCGCCGAACGGCATCAGCGCAAACCGGCGCGGGTCGACCCCGCGCTCGACGGTGACGACGCGCAGGGCCCGCGACATCTCCTGGTTGGCGACGCGGACGATTCCGGCCGCGGTTGCCAGGACGTCGAGGCCGAGGCTCTGGCCGAGGGCGGCGATCGCGCGCTCGGCGGCGGCGGCGTCGAGCCGGACGCCGCCGGCGAGCGGCGAGCCGGCGTCGAGGTAGCCGAGGAGCAGATTGGCGTCGGTCACGGTCGCCTCGGCGCCGCCGCGCCCGTAACAGGCAGGCCCAGGCTCGGCCCCGGCCGAGCGCGGCCCGACGCGCAGGGCGCCACCGGGATCGCGCCAGGCGATCGAGCCGCCGCCGGCGCCGACGGTGTGGACGTCGACCATCGGCAGCGCCAGCACGCGACCGCCGATCGAGCGCCCGTCGCCGTGGCGGACGGCGCCGCCCTCGACGACGCAGACGTCGCACGAGGTGCCGCCCATGTCGAGCCCGAGCACGCTCTGCTCGCCGCTGATGCTCGCCAGCAGGCCGGCTCCCACCGCGCCCCCGGCCGGTCCCGAGAGCACCGTCGCGGCTCCGGCCGCCTCGTCGAGCGGCGCCACGCCTCCCGATGAAAGCATCACCAACGGCTCGGGCAGGCCGCGGGCGAGCGCGGCCTCGCCGAGGCGATCCAGGTAGCCGGCGACCAGCGGCGAGAGGTAGGCGTCGATCGCGGTCGTCGAGCAGCGCTCGTACTCGCGGAACCGCGGCAGGACCTCGTGCGACGCGGAGACATGGGTGCCCGGAAGCCGTTGCCGCAGCCGCTCGGTCAGCGCCTGCTCGTGCCGTGGATCGAGGTAGGAGAAGAGCAGGCATAGCGCGACCGACTCGGGGGCGGCTTCGCCGACCGCCTCGACGATGCGATCGATCTCGCCGTCGTCGAGCGCTCGTACCACGCCGTCGGGGCCGATGCGCTCGTCGACGCCGAAGCGCAGCCGCTCCTCGATCAGCGACGCCGGCTTGGCGGCGCAGAGGCGGTAGAGCTCGGGCCGGTTCTGCCGGGCGATCTCCAGCAGGTCGGTGAAGCCCCTGGTCGCGATTAGGGCGGTGCGGGCGCCGCGCAGCTCGAGCAGGGCGTTGGTGCCGACGGTCATGCCGTGGGCGAGCCGCCGCACCTGGGCCGGCTCGACGCCGGCGCGCTCGAGCACCCTGGCGATCGCCTCGAGGACGCCGACCGACTGGTCCTGCGGCGTCGTCGGCGCCTTGGCGGTGTGCAGCTCGGCGCCGTCATGGAGGACCGCGTCGGTGAAGGTGCCGCCGACGTCGACGCCGAGGTACATCGGCCAAATCTAAGCGCCCGAGCTATCCCTCGTTCGAGCGCAGCCCGGACCCGGCGGTCGTTTCCGGCCGCCGGTCGTTGGGCTGGCTGATCCGCCTAAGCGGCCGCGCCGACCCCATCAAGCGCCTCGATCGGTTCCTCGAGGTGCTTGTGGGAGGGGCAGTAATCCCGCCCCGGCAAAGGCTCGCGCTGGCATGGCGTCCCCTTGCGGGTACTCGCCACGCACTCGCGCGGACGGCCATCGAGGCCGATTCCATGTGCTGGCAGCTGCGAGAGGTGGTCGAGCGCAAGGCCTACGTAGCGCTCGATCACCTTGTAAACGCGCAGCTGCTCGCTGATCGGGAAATGCGTCCGCACGTCGGAGAACAGCGTCCGCGCCGGCCGGGCGAAGTAGCGCCGGTCGTAGGCGAGCCTCCGCATCGTCTCCTCGCAGGCCTCGAGCAGGTCCTGACGCGCCTGGCAGACCCCGTCGCGCTGCTCGCTGACCACATACGGAGACAGTTCCCGGTAGATAGAGCGACTGAAGCGGTACATCCTCTCCTCCTTGAACCCCTGAATCCTCGCTACAGACAATTCGTACAACGCCCTACAGAAAATTGAGTATGGCACTGAGTGCGGATTGTCGCATTGATTCCCGGTTAAGACAGCATTAAGAGGGCGAGAAGCGGCCCTCGACTCCGTGCCTGGCCAGGCACGGCGTGCTGCTGGCGATCCGGGCTAGCGGGGGCGGCAGTTCGCGAGCGCCGCGGCGTAGAACCGCAGGTAGCTGCCCCAATGGCGGTTCCAGTAGTCGCGATCGTGGCCGCCGGGCCAGCTCTTGACGGTGATCGGCGTGCCGGCGGCGCGCAGCGCCGCCGCGAAGGCCTGGTCGCCGGGGCGGAACGGATCGCTGCTGCCGGCGTCCAGCCAGACGGGTGTTCCTCGCAGCGGCGTCGCCGCGCTGGCGACGAGATCGTGGCGGGCGAAGTCCTCGGCGCTGTCGAAGGCCCCCGGCGCCGTCAAGCCGGAGTTGGCCCAGATCGCCGGCGAGTGGCCGCCGACGGCGCAGAAGCGGCCCGGATGCAGACGCGCCAGGTCGTAGGCGCCGAAGCCACCCATCGAGATGCCGCCGATCGCCACGCGGCGAGGGTCGGCGCCGAAGCTGCGGATGACCTGGGGAATGACCTCGTCGACGATGTAGCGGCCCCAGGCGCCGTCGGCGCGGTCATGCCAGTAGGAGTGGTCGCCGCCGTAGGGAAAGGCGACGATCGGCGCCCGCGGCCCGAGCTTGGCCAGAGCGGCGAACATCGGGTCGCCTAGCGAGCTGTCCTGGTTGCCGCTGCGGCCGTGGAGGAAGACGAGCAGCGGCCGGCGCCGACCGGGCTGTTGGGCGTGGCTGCCGGCCGGCACGACTACTTTCACCGGCAGGTCCCTGCCGACCGCCTTGCTGGTGACGGTCAGACCTGCAACTCGGGCGCCCTTCTGATCGGCGTGCGGTAGGCCGCCGGCGAGCAGCACGATCGCCACGGCGAGCACGACGAGCGCCGCCAGCGCGACGAGCCGCCGGCGGCGAATCGCTGCCCGCCGCGACCGATCGCCGGCCGCTGCCCGCCGATCCGAACGGCCGCTCATCAGCGCCACGCCTCGTGCGCGGGCCCGGCGTCGCCGCTGGCGACGAGGTGGATGCCGTCGAGGCTCGGATCGGTGACCGGAAAGTCGGTGCGGACGTGAGCGCCGCGAGACTCGCGCCGCTCGAGCGCCGCGGCGGCGAGCATCCGCGCCAGCGGATAGGGGTCGTCGAGCAGCGGCGCCAGGCCTTCGGCGGAGCGGCGCAGGCCGGCGTGCCGCCAGACGGCCTCGCGGGTGGCCGGGCCCGGTGGCGTGAAGCGCCACTCGGGCTGGGCGATCGTCGTGCTCGCGGCCGGCTCGGCGGCGGCAGCCCTCGCCGCGCGGCTGCCGAAGACGAAGCACTCGCTGAGCGAGTTCGAGGCCAGCCGGTTGGCGCCGTGGAGGCCGGTGCAGGCGGACTCGCCGGCCGCGTAGAGCCCCTGGACGGTCGTCCTGCCCTCGAGGTCGGTCGCGATGCCGCCCATCGCGTAGTGGGCCGCCGGCGCCACCGGGACCAGCTCGCGGCTCGGGTCGATGCCCAGCTCGCGCAGCGCGGCGAAGACGTTGGGGAACGAGCCGCCGTCGATCTCGCGCATGTCGAGCCAGACGCAGTCGGCGCCGTCGGCCTCCATGCGGTCGAGGATCGCCACGCTGACCGCATCACGCGGAGCCAGCTCATCGGTGAAGCGCTGGCCGGAGGCGTCGAGCAGCTGCGCGCCCTCGCCGCGGATCGCCTCGGTGATCAGCAGGCCGGCGCCGGAGCCGCCCGGAGCCGCCAGCGCCGTCGGGTGGAATTGGCAGAACTCGAGGTCGGCGAGGGCGGCCCCGCCGGCGTGGGCGAGCACGGCGCCGGCGCCGATCGACCCCCAGGGGTTGGTGGTCCGGCTCCATAGCGCCGCGGCGCCCCCGGTGGCCAGCAGCGTGGCCCGGGCCGCGAGGGCACCGTCGTCGGTGATGACCCCGCAGCAGCGCTCGCCGTCAGACCACAGCGCCAGGGCGGAGCTGCCCTCGCGAACGTCGACCAGCGGCTCGGCGGCGACCAGCTCGGCCAGCCGGCTGGTGATCCGCCGCCCCGTCTCGCTGCCGCCGGCGTGAACGATCCGTCGCGCCGAGTGCCCGCCTTCGAGGCCCAGCGCCAGCGATCCGTCGGCGTCGCGGTCGAAGGCCACGCCCCGCTGCTCGAGCTTTGCGACCGCCGCCGGCGCCTGGTCGCAGAGGATCCGAACGGCCTCCGAGCGGCAGGCGCCGCGGCCAGCGGCGAGGGTGTCGGTGAGGTGGCGCTCGGGCGAGTCGTCATCGCCGAGCGCGGCGGCGAGGCCGCCCTGGGCCCAGAAGCTCGAGCTCTCGGCGAGCGGCTTGCGCGAGATCAGGCAGACGCGCTGCTCCAGCGCCGCCGCCTCGAGGGCGACGTGGAGGCCGGCCGCCCCGCCGCCGATGACGGCCAGATCGCATGCGTCGGCGGCGGCGTTCAAGGCGCGGGTACCGTACTGCGCGATGGGCGCGCTCTACATCCGCCACCCCTCCTCGCTGCGCCACGAGACGGGAGCCCACCCCGAGCGCCCGGCGCGAATCGAGGCGATCGAGGCGGCGCTGGCGGGTCGCGACTGGCTCGGTCTCGAGCTCGTCGAGGCGCCCGCCGCCAGCCGCGAGCAGCTCGAACGGGTCCACCCGCCCGAGCACGTCGACGCAATCGCCGAGCTCTCGGCGCGTGGGGGTGGGATGGTCGATCCCGACACCGCCGTTAGCCCGGGCTCCTACGAAGCGGCGCTTCACGCCGCCGGCGCCGGCGTGCACGCCGTCGATCGGCTGCTGGACGGCGGCGAGCGCTTCGCCTTCTGCGGCGTGCGCCCTCCCGGGCACCACGCCGAGCGGGCGCGGGCGATGGGTTTCTGCCTCTTCAACAACGTCGCCGTCGCCGCCGCCCACGCGATCGATGCTCATGGGGCGGAGCGCGTCCTGATTGTCGACTGGGACGTCCATCACGGCAACGGCACCGAGGAGGTCTTCTACGAGCGCAGCGACGTGCTCTACGCGAGCCTGCACCAGAGCCCGCTCTATCCGGGAACCGGCGCCGCCGCCGACAGCGGCCGCGGGCCGGGGGAGGGGTTGACGATCAACGTGCCACTGCCGGCGGGCTCGGGCAACGACGAGTTCGTGGCGGCGCTGGCCGAGCCCGTCCTCGCTCGCGCCCGCGACTGGCAGCCGCAGCTGATCCTGTTGTCGGCGGGCTATGACGCCCATCGCGACGACCCGCTCGCCGACTGCCAGGTCGACGAGGCCGGCTTTGCCGAGATGGCGCGCCTGGTTCGCCGCCAGGCCGAGAGCCTCGGCGCCCCCGTCGCGGTCTGCCTCGAAGGCGGCTATGACCTCGACGCGCTGGCGTCGTCGGTGCTGGCGACGATCGAGGCATTCGTCGCCTGAGCGTCGCCGCGGGCTCGGCTCAGCCGGTCCGGACCTTGGCCTTCAGCTCACCGAGGAAGGCCTGGGGGAAGCCCGGGATCTCGTCGAGCTGATCGACCGAGTCAAAGCCGCCCAGCCGCTCGCGATAGGCCAGCAGGCGGTTGGCCTGGGTGACCGACATGCCGACGGCTCTCAGCTCGCCGAAGGTCGCCGAGTTGAGGGCGAGGCCGCCGGCGGCAGCAGGCGCAGCGGCGGCCGGCTGCGCTTCGACCGCTGGCTCGGGCTCGCGCTTGGGAGGGGGGGGCGAGGAGGGTTTTGGCGGCGCCGGCGGTTGCGGCGTCGGCGGTTGCGGTGGCGGCGATTGCGGTGGCTGTGGCGGCGGGGGTGAGGGCGGCGGGGGTGGCGGGGACGGTTGCGCCGGGGAGGATTGCGCTGGGGGCGCGCTTTGCCCGCCGCGGCGCCACGGACGCCTGGCGGGCTTGTCCGGCTGCGGCTTGTCCTCCTCGCCGATCTGTAGGTCGGCCGACCGTGCGCGGTCCTCGAGGTCGGTTGCCCGGTCGCTGACCTCGCCGACGCGGCCGGCGATCTCGCTGAATCGCGACTGGCGCTGCTGCTCGAGCTCGCGCCGCGCGTCGGCGTCGTTCCTGGCCGCGCGCTTGGTGGCCTCCGCGGCGAGCTCCTCGGTCTCGCCGAGCCGGTGCTCGGTCATCCGCAGCGCGTCGATCGCGTCGTCGCGCTCCTGGCGCAGCTGGTCCTCGCGACGGCGCAGCAGGTCGGCGACGCGCTGGCCCTCCTCGCGCCGCGTCGCCTCGATGACACTCTGCAGCTTCGCGTCCGCCTCGCGCCTGGCCCGTTCGAGCTGCTCGGCGAAGCCGCGCTCGGCCTCGGCGCGCGCCTTCTCGACCGCCTCGGCCCGCGCTTGCTCGATCAGGCCGCGTGAGTCGCGCTGGGCCTCGCGCTGGATCGACTTGACCTGCGCCCGCAGCCAGGCCGAAGCGGCATTCCGGGCGTGGGGCTCGGCTTCGGCGCGGGCGGCGTCGGCTGCGTTGGCGCGCTCCTCGGCCTCGCGAGCGCGGCGCTCGGCTTCGGCCAGCTGCTTGGCCTGCTCGGCCTGCTGCTGGTCGAGCTGCTTGTGCAGGCTCTTGATCTCCTCGGCGGCCTTCGCCGCGGCCTCGTCATGGGTCTGGCGCACGGTCTCGTTGAGCTTCTCGTCGCTCGCCGCCTGCAGCTGCTCTACCTGGACGCGCATCGCCTCGGCGTGCTCGGCGCGCAGGCGACTCTCGGTGTGCTCGCGGACCCGCTCCTCGGTCGCGCGCAGGGCGACGTGATGCTGCTCGAGCAGCTTGGCGCGCTCCTGCTCGAGGGCCCGGACGCGGTCGTTGGCGCTCTCGTCGGCCTCGTGGCGCATCCGCTCGCGCTCGGCCTCGAGCTTCGTCTCGGCGTCGCGCTTTAACCGCTCGGTCTCCTCGTTGAGCCGGGCCTCCGCCGCGACGACCCGCTCGGCGGCCGCCTTCGCCCCCTCCTCGATCTGCTTGAGCTGGGTCTCGGCCTCGTTCACCGCCTGCAGCTTGGCGTTGCGCTCGGCATCGAGCTCGACCTGCTTGGCGCGAAGCTCCTCGGCGAAGCGCTCCTGCGTCGCCTTGCGCCCCGCTTCGATCTCGCGCTCGGCGCGCTCTGTCGCTTCCTTGCGCAGCCGCTCGGCCTCCTTCTTGATGTGGGCGTCGGCCTCGGCGCGCGCCTGCTCCTCAGCCTCGCGGCGAAGCCGCTCGGTCTGTGCGGTCTGGCGCTCCTCGAGCTCGCGTCGCGCCGTCTCCACCTTCTCGCGGACACGGGCGTCGATCTGGGCGGCGGTGGCGGCCTCGGCCTCGGTCCGCGCCGCATCCGCCGCTTCGCGGACGCGCGAGTCGGTCTCCTCCTGGACCAGCTTCATCTGATCGCGCAGGTGCTCGCTGTGCTCTCCCAGCTTGCCCTCGGCCTCGGCTCGGAGGCGCTTCTCGGTCTCCATCTGGGCGCGCTTTGCCTCGGCCGCCGCGGCCTCGGCCTGCTGCAGCTGGGCGAGCGCCTCCTGCAGCGCCTTCGCCGCGGCGTCGCGCTCGCCGCGCAGCTGGTCCTCGCGCTGCTTGAACTGGTCTGCGGCCGATCCCTCGCTGCGCTCGGTCTCGGCGCGCATCCTGCTCTCGGCCTCGTGCTGGAGCCGCTCCGATTCAGCCTGCAGCTTCGTCTCTGCCTCGGCGCGTGTCTTGCGCTCGGCCTCGCGCCGGGCTTCCTCGACCTCACGCCGCACCTGCTTCTCGGCCTCGCGCTTGAGCGCCCGGGTCTGACCGCGCAGCCACTCGGCCGCTGCCTCGCGGGCACGGGTCTCGGCGGTCTTGCTCGCGGCCTCGAGGTCGGCGGCGCGGGCCTCGGCGGCGTGCAGCTGCAGCTCGATTTCGGCGAGCGCCGCCGCCGCCTTCTGCTGCTCGCGCTCGAGGTCGCGCTCGAGCGCATGGATCTCGGCGATCGAGCGCTCCTCGGTCTCGCGGCTGGCGGCCGCGGCAGCCTCGCGGACGCGCTGATCGGCGTCGGCAGGGGTGGTGGCCGCGGTCGCCGGCGGGGCGGCGCCTGGTTGGGCGGCCGGTGGCGCTGCTTTCGGCGGCGTCCCCTGCTGCGAGGGTGGCGAGCCCGATGGCGGCCGTGGAGGCTTGGCGGCCTCTGCCGCCTTGTCGCCTGGGTTTCTTTGCGAGAAAAGTCGAGCCATGCGCAGGCGCCCAGCGGGCGCCGAAGACCTGATCCGAGTCTGCTCGCCGGGCGACCGTCGGCCGCTCGACGGGCCGGTGGGCACCGCCCGCCGCGGTGCGAGCCGAGTATAGGTAAGTGGCGCTGGCGCTAAGGGGCGGCGGGGCCGTGCTCGGCGGGGTCCGCGTCCGCCGCGACTCCGGCGACCGCGACGAGATCGCGGTAGGCGGTCGCGACTCGTGCCGCTGTCCGCCTGGCCGAGAACAGCAGCGCGGTGGCCCGGCCATCGATCCGCTGCTCGGGTTGCTCCAGGCTGGGGCGCAGCGCCGCGGTCCAGGCAGCGACGTCGAACGGGGCGACGAGGCAGCCGTCGATCCCCGCCAGCAGGGTCGGAGCGATGCCGACCGGGGTCGACAGCACCGGCACGTCGCAGGCCAGCGCCTCGAGCGCGGCGAGGCCGAAGCCCTCGTTGTCGGAGGTGACGAGGACGGCGTTGGCGGCGTTGACCCAGTCGGGCATCGCCTCGGCGGCGATCGCGCCGCCGACCAGTAGCTCGCTGCCCGTGGCCTCGGCGAGCGCGCGAGCGCGATCGACGCGCTTGACGGGGCGAGCTGGATCGGCGGGGAAGAGGAGGTAGGCGGCGTCTGCATCGAGCCCCAACCGCTCGCGCGCATCGGCCCGCGGCCGCGGCGCGAAGCGCTCGAGATCGGGCCCGCAGGGCAGCACCGCGCCGGCGCCGGGGCGCTGCGGCAGCCCCGGCCGGCCGTTCTCTCGGCCGAAGAGCGCCCGCGAGACCGGCGCGACGAGGTCGAGCCGCGGCGCCAGCCGCCGCGAGAGCGGCCCGACGACGCGATGGCGGACGTCGGTGCCGTGGAAGGTGACGACGAGCGGGCTGGCGCCGGCGCGATGGGCGCACCAGCCGACGAGGCCGTAGTGGGCGTGGACGAGGTCGTAGCTCTGCTCGGAAAGCAGCCGCCGGAGGTCTCGGATCGCGGGGCGGTAGTTGCGGCTTCCGGGCTCGAAGACGAAGAGGTCGACGTCGACTCCCTCCCCGCGCAGGGCCTCGACCTGGTCGCGGACGAAGCCGGCGCGATGCGGCGCCGCGGCGCTCGGGTAGATGTTCGTCGCGATCAGCACCCGCACGCGGCGGGAGCCTACATCCACGGTGCCGGCGGCCCCTAGATGTAGGGGCTGTGGCTCAGATGCGGGTGACGAGCAGCGACAGCGCCAGCAGCAGCAGACCGCCGCCGAGCAGGCGGACGAAGAGCCCGGCTCGCCGGCCGCTGAAGAGCATGATCAGCGCGACGGCCCCCGCAGCGGCGAGCACCGCGGCGGCGGCAATCGCCCCGACGAGGCCGGCCGTGGCCTGCCACTTGGCGTTGTCGAAGCACTTGCCGTCGACCGACTGGGCGATCGCAGCGGTGTCCGAGCAGGCCGGATAGTTGGTGTTGTCCGAAGCGCCGCCGATAGCGCCGACACAGACCGCGGCGAGGACGAGGATGACGAGGACGGCGAGGATTCGCAGGAGGACGTGGGTCTTGCGGGGAGCGCTCGCGTCGGTCGCGTCAGAATCCGTCGCGGTCGTCGGCGCTGTATTCGGCTCGGGCGTGCCCTCCATCGCGTCGAACCATAGGCGCTGGCGCAGTCGGTGTGGCCGCCGGCACCTTCTTGGCACATTTGTGGGGCCATCGGCGCGTCCGCGAGATCGAGCATCAGCCGCGATATCGAGAAAGGAGATTCGTGGTCTATGCGCTGATGGGTTACATGCACGCCGCGCTCGTCTCGCGGGCGCGGCTGATTCGCCGGCTCGCCGAGGGTGAGCGCGGGCAGGGGACGGTCGAGTACGTCGGCCTGATCCTGCTGGTCTCGCTGCTGATGGTCGGCATGGTCGCGGCGATGAAGGGATTCAACGGCAAGCAGGGCACCGAGCTTGCCGACACGATCGTCAACAAGATCAAGCAGGCCGTCAACCGGGTGACGTTCCGCTAGCCGCTTCCCGGGTGGCCCGCCGCCGCGTCCCCGCGCCCAGCCTGGGCGCGGGGGTTGGCGGCCGGGTCTCTGGCAGACTGGCGCGATGCCGGCCAGCCGCAGCCATGACCGCGCCCCGGGCGACCTGCGCCCGGTCACGATCGAGACCGGGTTCGTCCGCACCGCCGACGGCTCGGCGCTCTACTCGCAGGGCGAGACGCGGGTCATCTGCACGGCGTCGGTGACCGCCAAGGTGCCGCGCTGGATGGAGGGCCGCGGCAAGGGCTGGGTCACCGCCGAGTACTCGATGCTCCCCGCCTCGACCGGCGAGCGCAAGGACCGCGACATCAGCCGCGGCAAGCAGGACGGGCGCGGCGTCGAGATCCAGCGGCTGATCGGCCGCTCGCTGCGCGGGGTAGTCGACTTCAAGGCGCTCGGCGAGCGCAGCATCTACGTCGATTGCGACGTTCTCCAGGCCGATGGCGGTACCCGCTGCGCCTCGATCTGCGGCGGCTTCGTCGCTCTGACGCTGGCGCTCAAGCAGCTCGTCGAGGCGGGGGAGATCGAGAAGCTGCCGATCGAGGAGTCGGTCGCCGCGCTCAGCGTCGGCATGGTCGACGGCGCCGCGCTCTGCGACCTCGACTACTCGGAGGACTCGCGGGCGGAGGTCGACGCCAACGTCGTCATGACCGGCGACGGCGGCCTCGTCGAGGTCCAGGCGACCGCGGAGCGGACGCCGCTCTCGCGGGCCTCGCTCGACGAGCTGCTCGAGCTCGCCGATGCCGGCATCGCCAAGCTTCGCCAGGCGCAGCTCGAGGCGGTGGGCGGCCTGGCATGAGCGCCTCGAGCCCATCGGGCCGCTGATGCGCCTCGTGCTGGCGAGCCGCAACGATCACAAGCTCCGCGAGCTCGTCCGCACGCTGACCACGGTCGAGCTGGAGCCGCTGCCGGCCGAGGTCGAGCTGCCGCCGGAGACCGGGACGACCTTCGCCGAGAACGCCCTGATCAAGGCGCGCGCCGCGCACGAGGCGACCGGGTCGTCGGCGATCGCCGACGACTCCGGCATCGAGGTTGCCGCTCTCGACGGCGCGCCGGGTGTCCGCTCGGCGCGCTTCGCCGGCGAGGACGCCACGGACGAGCAGAACCTCTCGCTGCTGCTCGAGCGCACCGCGGCGGCAGGCGATCGCCGCGCGGCCTACGTCTGCGCGCTGGCCTACGTCGACGCCGGCGGTGGCGAACGCCTCTTCGAGGCCCGCTGCGAGGGCGAGCTGACCAGCGCGCCGCGGGGGGAGCGGGGCTTCGGCTATGACCCCGCCTTCGTGCCCCGCGACACGGGCCCGGGCGACGCCCGGACGATGGCCGAGCTCGACGACTACGAAAAGGACGCGATCAGCCATCGCGGCCGCGCCGCGCGGTTGCTGGAGGAGCATCTGCGCGCCCACGCCGGCCTCGGGGTCGCAGCGCCGGAGGCCTCCCCGTGAGAGCCGGATCCAAGTCCCGCGCCGCGGCCTTCTCGATCGCCTCGAACACGCTGCTGATCGCGGCCAAGCTCGCCGCCGCGGCGATCACCGGCTCGATCGCGATCCTGACCGAGGTCATCCACTCGTCGATCGACCTGATCGCCTCGGTGATCGCCTTCGTCTCGGTCCGCAAGGCCGACGAGCCCGCCGACGACGATCACCTCTACGGCCACGAGAAGGTCGAGAGCCTCGCCGCGGTGATCGAGGGAGTCCTGATCCTGCTGGGGGCGGCGATCATCGTCTTCGAGGCGACGCGGCGGCTGGTGACCAGCGTCGAGATCGACTCCGTCGGCGTCGGCATCGCGATCGTCGCCGGATCGGTCCTCGTCAACGGCGCCGTCTCCGAGTACCTGCGCCGGCAGGCGGACCGGCTGCAGTCGCCCGCGCTGGCTGGGGATGCCGCCCACCTCCGCGCCGACGCGGTGACCTCGCTCGGCGTCGTCGCCGGCCTCGTCCTCGTCCGGCTGACCGGCAACTCGATCTTCGACCCGATCGCCGCGCTCGTCGTCGCCGTCGCGATCGTCTTCGCAGGCTTCAGGATCATCACCCGCTCCTCGGGCCCGCTGGTGGACGAGGCGCCGCCGGCGGACGAGATGCGGCAGATCGAGGCGGCGATCGCGGCGGCGAGCGCCCCGGAGGTCGCGGGATACCACAAGCTGCGGGCACGCCGGGCGGGGCGGCGCCGCTACATCGACCTCCACGTCCAGTTCACCGAGGGCACGACATTGGAGCGGGCCCACGAGCTGGCCCACCTGATGCGCGACGAGATCGAGTCGGAGATCCCCGACGCCGACGTCCTGATCCACGTCGAGCCGGAGAAGACCCCCGGGTCAGTCCGCTAGAGCAGGTTGACGGCGGCGGCGAGGCCCACCGCGCCGACGGTGATGCTGTAGCCGGTGTAGCCGCCGAAGCCGAGCAGGATCGCGGCGATGCCGCAGATGACGACGACGGTGAGCCAGGACGCTCGGGCGAGGGACACGCTCTATATCTTTGCCGAAGTCCCCGCCCAAGACTCTCGCGGGCCCTCCTTGACCCCGGTGACCCCAGTGACCCCAGCCGCGAAGCCAGCTCTCGACCCCGAACAGGCAGTCGGCTACCTGACCGAGCTCTCGGCCGACCTGCGCGGCTGCGCGATCCTCGACTCGACCGGCGCGGTCCTCGCCGCCAGCGGCGACCGCGAGCGCTGGGCGACGGCGACAAGGGCGCTGCTCGAGGCCGCGGACACCGCCGGTCAGGAGCCGGTCGAGCACCTCCACGTCGCCACCGAGGACGGCGAGGTCTTCGCCGTCCGCGAGGGCGAGCGGGCGATCGTCGCCGTCACCGAGCGCTTCGCCCTCGCCTCCCTGATGGTCTTCGACATGCGCACCGTGCTTCGCGACCTCGGCGCGGGCGCCTGATGGTCAAGGCCCATCGGCTGCTGATCGACCGCTTCTCCGGCTATGCCGACGAGGCCGGGGCGTACCTGCGACGGCGCCGCGTGACGCGGCGGCCGTTCGCCCGCGTCCACTACGCCGGCGGCCGCAGCGCCGCCCACGGCCCCGACAGCGAGGCGGGCCGGGCGCTGTTCCGCGCCGCCGCCAGCACGATCGAGGTGGCCGGCGATTGACCGCCCGCCCCCGGCCGAGCCGGTGAGCCTGCTCGACCCCGAGCTCGCCGAGCGGGTTCTGGCGCGGGCGCTCGCCAACGGCGGCGAGTTCGCCGAGGTCTTCTGCGAGCAGCGCGACGGCCTCGCGATCTCGATCGACGAGTCGCGAATCGAGCACGCCCAGCGGGGCGCCGACCGCGGCGCCGGCATCCGTGTCGTCAGCGGCGAGACGACCTACTTCGCCCACGTCGACGGCCTCGAGCCGGACGACCTGCTGGCGACGGCCGACGCCGCCGCCGCAGGCGCTCGCTCCGGCCGCCGCGCCGCGACGCCGTTGGCCGCGGCGTCGGAGCCCTCGCTGCAGGCGGTGGAGATCGACCCCGGCGACGTCGCCAACGAGCGCAAGGCGGCCCTGCTGCGCGAGCTCGACGAGCGTGCCCGCTCCCAGGGCGCGGAGATCGCCCAGGTCAGCGCCAACTACAGCGAGGCGCGGCGGCGGGTCGCAGTCGCGAACTCGGACGGGGCGTTCGCCAGCGACGAGCGCACGCGACTGCGCCTCGTGGCCCAGGTCGTCGCCCGCCGCGGCGACCGCGCCCAGACGGGCTTCGAGACCCTGGCCGGTCACGCCGGCTTCGAGCTCTTCGACGACGACCCGGCGGCGATCGCCGAGCAGGCCGCGGGCAAGGCGCTGGCCCTGCTCGATGCCGACCCGGCGCCGTCCGGGCCGACCTGCGTGGTGGTCGGCGCCGGCTTTGGCGGCGTGCTCTTCCATGAGATGACGGGACACGGCCTCGAGGCCGACGGCGTCCAGAAGGGCGCCAGCATCTACGCCGGCAGGATCGGCGAGAAGCTGGCGGAGCCGCTGCTGAGCGCCTACGACGACGGCCGCCTGCCCGGGCAGTGGGGCACCGACGCGATCGACGACGAGGGGACGCCGACCCAGCGGACGGCGGTGCTCGAGGAGGGCAGGCTCGCCTCCTATCTCTACGACCTGCTGCGGGCGCGTCGCGATGGCGTCGCCTCCACCGGCAACGGCCGCCGCGAGAGCTTCCGCCACCTGCCGATCCCGCGGATGACCAACACCTACATAGCTCCGGGGGACGCCAGCCCCGAGGAGATCATCGCCGACGTTCCGAAGGGGTTCTACGCCGCCTCGTTCGGCGGCGGCCAGGTCGAGCCGGCGACCGGCGACTTCGTCTTCGGCGTCTCCGAGGGCTACCTGATCGAGAACGGCCGCATCACCCGCCCCTGCCGCGAGGCGACGCTGATCGGCAACGGCCTCGAGGTGCTGCGCCAGATCGACGCGGTCGGCTCCGACTTCGACGTCAAGAGCGGCTTCTGCGGCAAGTCGGGGCAGCGTGTCCCGGTCGGCACGGGGCAGGGCCACGTCCGCGTCCGCGAGCTCACCGTCGGCGGCACGGCGACCTGATGGGCCTCGAGCTCGCCGATGCAGCCGCTGCGGCCGTCGAGGCGGCGATCGAAGCCGGCGCCGGCGACGCCGAGGCCTACGCCGAGCAGGGCAGCGGTCGCGAGATCCGCGTCCATGGCGGCGCCGTCGAGAGCCTGACCGAGGCGACCGAGCGCGGCATCGGCGTGCGTACCTGGATCGACGGGCGCTGCGGCTACGCCTACGGGACCGACCTCGGCGCCGAGGCGCTCGAGCAGCTTGCGCTCGCCGCGACCCAGGCCGCCCAGATCGCCGACCCCGACGAGTTCGCCGCCGCGCCGCGGCCGGCGGGGCGCCCGGCGGAGATCGCCGGGCTCGTCGACCCGGCCTTCGACGAGCCGACGACGCCGCAGAGGATCGACCTCGCGCTCGAGGTCGAGGCGGCCGCGCTCGCCCACGACGAGCGGGTCCGGATCGTCGAGCAGGTCGTCTACCGCGACGCCGCCAGCCAGGTCGCCATTCATTCGTCGTCCGGGATCGCCGGCAGCTACGCCGCGACCAGTTGCTATGCCTACGCCCAGGCCCTCGCCGGCGAGCCGGAGGAGCAGCAGTCGGGGCTCGGCTTCGACGTCGGCCGCTCTCCCCAGTCGCTCGACCCGGCGGCGATCGGTCGCGAGGCGGCCGACCGCGCGGTCGATCAGCTCGGCGCGGTCAAGCCCGAGTCGCGCTCCTGCCCGGTGATCCTCGACCCGACCGTGGCGGCGAGCTTCGTCTCCTATATAGGAGGAGCGCTCGGCGCCGACGCCGTCCAGCGTGGGCGCTCGCCGCTCGCCGGCCGGCTCGAGGACGAGGTCGCCTCGGCGGCCTTCGAGCTGATCGACGACGGCCTCGACCCGGCGGGGTTCGGCAGCTCGCCCTTCGACGACGAGGGAACCGCCCGGCGGCGCACGTCGCTGATCTCCGCCGGCCGGCTGCGGGCCTACCTCCACGACTCCTACACCGCCCGGCGCGGCGACGCCGGCGTGACCGGCAACGCCTCCCGCAGCGGCTACCGCAGCCCGCCGTCGGTGGCGCCGTCGAATCTGATCGTCGGCAGCGGCGACGCCGGGCTCGAGGGCCTGCTGGCCCAGGCCGAGGGCGGCGTCTACGTCACCGACGTTGCCGGCCTCCACTCGGGGGTCAACCCGATCTCGGGGGTCTTCTCGGTCGGCGCGACCGGCAGGCGGGTCGCCGGCGGCGAGCTCGGCGAGCCGCTGCGCGAGTTCACGATCGCCAGCGATCTCGTCGGCATGCTGACGCGGATCGCGGCGACCGGGTCCGAGGCCCGCTGGGTTCCCTTCGGCGCCTCGGTGCGAACGCCGGCGCTGCTCGTCTCGGAGATGACGGTCAGCGGAAGTTGACGGGGAAGCCGTCCTCTAGATTCGCCCTGTGACCCGAGCCGAGTTCCTGCGCCGACTCGCCGCCGACCCGCGCTTTCAGAGCCGCCGGCAGGCCGCCGACGCCCTCGATGCCATCCTCGAGTCGATCGCCGCCGCGCTCGGCGAGGGGGAGGAGGTCAGCCTGACC
>JAWVFK010000030.1:0-21385 GCA_033856175.1 Solirubrobacterales bacterium | reverse complement strand
GAACTTCAACAACGTCTGGGCCTCGCTCGGCAAGCCGGTGTCGGTCTTCCGCTCCCACCCCGAGGAGGACCACCACATCGGCGGCTCGGACGCCTCGGGGGTCGTCTGGAAGGTCGGCGAGGGCGTCACCCGCTGGGCGCCCGGCGACGAGGTCGTCGTCCACTGCAACCAGGCCTCCTACGAGGACCCCGAGGTCCACGGGCTCGACCCGCTCGCCGCCCCGAGCCAGAGGATCTGGGGCTACGAGACGACCTGGGGCTCGTTCGCCCAGTTCACCAAGGTCCAGGCGCAGCAGCTGCTGCCCAAGCCCGCCAACCTCAGCTGGGCCGAGTCCTCCTCCTACGGCCTGACCTACTTCACCGCCTACCGGATGCTGATCGATCGCTGCAAGCTGCAGCCCGGCCACAACGTCCTCATCTGGGGCGCCGCCGGCGGCCTGGGCGTCTTCGCCACGCAGCTCTGCCGGTCGGCAGGCGCCAACGCGGTCGGCGTCGTCTCCTCCGATGAGAAGGGCGCGCTGGTCAAGGAGCTGGGAGCCGTCGACTTCCTCAACCGCGGCGAGTTCGCCGGCATGATGCGCAAGGGCGGCGAGACCGCCGACGAGGAGAAGGCGCGCTTCAAGGTCTCGCGCGAGTTCGCCAAGCGGGTCAAGGGCATCCTCGGCGACGCCCCCGACATCGTCTTCGAGCACGTCGGCCAGGCGACCTTCCCAACCTCGGTGTTCGTCGTCAAGCCATTCGGCAAGGTCGTCATCTGCGGCGCCACCTCCGGCTACACGCTCGACTTCGACGTCCGCTATCTCTGGATGCGCCAGAAGGAGATCATCGGCTCGCACTTCGCCAACGCCTACGAGTGCATGCGCGCCAACCAGTTGATGGCCGAGGGCAAGATCCGGCCGGTGCTCTGGAAGACGATGGGCTTCGAGGGCGTCCCCGAGGCGCATCAGCTGCTGCATGAGAACAAGCACCTCGGCAAGATCGCGATCCTCGTCGGCGCCGAGGACGAGCAGCAGGGCAAGACCGAGGAGGGCCCCGGCGCGATCCGCGCAGAGGTCGGCGCCTAGCCCTGGCCATGGCCCAGGTCTGTTACATCGACTGGCACGTCCACCCCTTTCGCGCCGATCGCTGGTTCGAGGTCTGGGAGCCGGCCGCGGCCCGGGCGATGGCCTTCGGCGCCAAGTCCTGGGGCCTGACGCGCTCGATCGAGGACCCGCTCTTCTTCCGCCAGGCCTCGATCTGGGAGGACCCCGCCGACTTCGAGCGCTACTGGTTCAGCGACGAGGTCTCGGCCGCCCGCGAAGCGGCGATCAACCTCTACAACAAGCCGCTGCTACCGAGCTGGCACTCGCTGGCGGCAAAAAGCTAGGACGCGAAGCTGAGGAGGCGGGGGCGAAGCCGCCCCCGGACGCGAAGCGGAGGAGGCGGCGCAGTTGGGGCCCCCGCCCCCGCAATGCGCCCAGCTGAGGAGGCGGGGGCCCCATCAGTGCTGCTCGAGGGGAGCCATCGTCAGGCCGGCCCTATCCAGCTGCTGCCAGTAGAGCTCGGCGACCTCGAGCGGGCCGCTCCAGACGAGCGCCTGGCCTGAGGAGTGGATCGCCTCGGCGAGCGAGTAGCCGCGGCTGAGACTGACCCCCGGGATGACCTTCGCCAGCGCGTGGGCAACGTGATCGAAGGTGTTGTGGCTGTCGTTGCGGACGATGACCAGCCAGTTGCCCTCGAGCCCGGATCCGGGTCCCGAGACGCGCGGAAGCTCGACCGTCGACGGCGACATGGCGCGAAAGGCTAGCGCGCTTAGAACGTCTGCTGGATGCTGAGGTTGTCGAACGTCGCGACGGCGCCGTTGCCCGAGCCGCTGTTGCGCCCCAGGGTGATCGAGGTCTGGCGGCCCTTGGGGATGTTCGGCGGCTCGGAGAGGGCGATCGGCGGCTTCAGCAGATGGCCGTTGGCCTTGATCGTGATCTCAGCCGTCGTCGCGCTCGTCTGCAGGATCTTGATCCGAATCCTGTTCTTGGCGCCTGGGCGCTGGATCGCATTGCTCTGGCCGCTTGCGAGAACTCGCGTGCCGGGCACCTCCGCCGCCAGCTCGTTGTTCGAGTAGTGGCGAAGGACGAAGCGCCGCTGAGACGAATAGACGTCGAGGCGCAGCTTCGAGTTCTGGTCGGTCAGGCGGACGGCGACCGAGGTGAAGAGCTTCTTGCGCAGGCCCTGCGCCACGTTCTTCGAGACCACGCTCGAGACGTTGACGGCGAAGTTGCCGCCGTTGCCGCCGCTCTCGGCGCTCACCGGGGGCGTGTAGCTGCACTCGACGGTCGACTTGCCGATCGCGACCCGCATCGTCTTGGCGCTGAAGGTGCGCGAGCAGTGGCCGCCGGCATGGGGCTGCTGGACGTGCTTCATCTCCAGCACCTGGGCCCTGGTGTCGAACTTGTTCGTGTAGACCGTGAACGTGGCCGCCACGGCGGTGGCCGCGAGGGCCAGCAGCGCCACGGCCGCCGCGAGGATCAGCTTTGTCGATTTGCTCTTCATTTCGAGGCGTGAGCGTAGCCGGGTTGCGTAACCGCGACGCACGATCCTTCCCGCTCCCCCAGTAGAACACTTGAAGCAGGCGATCGGAGCGGTCGCTCGCGCCCAGAATCGCCGATTGCGGCCGGCACCGGCGTGCCCGCGCGGCGTCCAAATATCATCTGGGCATGAGCGAGCATCGCCTGCCCGAGCGCGACCGCCCGTGGGTCATGCGGACCTACGCCGGCCACTCCGACGCCAAGCGCTCGAACGAGCTCTACCGCCGCAACCTGGCCAAGGGGCAGACCGGCCTCTCGGTCGCCTTCGACCTGCCGACCCAGACCGGCTACGACCCCGACCACCCACTGGCCCGTGGCGAGGTCGGCAAGGTCGGCGTCTCGATCGTCACCAAGGCCGACATGCACGCCCTGCTCGACGGAATCCCGCTCGACCAGATGAACACCTCGATGACGATCAACGCGACCGCTGCCTGGCTGCTGTCGCTCTACGCGACCGTCGCCGAGGAGAACGGCGTCGGCCGCGAGCAGCTCTCGGGCACGACCCAGAACGACATCATCAAGGAGTACCTCTCGCGCGGCACCTACGCCTTTCCCCCGGGCCCGTCGATGCGCCTGATCGCCGACATGGTCGCCTTCACGGTCAACGAGATCCCGAAGTGGAACCCGATCAACGTCTGCAGCTACCACCTGCAGGAGGCCGGCGCGACGCCCGTTCAGGAGATCGCCTACGCGCTCTCGACCGCGATCGCCGTGCTCGACGAGGTCAAGCGCCGCGGCCAGGTCGCCGAGGCCGACTTCCCGCGTGTCTTCGGCCGGATCTCGTTCTTCGTCAACGCCGGCGTCCGCTTCGTCGAAGAGCACGCGAAGCTGCGCGCGATGGGCATCCTCTGGGAGCAGATCGGCCGTGAGCGCTACGGCGTCAGCGAGGAGAAGTTCCTGCGGCTGCGCTATGGCGTTCAGGTCAACTCGCTCGGCCTGACCGAGGCCCAGCCGGAGAACAACGTGCCGCGAATCGTCCTCGAGGCGCTGGCGGTCACGCTCGGGCGCGACGCCCGTGCACGGGCGATCCAGCTACCCGCCTGGAACGAGGCACTCGGGCTGCCGCGGCCGTGGGACCAGCAGTGGAGCCTGCGAATCCAGCAGATCCTCGCCAACGAGACCGACCTGCTCGAGTACCCCGACCTCTTCGAGGGGTCGAAGGTGATGGACGGCCTCGTAGACGAGCTGGCCGAGGGCGCGCGGGCCGAGATGGCGACCGTCGACCAGCACGGCGGCGCCGTCGAGGCCGTTCCCTACATGAAGGCCGCCCTCGTCGAGTCACACCGCGAGCGCGTCGCCCGGATCGAGCGCGGCGAGCTGCAGGTGGTCGGCCAGAACGTCTTCACCGAGACCGAGGACTCGCCGCTGACCGCCGGTGAAGGCGGCTCAGTGCTGACCCCCGACCCCGAGGTCGAACGCGAGTGCGTCGAACGGCTCGAGCGCTGGCGCGAGCAGCGCGACGAAGCTGCCGTCACGGCGGCGCTCGAGAGCCTGGCCGCGGCGGCCGCGGACGAAAGCGCCAACATCATGCCGGCCTCGATCGAAGCGGCGAAGGCCGGCGTGACGACGGGCGAGTGGGCGCAGACGCTGCGCGACGTCTTCGGCGACTACCGCGCCCCGACCGGCGTCAGCGGCGCCGCGACTGCCGGCGACGACGCCTTGCTCAGCGAAGCACGCGAGAAGGTCGAGCGCCTCTCCGAGGCGACCGGCAAGCGGTTGAAGATCCTCGTCGGCAAGCCCGGGCTGGACGGCCACTCCAACGGCGCCGAGCAGATCGCGGTCCGCGCCCGCGACGTCGGCATGGAGGTCATCTACCAGGGGATCCGGCTGACCCCGGAGCAGATCGTCGCCTCAGCGGTGGAGGAGGACGTCGACGTCGTCGGCCTCTCGATCCTCTCGGGCTCCCATCGCGAGCTGATCCCGGAGATCGTCAAGGGCCTCACGGCGCAGGGCCTCGACATCCCCGTCGTCGTCGGCGGCATCATCCCGCCGGCCGACGAGTCGGAGATGCTCGCCGCCGGCGTCGCCCGTGTCTACACGCCCAAGGACTTCGAGCTCAACAGGATCATGAGCGACATCGTCGACCTCGTCGCCGAGCGGCGCGGCAGCCCCGCCCCGCAACCCGCCTGAGGTGACGCCGTGCCGATGATGGACGACCTCGACCACGACCACAGCGCCTGGCTGCGCTGCTACCGCTGCTGGTCGCAGAGCCTCGAGCTACAGCTGCACTACGACTCGATCCGCCGTGTCGACGCGCTGACCGGTGAGCCGACCGACCAGGTCGACGAGGTCCAGGAGGCGCTGGTCCAGTGTCTCGATTGCATGCACGATCAGCCTCACCTGGCCGTGCAGGACGGCCGCGTCGTCCCGGTCGAGGATCGTTGGGAGCGGATGGTCACGGGGACACCGTGGATCGCCTCCTGCACGGTCACCGTCGACCAGGACGTGATCGAGACCTGCTCCGGGCCGGAGGCCGCCGACAGCCTCACCTATGGCGCCTTCGGCGACGCCGGCACGCGCGAGTTCTTCACCCACGTCCGCTTCCACAAGCACGACGAGGAGCGGATCGTCGTCCATCTGCTGGTCGAGCTCTACGCGCGCTCGGCCGAGGAAGCCTCGGAGGTGCTCGAGGACTCGGCCCGCGGCCCGCTCGAGATCACCTCGCTGGCGGAGGAGTCGCGGCCGCCGGCCCACGCCAGCGGCGAGGCGCACTAGGATCGCCGCGATGGCCGCGTCCGGGCGCAACTCGCAGATCGTCCAAGCGACCGTCGTCCTGACCCTGCTCTCGATCGCCCACGCGGTCGACCACACGGTCGGCCATCCGGCTCACGGCGTCGGGCTGATTCCGGGATATCTCGGCTTCTTCATCCTCGGCGCGACGCTGTACCTGGCCCTGCGCGGCGACGCCCGCGCTCCGCTCGCCGCGGCGGCCACGGGGTTCGCCACCGCGATCGGTCTGCTGGCGATCCACATCGCCCCGCACTGGGGGATGTTCAGCGATCCCTACTCGAAGCTCGACCTGGGCCCCGTGTCCTGGGCAATCGTCCTGGTCTCAATCGTCGTGGGGATCTGGCTCGGCGTCGCCGGCATGCGGGCGATGAGAGAGCCGCTCGCCACGGCCTGAGGCTGGGCTCGAGGCCGCGCCGCCTGGCGCTACTGGGGCTTGCGAGGTATCAGTACGGAGCGCTTGAACTCGGCGACGAGGGTGCCGTCCTGCTTGTAGACGCGCGTGTGGACCCTGACGACGCCGCGGTCGGGCTTCGAGTTCGACGGCCGCACCTCGAGGACCTCTGACTCGCAGAAGAGCGTGTCGCCGTGGAAGACCGGCGCCGGGTGGCTGAGGTCGTCGGTCGCGAGGTTGGCGATCGCCTTGCCCGAGACGTCGGAGACGGACATGCCAAGCGCCAGCGAGTAGACGAGCGGCCCGACGACGACGTTGCGACCCTGCTGCGAGGCCTGGGCGTAGACGTCGTTGATGTGCAGCGGGTGGTGGTTCATCGTCAGCAGGCAGAAGAGGTGGTCGTCGCCCTCGGTGACGGTCTTTGCCGGCCAGTGCTTGTAGACGGCGCCGACCTCGAACTCCTCGAGATAGCGGCCGTAGCGATGGGCGCCGGAGGCCTCACGGCCAGCCTGGTCGGTGATCAGTTCGTGGGTCTGCTCGGTCATCGAGTGATTCGTCTCCTGGTAAGTCGTGGGCCCGTGTGGGCGCGGCATCGTATCCGGCCGGTTCGGCCGGAGCGTCGCTGTCCCTTCTAGATCGCCTCGAGGACTGCCGAAAGGCCTTCGAAGCGGCCGATGTCAGCGACCTCCGCCTCGATCTCCGGCAGCAGCTTCTCGTCGAACTCGCTGAAGGGCTCCAACGAGACCCTGAGCCGAGAGCCGCTGCGCTTCGAGCCCCACATCCCGACGAGGCGACCGTCGACGCAGATCGTCGGCCGCAGGACTCCCCCGCCCCGGAAGATCTGCCTACCTTCCCCTGGCTCCACCGCGGAGTTCCGGCTGCTGTAGCCCAGCAGGTAGGTGTCGAAGGCCGGCAACAAGCGCACGATCTTGCGGCTCGGTGGCCGAGCGCCCCCGGAGCGCAGCACGAGCGCCCCCTTCGGGCTCGGCTGCTCGACGAGCTCGCGCGAGATCGAGGCCAGGGCCCGGCGGCACTCGGCCACCGAGAGGCCCGACCACGAGGCAAAGTCCTGGGCGCTCGCCGGCCCGAACGCCCCGACGTAGCGCCGCGCCAGCTCGGCAAGCGCGACGTCGCGATCGATGCGCCTGGGCTTGCCGAGCCAGTCGCTCGCCAGCACGAAGCACGCCTCCGAGCCGCGATCCGGGCCCAGGCAGGCGATCCGCTCCATCGTCGCGGCCATCAGCAGCCAGTAACGGGGGTGGTCGTCGGCGATGATCCCGGCCGAGCGGAGCCTCTCGCCGATCTGCTTCCGGGTCATCGGGCCCTCGGCCTCGAGCGATCCCTGGATCAGGCGCAGGGCCTTCTCCTGAGCCCTGGGCTCGATGCCGAGCTTGGTCGCCAGCCGCGTTCGGGCCAGCTCGAGGATCGACGGCCGGTACACCGCCAGGAAGAGGTCAACATCCTCGGCCGGGACGATGTGGATCGTCGTCCGCATCGCCCACATCCGCAGCAGCGAGCGTTCCTCTACCCGCGCTCGGTCGACGTCGGCAGCGGTCAGGTTGGGGCTGCGAGAGCGAAAGGCGAGCCTGCCGGCACGCGGTTCCTGAGCCTGAAGGCCCGCCGTCGCCCGCGCCACGTCGACCGGATGGCGCATGGCGGCCGGCCGGTGCAGGCGCTGGGAGGCGGCGCGCCGCCTCGTCAGTGAACCTTCTTGACCCGCGCCCGCTCCTCGTGCTTGGCGACGACCGAGGCGATCAGCTTCTGGATCCCGGGGTCGCCGCTCGTCTTGATGTGCCCAGCCTCGTAGGCGCGCCAGTAGTGGGCGACAGTCCCCTCGGCCGCCAGCTCGTTGAAGTTCGCGCGCGGGATCGCGACCGTCACTCGGGCGTCCTCGGCGATCGTCTTCGAGATCTTCGGCCCCGGCAGCTCGACGCGGAACATCTGGACGTCGCCCCGGCCCCGCAGCTCGAGCTCGAAGACGAGCTTGAGGTTCGCCAGCGCCGGCACCTCGGCGACGAATCTCTTGACGGCCGTCTCGATCAGCTGAGGCGTCGATGCCATCGGGCTAGATCTTGTTCCTCTCGAGGACCTTCTTGCCGATCACCATCCGCTGGATCTCAGACGTTCCCTCGCCGATCAGCAGCAATGGCGCGTCGCGATAGAGGCGCTCGATCTCGTACTCCTTCGAGTAGCCATAGCCGCCGTGGATGCGGAAGGACTCCTCGACGACCTCCTTGCCGGTCTCCGAGGCGAAGAGCTTCGCCATGCCGGCCTCGAGGTCCGAGCGCTCGCCGGCGTCCTTCATCCGCGCCGCCTTGTGGGTCAGCAGCCGCGCCGCCTCGACCTTTGTCGCCATGTCGGCGAGCTTGAACTGGATCGCCTGGTGCTGGGCGATCGGCTTGCCGAACGTCTTGCGCTCCTGCGAATAGCGCAGCGCCAGCTCGAGCGCTCGCTGGGCGATGCCGACGCCGCGGGCGGCGACGTTGACGCGGCCGACCTCGAGCGCGTCCATCATCTGGATGAAGCCCTTGCCGACGCCGTCCTCCTCACCGCCGAGAACGCGCTCGGGCGGGCAGCGGTAGCCGTCGTAGACGAGCTCGGTCGACTCGACGCCCTTGTAGCCCATCTTCTTGATCTTGGGCGGGATGACGAGGCCGGCGTACGCGCCGCTGTTCTCCTCGACCCAGGGCTCCTTCTCGGTGATGAAGCAGGTCATGCCCTTGTAGGGCGGGTCGGCCTTGGGGTCGGTCTTCATCAGCACGAAGACGACGCCCGAGCCGAGCCCGTTGGTCACCCACATCTTCTGGCCGTTGAGCTCCCAGGCGCCGTCGTCGCCCTTGCGCGCCGTCGACTTGATCCCCTGGACGTCGGAGCCGACCTCAGGCTCTGAGAGCGAGAAGGCGGCGCGGATCTCGCCGGTCGCCATCTTCGGCAGGAAGTGGTCCTTCTGCTCGTCGGTGCCGAACTTCATCAACAGGTAGGAGCCGATGAAGTGGGTGTTGACGACGCCCGATATCGAGATCCAGCCGCGCGAGAGCTCCTCGACGATCATCGAGTAGGTGGTCAGGTCGAGCCCCATGCCGCCGTACTCCTCGGGGATCGTCACGCCGAACAGGCCCAGCTCCTTCATCTGCTCGACGATCGCCTCGGGGAACTTGTCCTCGTGGTCGAACTCCTCGGCAACGGGAAGGATCTTCTCGTCAACGAACTGGCGCACCATCTCGGTGATCGCCTTCTGGTCGTCGGTCTTCTCCTGGTAGGTCGCGGTGGCTACGGCCATGGCTCCTTCGGGTCGGTGCGGGGTCGGTGACGCGGCGAAGGATACTTCGACGGGCATCGCCGGCCGGGCGCGGCGATAATCGTGAGCATGTCCGCTGCGACCGAGCTGGTCTCACGCCTGCAGGAGGTGCTCTCGACCGGCGATCTCGTCGCTGCGATGTACGACGACGAGGAGTGGGCTCAGGCGGAGGCGGCGCTCGAGCCGCTGGTCGACCCCGACTTCGAGATCGCGATGATCGGGCCCTCCTATACGGCGACCGAGCTGCGCGACAGCGGCATCGAAGGCTTTCGCCGCTGCTGGCAGGAGTGGACGAGCCCGTTCGAGAGCTTCGAGGTCGAGGTCGAGCAGGTGATCGACGCCGGCGAGCGCGTCCTGACCTTCGTCACCCAGACGGGGCGGACGAAGACCGGCGGCGCCGAGGTCTCCTCGCGGGCGGCGGCTGTCTGGACGGTCCACGACGGCAGGGTCGCCAGGGTCGAGTTCCACCTCGACCGGGATGTGGCCCGGCGCGCGGCCGGGCTCGAAGGCTAGGCCAGCGCCAGCGGCGAGGATTCCCGCTGGCGCCCGGCGATAGGGTGCCGGTAGACCCAGCGCGGCAGGCTTCGCCCCCGACGGCCGCCCGATCCACGACCAGGAGGACCCTTGCGCAACCCCCGCGACTTCTTCGAGCCGCTCGCCATCGACGCCCCCGCGCCGCTGCGGGAGATCCCCGTCAAGCCCTCGCGGATGATCCACTTCTTCGATCCCTCGAACGAGAAGATGGCGGCGAAGCTGCCCGACATCGCCGCCAAGACCGACATCCTGCTCGGCAACCTCGAGGACGCGGTCCCGGTCGACAACAAGGTGCCGGCACGCGAGGGCCTGGTCAAGATCGGCAAGGAGATCGACCTCGGCGAGACGGCGCTGTGGACTCGGGTCAACTCGCTCGAGAGCCCCTGGGTCCTCGACGACCTGACCCGGCTGGTCAGCGAGATCGGCGACAAGCTCGAGGTGATCATGGTGCCGAAGGTCGAGGGGCCTTGGGACATCCACTACGTCGACCGTCTGCTCGCCCAGCTGGAGGCCAAGGCGGGGCTCGAGCGGCCGCTGCTCGTCCACGCGATCCTCGAGACGGCGCAGGGCGTCGTCAACCTCGAGGAGATCGCCGCCGCCAGCCCGCGGATGCAGGGCATGAGCTTCGGCCCCGCCGACCTCGCCGCATCGCGGCGGATGAAGACGACCAGGGTCGGCGGCGGCCATCCCGGCTATCGCGTCATGGAGGATCCCGAGGACCCCGAGAACCCGGAGGCGAACCGGGTCACGGCCCAGCAGGACCTCTGGCACTACTCGATCGCCCGCATGGTCGACGCCTGCACCTCGGTCGGCATCCTGCCCTTCTACGGCCCCTTCGGCGACATCAAGGACACGGCCGGCTGCGAGACCCAGTTCCGCTCCGCCTTCCTGATGGGCTGCGTCGGCGCCTGGTCGCTGCACCCGGTTCAGATCGATATCGCCAAGAAGGTCTTCAGCCCGCCGGCGGACGAGGTCCGCTTCGCCAAGAAGGTGCTCGAGGCGATCCCCGATGGCCGCGGCGTCCACATGATCGACGGCAAGATGCAGGACGACGCGACCTGGAAGCAGTGCAAGGTCATGGTGACCCTTGCCGAGCAGCTCGCCGAGAAGGACCCGGAGCTCGCCGAGGCCTACGGCCTGGCGGGCCCGAACTAGGTCTTCACCTCGACGCCTCGCAACCGGCGAGGCTCCCCCACTAGTTGGTAAATCCGGAAATTCCGTTCGGCCGGGCCGCCCTGGCGCGTATAGTCGCCGAAGGAGACGAGGGATGGAACCCCGTCGAGGTGGAAGGCTGACGAATGGATCTCGCGCCGGGCTGGACGACCAAAAGGGTCGGCTTCCTGCTGGCCGGACTGCTGGCCGGACTACTGGCGCTGGCGGCTGCACTCGCTCCGGCTGCCCTGGCATCCAGCGGCAACGACAACCTGGCGAGCGCCACCGTCCAGACCGGCTCCTCCTGGGCCGACTTCGGCAACGACGGCAGCTATTCGGCCGAGCCCGGCGAGGACAGCCACGATGGCGTGACCGCCTCACGATCCCTATGGGAGAAGTGGACCGCGCCCGCCAACGCGAAGGTCACCGTCGAGACCTGCTTCACGAACACCTACGACAACGTCCTCGAGGTCTACTCGGGGCCCGTTTCGTCGCCGACGTTCGCCGGATTGAACTCGCTGGCCGAGGACGACGACGGCTGCGGGGGCACCAGCAAGAACGCCAAGCTGACCTTTTTCGCGACCGCCGGGACCACCTACTACATCGCCCTCGATCACAAGAGCGGCGGCGAGATCAACTGGTACATGACGCTGAACACGGCGCCGGCGAACGACGACTTCTCGGGCGCGGTCCTGACCGGAGCGCCGGTCTCCGTCCAGGGAACCACCGACCACGCTTCGAAGCAGCCCAATGAGCCCAACCACGCGGGTCAACCGGGTGGCGCGTCGGTCTGGTACAGCTGGACGGCGCCGACGACGGGGAACTACCTCGTCCAGACCTGCGCCGCCAGCTTCGACAGCGTGCTCGCGGTCTACGAGCCCGGGGCCGGCGGGATCTTCGCCGGTGGTATCTCCCTCGTCGTGTCGGCCGACGACGGCTGCGGCGCGCCCGCCGGCGGCAGCAGGGCAACCCTCGCGGCGACCCAGGGAACGACCTACTTCATCGCGATCGACGGCGGCCCGGACCTGGGCCAGGCGGCGCAGGGCGGCTTCCGCCTCGACGTCGCGGCCGCGCCGGCGAACGACGACCTCGCAAATGCAGCCGGGCTGACCGCGTTTCCGCTGTCACCCGCCACGGTGCTGAGCGCCGGCGGAAACCAGACCGCTGCCACCAAGGAGGCGACAGAGCCGAACCATGCCGGGCAGCCGGGCGGCCAATCGATCTGGTATCGCTGGGTCGCGCCGGTGGGAGGGCCGGTCACCGTCGACACCTGCGCTGGATCCTCGTCGGTGGACACGCTGCTTGCGGTGTATCCCGACGGCGCCTATCCGCTCGCCCCGGCGATCGGCCAGAACGACAACTCCTGCGGCCAGCTGAGCCGGGTCAGGTTCACGGCGACCCAGGGCACCGCGTACCTGATCGCCGTCGACGCGGCCGGCATCGGCGGGCCGATCGCTCTGGCCATCCACGACGTTACGGCGCCCGATACGGCGATAGGCAAGGTCAAGGTCAACGCCGCCAAGCGCAAGGCTTCGGTCAGCTTCAGCGGCTCCGATGACCGCAGCGACGGCATCGCCTTCCGCTGCAAGCTCGACCGCAAGGCCTATGCGCCCTGCACCTCGCGCCGCGTCTACAAAAGGCTCAAGCGCGGCAAGCACAGGGTCAGCGTGCAGGCCGTCGATGCGGCCGGCAACGCCGACGCGGCGCCGGCGACCAAGAGCTTCCAGATCTAGCCGGGCAGAGCTACGGGCTACCGGGCGAGGCGCTGCTCGAGCTGGGCGAGCTGCGAGGCGATCTCCGCGGGCAGGCCGTCGCCGAAGCGCGCCAGGTGCTCCTTGACCTGAGGCAGCTGGTCGCGGATGCCCTGCTCGTCGACGCTCAGCAGCTCGCGCATCGCCTCGGCGGAGATGTTGAGGCCCTCGGTGTCGATGCCGTCCTCGGTCGGCACCAGCCCGATCGGCGTCTCGGTTGCCTCGGCCTCACCGTCGCAACGGCGGAAGACCCACTCGAGGACGCGGCTGTTCTCGCCGAATCCTGGCCAGAGGAAGTTGCCCTCGGCGTCCTTGCGGAACCAGTTGACGACGAAGATCCGCGGCATCTCGTTGGGGTGCTCGCGCGCCATCTGCAGCCAGTGTCCGAAGTAGTCAGCCATGTTGTAGCCGCAAAACGGCAGCATCGCCATCGGGTCGAAGCGCAGCTGGCCGACCGCGCCCGCGGCCGCGGCCGTCGTCTCCGACGACATCGTCGCGCCGAGGAAGACGCCGTGCTCCCAGTCGAACGACTCGGTGACCAGCGGCACCACCGTCGCCCGGCGGCCACCGAAGAGGAAGGCGTCGATCGGCACGCCGGCCGGGTCTTGCCACTCGTCGGCGATGCAGGGGCACTGCGACGCCGGCGTCGTGAAGCGGGCGTTCGGATGGGCGGCGGGCTCCTCGGAGGCCGGCGTCCACTCGTTGCCCTTCCAGTCGATCGCGTGCTCCGGCGGCTCGCCGGTCATGCCCTCCCACCAGACGTCGCCGTCGTCGGTGAGGGCGCAGTTGGTGAAGATCGAGTTGCGCTCGATCGTCGCCATCGCATTGGGGTTGGTCTTGTGGCTCGTGTTGGGAGCGACGCCGAAGAAGCCGGCCTCGGGGTTGACCGCGTAGAGGCGGCCGTCCTCGCCGAACTTCATCCAGGCGATGTCGTCGCCGACGGTCTCCACGGTCCAGTCCGGCAGCGTCGGGATCAGCATCGCCAGGTTGGTCTTGCCGCAGGCCGACGGGAAGGCGCCGGTGACGTACTTCGACTTGCCCTCCGGGGAGGTCAGCTTGAGGATCAGCATGTGCTCTGCCATCCAGCCCTCGTCACGGGCCATGACCGAGGCGATCCGCAGGGCGAAGCACTTCTTGCCGAGCAGGGCGTTGCCGCCGTATCCCGAGCCGTAGGACCAGATCTCTCGCGACTCGGGGTAGTGGACGATGTACTTGTTCTCGGCATTGCACGGCCACGGCACGTCCTCGACGCCGTCGGCGAGGGGCATGCCGACCGAATGCAGGCAGGGGACGAACTCGCCCTGCTCGCCGAGCACGTCGAGCGCGGCCTGGCCCATCCGGGTCATGATCCGCATCGAGACGGCGACGTAGGCCGAGTCGGTCAGCTGGACGCCGATGTGGGAGATCGAGGAGCCCAGCGGGCCCATCGAGAACGGGACGACGTACATCGTCCGGCCCTGCATCGAGCCCTTGAACATGCCTGTCAGGAGCTCGCGCATCTCGGCCGGGTCGCGCCAGTTGTTGGTCGGGCCGGCGTCGGCCTCGTTCGCCGAGCAGATGAAGGTCCGGTCCTCGACGCGGGCGACGTCGCCGGGGTCCGAGCGCGAGAGGTATGAGTTCGGCCGCTTGGCGTCGGCGAGCTTCTCGAAGGTGCCGGCGTCGACCAGGCCCTGACAGAGGCGGTCGTACTCGTCGGCCGAGCCGTCGCACCAGTGGATCGAGTCCGGCTGGGTCAGCTGGGCGACCTCGTCGACCCAGTCGAGCAGCTTGCGGTTGGTCGTCAATGCTTCTTCGGTGGCAGCGGTGGTCGTCGATTCGGTCACGAGTTGAGAGTCACTCCCTTGGCTGGGTGGGGACCGCCCTGGCGGCGCTTGTCGGCAAATTGTTATCGCAGATCGCGGCGACGCGACGAAGTAGCACCCCAGCTACCCGCGACGGCCTCGATCAAGCCGCTCTGGATAGATTGCCCGTCCGATGCGCTTCTTCGAATACGAGTCCCGGCGGATAATCGAGCTCGCCGGCATCCCGGTGACCAAGTACGGCTTCTGCACCACGCCGGCCGAGGCCCGGCGGGCGGCCGAGGAGATCGGCGGCCCGGTCGTGATCAAGTCGCAGGTCCTGAGCGGCGGCCGGATGAAGGCGGGCGGGGTCAAGTTCGCCGACACGCCCGAGGAGGCAGAGTCGCTCGCCGCCGAGATCCTCGAGCTCGAGATCAACGGCCATATGCCGCGCGGGGTCCTGGTGGATCCGAAGGCCGAGGTCAAGCAGGAGTACTACGCCGGCGTCGTCTGGGACGGCACGCGCAAGCAGCCGATGATGCTCTTCAGCGACATGGGCGGCATCGACATCGAGGAGGTCGCCGAGCAGCACCCCGACCACGTCGGCCGCGGCCACGTCTCCAACCTGATGCCGATCTCCGACTTCCAGGCCAAGCAGGTGATCGCCTCCGTCGGGCTGACGGGCTCGCGCCTGAACAAGCTGACGCCGATCCTGACGCGGCTGGCGCGGCTGTTCGTCGAGCGCGACATGACGCTCGCCGAGATCAACCCGATCGCCGAGCTCGAGGACGGCAGCTTCGTCGCCCTCGACGCGCACATGGACCTCGAAGACGAGGCCAAGCCACGGCAGCGACAGCTGCTCGAGGGTGAGCTCGAGATCGCCGCCGACGACACCCGCGAGCCCTACGAGCCGAGCGACTTCGAGCGTGCCGTGACGGCGATCGATGCCGCTGACCATCGCGGCGTCATCCAGGGCCGCGATCATGGCTTCGACGGCAACCTCGGCCTGGTGATCGGCGCCGGCGGCGGCTCGCTGACGCTCACCGACGCGGTTCGCAGCCAAGGCGGCAGGCCGGCCAACTACTCGGAGATCGGCGGCAACCCTTCCGTCGCCAAGGCCTGCGGGCTCGCCAAGGAGGTCCTCAGCAAGGACGGCGTCGAGAAGATCGCGGTGATGATGTCGATCGTCTCCAACACGCGTGTCGACATCGTCGCCCGCGGCGTGATCAAGGCCTGCCTCGAGCTGGGCAAGGACCCGGGCGCGACGATCGCGATCTTCCGCATCCCGGGAGCATGGGAGGAGGAGGGCTTCAAGATCCTCGCCAGCCACGGCGTCGAGTACTGCGATCGCTCCGTCTCGATGTGGGAGGCCGCCGGTCGCGCCGTCGAGAAGGTCCAGGGGGCCGCCGCGGTGGAGGCAAGCTGATGTCGATCCTGCTGACCGAGGACACCACCTTCATCGTCCAGGGAATCACCGGGCGCGAGGCCGTCAACCTAACGCGCGAGTGCCTCGACTACGGCTCGAAGATCGTCGGCGGCGTGACGCCTGGGCGCAAGGGCCGCGACGTCCACGGGGTGCCGGTCTTCGACACCGTCGAGCAGGCGGTCGCGAACCACGGCGGCCCGATCGACGGCTCCGTGGTCACGGTCCCCCCCGCCTTCACCAAGGATGCGGTCTTCGAGGCGCTGGAGAACGGCATCCGGCTGATCGTCATCGTCACCGAGCGGATCCCCCGCGGCGACGTCGCCCAGATGTGCGAGCTGGCGGCGATGCGAGGCGCCCGAATCATCGGCCCCAACTGCCTCGGCATCATCGTCCCCGGCGTCGCCAAGATGGGTGGTATCGGCGGCCCCGCCAAGGACGCCAGCAAGGCCTACGCGCCGGGATCGATCGGCGTGATGTCACGCAGCGGCGGCATGACGACCGAGATCTCCTCGACGCTGACCGCGGCGGGCCTCGGAGTCTCGACGGCTGTGTCGATCGGCGGTGACGCGATCATCGGCTCGACCTACGCCGAGCTGATGCCGCTGTTCGAGGCCGACGAGCAGACCGAGGCGATCGTCATCTACACCGAGCCGGGCGGCCGCATGGAGGCCCAGCTCGCGGCCTGGCGCGAGCAGAACGACTCGCGCCTGCCGATCGTCGCCTTCATGGCCGGCCGCTTCATGGACGACGAGGAGATGCAGGGGATGAGCTTCGGCCACGCCGGCACGATCGTCGAGGGCAAGGAGGACTCGGCGACCGAGAAGATCGCCCGCCTCGAGGCTGCCGGCATCCCCGTCGTCGAGCGGATCGACGAGATCCCCGCCGCCGTCAAGGAAAAGCTGGGGGTGGCCGCCTGATGGCCGGCTCGACCGAGAAGCTCGAGGGCGTCTTCATCGACGTCGAGGTCGACGCCTCCGTCGCCGACGATCCCGAGGTGGCCGCAAAGCTCGAAGAGGTCTGCCCCGTCGACATCTTCGCCAGCGCCGGCGGCCGGGTCGAGATCGTGCGCGGCAACCTCGACGAGTGCGTGCTCTGCGAGCTCTGCATCAAGGCGGCACCGCCGGGCACCGTGGTCGTCAAGAAGCTCTACGACGGCACCGAGCTGAGATCGGCCTGAGGCTGACCAGGACGGCACCGCGATGAGCGCCGAAGCCACACCTGGCATGTCCGGCACTCCCGCCGGGACGCCGATGCCGACGCCGCTGCGGGCGGCGATGGAGGTGCGCGATCACGCGGCAGTGGTGAGGGCGATGGCCCCGGACGTGGTTCTCTGGTCGCCGCTGATCGAGGTGCCCTTCCGCGGCATCGAGCAGGCCGGCGAGCTCTACGCGGCGCTGCTCGAGGCTTTCGAGGAGATCGAGTACACCGCCGAGATGGCCGGCGACGACCAGCACCTGCTCGCCTTCCGCATCCGCCTCACCGGCGGCGAGGAAATCGAGGGCGCCGAGCTGCTGCGCTTCGACGACGAGGGCCGGGTGCGCGAGATCAGGGTGATGATCCGCACGCTGCGCGGCCTCGCCGCCTTCATCGACGCCGCCGGGCCACCGCTGGCGCGGCGCCGGCTCGGCCCCCGCAAGGCCGCCCTGGTCAAGGGGCTGAGCATGCCCCTCTCAAGGGCGCTGCGTTCCGGAGGAGCGCTGATGCCGCGCCTGCTCGCCCTGGGTCGCGACAAGAGTTGAACTTCGTCGAGGACGTGCTCGAGCGCTTTCCGGCGTCGCGGGAGGCGCTCGTCGCGATCGACGCCGGCGGCGGGCGCCGCGTCTGGCACTTCGGTGAGCTGATCGCCCGCAGCGCCGGGCTCTCCGGCGCGCTGGCGGCGCGCGGCGTCCGCCGCGGAGACGCCGTCGCGACGCTGATCGGCAACCGGATCGAGTGGGTGCTGGCGATGCTCGCCTGCATGCGGATGGGGGCGGTCGTGCTGCCCTGCAGCACGCAGCTGCGGCGCAAGGACCTCGGGGTTCGCTTCGGCGAGGCGAATCCAAAGCTGGTGATAGGCGAGGACGCGCCGCTGGCGGAGCTGCCCGGCGGCGCCGAGGCGATGACGATGGCCGAGCTGGCGGCGGTCCTGGACGAGGACCGCCAGCAGGCGCCGCCGGTCGAGCCGGCCCAGCTGGGCGCCGGCGACCCGGCGCTGATCGTCTTCACCTCCGGAACGACCGGCGAGCCGCGGGGGGCCCTGCACTCGCAGCGCTATTTCGGCGGCCAGGCGGCGCAGGCGAAGCACTGGCTTGGCGCCCGCAGGGGCGAGCTCGTCTGGTGTACGGCGGCGAGCGGCTGGTCGAAGTCGGCGCGCAACGTCTTCGTCGCACCCTGGCTGACCGAAGCGCGAGCGCTCCTGGTCGACGAGCGATTCGATCCGCAGACGCGACTCGAGATCGCTCGGCGGGAGGTCGTCAACGTCCTCTGCCAGGCGCCGACCGAGTACCGCATCCTCGCCGGCCGCACCGAGCTCGCTCCGCTGCCGGCGATGCGACGGCTGGTCTCGGCAGGCGAGCCGCTCAACCCGGAGGTCATTGAGGCGTTCCGGGCCGGGCTGGGGCTGCCGATCCATGATGGCTACGGCCAGACCGAGACCGGGCACCTCTCCGGCGCGGGCGCCGACGCCGAGATCCGCCTGGGCTCGATGGGGCGTCCGCTGCCGGGGATCGAGACGCGGATCGTCGCCCCGGCCGGCGATGCCGGCGAGCCGTCAGGCCGCGAGGGAGCGCCCAGCGGCGAGCTCCAGGTCAGGGCGGCGAGCTGCCCCACCTTCTTCAGCGGCTACCTCGGCTCAGAGCCCTTCGCCGGCGAGTGGTGGCCGACCGGCGACCTCGTCAGCGAGGACGAGGATGGCTACCTCTGGTACGAGGGCCGCGACGACGACATCATCGTCTCCGCCGGCTACCGGATCGGGCCCTTCGAGGTCGAGTCGGCGCTGGTTGAGCACCCCGCCGTCGCCGAGGCAGCGGCGGTGCCGGCGCCGGATGCCGAGCGCGGCTCGGTGGTCCGCGCGATCGTCGTGCTCGCCTCCGGTGAGGGCTCGCCGGAGCTGGCGCGCGAGCTCCAGGAACACGTCAAGCAGACGACGGCGCCCTACAAATACCCGCGCATCGTCGAGTTCGCGGCCGAGCTGCCGAAGACCGACAGCGGCAAGATCAAGCGGGCAGCGCTGCGCTGACGAATTCGCGCAACAGCGGCAGCAGCTGCGGCGGGACCGCGTGGGGAGCGTCGCTCTCGTAGTAGGTGACTGGCAGGCCGCCGCCCTCGAGCAGCTTTCTGGCCTGGCGGGCGAATTCGACGTCGATGACGGGATCGCGGCGGCCGTGATGGATCAGCACCGGCGTCTCGGCGTGGGCTTCCAGATCGAGCTGCCAGCCATCGACCGTGGGGATGAAGCCGCTGAGGGCGATCACGCCGGCAGCCGCGGGGCGGCCAGGGCCGAGGGCGACGGCGTAGGACATCACTGCCCCCATCGAAAATCCGCCGACGAGCGCCTGGCTCCAGTCGAGGCCGTGCTCGGTCAGCGTCTCGCCGATGAACCCGCAGAGCGCCGCATAGCTCGCGGCGAAGGTGGCCGGATCTGGGTGGCCGACGCGCGGGACGAGGTACCAGTGGCGACCACCCGGAGGAACACCGGTCAATGGCGCTCCGGTCGTAATCCCGAGCAGGCGGCGCTCGGGGTCGAGCTCGTCGAGCAGGCCGTAGAGGTCGTTCTCGTCACTGCCGCGGCCGTGGTTTAGAACGAGAGCGCCAGCGGGCTCGCCGTCCGCGGGGCGCAGCCGGTGGACGAGCGTCAAGCGGCGACCTTGCGCGGGTTGACGATCGGCTTTAGCCCGGCCTCGATCTGCTCACGCAGGTGCTCGTATTGAGGAGTCACTGAGAGCTTCTCGCCGAGGCTCTCGAGCGGCTCGTCGACCGTGAAGCCAGGACCGATCGTCGCGATCTCGAAGAGGACGCCGCTCGGCTCGCGGAAGTAGATCGAGCGGAAGTAGTGGCGGTCGATGACCGGGGTCGGCTGGGCGCCGCCCTCGATCGCCCGCTGGCGCCAGGCCTCGTGCTCTTCCATCGACGACGCCCAGGCGATGTGATGGACCGTCCCCGCGCCCTGCAGGCCCGGCTCTGCGGGCGGCGGGTCGTAGGCCCAGAGGCCTCCTCGACGCCTGCCGCGTGCCTCCCAGAGGCCGTCGCCGCGGCGCTCGAATGCCAGCGCCTCGAGCAGACGGCCGCTGCGATCGGGATCGGACGAGTAGGCATGAGCGCCGTCGAAGCCCTGCAGCGCCAGCTCGGCGGGAATGTCAGGGTGCTCGGCGATCAGCGGCTCATCGGGGACGTCGCTGAGCTTGAGCTCGTGCTCGAGTCCCTCGGGATCGCGAAACCGCAGCCAGCCGTCGGCATGATCGGTCTCGATGCCGTGATCTTCGAGCCGAGCCGCCCAGAAGTCGAGCGCGTCGTTGGCCACGCGCCAGACGATCCGGTGGACCATCCCATCGCCCGCACGCCCGGGAGGGGCCCCCGGATATTCGAAGAAGGTGAGATCAGAGCCGGGGTCGCCCTTCTCGTCGGCATAGAACAGGTGGTAGACCGACGTGTGGTCCTGGTTGACCGACTTCTTGACCAGCCGCAGCCCCATGACGCCGACGTAGAAGTCGACGTTCCGCTGCGCGTCGGCGGTGATCGCCGTGATGTGGTGGACGCCTTCGAGCTTCATCTGAGCCTTCCCGTTGCCGTGTCCCTGCTCTTACCCGGATTACTTGATTACTCAAGGAGTTTACCAGGGTCGGCGGCACTTTCGAAGCTCAGAACAGCTTGCGCTGATCCGTCTGGATCTCCGGCTCGGCGGTGCCGCCCGAGGTCCGGTCGCCGCGAGGCCGCCAGCGATCACCGCGCAACCCTCGCCGCGCGACCTTGCGCTTGACGTTGGTGCCGGCGAGCAGGCCCTGGATGCGCTTGCGCTCGTCGCTCTGCAGGTAGGCGCCGCGTTCGTAGAGCTCCTCGTAGTGAGCGACGAGATCGGGCCGATACTGCCGCAGCCAGTCCATGAAGACGCCGCGGACCTCGCCGCGCAGATGGAGGCCGATGCCGCCGATGCTGACCGCGCCGGCCTCCCCACAGAGCTCGAGGATGCGATCGACCTGCTCGGGCGAGTCGTTGATGCCGGGCATCAGCGGCGCGATCAGAACGCCGGTCGGCACGCCGGCCCGGTTGAGCTCTCCGACCGCCTCGATCCGCTTGCGCGGATGGGGGGTGTGGGGCTCGGACGCCCGCCACGCCTTCTCGTCGAGCGTCGGGATCGAGAGGCTTGCGGTGAACCCGGCCGCCTCGACCAGCCTGACCATCAGATCCTTGTCACGCAGCAGCAGCGGCGACTTCGTCAGGACCGAGCACGGATTCCGAGCCTCGAGCATCGCCTCCCAGATCCCCGGCATCAGGCGGTAGCGACTCTCCACCCACTGGTAGGGATCGGTGTTGGTGCCGAGAGCGACGTGCTCGCCCTGCCAGCTCGGCCGCTTGAGCTCGGCCCGAACGAGCTCCGGCGCATTGACCTTGACGACGATCTCATGCTCGAAGTCCTCAGCGGCGTTGAAGTCGAGATAGGTATGGGTCGGGCGGGCGAAGCAGTTGTGGCTGACGACGCCGTTGGCGATGAAGTCCCCGGTGCCGGTCGTGATGTCGTAGAGCCGCCTCGCGTTGTCCAGCCGCTCGATTGCCACGACCCGGGTGCCGGC
>JAWVFK010000029.1:0-27065 GCA_033856175.1 Solirubrobacterales bacterium | reverse complement strand
GGGTTCACCGCCGCCCGACCCTGCGCGACGGCGAGGTCGGCTTCTCTGGCCGTATTCCGGTCACGAGCCCGGCGCAGACGATCATCGACCTCGCCGTCCGCCACGACCGGCTGACGGTCGAGCGCATGGTCGACGAGGCGGATCGGCTTGATCTCATTACGCCTCCCGGACTCCGCGCCGCGCTTGGAAGTCATCCCGGGGAGCCGGGTGTGGCTCGTTTGCGTACCTGGCTCGACCGGCGCACCTTTCGCTTGACCCGATCCCGCCTCGAGCGCCTCTTTCTGCCGCTGGCCAGGGACGTCGGTCTGCCGGTGCCGGAGACCAAAGCCTGGGTCAACGGCTTCGAGGTCGACTTCCTTTGGCCGGACCTGCGGTTGGTTGTCGAGACCGACGGCCTGCGCCACCACCGCACTCCCGCCCAGCAGGCCCGGGACCATCTGCGCGACCAGGCCCACACTGCCGCCGGGTTTGCGACCCTGCGCTTCACCCACGAGCAGGTCCGCTACGAGCCAGAACACGTGCGTGCCGTCTTGGGCAACGTCGCACGACGCCTTGGAGCCGTCGAGGAGCGTGCGGCCGCCCCATAAGCTTGAGCAATGGTCGAGCTGCCGAAGAGCGTTCGCATCCGTGAGGTCGGGCCGCGCGACGGGTTCCAGAACGAGCCGGAGACGATCGACACGGCGGAGAAGGTGCGGCTGATCGATCTGCTTTCGGCGACGGGGGTGGGGCGGATGGAGATCACCTCGTTCGTGCGCCCCGACGTAATCCCGCAGCTTGCCGACGCGGCCGAGGTGCTGCTGGCGGTACAGCGGCGGCCGGGAGTCTCCTTCTCGGTCCTGATCCCGAACGAGCGCGGGCTGCAGCGGGCGCTGGAGCTGCGCGATCGCTTCGACGAGGTCAGCGTCTTCCTCTCCGCCTCGGAGACCCACAACCAGCGCAACGTCAACAGCTCGATCGCCGATTCCCTACGTGGGCTGGAGGCGACGCTCGCCACCGCGGGGGAGGCCGGCCTGCGGCGCGAGGGCGTGATCGCCACCTCCTTCGGCTGTCCCTACGAGGGGCACGTCCCGCCCGAGCGCGTCTTCGAGATCGCCGAACGCCTCGCCGCCGCGGGCTGCGATGAGGTCGGCTTCGGCGACACCACCGGGATGGCGAACCCGCGCCAGGTTCACGAGTTCTTCGCCGCGGCGCGCGAGCGCCTCGCCGGGGTCGAGCTGACCGCCCACTTCCACAACACCCGCGGCCAGGGGCTGGCCAACCTGGTGGCGGCGCTGGAAGAGGGAGTCGAGTCCTTCGAGTCGAGCTTCGGCGAGCTCGGCGGCTGCCCGGTCCCGCCCGGCTCGACCGGCAACGTCGGCAGCGAGGACGTGGTCTCGATGCTGCATGAGATGGGTGTGGAGACGGGAATTGAGCTGCCGCGGCTGATCGAGGCCTCGCGGGCCGCCCAGGAAGTGCTGGGGCGGCCGCTGGGCGCTCATGTACTCCGCGCCGGGCCGGTCAACTGGGAGCCGGGCCGGGCCGGGTAAGACTGGAGTCGGCTGGCACGCCAGCAGGCGAATAGGCTCCTGGCCGTGTCCGACTTCGCAAAGGCCCTCGAGGCCGCCCTCGCCGGCGGCCCGCAGCGCCACCACGAGAAGACCGCCGAGCAGGGCAAGCTGCCGGTCCGCGAGCGGGTCGCGCTGCTGGTCGACGCCGGCTCCTTCGCCGAGGAGGGGGCGCTGGCGAACTGGGAGAAGGAGGGGCTGGGGGCCGACGGCGTCGTCACCGGCCTGGCCACGATCGACCGCCGCCGCGTCGCCCTTATGGCCAACGACCCGACCGTCAAGGCCGGCTCCTGGGGCCCGAAGACCGTCGAGAAGATCCTCCGCATCCAGGAGCGGGCGCTGAGCCTGCGGGTGCCGCTCGTCTACCTGGTCGACTCGGCAGGGGCGCGGATCACCGACCAGGTGCAGATGTTCCCCGGCCGCCGCGGCGCCGGCAGGATCTTCTACAACGAGGTCAAGCTCTCCGGTCGCGTCCCGCAGGTCTGCCTGCTGTTTGGCCCGAGCGCAGCCGGCGGCGCCTACATCCCGGCCTTCTGCGACGTGGTGATCATGCGTGACGGCAACGCCTCGATGTACCTCGGCTCGCCGCGGATGGCGCAGATGGTGATCGGCGAGGACGTCAGCCTCGAGGAGATGGGCGGGGCGCGGATGCACACCGGCGTCTCCGGCTGCGGCCATTTCCTCGTCAAGACCGACGCCGAGGCGATCGACCTCGCCAAGCGCTACATGTCCTACATGCCCTCGAGCTGGCGCGAGCCGGCGCCGACGGCTCCGCCGGCCGAGCCATCGAGCGACGCGGCGATCGGCGGGCTGATCCCGGCCGACGAGAACAAGCCCTTCGACATCAAGGCGCTGATCGACTCGCTCGTCGACGCCGAGTCGTTCTGCGAGGTCCATGCCCGCTGGGCGAAGGAGCTCGTCGTCGGCTACGCCCGCCTCGACGGCCGTGCGATCGGGATCGTCGCCAACCAGCCGAAGTTCAAGGGCGGCGTCCTCTTCGTCGACTCCGCCGACAAGGCGGCGCGGTTCATCGCCACCTGCAACGCCTTCAACCTGCCGCTGGTCTTCCTCGCCGACGTCCCCGGCTTCATGATCGGCAAGGACGTAGAGCGCCAGGGGATCATCCGCCACGGCGCCAAGATGATCAGCGCCGTCTCCGAAGCCACCGTGCCGAAGTTCTCGGTGATCGTCCGCAAGGCATATGGCGCCGGCCTCTACGCGATGGCGGGGCCGGCGTTCGAGCCCGACTGCTGCATCGCCCTGCCGAGCGCTTCGATCGCGGTCATGGGGCCGCAGGCGGCGATCAACGCCGTCTTCTACAACCAGATCCAGGCGATCGAGGACGAAGGCGAGCGCGAGCGCTTCGTCGAGGCCAAGCGGGCCGAGTACGCGGAGGACATCGACATCCTCCACCTCGCTTCGGAGCTGGTCGTCGACGCCGTCGTCCAGCCGGACGACCTGCGCGCCGACTTGATCCGGCGGCTGGCGCTCGTCGCCGACAAGGACCGCAGCTTCAGCGACCGTCGCAACCCGATCACGCCGGCGTAAAGTCATGAGCGTGCGCCGTCGTCCCGCCCTCGCTCTGCTCGCCTGCTGCGCCGCGCTCGGCGGCGGCCTGCTGCTCGCCCCGGCTGCGTCTGCGGCGGTGAGCTGCGCCTACGTCGACGGCGGCCTGCCGATCCTGCCGCAGGGCAACGTCCTCGAGGTGACGTTGAGCGACGACTTCGACGTCGCCGCGATCAAGCGCAGCGGCGACGAGATCGTCGTCCGTGACTACGGCCGCGCACGAGACGTCGCCTGCAGCGGCGGCACGGCGACCGTCGCGACGACCGACAGCATCATCGTCAGCGGTGGTGGCGGCCTCAACGAGGCAGGCGTCCACATCGACCTCGGCGGCGGCCCACTGGCGCCGGGGGCCACCGCTGAGCCGGACGGCAGCTCCGAGATCGAGATTGCCGTCGACCTGCCGGGTTCGAGCGACTTCGCGTACATCGACGGCAGCGGCGCTCGCGATGAGATCCGCTTCGGGACGAGCGCCGGCGCGATGGCCGCGAACCTGAACTCCGGCGCCGAGCCGCCCGGCGCTGCCGACGCGGACCTGACGATTGCGCATGCGGACTTCACCGGTGCCTTCGGGCGCGGCGGCAACGACCTCCTCACCGCCGCCGGTGGGCCGGGGTTCGACGGGGCGCTGTCTCGGGGCGGCGCGGCGGTCGTCCTCTTCGGCGCCGGCGGCAACGATCGGCTGGTGGGCCACGGCGGCGACGACCTCGCTCACGGCGGTCCCGGCAACGACTCGCTCGACGGCGGCGCCGGATCCGACTTCCTCTTCGGCGAGCGCGGTCGCGACGAGATCGCGGCAGGCCGCGGCGCCGACCTGATCGGCTCACGCGACGGAACGCGCGACCGCGTCAATTGCGGCCGCGGCAACGACAACGCCTTCGCCGACCGGCAGGACCGCCTGGCCAGCTGCCAGCGGGCGCCCGGCAATCTCGGCACCCCGAGAATTCTCTTTCCGGGGGCGCCCGGCGGCTGATCGGCGACCGCTGGGGGTTCGACGAGTCCCTTAGCCGCTGACGACGACGGTGCCGCGCATCGTCTGCGGATGCAGCGAGCAGACGTAGGGGTACTTGCCCGGCTTGGTGAACCGGTGGCGGTAGGTCATTCCCGGGTCGAGGGCCTTCGAGAAGAAGCCGCTCCCCTGGACGTTGTGGGTCAGCTTGCCGCTGTTGGTCCAGCTGACCGTGGCGCCGACGTGGACGTGCGCCGCGGCCGGCCTGAAGCCGAACTCGAACGTGTCGACCGCGTTCGCCTCGGCGGAGCCGCTGGCCCCGCAGCCGAGGCTCGGGGCGCTGATCAGCAGCGCCCCGACCCCGACCGCGATTGCCGGCAGCCGCCGGCTTCGCATCCGCCTCCTCACGATTACTGAACCGTGAAGGCAGTCTCAGCGCTCGCCCCGGCGGGCGAGTGGTCGTTGTTGGCCAGCTCGACGCGCAGCGTGTGCTGTCCGGCCGGCAGGCCGCGATAGGTGATCGTCGGCGTCACCGACGGCGAGTACTTGCCGTCGACGCCCAGCTTCTTGGCGAGCTGGCCGTTGGCGCCCGAGTACTGCGGCAGGTCGAACTTGCCGCCGTCCAGCGAGAAGTGGAGATGGCCCACTCCCGGGGCGGCTGCCATGCCGACGTCAGCGGCGTCGAGCTTGAAGCCGACGAGCTTGACCTTTGCGATAACGACCTTCGAGGTCGTCGCGCCGCTCTTCGGATCGACGAAGCTCACCTTGCCGGTCGGGGTTGCCGCCGCGGTCGGTGTGCTCGACGCGTTGGCGCCGTTCTTGCCGTCGTTGCTGCCGCCGCATGCGGCGAGGCCCAGCAGCGCTGCGAGCACCGGTACGGCGAGCAGCTTCGATCGCTGTTGCGTGGATCGTTGGTCCTTCGGTGGGTGTTCCATGTTTCTGGTTCTCCTTGGTCGATGGGGGTATGGCCCGAGCAGGCCTTGCCAACCACCTACGGGGCGATCCCCGGCCCGGATCAATCGTGGTCGACCCGTGATCCGCTGGGCCAGGCCCGCCGTAGGCTCAGTTGAAGGGCCCACGCGACTCCTTCGTCCAGATGTCAATGCTGCGACCGACAAGCAAGAGACGAAACCGGCTCTCCCGGCTCGCCGACGAAGAGCTGATGCAGCTGGTCAGCGAGAAGGACGCCGACGCCTTCGAGCTCTTCTACGACCGTCACTCGGGCTCGGCTTACTCGCTGGCCCATCGGATCCTCGGAGATCGCGCGCTCGCCGAGGACGTGATCCAGGAGGCGTTCCTCTCGATCTGGCGCAGCCGCTCCGGCTACGACACCGCGCGGGGCAGCGTCAGGAGCTGGACGCTCGGTGTCGTCCGCAATCGCGCGATCGACACGATCCGCCGCCAGATGGTGCGGCCGCAGTCGCGCAGCGACGTCGATCCCCACGAGCTGCTCGAACGCCAGCCCGCCGCGCTCGCGACCGGTACCGAGGCCGAGGCGATGCGCAACGAGACTGCCGGCGAGCTTCGCGGCGCCCTCGCCGAGCTGCCCTCGGAGCAGTCGCGGGTGATCGAGCTCGCCTACTTCGGCGGCTTCAGCCAATCCGAGATCGCCCAGATGCTGGGGATGCCGCTCGGTACGGTCAAGGGCAGGATGCGCCTCGGCCTCGAGAAAATCCGCTCGATCGTGGCCGAGAGCCTGCAATGACCCACCGCGAGCACGACCAGGATTGGAGCGAGCAGATCGCCGGCTACGCGCTGGGCGCGCTCGAGGCCGATCAGGCGCAGGCCGTCGAGCGCCATCTCGCCGAGTGCGAGCGCTGCGAGCGCGATCTGCGCTGGCTGCAGCCGGCCGTCGACCTCATTCCCGCCTCAGTCGACCAGCAGCAGGCGCCGAAGCGCGTGCGCGGCAGGGTGATGTCGGAGGTTCGCGCCGAGGCTCGCCGCGAACGACGCCCGTCGCGGTGGGCCTGGCTGCCGGTTCGACCGTCGGCTGCGCTCGCGGGAGCGCTGGCGGGGATGCTCCTCGCCGCAGTCGTTGCCGGCTACCTCGCCCGTGGTCCAGGGGGCCAGCGGGCGTCGACGGTCGCGGTGAGGGCCGCCCCGGGCGAGCTCCACGGCACCCAGGTCTCGCTCGTACGCCGCGGCGACTCGGCCGTGCTCGTAGCTCGCGGCCTCCCGGCGCGCCCCGGCGGCCAGGTCTACGAGGCCTGGCTGCGTCGCGGCTCTGCGATCGAGCCGTCGAGCGTGTTCGTGCCCGACCGCAACGGCGTCGCCACGGTGGCGATCAGCGGCCACGTTCGAGGCGCCGACGAGCTGATGGTCACCCGGGAGCGGCGCGGCGGCAGCGCTGAGCCAGGCTCGGCGCCGATCCTGCGAGCGTCGCTCAGCGCTTCCTAGTCAGGGATGCTTCGGCGTCGAGCCGGCTCGCCAGCGCGACGAAGTAGTCGAGCGCGGCGGGGTTGGCGAGCGAGTCGCGTGATACCGCCTTCTCGACCGACGTGCCGCTGAGGATCCGCTTGACGGGCACCTCGAGCACCTTGCCGCTGAGCGTCCTCGGCACCTCGGTCACCGCGTAGATCGCGTTCGGCACGTGGCGCGGCGAGCAGTGCTCGCGGATCTGCCGCTTGATCTTGCCGGCCAGCTCGTCGTCGAGCGCCTCGCCGTCTCGCAGGACGACGAACAGCGGCATCCAGCCCTCGGTCCCAGGTCGCGGCACGTCGACGACCAGGGCATCGACGACCTCCGGCGCGGCGAGCACGGCGCGGTAGATCTCACTCGTCCCCATCCGCACCCCCTGGCGGTTGATCGTCGAGTCGGAGCGGCCGTAGATGATCGCCGTGCCGCGCGAGGTGATCTCGATCCAGTCGCCGTGGCGCCAGACGCCCGGATAGTGCTCGAAGTAGCTGGCGCGATAGCGCGAGCCGTCCTCGTCGCCCCAGAAGAACAGCGGCATCGAGGGCATCGGCTCGGTGATCACCAGCTCGCCGACCTCGTCGATCACCGAACCGCCCTGCTCGTCGAAGGCCTCGACCTTGGCCCCCAGCGCCCGGCCCTGCAGCTCGCCCCGGTAGACGGGCAGGATCGGTACGCCGCCGACGAAGGCGGTACAGACGTCGGTGCCACCGCTGGTCGAGAACAGCCAGGTGTCGGCGCCGACGCGGTCATAGACCCAGTCGAAGCCCTCGGGGGCGAGGGGGGAGCCGGTCGACCCGATCGCGCGCAGCTTCGAGAGCTCGCGGCCGGCGGTCGGGTCCTCCTCGGCCTTGATGCAGGAGGCGATGTAGCTGGCGCTGGTGCCGAAGCAGGTCATCCCACTGCGTTCGGCGAGGTCCCAGAGCACGCCCATGTCGGGGTGGCCGGGGTTGCCGTCGTAGAGGACGATCGCCGCCTCGGTAAGCAGCCCGGCGACGATGAAGTTCCACATCATCCAGCCGGTCGTCGTGAACCAGAAGAGGCGGTCGCCCGCCTGGGCATCGACGTGGAGCGTCAGCTTCTTCAGGTGCTCGAGCAGGATCCCGCCCTGGCCCTGGACGATCGCCTTCGGCAGCCCCGTCGTGCCGGATGAGTAGAGGACCCAGAGCGGGTGGTCGAACGGCAGCGGCTCGAAAGCGAGGTCGGCGTCGTCGGCGCCGTCGAGCAGCTGGCGCCAGCCGATCGCGTTCTCGATGCCTCCGATGTCGGGTTCGTCGTCGAGATAGGGGACGACGACGACATGCTCCAGCGTCGGCATCTCGCGTCGCAGGCCGGCGACGACCTCGCGGCGGTCGAAGTCCTTGCCGCCGTAGCGGTAGCCGTCGACCGCGAGCAGCACCTTGGGCTCGATCTGGGCGAAGCGGTCGACGACGCTGGCGGCGCCGAAGTCGGGCGAGCAACTCGACCAGATCGCGCCGATGCTGGCGCTGGCGAGGAAGCCGATCACGGCCTCGGGGATGTTGGGCAGGTAGGCGACGACGCGATCGCCGCGCTCGACCCCGAGCCCCCGCAGCGCCGCCGTGGCGCGAGCGACCTTATCGGCGAGCTCGCCCCAGCTGATCTCGGCCAGCGGCCGCAGCTCGGAGGCGTGGAAGATGGCTGTGCCGGTCTCGTCCCGGTCGCGAAAGACGTGCTCGGGATAGCTCAGCTTCGCTCCCGGGAACCACTCGGCACCGGGCATCTCACGATTGGCCAGCACGCGCTCGTAGGGGGCATGGGTGATCACCTCGCAGAAGTCCCAGATCGAGGCCCAGAACTGCTCGAGCTCGATCGTCGACCAGCGCCAGAGGGACTCGTAGTCCTCGAACTCGAGATCGCGCTCTTGCGCCAGCCAGCGCATGTAGCGGGTCATGTTGGAGCGCTCGATCGCGGCCGGCGAGGGCTCCCAGAGCTTGACGCCCTCCTGGGCCGGGCTAGCCTCGTCGCTCACCGGGCGCTTATATCACCGGGCTGGGGCTCGGCGGGGGTGCTCACAGACGCTGAGATCGGCGGGACACCAGCTCTAGAGTCGCACGGCGATCGCATTTGTCAGCAGCTCGGCAAGGGGACCGGTCGGCAGGCCGGCGATCGTGCCGCCGCCCGAGAGCACCCGCAGGCGACCGCCCTCGCTGGCCAGCGTCATGTCGAGATCGATCGGCAGCGGCCGGCTGCCGTTGGGAATCGAGCCGGCGGCGATCTGGCCGGCGAGAGCGCCAAAGAGACCGAATTGACTGCCCGCAGAGCCAGCGAGGTCGGCGAGCGAGACGCTTCCCCGCCAGACGAAGCGGTAGGGCGAGGAGCCGTCGCGCGCCAGCTCCATCCGGCTGACGCTGAGCGGCCCGGCACGACTGCCGCGGACCGAGATCGCGACGTGCTCGAAGCCGTCCAGACGGGAGAAGGGCCGGTCGCGGGCGGCCTGCAGGCCGAGGTCGACCCCCGATGCGTCGATCTCGATGCGGTCACCGTGGCCGAACAGCAGCCGCAGTGCGGGGAAGGCGTGGACCGAGGCGTGAGCCTGGCCTCCATGGCCCGTGAGCCGCGACTCGATCCGATCGGCGGCGTAGCCGGGCAGAAGCAGCTGGGCGATGACCGTCGCGAGGACGAGCGCCGCGATGACGCCGAGCGCCAGCCGGCCGAGGATGCGACGCCGCCGCGGTGACATCAGCCGAGCCTGCGATCGGTGTCACGGTCGATCTGGCGGACCAGCTCGAGCGCGAAGTCGTGAAAGCGCTCGAGGGCGCCCGGATCGATGCGGTCGGGCGTATCGCTGCGGCTGTGGTGGTGAGGCGGTGGCAGGCCGGGCCCGGAGGCTCCGACCAGGGCGATCGCGGGGTGGCCGGCCTGGCTTGCGGGCAGCGCGTCGGTCAGCGAGCCGCTCGCGGTGGCGACGGCGCGGAAGCGGTTTTTGCTCTCGTGGTCCGCGGTGGCGATCGCCTCGCAGATCTGCGTCAGGCGGGGGTCGAGCGGGTAGCTGACGGCGAGCCCTTCGCTGGTCGCGTAGTGGACGTCGCCGCTGCCGACCGCGTCCAGCACGAGGAAGTAGGTCGGCGCCTCGGCGAGTTCGTCGGCGTGCTCGCGGACGAAGCTGCGCATCCCCTCGCCGAGGCACTCGTGGCCGCCGGTCAGCAGCAGCCAGACGTCGAGCTGGGAGGGGGGCTCCTCGGCGAGCGCCTCCTCGAGCGCCATCGCCACGGCAACACCCGAGGCGTTGTCGTTGGCGCCCGTGACCACCGGCGAGAGAGCGATGTCGAGCAGCGCGACGAAGGCGACGATCAGGACGACGGTCGGCACGAGCTGAACGGCCGCGAGCCAGCTGGCATCGATCCCGGCGAGGCGCGCGCCGAGCAACGGCACCAACAAGGCCAGCGACCAGAAGACGATCCGCATCGGCGCCAGGGCGACGCGAGCCGCCCGGGGAAGCCGGGCGGCGATTCGCGTCGCCCGCTCGCCGTAGACGGCGCCGGTGCGGCCGGCGTCGTAGTGGGCTGAGATGACGATCCGAGCCGGCGCCTCGGGCCGGCGACCGCGGCCGAGGACGTTCTGCGAGGCGCGGCGAAAGAACAGCCGTCGCAGCAGATAGAGGCGGCTGTTGAGATCGAGGTAGAGCGAGGTCGCTGTGAGCAGCACCAGGACAAACCCGGCCGCCGGGCTGGCAATCGCGACGAGGCTGGCGGCGATCGCCAGCGCCAGGTGGGCGGCGTGGACGAGCGCCCACTGGGGGTGGACGTGGATCGGCTCGACCTCGACTCGCTGCCCCGCGCCCCGCAGCTGACCGGCGAGGTCGTTGGCAGCGCGACGCTCGGCGTCGGTCCCCGGATAGCGGCCGGCGAACGAGCAGAGCCGTTCGATCCTCTGCATGGCAACGGCCGCGTCCACAGGCAGCGGATTATCGCCGCCGTGCGGGACTATCGTTCGCTTAGGGCGCCGGAGTGATGGAACGGTAGACATGCGGCCCTCAAAAGGCCGTGTCCGCAAGGGCGTGTGGGTTCGAGTCCCACCTCCGGCACTGCGATGGCTGTCGCTAACGTCGTCGATCATGTGCGGCCGCTACACGCTCACCGATCCCGATCCGCGGCGGCTGCGGATGCGCTTCTCGCTCGACGAGAGGGCGGAGGTCGAAGCCGAGCCGCGCTACAACATCGCGCCCACCGATCCCGTGCTGGCAATCCGCCGCGACGAGGAGGGCGACCGTGACCTCGGTCGGCTGCGCTGGGGCCTGCTGCCGGAGAGCTTCGACGCCGGCGGGCGGCCGCTGATCAACGCCCGGGCCGAGACGATCGCCGTCGCCAAGCCGTTCCGCGAGTCGTTCGAGCAACGCCGCTGCCTGCTTCCGGCCGATGGCTTCTACGAGTGGCGAAAGGACGAGAACGGCAAGCAGCCCGTCTGGATCTCGCTCCCCGGTGCCGAGCTGTTCGCCTTCGCCGGCATCTGGGCGATGCGCCGCGGCGAGGACGGCGAGCCGCTCCACAGCTGCGCGCTGGCGACCTGCGAGCCAAACGAGACGATGCGGCCGATCCACGGGCGGATGCCGGTGATCCTGCCGGCCGGCGCCGAGGCGGCCTGGCTCGAGCCAGGCGCATCGGTGGCGGAGCTGGCCAGCCTGCTCGTGCCCTATCGAGGTGAGCTAGAGGTGCGTGAGGTCTCCGACGCCGTCAACGACGTCCGCAAGGACGGGCCCGAGCTGCTCGAGCCGCCGCTGCGCCTGCTCTGAGCCGGCGACGGTGGAGACTGCCGGGCGGCTCAGCCCGGCTGGCAGCGAAGCGTGCCCGAGTCGAGCACCTGCCCGCCGAGGCCGACGAATGCGTAGCTCGCCTGCCCAGGGCTGAGTCGCAGCCGCAGCGCCCCGAACTCGCTGTCGTTGGAGAAGCGCATGCCCGGCTGCTGATGAACCGGGTAGCGGTCGCGCCCTCCCGAGCCGGCGACGAACTCGGTGATCCCGTCCAGGGGCGCGAAGCGCTGCATGTCGTGGTCGTGCCCGTTGAGGACGATCGTCGCCCGGCCTCGCAGCGGGTTCCAGAGCCCGGCGATGTCGGGCGCGTCGCCGTGCATGCCGCCGCTGTGGAAGGGGCGGTGCCAGTAAGCGATGCGGCAGCTGCCGAAGCCGGGCCTGCGGTCGAGCTGCTGGCGCAGCCAGGAGACCTGGGCCGAGCCAGAGCTGTGGTCCGCCTCCGAGTTCAGGCTCAGCAGCTGCCAGCCGCCGAGCGCGAAGGCGTACCAGGGGGGCTGGGGCCGCTGCGTCGTCTGCTCCCAGTAGCGGTCGTAGCCGGCGTCGTGCCAGTTCCACTCGTGGTTCCCGGGGGTCGGTGCGGCGAAGCGGTTCAGGCGGCCGTATGTCGTCGCGTACTTGGACTCGAAGCCGGCGAGGCTCGTGCCCTCGTAGACATCGCCGAGGTAGAGGAAGCGATCGAGCGGGGAGGAGGCGATCATCTGCGCGAGCTGCTTGCCGGCGGCGCCGCCGTCGGCGCCGTCGCCGACGGCCCAGACGAGGGCCGGCTTCGGCAGCGCCGACGCCTTGCGAGGTTTCACAGGGCGGGCGCTCTTGTGCCTTTGACGCGCCTGCCTGGCGCCCTTATGCGTTGCGGATCCGCGCTTCGTACCCGCTTGCTGCTGACCGGCTTGATCCGAGCCCTCGTCCAGGGCGTGGCCAAGCGCCAGGCTGGCGCCGCCGATCACCAGCACGGCGCCGAGGGTCGCCATGCGACTCGCGCTCATCTCAGCCGTCCGCTTGCCGAGGACAGCGACTCAGGGCGGGCGCCACCGCCGGTCAGGGCAGCAGCGCGCATTTGCGAGCTCACCGGCGTCAGGCCGGCTCAGGCAGCCCGTCGCCCCCGGCGCCGTACTGCTCCGAGCGGCCGACGGGCCGCTCTTCCTCGACGTGCCATTCCTGGTTGAAGGCGATCAGAGCGACCGCGATCAGGATGACCTGGACCGGGACGAGCACCAGGGTCAAGAGTCCGAGCAGCTCTTCGGGGAGAGCCGGGTTGGAGAAGCCGTCGCCCGTGCGGTCGAACCAGCCGGGGGCGGCGATCGCCGAGAAGATCAGCAGCAGGATGCCGAGAACTGCGGCGACCGGCAGGACGCCGCGGTTCCAGCGCGAGACGAGGTAGGCGAAGAGGACGTAGATGGCGACGAAGAGCAGGCACATGATCCCGACCGACGAGCCCTGCAGCCGCGACCAGCCGCCGACGGTGACGATGAACATCAGCGCGGCGGAAACGAGCAGGACGAAGGCGACGATCGCCTTCATCTGCTTGGACTCCGACTTCTGGCGATTTGGTCGCCAGAGCTCGTAGCCGGGTCGCGCTTGTCCAACCTCCATGGCGCAAGTCTAGAATCTCCGGCCGACGGGCGCGAACGAGAACCGCGTTAGCCGCGCAAGTCACGGCTCCGTCAGGCGTCGCACGTCGCGCGGGCGTGGTGAAATTGGGAAACACGCCGGCTTTAGGTGCCGGTGCTCGCAAGAGCTTGGGGGTTCGAGTCCCTCCGCCCGCATCCAGCGGATTGCCCCGGGAGCGAGATGCGCGACCCTCGCTCGCCGGCCAGGCGTCCGACGCTACGATCCCCCGGCGGGGGGCAGTGGCCAAATTGGCTAAGGCACCGGCCTCCAAAGTCGGCGATTCCAGGTTCGAGTCCTGGCTGCCCCGCTTTTTTTCGGCCCCGGCGCTCCAAAAAGCGCTCCTTTCCCCACCCAGAAGTGTTTAGAGCCGCTAGTCTTTGCCTTGGGAAGGGAGAGGTTCGAAGTGAAGCTTTGGCCAGCTGGTCGAGAGATGGCCGCGCGAACTCAGGTTGCGCCGCGGACGGTCGATGGACCCCTGATGACGATCGTGGCAGTCAAGCTCTCGGCGCGCCGCGCCGCCGCGGTTCTTTCGCTTGCCGCATTGCTCGCGCTGCTCGCAGCGATGACGGTCGCCGGCCCTGACCGCGCCGGAGCAAACGGCTGCCCAGGCGCGACCGCCGCTCTGGGAGCGCTCTCCGGCGACGATTTGCGCTCGGCGGTGGCCTGCCTGATCAACCAGGAGCGCCGGCGCTCGGGCCTGCATCAGCTCAAGAGCTCCGGTCGCCTCTTCAGCGCTGCCAAGGGCCACAACGCCGACATCCAGCGCAAGATCCATTGGCTCTCCCACGATTCCTCGAACGGCGACCCGATGTCGACGCGGCTCCGCAAGCACGGCTACATGAAGGGCGCCCGCAGCTGGGCGGTCGGCGAGGTCATCGGCGAGGCATGGGGCCCGGCGATGACCCCGCGCGACATCCTCCAGGGCTGGCTCGACAGCCCGCCACACAACCGCGTCCTCCACACAGCCCGCTACCGCGAGTTCGGCGTAGCCGGCAAGCACGGTTCCGCCGACGACCCGAGCGCCGACGGCGCCCTGTTCACGGTCGACTTCGGCCAGCGCAACTAGCTCCAAGCCCTGCGGTCCCGGCGACGGGCGAACCTATAATCGCCGTCCGGGCGGGCGAAGTGTTACCGGTTGCACGGGAGCCTTCCAAGCTCCAAGAACGGGTTCGAGGCCCGTCGCCCGCTCTTTCGGTTCGCCGCCCTCGCCGGCGGGTAGTGGCGATTCGTGACCCAGGCAGCCATTCTCGATATCGACGGGACGCTCGTCGATACGAACTATCAGCACGCGCTTGCCTGGTATCGAGCGTTCGTCGCGCACGGAGTGTTGCTGCCGGTCTGGAAGATCCACCGCCACATCGGCATGGGCGGCGACCAGATCGTCTCGGCGCTGGCGGGAGATGAGGTCGAGTCTGAGCGCGGCGATGACATCCGGGATTCCGAGAAGAACGAGTACCAGCGCCTCATCGACGAGGTTCGGCCTTTCGAAGGCGCTCGGGCCCTGATCGAGGACCTCAAGACGCGCGAGCTGACCGTGGTCCTTGCCAGCTCTGCGAAGGAGGGCGAGGTCGACCACTACCTCGACCTTCTCGACGCCCGGGAGCTGGCCGATTCCTGGACGACCTCGGCCGATGTCGAGAACACGAAGCCCGATCCGGATCTCGTCCTAGCCGCTCTGGATTCGGCTGGCACCCGCGATGCCGTGATGGTCGGCGACACGACCTGGGACGTACAGGCCGCCAAGCGCGCCGGGATCGAGACCATCGCCGTGATGAGCGGCGGCTTCGGCGCCGACGAGCTGCAAGCCGAGGGCGCCGCCCTGATCGTGGACTCGGTAAAGGAGCTGCGCGAGCGCCTCGACGAGAGCCCGCTCGCCCGCTGAGCCCGGGCTACGCAGGCCGCGGGCAGTCCGTTCGAGCCTGCCTGGCTCGACTAGAATCGCCGGGTCGCAAGACACATCGGGGCGTGGCGCAGTCTGGTAGCGCACTCGGCTGGGGGCCGAGCGGTCGCTGGTTCAAATCCAGTCGCCCCGATTGAGGCCCGCCCGACCCGTGTGCTTTAGGACGCCGAAGAGGTATCAGGGCTAACGCGGCGCAGCGCCGCCAGGGCCAGTAGGCCCGCGAGCGCTACGAGCGCTCCACCCACGATCAAGGTCCCGCTGTCGTCGCTCGTCGGCTTCACCACCATGTCGGCGACGACGATGAAGAGGACGAGGAGCTGGAAGCGCTCGACGATGTTGACTCGGGCCATGAGGCGGCCCGCCTCGGCGTTGTTGGGCCCGTCTTGCTCGACGAGCTCGCCGATCCGCTCGGACTGTGGCTTGAAGAACAGGATTCCGAGGCCGAACGAGACGAGGTAGCCGGCGAAGCCGATGCTGATCCACGGCTGAGAGAAGCTCCAGTTGCCGTCGATCGCCGTGAGGATGCCGAGGATGAAGACCGCGAGCGAGGTGGGGATGAAAAGCCGGGTCGATAACCAGCTGACGTCGGCTTGATAGGCGACTTGACGCTCACGATCGCCCGCCGCCTCGGCGCGCCGTACGAGTACGGCGATCAGGAAGCCGGCGCCGATCCAGATGATCGAGGTGATCACGTGCAGGGCCTTGAGCGCCTCGTAGCGAGTCATCGGGCGGGATTCTGGCCGAGGCGGCGGCGGAAAGTCAAGCGGTTGATGGGCGCGATCAGGCCGTCGGGACCAGCTCGTCGATGAGCCTCCGTACCCGCCCGTCGATCTCGTCGCGGATGCGGCGGACGGTGTCGATGTCCTGGCCGGCCGGATCCTCGAGCTCCCAGTCCTCGTAGCGCTTGCCGGGGAAGATCGGGCAGGCATCGCCACAGCCCATGGTGATGACGACATCAGCCGCCTCGACGGCGTCGCTGCTCAGCGGCTTCGGGAACTCCTGCGACATGTCGATGTCCAGCTCGGCCATCGCCTCGATGACCACTGGGTTGATCTGATCGGCCGGCTCGCTGCCGGCGGTGCGCACCGTGACCCGCCCGTCGGCCGCCTGCTTCAGCAGCCCAGCCGCCATCTGGCTGCGGCCGGCGTTGTGGACGCAGACGAAGAGCACCTCGGGGGCGCGGGGATCGTCTGCATCCGATCTCAAGGACCGATCCTATGCCTTCGATATGCGAGGCTTCGCCGATGGCTGTCGAGGAAGCTGCGGCGGGCGAGTCTGCTAGTCCGGAGACGCCATCGGAGCCCATCCGGGACGACCTCGCCGAGGCGCTCGAGCGACGGGCGCTGACCCAGGACGACGCTAGGCCCGCAGCCACAGAGCGCCGCCACTCCGCCGGTCTGCGCACCGCCCGCGAGAACCTCGACGACCTCGTCGATGCCGGCAGCTTTGTCGAGTACGGCGGTCTGGCGATCGCCGCCCAGCGGGCGCGGCGGGATCTGCAGGAGCTGCTCGAGCGGACGCCGGCCGATGGCCTGATCGCCGGCACCGGCCGGATCAACGGCGATCTCTTCGGCGAGCAGGGCTCCTGCGCAGTCCTCTCTTACGACTACACCGTCCTCGCCGGCACCCAGGGCGTCATCGGCCATCGCAAGAAGGATCGGCTCTTCGAGCTGATCGAGCGGATGCGGCTGCCAACGGTGTTCTTCGCCGAGGGCGGGGGAGGGCGGCCCGGCGACACCGACCACGCCGTCGTCTCGGCGCTCGAGACGAGGGCATTCGCCCTCTGGGCGGGTCTCTCCGGCCTGGTGCCGCGGATCGCGATCGTCTCCGGCCGCTGCTTTGCCGGCAACGCGGTCATCGCCGGCAGCTCGGATCTGATCATCGCCACGCCCGAGGTCTCGCTGGGGATGGGCGGCCCTGCCATGATCGAGGGCGGCGGGCTCGGCATCGTCGCGCCCGACGACGTCGGCCCGGCCGCGACCCAGGTGCCGAACGGCGTCATCGACTACGCCGCAGCCGACGAGGCCGAAGCGGTCGCCGTCACCAAGCGGCTGCTCTCCTACTTCCAGGGCCGCATCGACCCCGGTGAGGCGCCCGACCAGCTTGCCCTCCGCGATCTGATCCCCGAGCGCCGCCGCCGCGCCTACGAGGTCCGCTCGGTCGTCGACGGCCTCGCCGACGCCGGCTCGGTCACCGTCCTGCGCGAGCGCTTCGCTCCCGGGATGCTGACCGCGCTGGCACGGGTCGAGGGCCGGCCCGTCGGCGTCGTCGCCAACAACCCGATGCATCTCGCCGGGGCGATCACCAGCGACGGAGCCGACAAGGCGGCGCGCTTCATGCAGCTCTGCGACGCCTTCGGCCTGCCGATCCTCTCGCTGATCGACACCCCCGGGATGATGGTCGGGCCCGAGGCCGAAGCGACCGCCCTCGTTCGCCACTGCTCGCGCCTCTTCGTCGTCGGCGCCGCGCTGCGGGTGCCGCTGATCGCCGTGATCCTGCGCAAGGCCTATGGCCTCGGCGCCCAGGCGATGGCCGGCGGCAGCCTGCACGAGCCGCTGCTGACCGTCGGCTGGCCGACCGCCGAGCTTGGCGCGATGGGCCTCGAGGGCGCCGTCAAGCTCGGCTTTCGCCGCGAGCTCGAGGCGATCGCCGGCGAGGCCGAGCGCGAGCAGCGGATCCGCGAGCTGACCGCGGCCGCGCACGAGCATTCGAAGGCGCTCAACGCGGCGACCCTGTTCGAGCTCGACGACGTCATCGACCCGGCCGAGACCCGCCGGCTGATCGCTGCGACGCTCGAGGCAGCTTCGACCGACGAACCGCCTCCGGGCGGCCGCCGCTTCGTCGACACCTGGTGAGCGCGCCCGTTTACTAGGCTGCGAACGAGGGCAAAGCCAGGAGGCACGATGGTCGAAACGGGCGCCAAGCCCAAGATCTCACCGCTGCGGGAGCGATTGCAGCGCGCGGCGCGGACGCTGACGACGCCGCTGCTGCCCGACGACTACATCGCGCTGATGAACCCGCTCTGGTCGACGCGCGAGCTGACCGGGACGATCGAGCGGATCAGGCGCGAGACCGCCGACACCTCGACCGTGGTCATTAGGCCGAGCTTCGAGTGGCCCGGTCACCAGGCGGGCCAGTACCTGCGGATCGGCGTCGAGATCAACGGCATTCGCCACTGGCGCGCCTACTCGATCACCTCCGATCCCGGCCATCCCGATGGCCTCGTCTCGATCACTGTCAAGCACGTCGAGACGGGCAAGATGTCGCCCTACTTCGCCCGTCACGCCGAGCCGGGCTCGATCGTCTTCCTCGGCGACGTCGAGGGGACGTTCTGCCTGCCGGACCCGCCGCCTGCGCAGCCTCTCTTCATCAGCGCCGGCAGTGGCATCACGCCGATCATGAGCATGATCCGCGAGCTGGCCCGCCGCGAATCGCTCGACGACGCGATCCACATCCATGGCGCCCGCAGCGCCGACGACTTCATCTTCGACGAGATGCTGCGCGGCCTGGCCGAGCGCCACCCGGGCTACCGCCTCCACGACCACTTCAGCTCGGTCAAGGGCCGGATCGGCGGGGCGACGATCGAGGAGATCTGTCCCGACTGGCGCCAGCGCGAGACCTTCATGTCCGGCCCGGAGGGGCTGATGTCGGCGCTGCGCGAGCTCTGGAAGCGCGAAGGCGACCCCGAGCTGCTCCACCAGGAGAGCTTCCAGCCGGTGATCGGCCTCGGCGAGTCCGAGGTTGGCAGCGGCGGCACGGTTCGCTTCCGCGTCACCGACGTCGATGCGACCTGTGAGCAGGGCGTCTCGATCCTCGTCGGCGGTGAGCAGGCGGGCGCCGTGCTGCCGTTCGGCTGCCGGATGGGGATCTGCCATACCTGCGTCGGCAGGCTCGCCGCGGGCAGGCTTAGAGATCTGCGTACGGGGGACGTACACGGGGAGCAGGGCGAGATGGTGCGAACCTGTGTCAATGCCCCCGAGGGGCACGTCGAGATCGATCTTTAGCCGCAGCGGAAAGGACAGGGACCGGATGGCCACTCAGAATCAGCAGCAGCAGCACGAGCAGCACCAGCGCAACGGCTCTAAGGCGCCGGCCTTCGTCAACGGCGAGAACCCGCTCAAAAAGCTGACGCCGGAGCAGATCGAGGAGCTCGGCAAGGAGTTCCAGAAGATCCACGACGACGTCTACGACGACCTCGGCGAGTCGGACGCCGTCTACATCCGCTCGCTGATCGAGTTCCATCGCCGTCTGGCGGTGCTCTCGCGGATCGTCCTGATGGCCTCGCGCTACTGGCCCGCCTGGGTCCTCGGCACGACCGGCCTATCGGTGGCGAAGATCCTCGAGAACATGGAGATCGGCCACAACGTCCTCCACGGCCAGTGGGACTGGATGAACGACCCGGCGATCCACTCCTCGACCTGGGACTGGGACACGGCCTCGCCGGCGTCGGCCTGGAAGCACTCCCACAACTACGTCCATCACACCTTCACCAACATCGTCGGCAAGGACAAGGACGTCGGCTACGAGATCATGCGGATCGACCCGAAGCAGCCGTGGCATCCCGTCTATCTGGCGCAGCCGCTCTACAACATCCTCCTGGCGCTGTTCTTCGAGTGGGGGGTGGCGGTCCACGACCTCGACTTCGAGGCGATCCGCAAGGGCGAGAAGCCCAAGAAGCAGGTCCGCGACGAGCTCAGGGCGATCGGCCTCAAGGCGCGGCGCCAGATCGTCAAGGACTACGTCGCCTTCCCGGCGCTGAGCGGCAAGCACTGGAAAAAGACGCTCTACGCCAACCTGACGGCGAATTTCGTCCGCAACGTCTGGTCCTACGCGATCATCTTCTGCGGTCACTTCCCCGACCAGACCTACACCTTCACCGAGGAGGAGGCCGTCGACGAGTCACGCGGCGCCTGGTACGTCCGCCAGCTGATCGGGGCCGCCAACATCGACGGCAGCCCGACCTTCCACGTGATGAGCGGCAACCTCTCCTACCAGGTCGAGCACCATCTCTACCCGGACATGCCGAGTTCGCGCTACGCCCAGATCGCACCGAAGGTCAAGGCCGTCTGCGAGCGCTATGGCCTGCCCTACAACACCGGCCCGTTCCGCAAGCAGCTCGGCTCGGTCCAGCGAACGATCCTGCGACTGGCCTTCCCCGGCGGTCGCCCGCGGCCGAAGCCAGGCCCGTACCGGCGCCCGCCGGAGCCGCCGGCGGCGAAGGCTGACCAGAATGGCGCGGGCAGGGCCGACGAATTGCCGGCATTCCCGTAAGTAAATAGGGCTCTCACTCGTTTTATCTCTCAAGCGACCCGATTCCGGGTCAACGGATGCGGCGCCAGCCGCGAGAAGGAGATCGAGTGTCCAGAGCAAGCCGCGTGTTTCGTCCAGCGTTTCTCGCAATCGCGGTGGCGATGGCTGGTGCCGCCGCGCTCATCGGCAACTCGCCGGCCTCAGGCTCGATCGAGAGCCTCCACGAGGTCCCGGGACTGGGTGACCAGGCGCGCCAGCTGAGCAACGGGCTCTTCGAGGTCAAGCTCGATGACGGGACCCTCCTGCACACGCACGGCTTCGATCCGGCGCCGGTGCAGCCTTCGAGCTCTGCGGGTGCCGGAGTGCCCGGGGGCATCGTGCCGCCAGTCTCGGTCCGCACCGACGGCGTGATCCCCGATGCTCCCGATCTCGGCCAAACCATCAGCACCCTCGAAACGGAGGCGGCGCAGGTCCAGCAGGAGGCGAATGCCCTGTCGGGCTACGTCTCCGATCAGGTCAACTCGATCCACATCTACCACGAGGAGCCGCCACCCCCGAGCTCCGATGACGTCTTCGCCGCGATCGGCCTCGTGACCCAGGTGGCCGGCAAGACGCTTGCCGACGCGCAGGCGCTGGTCGAATCGATCCACATCTACCACGAGGAGCCGCCGCCGCCGAACCAGGACGACGTCAACAAGGCGGTTGATGTGGTCGAGCAGAAGGCCAATCAGATGCTTGCCGAGGTCGAGGCGCTCATCGCCAAGGCGAACGACTCCATCGCGCAGATCACCGCAGATCCGGTAGGCGCGACCGACGGCCCGATCTCCACCGTGGATGCGCCTGTCGCCCAGGCGAACGACGACGCGAACCAGACGAGCGACAACACGATCGACACGCTCACCAACGGCTCGGTCGTGCCTCATGCAGTGCCGAACGCCGCCTACGGCGGCCTGCCGCCGGCCTGCGCCAGCTCGAGCTCGCGCGCCTTCGTCCTCGTCTACACCTACCCGAAGGATGCCCCTGCCGCCGTCAAGAGCACCGGCAACCAGAGCGCCCGTCAGGAGGAGCTCCGTGGCTCCGTCTACCGGGCCAATCAGCAGCTGTACCAGAGCGGCAGCGATTCGAGCAAGGCCGAGACGAGCCGCCTCTACAGGTTCCGCTGCAACTCCAACGCGACGTTGAGGGTGATCGCGTACCAGTCGAGCACGACGAGGGGCAGCGACAGCTTCGACCAGATCGTCCAGAGCGCCCGAGCCCGCGGGCTCAGCGATCCGAACACGAAGTACGTCATGTACTACGACGACCCGTTCACGGCGAGAGTCAACGGCCTCGTCCCCTGCGGGCTTGGCAGCCTCGAGGCGGATGACCGCAAGAGCACCGCGAATGCCAACAACAACGGCGCCTCCTACGCGATGGTCTTCAGCGGCTGCCTCAGCCAGTCGACGGTCATGCACGAGATGGGCCACACGATGGGCGCGGTCCAGCGCAGCGCGCCACACTCCACGGCGTACGGGCACTGCTGGGACCAGTACGACGTCATGTGCTACGACGACGGCGGGACTCCCCACGGTATGAGGACGATCTGTCCGGCCTCCCAGGAGCAGTACGACTGCAACTTCGACGACTATTACGACACGAAGCCCGAGACCGGCGAGTACCTGGCGAGCCACTGGAACCAGGGCTGGACCGGCAACAGCTGGCTGAGCCCCGTCACCCCGGCGAAGCTGTCGGTCAACGACGCCAGCGTTCAGGAGGGCGGCCTCAACGAAACGACGAAGCTCCGCTTCACCGTGACGCTGTCCGCCGATCTCGGCGACTACGTGTTCGTCGACTACTACACGAGCGATGGGACCGCGACCGCGGGCAGCGATTACGACGAGAAGCAGGGCACGCTCGAGTTCGCGCCGGGCGTGACGAAGAGGTACATCGACGTGACCGTCCACGGGGATGTGATCGACGAGGCCGACGAGACGCTCCTCGTCCACCTCAAGAGCCCAACGGGTGCGACGATCACCAAGGCCAAGGGGACCGGGACGATCGTCAACGACGACACCGGGTTCCGGACGGCGTGCCGGGCGGTCCTCGGGCCGAACCCGATCTGCGATACGAACCCGCTGCAGGCCGCGCTCGACCTCGAGCCGCTGCTCGAGGATCCGGCCGCACCGGTCCCGGATTCGGTCGCGCTGCCCGATCTCGGAGTCTGACGCCGCTCCGCACGGGCGCCCCGTTCCCGATTGACGCCCGCCGGCTGGGCGCGTAGGGTTCGCGCGGGTATCCAGGTGAGCGCCAAGGTCACAGACGGGCTGCAGCGGACAGGAGTCGTCGCCTTCTGCGAGCGCGTCGAGCCCGCGGCCGAGCAGGTCGAGGATCTCGACACGGCTCGGCTGGTCGTCCGCTTCCAGGCCGGTGAGCGCGACGTCTTCACGGCTCTCTACAACCGCTACTTCGACCGCGTCTTCGGCTACATGCGGGTGCTGCTCAAGGGCGGCCACGCCGCCGAGGACGCGACCCAGCAGGTCTTCATGCAGGTCTTCGAGGCGTTGCCCCGCTACGAGCGCCGCCGCCAGCCGTTCCGCGCCTGGCTCTTCGTCATCGTCCGCAACCGGGCGATCACCGAGCTGCAGGAGGCGCGGCGGGTCGAGCCGTTCGAGGTCGTCGAGCCGGACGGAACGATCGAGGCAAACGGCAACGGCGAGGGCCTTGAGGTGCTCAACTGGCTCTCCGACCCCGACCTGATGATGCTGATCGAGCGGCTGCCCCTGCCTCAGCGCCAGGTGCTTCTGCTGCGCTACATGATGGACCTCGACTTCCGCCAGATCGGCGAGATCCTTGGCCGCCGCGACGACGACGTGCGGGCGCTGCAGTACCGGGCGCTGACGTTCCTGCGCAAGCGGCTGGCGGCCCTGGGCCGGCGCTCGACCTCCGGCGGCCGCGTGCGGATGCAGCGCTGCGCGGACAAGGCGAACGTGCTGCGGGCGCGGCGCTTCGCGCTGCTCCGGTAGCTCCCGGCCACGCCGGCGAAAATTCGTCATCACGAAACCGGAGGCGCCCCGGTTGTAACTACGGATGGACCGGGCTAAGAGACTTTCGATGGGGCGCATCCTGGCGGTCGTTCTGAGCGCGGCGCTCGCCGTCGGCCTGACCGCCGTCGCCCGCGCCGACGACCCAGCGCCGGGCGTCCCCTCCGATCCCCTATCCGGCCCGGCGACGAGCCTCGATCCCTGCCCGACGGTCAACCAGAACGGCGGTGCCGGCGCCTGCGACACCGAGTACACGCCGCAGGCAAAACCCAGCGACCAATGGAAGCGAGTCGCCGGCGCCCGCTTTGGCGATCACAAGGTCCCCGCCGACTCCGCCACACCGATCACCGTCGACCTTTACAGCGTCGCCTTCCGCAACTCCAAGAACGGCCTCGCCGGCGGCGCCGCCTGCAAGGACGAGAGCACGGTTTTCGACGATCTGAAGAGCTGCGAGCGGGTGCCGGTCATCTGGCAGTACTCCGACAAAGACGGCGAGGGCCCGCTATGGCAGGAGGTCTACCGTGGCGATACCAAGGGCTACGTCGGCGCCGTCGCCTACTACGGTGCCGGCAAGGCGATGGCGGTCGGCGGCTCCGGCCTCTATCCCTACCGCGAGTTCTCCAGGGACACGACCTCGGACCCCGACCACGACCCCTCGGGCAGCGGCCGGGTCTGGGAGACCAACCCCGACAGCTACGGCGACTCCGACTGGCACGAGTACGAGCAAAGCCAGCTACCGACGGCACCGAACATCCCGGCCGACGTGGGCCCGAACGTCGAGAACGCGACAGCGACCGCAGCGCCTATCGCCGAGCAGGCCGCTCATGCGGTCCTTCCGGGGACCGACCTGGGTCCCGCCAGCGACCAACTGCCAAAGCCTCACCCGGTCGAGAAGCCGATGCGGGCGCTGAGCGCGCTCGACTGCAAAACGGACTCCTTCAATGGTTCGCGTTGTGTCGCCGGTGGTATCCAGCAACTCTTCATGTGGCGAGACGGCCACTTCGAGAAGTCCTATGGCAACGGCAGCCGCGACGGATCCCATGCGCTGGACCCCGCACCCGAGACGGCCGAGATGGCCCAAGCCGAGGACTTCCGCTTCCGCGTCCGGCAGCTGCGCTTCGTCGGCGGCGAACGGCCATACATCACGATCCTCGGGGTGACGAGCGGTTGCTGCGATGCGAGCCCGGTCAACAACAACATCGCCCGGATGCTGATCTACGACGACGCGCGTTGGTACGTCCGGCCCGTTGATGAAACGACCGCGCGTCGCGCGCCCCAGAGCCTCGGCGACAGCTACTACGCCGTCAACGCCTACAACAGCGGCACAATCTATGGCTCGATCCTGACGACGCCCGGAGGTCCCGAGAGGTCGGTCGAACCGCCGTCGCGCATTGTCGGCGGCGTCACTTTCACGGAACCAAAGTTGGGAGAGAACCCGATCCTCGACGAGGCAAACGCCTTCGGGTTGATTTGCGAGGTCAATCCATGCGGTGCTTTCCCCGCCCCCCGGTACTCCCATATACCCAGCGACGTTCACCACCTCGACCTCAGCGACACGAGGCTCGTCGCCGCCGACGGCGACACGGCCGGTCCTCCGTCAGCCACCGGCGCTGGCCTCCTCGGTTCAAGCGGGCCGGACCGCTTCATGGATTGGGCGGTCGGCGAGCGCCGTACGACCAGACAGGCCCTTGCCTATACGACGACGACAACTCCCGATGAGATCCACGCACCGCGTCCGGTCAACTGCCCGAACGCCACTCCCGACCAGAACTGCCAGCCCGCCTCTCAGGAGGAGATCAAGGCCCGCGCCAGCTCACACAACATCTTCCTGCTGGACACCTACGCGCTCAACGCCTTCACCGCCCTCGGCGCCTCGGGTGAGGGATGGGCGGTCGGCGAGAAGGGGGCGATCGAGCACCTCGGCGGCGGCGACACCCAGGGCAAGCTGGGCGACGAGCCACCCCCGCCCAAGCTCGGCGGTAAGGGCAGCAGCCCAGACCCAGGCACGGCCGCCTACAGGCAGCCAACCGCGCTCAGCAGCCACCCCGGCGCCCTGCCCTCGCTGGAGAGCGCCAGCGACACTGTCGGGATGCCACGGCTCGTGCCGGCGGGCTCGCCTGATCTCGTCCGCGATGGCGCCCTCGTCAAGCCAGACGACGGCGCGGCGATAGTCGCCAGTCGCGACGGCGGCGAGGCCTGGGCGCTTGGCTCCGGGGACGAGGTCTCGGTCAGTAATACCGCCGGTCAGGGCTCGACCCTCAACGGGCGGATGACGCTCTGGCACTACGACGGCAGGAGCTGGGCGCCGTGTGACCCCGAGGGCGTTCCCGATCAGCTCGAGCCCGACCCGGCCTGCGCCAGCCTGGCGCCCCTGGGCCACTACACACGCCCCAACGGCGTCGGCGGAGTCCTTTTCGAGCCGGTGCGAATTCGCGCCGCCGCCCGCGTTCCACTCGAAAACGACGCCGACCCCTCCAACGACAACGAGTTCGAGGTCGTCGCGGTCGCCACCGAGTACAGGCCGCAGGGCTCGAAGGAGCCCCCGCGCGATGCCATCCTCCTCTACAAGGATGGGCGCTGGTCGCTCGACACCAAGGCGATGGCCCAGCTGCAGCCGGCGGGCTCAGCCGGCGGAGTCCCCGAGCCATTCGACATTGCCTTCACCGCGCCCGACGATGGCTGGATGCTGTTGGGGTCGGTGGCCGAATCCGCTCAGCAAACAACTCATAGCGCATCGCTTTACCACTTCGATGGCCGGCGCTGGTTCAGTTGCTCGAGCGCTCCGGCCGCCTGCGGCGACAATCCGACCGCCCAGCGGCTGCCGACCGGCTCGGTCCTGCAGCTGGCGGTGGCAGATCGCCGTGTCTATCTCTACGGGGCGCGAGTCCCCTCGGCCTCGGGAAGCGCCAGCAACCGCTACCCGTTGATCCTCTACAAGGACCCGGATGGACACTGGACCGACGGCTCTGATGGCTCCGGTGGCGGCACCGACCCGGGTTGTCCGGCTCCAGGCGCCTGCGCCGCCGACTCCAATACCCCGCCGGGCCAGGTCTTCGCGCTTTCGGTCGTTCGCGATGGCGATGGCCACTACGACGGCTGGGCCACCGCCGGGTCACCGCAGCCGCAGGGATCGAGCGTCGAGCCGCTGGCCTCGGTCGCCGACATGCGCCATCTCGAACGCGATCCGAGCAGCGGTCGCTACGAGTGGAGGACCTGGACGGCGCCGGACGCAACCAAGGACTACGCCGAGAGCCTGCGCCAACGTGAGTGGCTAAAGCCGAAGCTGATGACGTTTGCCGGATCTGGCGGCGGCCCCGGGCCCGCACTGTTCCTGCCGATCGGGGAGCAAGCGCTCGCCCCAATCCTGCGATTTGACCCCGCCAAACACCGCTGGGCGCCGCTTCAAACGCCCTTCGTCTCGTCCAAATACTCCGTCAACCCCGGCAACTCGCGCGACGACACGGGGGCTCCGCGAGCGATCACCCCCGACGGCCAAGGCGGCGCTTGGATCGAGATCCACCGGACCAACTGCTGCGATGGCAGCAATGTGACAAACGGAGCCGAAGAGACGCCGCCGACCCTCGTCGGCGACACGACGTCCTTTTACCACTACACAACCCAGATCCCTCGCCAGGTCCTCTCGGATGTTCCAAACCCGGTCGGCTCGAAGCTCATCGTCGGCGGCGCCGCCGGAGGCGACGGCAGCTACTGGCTGGCGACCGACTCCAACAGCGTCTACCGCTATGACCGGGCAGCGGGCTGGGACCGTGTGGATGTGCCGGGATGGGATCCCGGGCGCGTCGTGACCCGGCCTTCACGCGCGACCGCGATCGCAATCGGCCAGGACGGCAACGGCATCCTCGTCGGCGACCACGGCCGGGTCGCTGATCTCTCTCCTCAGGGCGTCAAGCTCGACCCGGCGGCCGGGACTTCATGCGCCAGAGGTGGCGCGATTCCCTGTGGCACCGGGCGAAGGTTGCAGGCTGCGGCGGTGGCTCCCGATGGCTCGGCACTGGTCGGCGGTGAGGCAAGAACAGTGCTCTGGCGCCCG
>JAWVFK010000028.1:0-3851 GCA_033856175.1 Solirubrobacterales bacterium | reverse complement strand
GCCCTCGACGCTCGTCTCGAGCAGCGGGCTCGAGATGGCCTGCTTGGCGGCCTCGGCGGCGCGGTTCTCGCCGCTCTGGCTGCCGATTCCCATCAGGGCGGAGCCGGCGTCGTGCATGATCGTGCGGACGTCGGCGAAGTCGAGGTTGATCAGGCCCGGGATCGTGATCAGGTCGGTGATTCCCTGGACGCCCTGGCGCAGCACGTCGTCGGCGGCGCGGAAGGCCTCGAGGATGGTGGTACGGCGCTCGACGATCGAGAGCAGGCGCTCGTTCGGGATGACGATCAGCGTGTCGACCATCTCGCCCAGGCGGCGGATGCCCTCGTCTGCCTGGCGCTGCCGGTTGGCGCCCTCGAAGGTGAACGGGCGGGTCACGACCCCGACGGTCAGGGCGCCGATCTCCTCCTTGGCGATCTGGGCGATGACCGGCGCCGAGCCGGTGCCGGTGCCGCCGCCCTCGCCGCAGGTGACGAAGACCATGTCGGCGCCCTTGAGCGCCTCCTTGATCTCAACACGGCTCTCGGCCGCCGCTCCGGCGCCGATCTCGGGGTTGCCGCCGGCGCCAAGCCCGCGGGTCAGCTCGTGGCCGATCGCCAGCTTGATGTCGGCGTCGCACGCCTGAAGCGCCTGGGCGTCGGTGTTGATGGCGATGAACTCGACGCCACGAAGGCCGGCGTCGACCATGCGACTGACGGCGTTCGTGCCGCCGCCGCCGCAGCCGACGACCTTGATCACGGCGAGGTAGGACGAGTCGAGTGGGGGCATCATGGCGTGGTTTTGGGCTCCAGGTTTGCCGTCCGACCCTGCAGTCATGCTTCAGGGTTGGGCGGGTTGCGGCCTCTCCGGGCCAGGGGACTTGGCCGGCAAGTTAAGCGAAAATCGCAGCGCTGTCAACGCCCGATTCGGCACCAACCCTCAAGGGTGGCTCGAGGGACGAACCCGGCTGACTCTCAGGTCGAGAGTTAGCTTGAGACTTCGCCAGAAAGCGTGCCCCACGCCTGAATTACGCACGATTTCACGCCTGGGCGTGAGGCTCCCCGCCGCGCTCCAAGGCTCAGGGCGAATAGGTCGCGGCCGTCGGGGTCGAGGGTGAAATTCCTTGCACGATCCCTCCCACCGCCGGACGGTGAGGGGCCGAAACGTCGATGTAGGCGACCTGGCCGACCCTTGGATCGGCGAGGATCTTGGCTACCGCGGCCCACTTCGCGGCTGCTCGCGAGGCGTCGCCAAAGCGCAGCTCGGGCCCGTTGCGCAACCGCACCTGGATCGTCTCGGCGACGATCGACGAGGCGATCGCGTAGCGCCGCAGCGGCGCCGGGGCGGCGCCGAGGACGACCGCCTGGGCGAGGGCACCGCCCTGCAGGCGATTGCCACGAGGAGCCGTCGGCAGGCGCAGTCGCGGAATGCCCGACTGGGCCGGGACCCCGCGCAGCAGCGTCCCGTCGGCGGCAGCGGCGATCAGGGCTCCCCCTGACTGGACGACCAGGACCGGCTTCTGCTGCTCTACCCGGATCGTCAGGCCGCTGGGGAAGTGGGTCTCGGCGCTGACCGATTTGACGATCGGGAAGGGCCGGACTGCGGCGGCCAGCTCGCCCTGTTTGACATGCAGCGTCGTCATGTTGCGCGCGACCTGCGCCAGCGCGCCGCGGACGCGGTTCGAGTCCGGGCCACTCACCCCGGTGATCTCCAGGCGGTTCACGGCGACCAGCGAGGAGTCACGCAGCCAGAAGAGATAGCCGGCGGCCAGCGTCATCGTCAGCAGGACCAGTGCAACGGCTCGCCGGCGCCAGCGGCCATGCGGCGTGACCCGCTTGGCGCTTGCCTTACGAGCCCGCGGCTTGGCGGCGCGGCGCGGGCGAGCGCCGGCCCGTGCTGCGTAAGCTCGGGCCATCAGAGGCTCCAGCCCTCGGGCCAGCTGACATCGCCGAGGACCTGGACCTCGGGCTCGAGTTCGATCCCGAAGCGCTCGTGGACGCGGCGGCGAGCGGCGGCCATCACGGCGAGGATGTCGGCGGTCGTCGCCTCGTCAGTGTTCTCGACGAAGTTGGCGTGCTTCTCGGAGAGGCGGGCGCCGCCGCGGGTCAGGCCGTTGCAACCGGCCTCGGCGAGCAGCTGCCCGGCGGTCCTGCCACCGGCCCGTTCGGGATCGGGATTCTTGAAGGTCGAGCCGAAGGTTTTGATGCCCGAAGGCTGAGCGTCGCGGCGGCGCTGGCGCATCGACGCCATCGTGGACTTGACGTCGGACGGCGGCGCCTCGGCGAGGGCGAAGCCGGCGCCGGCGACCACCTCGCCGGGCTCGAGGTTCGAGTCGCGGTAGCTGAAGTCGAGCTGATCGGGGGTACGGCGGTCGACGCCGTCGGGCCCGGCAACCTCGATCCAGTCGAGGGCGCGGCCGAGCTCGCCGCCGTAGGCGTTGGCGTTCATCCGCACCGCTCCACCGACGGTGCCGGGGATGTTGATGCCGAACTCGATCCCCGAGAGGCCCCACGAGGCCGCCTTCGCCGCCACCGACGGCAGCCGGGCGCCACCGCCGGCAACGACGCGCGTCTGATCGCGCTCGATCGTCGCGAGCTCGCCAGTCAGCTTTATCACCAGGCCCCGGAATCCATCGTCGGCTACCAACAGGTTCGATCCCGAGCCCACCACTCCTACCTCGGCTCCGTCGCGATCCGCCCAGGAGAGCAGCGCGATCAGCTCTGCCTGGGTCGACGGCCGGGCGAAGAAGTCGGCCGGGCCACCGGCGCGGACCGTTGTCAGCCGAGCAAGTGGGTAGCCGGCCTCGACCCCTGCCGGCGGCTCGCTCACGCCGCCGTCCCCTCGTCGTCACCGCTGACGAGTGCCTCGGCCAGCAGATGGACGTCGCCGGCGCCCAGCGTTATCAGCAGGTCGCCGGGGCGAAGGCGCGGCGTTAGCGCAGCCAGGGCTCGCTGGCGATCGACGAGCCACCAGACGGGGCGCCCGCCGGCGTGGTCGGCGGTCGCGGTGGCGACGGTGAGGCCGCTGACGCCGGCCAGCTCGCCGATCGGCTGCTCGCGGGCGGCGTAGACATCGAGCACGCCGACCTCGTCAGCGAGCGCGAGGGCGCTGCCGAACTCGCGAGCCAGCGCCTTGGTCCGCGAGTAGAGATGCGGCTGGAAGACGGCGAAGAGGCGGCCGTCGCGGCTGTCGGCAAGGGTGCGGGCGGCGCTGAGGGCGGCGGCAACCTCGGTCGGGTGGTGGGCGTAGTCGTCATATATGCGGACGCCGTCGCGCTCGCCCCTGGACTCGAGCCGGCGCTTGACGCCGGGGAAGCTCGCCAACGCCTCGGCAGCCGCGCCGACGTCGAGGCCGGCGAGCTCAATCGCAGCCAGCGCGGCGCGGGCGTTGAGGAGGTTGTGCTCACCCGGAACCGCGAGCGCCAGCTTGGCCGGGCCGGGGGCGGCGGCGTCGAAGCGGATGACGCGGACGCCCTCGCGAGCGAGCGCGTCGAGGCCCTCCTCCGCTCCCAGCGCAATCGCCGCGACCGGCTCGAGGAACTGCCTGAAGGCGTCGCCCAGCTCGGCGCGCGAGGACCAGCGGGCGTGGTGGTCGAGTTCGACGTTGGTGACGACGGCGACCTCGGGCCGCAGGCGCAGGAAGCTGCCGTCGCTCTCGTCGGCCTCGACGACAACCCACTCGCCACTCCCCCAGGCCGCGTTCGTCGCCTCGCCGTCCGGGCCGGCGCCGGGCACCTCGCCGCCGAGCAGGAACGATGGCTCGGCGCCGATCGCCCGCAGGGCGTGGGCGATCATGCTCGCCGTTGTCGTCTTGCCGTGGGTGCCGGCGACGGCGATCTGGCGGCGCTCGCCGGCGAGCTCGGCCAGCAGCTCGCC
>JAWVFK010000027.1:0-153744 GCA_033856175.1 Solirubrobacterales bacterium | reverse complement strand
CCAGCTCAACCTTGTCGAAGACGTTGCTGCCGTCCTGCAGCTCCGCCTCATGCACGACTGCCCCTGGCACCAGGTCGGCACTGCTGCAGCCGGCCTCCGAGTCGTCTGAGGAATCGTCGCCAGTGTCGTCGCCCTCGTCACTCTTGTCGTGGGAGTCGCCGCCCTCGTCGTCGCACTCGACCTCGGTGACGCCGTCGAGGACCTGGCCGGTCAGCTCACCGCCAGAGAACAGCGCGATCGTCAGCGTCCCGGTCGTCGAGTCGAACGAGGTGATCGTGCCCGAGCCCTCGTCGCCATCCTCGATGCCGTCGTCGTCGGAATCGTCGTCGCAGGGGTCATCGCCGAGCTTGACCTCGCGGCCATCCCTGAGGCCGTCGTCGTCGGTGTCGGCATCCCGCGGGTCTGACTTGTGACGAAACTCGCCGATGTTGTTGAGCCCGTCGCGGTCCTGGTCCCTCTTCGTCTGCTTGACGTTCAGCGACAGGTGATGCCGCTTCTCCCAGCGGTCCGGGATCCGGTCGTGGTTGCGGTCCTTCGCCGAGGCCGCCGCCGGTGAGGCCAGCGAAAGCCAGAGGACGAGCGAGAGCCCGGCCCCGACGAGAATTCCGAGTTGCTTGATTCTGCTGATTGAGTTCATGTCTTCTCCTTCGGCAGCCGAGCGGCCTTCTTGAGGCTCCGGCTTTGCGAGCCGCCCTCGCGGACGGATTGCCATTTCGTGGTTGGACACATCGACCTTCAAAACCTTCAAACCCGCTCGCGACGTAAAGATCACGCGCCGCGAAAGGCCCTCGACGTTTGGCCTAGGAGGCGGGGCTAATCGTCGAGACCGCTACCGCTAGAGCCGCTGCCGGAGCGGCTCTCGGTGGCGGACTTGCCCGAGCCGCTGGAGGAGTCATCGATCAGGTCATCAGGCTCGGGCAGTCCACCGCCGTGGCCGCTCGAGTCGCCGCCGCCGCTGCTATCGCCACCGCCACTGTCATCGCTGCCGCCGCCGCTGCCGCTATCGCTATCGCCACCACCGGGTCCGCTGTGGCCGGAGTCATCGGAGCCGTCGCCGCCGGAGCTGCCTGGGCCGCTGTGCCCGCCGTCGCTTGAACCGCTCGAAGATCCGGAGCCGCCGTGGCGGGCCGAGCTGTCGCGGTGGCCGCCGGCCCTGCCCTGCGCCGCCCCCGTGCTCCCATGGGCGCGTGCCGCCGCGGCCTTCGCGGCGGTTGTCTCACGGGGGCCGCGGGCGCTCTGCTCAATGGCCAGGTCTTTGGCCGAGGCGCTGTCGGGATGGTGCCCCTTGCCGACGACTCCCTGCTCGACAGCGACGCCGGTCACGACCGAGCCCGCGACCAGCACCAGTGTCGCGCCCTTGAGAAGCATCGCGCCACCGCCGGCGGCGCCTGTGGCCAGGCCGCCGCTGACGCCGGAGCCGTCGGAGGACAGAAGGATGCGAATCAGCGGGGTCGGCAGCAGGGCTCCGACGCTGTCGCGGACAGCCTGCCGGGCGCGGAAGATGAGCTGGCGCACCGCGCCGCCGCTGAGGCCGAGAGCCGCTGCGATCTCATCGTGACCGCGCCCCTCGAGCTCGCGCTGGACGAGAGCTTGGCGCTGCGCGTCGGGAAGCTCGCCGATGCTTGCGGTCAGGCTGCGCAGCTCCTCGCGGCGGATCGCGATGTCGGGAGGCTGGGGCACGCCGTCGTACTGGAGGTCGAGCTCCTCATGGGGCGGGGGCTCGTCGCGAAGGGTGTTGAAGGCCGTGTTGCGGACGATCCGGTAGAGCCAGGCCCTGAGCTGGATCTCCTGGCCGCCGCTCTGCAGGCTGCGCAGCGCCTTCGTGAACGCGTCCTGGACGACATCGTCGGCCAGGTCGGCCGGGACGATCCCTGCCGCATAGGCGGCAAGGCGGCCGCGGTAGCGCCGGACGATCTCCTCGAATGCTTGGTCGTGGCCCTCGCGCGTCAGCGCCACGAGGCGGCGATCCGACTGCAGGCGGAGGATGCCGCCGACCAATGCCGGCTGAGGCCTGTGGCTGAGTGTCGCTGTCTCCATGTTCTCGATTGCCCGTGGGCGCTGCCATCGCCGGCGAGCTTTATTCCAAAACCCCTGGCGCTCGCCGAAATCACGTGGTGGTGTTGGTAATCGGCATACGTACGCGAGGCCGTGAGAGTTCAGCCAGAATGGCGCGATGGATCGCAGCCTGGCCGTATTGCTGACGGCGCTCGTCGGCGGGCTCATCGCCCTGCAGCCGCCGGTGAACGCTGGCTTGGGGCGTGCCACGGGCAGCCTGCCGGCGGCGCTGGTCTCGTTTCTGGTCGGCACGCTAGTGCTGGCGGCGCTGGTGGCTCTGACCGGAAAGGTGGGCGGCATCGCGTCGAGCTTCGACGTCCGCTGGTACTACCTGATCGGCGGCCTGCTCGGAGCCGCCTACGTGACGACGGCGCTGATCACGGTCAAGACGATCGGCGCCGGCGGGGTTGCGGCGGCGACGATCACCGGCCAGCTGAGCGCTGGGATCGTTCTCGATCGGCTCGGCGTCCTCGGCTTGGCGAAGACGCCGATCGGCCCGGCGCGTCTCGCCGGCGTCGCGCTGCTGCTGGCCGGGACCTATCTGATCGTTCGCTGAACGGCGTTGCTAGGCGGCGATCGGCACGCGCTGGCTTGGCGCCGGCGTCAGCGGCCGCGCAAAGCTCGGCGGCGCGATCTCGAGGTAGTGCCCGAACGACCAGTCAACGAACCGCTGTGCCGCCATCCGATCGATCGACCAGCCGAGCGCCCGCGGCGGGATCCGCGGCACGAGCCGCTGAGCCCGCAGCATCCACTCGAACTTGCGCCGGTGGGCGCGGGAGAACTCGCCGTACTGCGCCAGAGCCTGCTCACGGGTGAGGTCGCCGTCGAGCACGGCGTGGAGGGACCGGCCGCAGGCGATTGCGAAGTAGAAGGCGGTGCGGATGCCCTCGGCGGTCAGCGGCAGGCAGTGCCCGGCCGAGTCGCCGCAGAAGAAGACACTGTCCTCGACCGCCTCGCGCAGCTGGTGCGGGATCCAGTTGCCCTGGAAGCGGACCGCGTCGCGCTCGAGGTCGTTGGCCAGCAGCAGCGTCGTGTCCTTGACGTGGAAGCGCGGGTCGAAGGAGCCGACGCCGACCCTGACCTCGCCGGCGGCGGGGAAGCTCCAGCCGTAGCCGGCGGGAACGTAGCGCCGGTCGATCCAGATCTCCAGCTCGTCGGCCTCGCCGTGGGGGTGGACCTCGAGGCCGCGCGAGAGCCGCGCCTCAGGCGGCTGGACGTTCTCGCCGGGGGCGAGGATCCGCCGCCAGCCCAGCGCGTCGACGATAAGCGGCGCCCGCAGCTCGCCGCGGTCGGTATGGACGACATCGCCCTCGCGCCGGTCGACCTTGGCGATCTCGAACTCGGCGTCGGCCTGCTCCCAGAGCAGCCCGCAGAGCTCTGAGTAGTCGAAGGTCGAGAAGGTCCACGGCAGGCGCAGGCGGGCGTCCGTGTGGGGGGTGTGGACGAGCAGATCGGAGAACGTCTGGCGGATCGAGCCGCCGAGGCCGAGGACCTCGAGCCACTCGGTCGGCGCCGCGCAGGCGGAGGTCTGGCGCTCGCCGATCTCATAACGATCGACGACCAGCACGTTGGCGCCGGCCCCGGCCAGCTCGCGGGCCACCGTGAGCCCGGCAAAGCTCGCGCCACAGATCAGGACGTCGGCGTCGCGATTCAGGGGCGTGCGCTCGGCGCCGCGCTTCGTCTTGCGAATCGGCATCGCAGCGAGCGTATCGAGTGCCTGAGCGCCGGCGAGCGGCGGCGCCGCGTCGTTCTGCCATCATTCACCGCCGTGCCTGCCGCCGAGGAGACATCATCGGGCGCCGTTGCGACGGCCCCTGAACCAGCTGACGCCGCCGCCGTCGCGCCTGCCACCAACGGCAGCGCCGAGGCGCCGCAGGGCAAACCGGTCGAGGGCTCGGACGGCCTCCTGCTCGAGATCGACGGCCAGATCGTTCCCAACTACGAGGCGACGATGCGGCCCTTCAGCGAGGGCGACGTCGTCACCGGCAAGGTCGTGCGGATCGACAAGGACGAGGTCCTCGTCGACATCGGCTACAAGTCCGAAGGCGTCATCCCCTCGCACGAGCTGTCGATCCGCAAGTCGGTCGACCCCGCCGACGAGGTCTCGCTCGGCGAGGAGGTCGACGCCCTCGTCCTCACCAAGGAGGACCAGGAAGGCCGTCTGATCCTCTCCAAGAAGCGCGCTCGCTTCGAGAAGGCCTGGCGCCGCATCGAGGCCGCCGCCGAGTCCGGCGAGCCCGTCGTGGGCACCGTGATCGAGGTCGTCAAGGGCGGTCTGATCCTCGACCTCGGCGTTCGCGGCTTCCTGCCGGCGTCGCTGGTCGACATTCGCCGCGTCCACAACCTCGACGAGTTCACCGCCCAGAAGCTCGAGTGCAAGGTGATCGAGCTCAACCGCTCTCGCAACAACGTCGTCCTCTCGCGCCGCGCCGTGCTCGAGGAGGAGCGCAAGGAGGTCCGCGAGCAGATCCTCGACCGCCTCCAGCCCGGCCAGGTCGTCGAGGGCAAGATCTCCAACATCGTCGACTTCGGCGCCTTCGTCGATCTCGAAGGGATCGACGGCCTGATCCACATCTCCGAGCTCTCGTGGAGCCACGTCAACCACCCCTCCGAGGTGCTGTCGATCGGCCAGGACGTCCGCGTCAAGGTCCTCGACATAGACCGTGATCGCCAGCGGATCTCGCTCGGCCTCAAGCAGACCCAGGAAGACCCCTGGCAGACGGTCCTCAACGAGTACTCGATCGGCGACACCCTCGAGGGCACGGTGACCAAGGTGGTCGCCTTCGGCGCCTTCGTCGAGATCCTGCCGGGCGTCGAGGGCCTCGTCCACATCTCCGAGCTCGCCGAGCATCACGTCGAGAACCCGACCGAGGTCGTCGAGCCGGGCACCCCGACCAAGGTCAGGATCCTCGATGTCGACGAGGAGCGCCGTCGCCTCTCGCTCAGCATCAAGCGCGTCGAGGACCAGACCGGCGCGGTGATGCCCGACATCCAGGCCGCCATCGATGCTGCCGCCGGCGTCGAGAGCGGCGGGGCTGAAGAGCTGGCGGCAGAGGAGCCAGCCACAGAAGAGCCGGCTGCCGAGGAGCCCGCCGCAGAGGAGCCCGCAGCCGAGGAGCCTGCCGCCGAGGAGCCCGCCGCTGAAGAGCCCGCAGCCGAAGAGCCCGCAGCCGAGGAGCCCGCAGCCGAGGAGCCTGCCGCAGAGGACTCGCCAGCCGAGGAGCCCGCGCCCGAGGCCGCCGAGGAAGCGTCCGAGCAGGACGAGGACGCCGCGGCCGAAGAGCCCGCGGACACCCCCGCCGAGGAAGCCTGAGCCCGAAGCCACGGATCGTCGGCTTGACCGGGGCGATCGCCGCCGGCAAGTCAGAGGCGCTGGCGGCGTTCGAGCGCCAGGGGGCGGCGACGCTTTCGAGCGACGCCGTCGCCCACGACATGCTCGCCGGCGAGGAGATGCGCTCGAAGCTCGTTGAGCGCTGGGGCGAGGAGGTGGCGCCCGGCGGTGAGGTCGATCGGGCCCGGATCGCCGAGATCGTCTTCGAGCAGCCAGGGGAGCTCCGCTGGCTCGAGTCTGAGCTGCACCCGCGGGTGGGCGCCGAGGTGGCGTCCTGGGGAGCCGCCCTGGCGCCGGGCCGGATCGGCGTGATCGAGGTGCCGCTGCTGTTCGAAACCTCGATGGAGGACGCCTTCGACGCGGTCGTCTGCGTCGTCGCCGACGACGAGGTTCGCCGCGAGCGCGCCGCCGCCCGCGGCCAGGCGGGGCTGCAGGAGCGCGAGCAGCGCCAGCTCAGCCAGGACGAGAAGGCCTCGCGCGCCGACCACGTGATCTCGAACGACGGCACCGTCGCCGAGCTCGAGGACGAGGTTCGAGCGCTCATCCAACGGCTCTCCGCTCCAGGCCAGTGAGCCGGCTGCGGATCGCCGGCCTCGCCGCGGTCGTCCTCGCGGTAGCGCTCGTCCTCTTTCTGCCGCGCCTGGAGCAGACGATCCAGGAGGTGACGCTGCCGCTGCGCCACGAGGACGTAATTCGTCAGCAGGCTCGCGAGAAGGGCGTCGACGCCAGCCTGATTGCGGCGGTGATCTACGCCGAGTCGAAGTTCCGCGACCAGACCTCGAATGCCGGCGCCCGCGGCCTGATGCAGATCACGCCGGCGACCGCCGACACGATCGAGAAGCTCAGCGGCGGCAACACGTTCGTCTACGACGACCTCGCCAACCCCGAGCTCAACATCCGCTACGGGACGTTCTATCTTCGCTACCTGCTCGACCGCTACCGCGGCAACGTCGCCGCGGCGCTTGCCGCCTACAACGCCGGCCCCGGCAAGGCCGACGCCTGGGGTGGGGCCCAGATGAGCGTCGGCGCGATCGACATCGCCGAGACCCGCTCCTACGTCGCCAAGGTCCTGGAGAAGCGCCACGAATACGCACGCACCTACCGCCGCGAGCTCGGCCTCTCGCGACGCGGCTGAGCAAGCCCGCGGGGCGGCGGGACCCCCTCGCTATCGTCATTCGCCATGGCCAAGTTCGAGCTCAACGCCGCCTACACCCCGACCGCCGACCAGCCGAAGGCGATCGACGGGCTCGCCGAGGGCATCGACGCGGGTGAGCGCTTCGCGACGCTGCTCGGCGCGACGGGCACCGGCAAGACCTTCACGATGGCGGCCGTCATCGAGCGCGTCCAGCGACCGGCGCTGGTCATCGCCCACAACAAGACCCTCGCCGCCCAGCTCTGCAACGAGTTCCGCGAGTTCTTCCCCAAGAACGCCGTCGAGTATTTCGTCAGCTACTACGACTACTACCAGCCCGAGGCCTATGTCCCGGCACAGGACCTCTACATCGAGAAGGACTCCTCGATCAACGAGGAGATCGACCGCCTGCGCCACTCGGCCACCTCGTCGCTTTTCGCCCGTCGCGACGTGATCATCGTCGCCTCGGTCTCCTGCATCTACGGGATCGGCTCGCCCGACCTCTATCGCGAGCAGATGCAGCTGTTCAAGGTGGGGGAGTGGATCGACCGCGACGAGACGCTGCGCAAGCTCGTCGCGATGCAGTACCGCCGCAATGACTCGAACCTCGCCCGCGGTACCTTCGGGGTCCGCGGCGAAGTGCTCGAGATCTTCCCCGCCTACGCCGAGAGCGCCTACCGGATCGCGCTCTTCGGCGAGGAGATCGAGTCGATCCAGCACTTCGACCCGCTGACCGGCGAAATCCTCGACGACATCGGCCACGTCTCGGTCTGGCCGGCGACCCACTACGTCACCAAGGCCGAGACGATCGACTCGGCGGTGACCGAGATCCGCCACGAGCTCGAGCAGCGCACGCACGAGCTGATCGAGCAGGGCAAGGAGCTCGAGGCCCATCGCCTGCGTCAGCGGACGATGTACGACATGGAGATGCTCAAGGAGCTCGGCTTCTGCTCTGGCGTCGAGAACTACTCGCGCATCCTCGACGGCCGGCCGCCGGGCAGCCCGCCGCACACGTTGATCGACTACTTCCCCAACGACTTCGTCTGCTTCGTCGACGAGTCCCACCAGACGATCCCCCAGCTCGGCGGCATGCACGAGGGCGACCGCTCGCGCAAGCTGACCCTCGTCGACCACGGCTTCCGCCTGCCCTCGGCGATCGACAACCGGCCGCTGAAGTTCGACGAGTTCCTGGCGCGGGTGCCCCAGCTCATCCTCGTCTCGGCGACCCCGGGCCCGTTCGAGCGCGAGCAGTCGATGCGGGTCGTCGAGCAGATCGTCCGGCCGACCGGGATCGTCGACCCGGCGATCGAGGTGCGGGAGACCAAGAACCAGATCGACGACCTGATGAACGAGATCCGCGGCCGTACCGACGCCAACGAGCGCACGCTGGTGACGACGCTGACCAAGAAGATGGCCGAGGACCTGACCGGCTACCTGCTCGAGTACGGCATCCGCGTTCGCTATCTGCACTCGGAGGTCGACACGCTCGAGCGGATCCAGACGATCCGCGACCTGCGCCTCGGCGAGTTCGACGTCCTCGTCGGCGTCAACCTGCTGCGCGAGGGCCTCGACCTGCCAGAGGTCTCGTTGGTCGCGATCCTCGACGCCGACAAGGAGGGATTCCTGCGCGGCGAGACGAGCCTGATCCAGACGATCGGCCGCGCCGCGAGGAACGCCCGCGGCACGGTGGTGATGTACGCCGACCGCGAGACGGCGGCGATGCGGGCGGCGATCTCGGAGACCGACCGCCGCCGGGCGATCCAGCTCGCCTACAACGAGGAGCACGGCATCACCGCCGAGACCGTGCAGAAGGGGATCTCCGATATGAGCGAGTTCCTGGCGATGGAGTCGAAGGCGCCGGCACGCCGCCGCCGGCGACGCTCCGAGCAGCCGGTTCGCAGCCCCGAGGAGCTCGAGAAGCTGCTGGTCGAGCTCGAGGAGGAGATGCTCGCCGCCGCCGACGACCTCCGCTTCGAGGAGGCCGGCAGGATCCGCGACGAGCTCAAGGAGCTGCGCCGCGACCTCGACTCGATCAGGGCGACCTCGTAGGTACGCTCGTCTAATGGAAGCCGAGGAGCTCGCACAGCAGGCGGCGGACGCGGTTCGCGCCGTGATCGGGGAGGCCGAGCGCCGCGCCGCCGAGATCGTCCGTGAGGCCGAAGCCGAGGCGGCGCGAATCCGCGGCGGGGGAGACCCGGCCGGGGAGGTCCCGACCGCTCCGCCGGCCCAGGCGGCGCCGGAGAGCCCCGTCGAAGCGCCGGCGCCGAGCGAGCCGCAGCCCTCGACCGAGGCCCAGGGCGCTCGACTGATCGCCTTGAAGATGGCGATGGACGGCGCCTCGCGCGACGAGGTCGCCAAACACCTCTCTGACGAGTTGGGCATCGACGACGGCGATGAGCTGCTCGACGACATCTTCGCCCGCGTCGCCAGGTAGGTCACCGGTGCCCGCTTCCGACCAGATAGTCATCGCCGGCGCCCGCGAGCACAACCTCAAGGACGTCGATCTGACGCTGCCCCGCGACGCGCTGATCGTGATCACCGGCCTCTCGGGGTCGGGCAAGTCCAGCCTCGCCTTCGACACGATCTACGCCGAGGGGCAGCGCCGCTACGTCGAGTCGCTCTCGGCCTACGCGCGCCAGTTCCTCGGCCAGATGGAGAAGCCCGACGTCGACTCGATCGAGGGCCTCTCGCCGGCGATCTCGATCGATCAGAAGACGACCTCGCGCAACCCGCGCTCGACCGTCGGCACGGTGACCGAGATCTACGACTACCTGCGGCTGCTCTGGGCGCGGATCGGCCATCCGTTCTGCTCGAACTGCGGCGAGCCGATCCAGGGCCAGTCGATCGAGCAGATCGTCGACCGCGTGATGATGTTGCCCGAGGACACCCGCTTCATGGTCATGGCGCCGATCGTCCGCGGCCGCAAGGGCGAGTACGGCAAGCAGCTCGAGTCGATGCTGGCGGAGGGCTACACCCGGGCCCGGATCGACGGCGAGCTGCGCCGGCTCGATGACGAGGGGATCGTCCTTGACAAGAAGTTCAAGCACGACATCTCGATCGTCGTCGACCGGCTGGTGATGAAGGACGACCTTCGCAAGCGGCTCGCCGACTCGGTCGAGGCCGCCGCCGCCCTGGCCGAGGGAATCGTCGAGATCGAGGTTCTGCGCGAGGGAAAGGGGGGCAAGGCTGCCGAGGGCAAGCGCGCCACCGGCGCCAAGGGCGCGGGCGAGCTGCCGCCCGACGTGCTCGAGCGCCAGACCTTCAGCGAGCGCTTCGCCTGTCTCAGCTGCGGCGCCTCGATGCCCGAGCTCGAGCCGCGGATCTTCTCCTTCAACTCGCCCCACGGAGCCTGCGAGACCTGCCACGGCCTCGGCTTCCAGCGAATCATCGATCCCGAGCTGGTCGTCCCCGACCCGACACTCTCGCTCGCCGAGGGCGCGCTGCAACCCTGGAACAGGGGCATCTCGGGCTACTGGAAGCGACTCGTCGCCGCCGTCGCCGAGGAATACGAGGTCGACATCGACAAGCCGTGGGGCAAGCTCAGCAAGACCGACCGCGACCTCTTCCTCTACGGCACCGACGGCAAGCGCCACCACGTCGTCTTCCGCAACCGCTTCGGCCGCCGGCGCTCCTACCGCGTTCGCTTCGAGGGCGTCGTCAACCACCTGACCAGGCGCTACGAGGAAACCGACTCGGAGTCCAACCGTGAGCGGATCGAGGGCTACATGGCCGAGCAGCCCTGCCCGGCCTGCGACGGCGCCCGCCTGCGGCCGGAGAGCCTCGCCGTCCGCGTTGGTGGGATCGGCATCGACGAGTACACGCGGATGTCGGCGACGATGGCGCTCGACTGGATCCGCGCCCTCGAGCTGACCGACACCGAGCGCCAGATCGCCCGTCTGATCATCCGCGAGATCGACGAGCGCCTCAACTTCCTCGTCAGCGTCGGCGTCGGCTATCTATCGCTCGGCCGCCCGGCCCGCAGCCTCTCCGGCGGCGAGGCGCAGCGGATCCGGCTGGCGACGCAGATCGGCTCGAGCCTGGTCGGCGTCCTCTACATCCTCGACGAGCCGTCGATCGGCCTCCACCAGCGCGACAACGAGAAGCTGCTGGGGACTCTGCGGCGGCTGCGCGACCTCGGCAACACGGTGATCGTCGTCGAGCACGACGACGGCACGATCAGGGCGGCGGACCACGTCGTCGACCTCGGCCCCGGCGCCGGCGAGCACGGCGGCCACATCGTCGCCGAGGGCACGCCGGCCCAGATCTCCCGCCAGGCGGCTTCGCTCACCGGCCAGTACCTCTCCGGCAAGCGCGAGGTGCCGCTTCCCGATGCCCGCCGCAAGCCGCGCGAGAAGCTCGTCGTCCGCGGCGCCCGCCAGCACAACCTCAAGGGAATCGACGTCGCTTTCCCGATCGGGACGTTCTGCTGCGTCACCGGGGTCTCGGGGTCGGGCAAGTCGACGCTCGTCAACGAGATCCTCTTCCGCTCGGTCGCCAACCGCCTCCACCAGGCGAAGCTGCGTCCCGGCGCCCACGACGGCATCGACGGCATCGGCTCGATCGACAAGATCATCAACATCGACCAGTCGCCGATCGGCCGCACGCCGCGCTCCAACCCGGCGACCTACACCGGCGTTTTCGACCACATCCGCGAGCTCTTCTCAAAGACGCAGGAGGCGCGGGTGCGCGGCTACGCCCCGGGGCGCTTCAGCTTCAACGTCAAGGGCGGCCGCTGCGAGGTCTGCCGCGGCGACGGCCAGATCAAGATCGAGATGCACTTCCTGCCCGATGTTTACGTCCCCTGCGAGCAGTGCCATGGCCGCCGCTACAACCGCGAGACGCTCGAGGTCCGCTTCAAGGGCAAGACGATCGCCGAGGTCCTCGAGATGCCGGTCGCCGAGGCGGTCGAGTTCTTCGCCAACATCCCCAAGATCCACCGGCGGCTGCGGACGCTCCACGACGTCGGCCTCGACTACATCCGCCTCGGCCAGCCGGCGACGACGCTCTCGGGCGGTGAGGCGCAGCGGGTCAAGCTGGCCACCGAGCTCTCGAAGATCGCCACGGGGGAGACCCTCTACATCCTCGACGAGCCGACGACCGGGCTGCACTTCGCCGACGTCCAGCGCCTGCTCGAGGTCCTGGCGCGGCTGGTCGACGCCGGCAACACGGTCGTCGTCATCGAGCACAACCTCGACGTGATCAAGACCGCCGACTGGCTGATCGACCTCGGCCCTGAGGGTGGCGACGGCGGCGGTGAGATCGTCGCCGTCGGCACGCCGGAGCAGGTCGCCGCCCTTCCCGCTTCCCATACGGGCCGCTTTCTCGCCGACCTCGTCGAGCCGGCGCCGCGCAAGGGCTCGCGGCGGCGGGCTGCGGTCGCCGCCTGAGTGAATCGCCGATGAGCCTCGGTGCATACCGGCTCTGGTGGCGCAAGCGCCGCTGGTACGAGCGCAATGGCAGGCGCCGGCGTCGCTGGCGGCTCGACCGGCACGCGGCGCGGGGCGGTTTCTTCATCCGCTACCCGGTCGAGGGAGAGATCCTCGAGGCGCTCGACGACGGCCGCCTGACGATCGGCGAGAGCACGCTGCTCGAGCCCGGCTGCTGGCTGACGCTGGCGCCCGAGGCTCGGATCGAGATCGGCGAAGGCTGCTTCCTCAACCGCGGCACGATGCTGGCGGCGCTGGAGCGGATCGAGATCGGCGACCACGTGATGTTCGCCAACAACTGCTTCGTCGGCGACTCCGACCATCGCTACGACGATCCCGAGAAGCCGGTCACCCAGCAGGGCTTCGTGCCCCGCGGCCCGGTGCGGATCGGCGCCAACTGCTGGTTCGGCGTCAACTGCGTCGTCACCGGCGGCGTCACGATCGGCGAGCGCTGCGTCATCGGCGCCAACTCCGTCGTCACCGGCGACCTCCCCGCCGGGACGATCGCCGCCGGCGCCCCGGCGCGCGTGATCCGGGAGATACAGTTCCGCGGCGATGCGGACTCCTCGGGCTAGCGCTGCCGTCCCCCTCGCTCTCGCCCTTGCTCTCGCATCGGCCGGTTGCGGCGGCGGCGATTCGAAGACGGCGACGACCTCGACCGGCAGCGGCGGACCGACGAAGGTGATCCAGGGCAAGCCGGGGGAGGCGACGACGATCGAGTTCTCGAAGACCGCGCTCGAGGAGGCCGCGGTGCGGACGTCGGTCGAAGACGTGCTCGCCTCCGGCAAGGCGGGTGACGCCTGCGGCAAAGAGGCGACCGATCGCTACATCGGCGCCGCCTACGGTGACCGCCGGGCCTGCCTCGCCGCTCAGAAGCCCGGCAGCGCGGCGCGGTCGGTCTCGGTTACGAGGATCGAGATCGCCGGCGCCGGCGCCAAGGCGGTCGCGGTGCCGAACGGCGGCCCCTCCGACGGGCAGACGATCACGGTCTCGCTGATCTCGCAGGGCGGAGTCTGGAAGGTCGACGCGATCAGCTCCAGCGCCCCGGTCGGCCCCTAGCCCGCCCTAACCCCGATCCGGCCCCAGACGCGAAGCGGCCGGACGCTTGCGCGCCCGGCCGCCCCCTTGTTCCTTATTCGCGTCGGAGTCTTTGTCAGACGCCCCGCGGATGAGCTCCGTGGCTCGGTGAGATGCGCAGGGCCTCGAGTGCCCGGGGCACATAGATCAGGCCGCATACGCCGACGACGGTGTAAACGACGTCGGTGAACGTGCCGGTGCCAAAGATGTTGGCAATCACGTTCTCGTGGAACAGTCCGACCATGCCCCAGTTGAGGGCGCCCAGCACCATCAGCAGTAGGGCCAACGGCTCGAAACGCTTGATGACCTCCATGATTTCGCCTCCTTGAGACGGGTTTGGATAGTGCTGATTAGCACTAGGGGTACCCTTCGCCGTGGCTGCGGTTACGCCTGCCGCTGCAAGGAGGCTGGACGAATTCGCCTGCGTGGAAGTGCCTGACGCGGGTACTCGGCAGCCGATGCCCGCACCAGGACGACCCGGCTCACTGTGGATCGAGACGGCAGCTGAGCTTGCCTTCCCGGCTCTGAGCGGCCGGGCCAGCGCCGACGTCGCCGTGGTCGGCGCCGGGATCGCCGGCCTCGCCGCTGCGCTCGCCCTGCAAGCCGATGGCGCCGACGTCGCCATCGTCGAGCTGAGCAAGGTCGGCGAGGGCGTGACCGGCCACACGACCGGCAAGGTCACCGCGCTCCACGGCCTCGCCTACGACAAGGTCGCGAGCAAGTTCGGCGACGATGGCGCCAGGGCCTATGCCGAGGCAAACAGCTGGGGGCTGGCTCGGGTCGAAGAGCTGGCCGCGGGCGGCATCGACTGCGATCTCGAGCGCCTGCCGACGATCACCTACGCCGACCGCGACGAGGACGTCACCGCGATCGAGAGGGAGGTCGAGGCCGCGAACAGGGCCGGGCTGGCGGCGACCTACGTCGAGTCGACGGACCTTCCCTATCCGATCAAGGCCGGCGTCCGGGTCGAGCAGGGCGCGGCGATCAACGCCGCCAAGCTCTGCCAGGGGATGGCCGCGCGCTTCGTCGCCGCCGGCGGGCGGATCTACGAGGGCACGCGCGCCGTTGGGGTGGACGAGGGATCGCCCTGCAGCGTGCGCTGCGACGGCGGCGAGCTCGTCGCCGAGTCGGTCGTCCTGGCGACCAACATCCCCTTCCTCGACCGCGATCTCTTCTTCGCCAGGACGAGCCCTCATCGCTCCTACTGCATCGCCTTCGAGACCGCGAACCCCGTCCACGGGATGTACATCAACGCCAGCGCGCCGACCCGCTCGCTACGGCCGGCGCCGGTGGCGGGCGCAGAGCTGATTGTCCTCGGCGGCGAGGGTCACAAGGTCGGCCAGGCCGACAATCACACGGGCTCCTACGAGCGCCTCGCCCAGTTCGCCACCACCCACTTCCCCGACGCGGAGTTCCGCTGGCGCTGGTCCTCCCAGGACTACATCCCGGCCGACGACGTCCCCTATATCGGCCGCCTTCGCGACCGCGTCTACGTCGCCACGGGGATGAAGAAGTGGGGCCTGGCGCATGGCCTCGTCGCCGGCCGGATCTTCGCCGACCTCGCGGCGGGCCGCGAGAGCCCGTGGGCCGAGCTCTACGACCCGACGCGGATCAAGCCACGCGCCTCGGCGCTGAAGCTGATCGAGGAGAACCTCAACGTCGCCAAGCGCTTCCTGCTCGACCGGCTGCGATGGCGCGGCGGTCTCGACGAGGTCGCTCCGGGGAGCGGCCGGGTGATCGGCCGGGGACGCCGCCAGCTTGCGGTCTACCGCGACGAGGCCGGCGCGGCGATCGCGCTCTCGGCCCGCTGCACGCATCTCGGCTGCATCGTCGCCTGGAACGACGCCGAGCACACCTGGGACTGCCCCTGCCACGGTTCGCGCTTCGACGTCGAGGGCAGGGTCGTCAACGGCCCCGCGACCAGCGACCTCGAGCGAGCCGAGCTCTAGCCGCTTACCAGTCCCAGACCGACGAGCTGGCGAGCGACTCCTGGTCGAGGTAGTTGCGGAACTCGGCGAGCTCGTCGGGGTCGATGCTGTAGCTGTGGTCGTCGTCGGGGAAGCGATGGCTGCGGACCTCGCCGGCATAAGCGCGGACACCGGCGACCATCTCGCTGCGGACGTCGGCGTAGCGCTTGACAAAGCGCGGCGCGTGGCCGTCGAAGATGCCGAGCAGGTCGTGGAAGACCAGCACCTGGCCGTCGGTCGCCGGTCCGGCGCCGATGCCGATGACGGGAACCTCCATCTTCGCCATCAGCGCATCGCTGACGGCGGCGGGAATCGCCTCGAAGACGATCGCGAAGCAGCCGATCGCCTGCAGCGCGAGCGCGTCCTCGGCGACCTTCGCGGCGCGGCCCGCGGTCCGGCCCTGAGCGCGATAGCCGCCAAGCGCGGTCGCCGTCTGCGGCGTCAGGCCGACGTGGCCCATCACAGGAATGCCGGCGCGGATGATCGCCCGGGCGCGGTCGACCGAGGCGCCGCCGCCCTCGAGCTTGACCGCGTCGCAGCCGGCCTCCTTGACGAAGCGCTGGGCGCTGGCAACCGCCTGCTCGTTGCTCTGCTCGTAGGAGCCGAAGGGAAGGTCGCCGACCAGCAGCGGCGTTCGCAGGCCGCGGCGGACGGCAGCGGCCAGCATCAGCATCTCGTCCATCCCCACAGGGACGGTGGAGTCGTGGCCGAGCACGGTCATCGCCGCCGAGTCGCCGACGAGGACGATGTCGACGCCGGCCTCCTCGACGACCTGGGCCGAGGGATGGTCGTAGGCGGTGACCATCACGATCGGCTCGCCGATCCGCTTCATCTCCGCGAGCCGCGGCAGCGTCAGCGGCTGGCGCTCGGCGGGCGGGGCGCTTGGGACCAATGGCCGCGAGCTCACCGCAGCGCTCCCGGCACCTCGTCGGTCCAGGTCAGCCTGTCGCTGAGCAGGATCCCCGGGTCGTTGTCGATCCTGACGGCGCGGTTGTCGACATCGACGTGGACGACGCTCGGCTCGCGCTCGGCGACCTCCTGCTCGTCGTAGATCGCAAATGACGCGACGATGATCTTGTCGCCGGGCCGGACGAGGTGAGCGGCGGCGCCGTTGACCTGCATGTCGCCGGAGCCGCGCCTGCCCTCGATCGCGTAGGTGACGAAGCGCGATCCGTTCTCGAGGTCCCAGACGTGGACCTGCTCGTGCGGCACCAGGTCGGCGGCCTCCATCAGGTCGGGATCGATCGTGATGCTGCCGACGTAGTCGAGGTCGCAGTCGGTGATCGTCGCCCGGTGGATCTTCGATTTGAGCATGTGTCGCTGCAAGGTCAGCCTTCCCTTCCCTGGGCCCGCGGCTGCGGTCCCGTCGATTTGCGGTTGTCGAGTCCCGGCTTCTTCATCGGTCGCCGGGCTCGATTGTCAAGTTGTCGATCAGCCGCGCCCTGCCGACACGCGCGGCGACGGCGATCAGCAGCGGACGGCCGTTGAGGCTCGACGCCTCGGAGAGGTCGTCGGCGTGGCGCGCCTCCAGGTACTCGGGCTCGATGCCGGCGGCGGCGAGCCGCTCGCGCGCCGCGGCGATCGCCCGGTCGAGGCTGCCGTCGGCGGCGATGAGGTCCGCGGCTTCACGAAGCGCCGCCGGAATCGCGGCGGCGCGGTGGCGCTCGCCCTCGGACAGATAGGCGTTGCGAGAGCTCATCGCCAGCCCATCGGGCTCGCGAACCGTCGGCAGCACCTCGACCTCGACCGGAAAGTCGAGGTCGCGGGCCATGCGGCGGATCACGACCGCCTGCTGGGCGTCCTTCTGGCCGAAGTAGGCGACGGTGGGCCCGACCGTGTTGAAGAGCTTGGCGACGACCGTGATGACGCCGCGGAAGTGCTCGCTGCCGCGGGCCCCGGGGGCGCCACAGAGGACCTCGGTCAGCCGGTCGACCTCGACGCTCGTGGCGAAGCCATCGGGATAGACCTCCTCGACCGGTGGGGCGTAGAGGACGTCGGCGCCCGCGGCGGCGGCGAGCTCGGCATCGCGTGCCTCATCCCGCGGGTAGGCGTCGAGGTCCTCGTCGGGACCGAACTGAGCCGGGTTGACGAACAGCGAGACGACGACGAGGTCGTTTGCCGCCCGCGCCGCCCGGATCAGGGAGAGGTGGCCTTCGTGCAGATAGCCCATCGTCGGCACGAGCCCGATCGAGCGGCCCTCGCGGCGTGCCGGGGTCAGCAGCTCGCGCAGCTCGGCCTTGCTGCGGGCGGTCCGAAGCGGCCTGCTCGGCATGGCGATGACCGCCGCCGGGGCAGCCGATGATCGGGTTTCGGGGTGTGGTTCCCGTTCCAGTTCCCGCATGGGAGATACCAGACGGCGATGTGACGTTGGACGATTCAAACGGGTCCGTGCCAATTGGGTCACGGCCTTGATCCGATTATAGGCCGGTCGGCGGTCCCTGGCGCCGTTTTGGCCAGGGCCAGGCGCTCATCTAGAGTGGCGCCCGTGAGCGCGATCCGCGACTGGGCTGCAGCGGCCGGCGGCGCCGGCGCCGTTTGGCCGGCCGGTCGATGACCGCGATCGGCGCCGAGGCGCGTCGCGAGCAGCTCGTCGAGGTCTACAAGCACGCGGCGGCGTGCGAGCGCTGCCCGCTCGCGGCGACGCGGACGAACGTCGTCTTCGGCGCCGGCAACGCCGACGCCGACCTGATGTTCGTCGGCGAGGCTCCCGGGGCGGAGGAGGATCGGCAGGGCCTGCCGTTCGTCGGTCGCGCCGGCGCCCTGCTGACCGAACTGCTGGGCGAGATCGGCTTCGAGCGCAAAGACGTATTCATCGCCAACGTCCTCAAGTGCCGGCCGCCGGGCAATCGCGATCCGCAGCCAAACGAGATCGAGTCGTGCCGGCCCTTCCTGCTGGAGCAGGTCCGGCTGATCGAGCCGCGGGTGGTCTGCACGCTGGGCAACTTCGCGACGAAGCTGCTGACCGCGAGCCCGACGGGGATCAGCCGCGTCCGCGGCACGCCCCAGGTCCACCAGCTCGGCGAGCGGACCGTCTACGTGATGCCGCTCTTCCATCCGGCCGCGGCCCTGCGCACGCCCTCTCTGGTCGAGACGCTGCGGACCGACCTCCAGGCGGCGCGGCGGCTGCTCGACGCGCCCGCGCCCGAGCCCGAAGAGGCGCCGGAGGGCGCCGGTGGCTCGCTCGAGGTCCGGCGCGATCCCGAGGTGGAGCGCGAGCAGCTCGGCTTCTTTGGCGCCTAGATGACCAACCGGGTGGCCGCGGATGAGGGCCAGGGCGAGGGCCGGCGCACGGGGGGCCCGGGCGAGACCGAGCGGCTCGGTGCCGAGCTGGCACGGGAGCTTCGCCCCGGCGATGTCGTCCTCGTCAGCGGTGAGCTCGGCGCCGGCAAGACCACGTTTATCAGGGGCGCCTGCCGCGAGCTCGGCGTTCGCGACCCGGTCACCTCGCCGACGTTCGTGATCGGTCACCGCTACGAGGGCCGGCTGCCCGTGTCCCACCTCGACCTCTACCGGCTCGCCGGCCTCGAGGGCGAGGATCCCGGTCTGCTCGACGACTACCTCACCGAGGACGCCGTCTCCTTCGTCGAATGGCCGGCGATCGCCGAGCCCACTCTGGGGCGGGTCGCCGCTGCGGTGCGCATCGAGCACGCCGGCGAGGACAGCCGCGAGATCGCGATCGAGCGGCGATGAGCAGCGTCCTGGCGTTCGACACCGCCACCGCTGACACGACCGTTGCCGTCGCCGGCGGAGACGAGGTCGAGGAGGCGGTCGTCGGGCCCGGCAAGGGGCGGCCGCGCCACGCCGTCGCCCTGCTGCCCGAGGTCGAGCGGCTGGTCGCGGGCGCCGGCGGCTGGCCGGCGATCGGGCGCATCGTCGTCGGCGTCGGGCCGGGCTCGTTCACGGGTCTGCGAATCGGCATCGCCACCGCCAGGGCGCTGGCACAGTCGACGGACACCCCGTTGGCGGGCGTCTGCTCTCTGGCCGCGCTGGCGCGGGGCATCGCCGGCGACGAGGAGCGCCCGCGGCTGGCGCTGATCGATGCCCGCCGCGGCGAGGTCTTCGGAGCGCTCTATGACGCGGCGGGGGAGGAGGTCTGGCCTCCGTTCGTCGCCTCGCCCGAGCAGCTTGCGAGCCGGCTCTCAGGGTTGGCGGCGGCGCCGCTGAGCGCCGGAGACGGCTCGCTACGATTTCGCGATGAGCTCGAGGCCGCCGGCGTCGCCGTTCCCGCTGATGGCGATGCTTCACAGAGGCTTCGAGCGCGGTACCTCTGCGAGCTGGGCGCGCGGCTCGAGCCCGTTCCGATCGAGCGGGTCAAGCCCCTCTATCTGAGGGCTCCGGATGCGGAACGTTGGCGTGACAGGGCCCGCGAGAACCGATGAAAAGCGTCCAGCGGGCGGGCTGGCGCTCGGCCGCATGGGCTACAGCGACCTGCCCTCGATCATCGCGATCGAGCGCCGCTCGTTCCCGACGCCGTGGTCGCTGGCGATGTTCGTCCTCGAGCTCTCGAAGCCCTCGGGGATCTGCCTCGTCGCCGCCGACGAGGATGGCACCGCCGGCTATCTCGTCTGCTCGCGCTACGACGACGTCTGGCACCTGATGAACGTCGCCGTGGCGCCCGAGCGCCGCCGCTCCGGCATCGCCAAGCTGCTGCTGGAGGCGCTCTTCGAGCAGGCCGGGCCGGACGCCCGCTACACGCTCGAGGTCCGCGTCTCCAACAACGTCGCGATCGCGATGTACGAGCGAATCGGCTTTCGCTCCGCCGGCGTTCGCCGCCGCTACTACCACGACAACGGTGAGGACGCGCTGATCATGTGGCTGGAGGCATCGGCCGCGGCCCGCGCGTGAGGATCCTCGCCCTAGAGACCTCCTGCGACGACACCTGCGCCGCCGTCACCGACGGTCCCCGGGTCCTCGCCAACGTCATCTCCTCGCAGGCGGCGTTCCACGAGCGCTACGGCGGCGTCGTCCCCGAGGTCGCCTCGCGCCACCATCTCGATCTCGTCAACGCCGTCGTCGCCGCAGCGCTCGACGGCGCCTCGACCGAGCTCGACGACGTCGATGCGGTCGCGGTCACCCGCGGCCCGGGGCTGATCGGCGCCCTGCTCGTCGGCGTCTCGGCGGCGAAGGCGCTGGCGGCCGCACGGCGGCTGCCGCTGATCGCCGTTGACCACCTCCAGGGCCACGTCGCCGCCAACTTCCTCGAGCCGGAGCCGATCGAGCCGCCCTTCCTCTGCCTGATCGCCAGCGGTGGCCACACGATCCTCGCCGGCGTCCACGGCCACGACGGCTTCGAGATCCTCGGCCAGACCCTCGACGACGCCGCCGGCGAGGCCTTCGACAAGGGCGCCAGGATGCTCGGCCTCGGCTATCCGGGCGGCCCGGCGCTGGAGCGCCTGGCGGGCGATGGCGATCCGGCGGCGTTCGAGTTCCCCGTGGCGATGACGCGCGACCCCGGTCTCGACCTCAGCTTCAGCGGCCTCAAGACGGCGCTGGTCTACCGCGTCCGCGAGCTGGGCGACGGGCTCGAGGCGGCGAAGGCGGATCTCGCGGCCTCCTTTCAGGAGGCGATAGTCACCCAGCTCGGGACCAAGCTCGAACGCGGGCTGGACGCCGCCGGCTCGGATTGGCAGGCCGTCGCTCTCGGCGGCGGCGTCGCCGCCAACGGGCCGCTTCGCCGCCGCGTCGGCGAGATCTGCGAGCGCCGAGGCCTGGCGCTCAAGCTCGTCGCGCCCGAGCTCTGCACCGACAACGCGGCGATGATCGCTTCGGCGGCGCGATTCGTCGAGCCGGCGCCGTACCCGGACTACCTCGCCTGCGACGCCTTCGCCACCAGCTGAGCCGTGGCGAGGCTGCCGACCGTGACCCTCTACGGCCGTCCGGGATGTCATCTCTGCGACGAGGCCCGCGAGCTGCTGCTCCAGCTGCGACAAGAAGGCGCGAGCTTCGAGCTCGAGGAGATCGACATCGAGACCGACGAGGGTCTTCACAGCCGCTATCTCGAGCGCATCCCCGTGATCGCGGTCGATGGCACGATCGCCTCCGAGCTCGTGCCGGACCCCGTCGCCGTCCGCTCGCGACTGGATAGGCTGCCGCGATGATCGAACAGGAGGTCCTCAACGGCGGTGCCGACGGCCCCGCCATCGCCGAGGGCGAGCGGCTCTCGCTCGGCGTCGCGGCTCGGCTCTCCCGCTACCTCCAGGTCCTGACCCAGGCTCGCAAGATGGGCAAGGAGACGATCTCCTCGCAGGAGCTCTCCGACTACACGCACATCAACTCGACCCAGATCCGCCGTGACCTCTCCGGATTCGGCAAGTTCGGCAAGCGTGGGGTGGGCTACAACATCGAGTCGCTCGTTCGCGAGATCCGCAAGATCCTGCGGACCGCCGGCCAGCACAACATCGCCCTCTTCGGCGCCGGCAACCTCGGCCAGGCGATCGCCAGCTCCGACATCTTCGCCGACCACGGCTTTCAGATCGTGGCGATATTCGACACCGACGCCGACGTGATCGGCACCGCAGTCGGGCCGCTGACCGTGCGCGAGTTCTCCGAGATCGACCGCGTCGTCACCGACGACGAGATCGTCGTCGGCGTGCTGGCCGTGCCGCCGCACGCCGCCCAGGAGGTCGCCGATCGACTCGTCGACGCCGGCGTGAAGATCATCTTCAACTACTCCGAGAGCCTGCTCCAGGTCCCACCCGAGGTGACCGTCCACACCTCGAGCCCCGCTGTCGACCTCCTCTACGCGCTCTACTTCTACCTCGCCTAGCTCGTCATGACCGAGCACGGCCTCGATCTCGTCCGCGCCCGCGAGACCTTCGAATCCTCGACCGACTTCACGATCGGCCTGGAGGAGGAGTTCGCGATCGTCGACCCGGAGACGCTCGAGCTGGCCCACCGCTTCGAGGATCTCTACGACGCCTGCCAGGACGACGAGCTGCTCTCGCAGTCGGCCGCCGGCGAGCTGATCGCCGCCGAGATCGAGATCCGCTCCGGCCGCTCCGAGACCTTCGCCGCGGCGATGGAGCACCAGCGCGAGCACCGCGCCCGGCTCTTCGCCCTCGCCGAGTCGATGGGCCTCGCGCTCGGCGCCACCGGCACCCACCCCTGGGCCGACTACCTCGAGCAGCGGATCATCGACACGCCGCACTACCGGCGGCTGCAGAAGGACCTCGGCTGGGTGGCCCAGCGCAACAACACCTGGAGCATGCACCTGCACATGGGGATTCGCGGCGCCGACCGGGCGATCGCCGTCTGCGACTGGATGCGCGAGCTGCTGCCGCTGCTGCTGGCCGCCTCGGCCAACTCGCCCTTTCTCGACAATCGCGACACCGGCCTGCACTCGATCCGCACCGAGATCTTCACCCGCACTTTCCCCCGCTGCGGCGTCCACGAGCCCTTCGGCGACTGGCGGACCTACGCCGAGTTCGTCGAGATGCTGAAGAGCACCGGCTCGATCGTCGAGTCGACCCAGCTCTGGTGGAGCGTGCGGCCGCACCACCTCTTCGGCACGGTCGAGGTCCGGATCTGCGACGCGCAGAGTCGCGGCGAGGAGTCCTTCGCGCTGGCGGCGCTGATCGCGGCCTGTCTCGCTCAGACCGCGCTCGACTACGACGAACGCGGCTACGGCGATCCGCTCGGCCAGCGCCAGGTCGAAGAGAACCTCTGGCGGGCGATCCGCTACGGCATGGACGGCAAGCTGATCGACTTCCGCGCCGGCGGCGGGCCGCGCGAAGTCGAGACGAGCGCTGTGCTGGAGGAGGTGCTCGCCTGGTCGGCGCCGGCGCGCGAGCTGCTGGGGCTCGACGTCGAGCTCCCCGCCCGCAACGGCGCCCAGCGCGCTCGCCAGGCGCTCGAGGGCGGGGCGAGCATCGCCGAGATCTACGCGACCGCACTCGACGAGACGCGCCGCACATACGCCGGCGAGGGAGCCTCGGCTAATGTCGAGCGCCCCTGACCAGGATCTGGATCGGCACCGAGCAATGAACGACGAGACAAAAACCCCTGACGACGCGCCCGAGAGCGGGGCAGACGAGGCCGCCGTCGACGACGCTGCCGCTCCCGCCAACGAGGAGGAGCTTCGTCAGCGGCTCGAGGAGCAGCTGCGCGAGCTGCGGGTCGAGGACATCCTGCTGCAGAGCGTCGCCAGCCTGTTGAACCTCTCGGCGCGGCGGATCGCCAAGGAGGACGAGCGTGACCTCGCCCAGGCCAAGCTCGGCATCGACTCGGTGCGGGCGGTGCTGCCGCTGCTGACCGACAAGGACGCCGAGGCGGTCCGCGGCGCGGTCTCCGAGCTGCAGATGCTCTACGCCCGGCACGCCGGCGGCGAGCCGGGAGCGCCGGGCGACGAGGCGGGCAGCGGGGAAGACCCTGCTGAGGCCGGTGGGGCCGCCGCCGAGGCGAAGCAGCGAGCCGACGCGCGCTCGAAGCTCTGGACCCCGCCGGGCAACTAGACGGCCGCGCCGCTCCATGCCTGGCGGGCGGTCGCCCGGCGCGACCGCTGCGCCCCCGTATAGACTGCCGCGCCGCTTTGCCCAATTCAGCCGGAGGGTCCTAGAACTTGACTGAGTTTCTGAACGATCATGGTGTCGTCGTCGCGCTTGCCTGCGCCATCGCAGCGGTCCTCTACGGGGCGGTGATCACGCTTCGCCTGCTCGCCCGCGATCCGGGCAACCAGGAGATGCAGGACATCTCGAAGGCCATTCAGGAGGGCGCCAGCGCCTACCTCACGCGGCAGTACATGATCATCGCCGCCGTCGCAGTCGTCGTCGCCGTTCTGCTGCTGATCCTCCAGAACGTCGAGACCGCCGTCGGCTTCGTCATCGGCGGCATCCTCTCCGGCGCCGCCGGCTTCATCGGCATGAACCTCTCGGTGCGGGCGAACTCGCGCGTCGCCGAGGCCGCCCGCGGTGGCGTGCCGCCGGCGCTCGACGTCGCCTTCAAGGGCGGCTCGGTCACCGGCATGCTCGTCGTCGGCATGGCGCTGCTGGGCGTCGCCGGCTACTACGGCGTCCTGACCTCATTCTTCGACTTCCACGAGAAGGACGCTGTCGACGCGCTCGTCGGCCTCGGCTTCGGCGGCTCGTTGATCTCGGTCTTCGCCCGCCTCGGCGGCGGCATCTACACCAAGGCCGCCGACGTCGGCGCCGACCTCGTCGGCAAGGTCGAGGCCGGGATCCCCGAGGACGACCCTCGCAACCCCGCCGTGATCGCCGACAACGTCGGCGACAACGTCGGCGACTGCGCCGGCATGGCGGCAGACCTCTTCGAGACCTACGCGGTCACCTCGGTCGCAGTGATGCTGCTGGGGGTGCTCACCTTCGGTGGCCAGGCGCACGAGGTCGCGCTCTATCCGCTGGTGATCGGCGGTGTCGCAATCCTCGCGTCGATCGTCGGCGCGCTCTCGGTCCGCACCAGGACCGACCGCGTCGAGGGCGCCCTCTACCAGGGCCTGATCGTCTCCGGCCTGCTCTCGGCCGCCGCCTTCTACCCCGTCACCAAGTGGCTGATGGGCGACATCAACGTCGTCCACGGCATCGCGCCGAGTGCCTCCGACCTCTGGCTCTGCGCATTGATCGGCATCGGCGTCACCGCGCTGCTGTTCGTGATCACCGACTACTACACCTCGACCCGCTTCCGGCCCGTGCGCACGATCAGCCGCGCCTCGCAGACGGGGCACGCGACCAACATCATCCAGGGGCTGGCCCAGGGACTGCAGTCGACAGCGGCGCCGGCGCTGGTGCTCGCCCTCGCGATCCTCGGCGCCAACGAGCTCGCCGGCATCTACGGCATCGGCGTCGCCGTCATGGCGCAGCTCTCGCTGACCGGCCTGATCGTCGCCCTCGATGCCTTCGGGCCGATCACCGACAACGCCGGCGGCATCGCCGAGATGGCGAACCTGCCCGAGGAGGTCCGCAACGTCACCGACCCGCTCGACGCGGTCGGCAACACGACCAAGGCCGTCACCAAGGGCTACGCGATCGGCTCAGCCGCGCTCGCCGCGCTCGTCCTCTTCGCTGCCTTCAAGCAGGAGCTGACGGCGGAGGCGCCGCGCGGCTTCGACCTCGGCGGTCTCTTCAACCTGACCTCGCCCGACGTCCTCGTCGGCCTGATCATCGGCGGCATGATGGTCTATCTCTTCGCCGCGCTGGCGATCGAGGCGGTCGGCCGCGCCGGCGGCCAGGTGGTCGAGGAGGTGCGGCGTCAGTTCCGCGAGAAGCCGGGGATCCTCAAGGGCACCGAGAAGCCCGACTACGCCCACGCCGTGCGCATCGTCACCGCCTCGGCGCAGCGCGAGATGATCCTGCCCTCGCTGATCCCGATCGTCGTCCCGGTCGTCGTCGGCCTGTTGAGCGTCAACGCGCTCGGCGGCCTGCTGATCGGCGTCATCGTCGTCGGCCTCTTCGCCGCGATCTCGATGACCGCCGGCGGTGGCGCCTGGGACAACGCCAAGAAGCTGATCGAGGACGGCGAGTTCGGCGGCAAGGGCTCCGACGCCCACGCCGCGGCGATCACCGGCGACACGGTTGGCGACCCCTACAAGGACACCGCCGGGCCGGCGATCAACCCGATGATCAAGGTGGCGAACATCGTCGCCCTGCTGATCATCCCAATCGTTCACTTCTAAGCACGTCGCCCAGCAGCGGGTCCACCCGCCGCTGGGCGTAGTCTCGTCGCGTGGCTGACCGGATTCCTCGAGATCAGTCGCTGGCGCGAGTTCATGGCGTCGGGTCGTTGTTTGCGGCGGCTTACGGCAACGTCGGCTCCTCGATCTACTACGCGCTCGGCGTCACGGCGGCTTTTGCGCTCGGGCTGACCCCGGTTGCCTTCGTCGTCTCGGGGATCATCTTCATGTTCACCGCCGCCACCTACGCCGAGGCGACGGTGATGTACCCGGAGGCCGGCGGCTCCTCGAGCTTCGCCCGCCACGCCTTCAACGAGCTGGTCAGCTTCCTCGCCGCCTGGGCGCAGATGCTCAACTACGTGATCACGGTCGCGATCTCGGCCTTCTTCGTGCCCCATTACCTGGCCGTCTTCTGGCAACCCCTGGCCGAGAGCCCGGGCGACATCGTCGGCGGCGTCGTCCTGATCGGCATGCTGGCGGCGCTCAACGTCAGGGGCACGCAGGAGTCGGCGCGCCTCAACCTGATCCTCGCCGTCGCCGACCTCGCAACCCAGGTCGTGCTGGTCGCGATCGGCATCGTCCTCGTCCTCAGCCCGGACACGCTGATCTCGAACGTCCACTGGGGCGTGGCGCCGAGCTGGGGTGACTTCGCCCTCGGAATCGCCGTCGGGATGATCGCCTACACCGGCATCGAGACGATCTCGAACATGGCCGAGGAGGCCAAGGACGCGGCGAAGACGATCCCGCGAGGAGTAGGCCTCGTGGTGGTCGCCGTGCTCGGGCTCTACCTGCTGATCCCTATCGTCGCCCTCTCGGCGATGCCCGTCGTCCACCACGCCGGCGGCTTCACCACGGAGCTGGGGACGACCTTCAAGGACGACCCGATCCTCGGCATCGTCGAGAACCTCGGCCTCGGCCCCGGCCTCACCGACGCGATGCGCGCCTACGTCGGCGTCCTCGCCGCCGTGATCCTGATCATCGCCACCAACGCCGGGCTGATCGGCGTCTCGCGGCTGACTTACTCGATGGGCCAGCACCGCCAGCTGCCGGAGACGCTGCGCCAGGTCCATCCGAAGTTCCGCACCCCCTACATCGCCATCCTCGCCTTCTCGGCGATCGCGGCGGTGACCCTGATCCCCGGCGAGACCGACCTGCTGGCGACGATGTACTCGTTCGGCGCGATGCTCTCGTTCACGATCGCCCATGTCGCGGTGATCCGATTGCGCAAGGTCAAGCACGACGCCGAACGGCTCTGGAAGCCGCCCCTGAACTTCCGCGCCTTCGGCTTCGACGTGCCGCTGACCGCCGTGCTCGGCGGCCTCGGCACCTTTGCGGCCTGGATCGTCGTGATGGCGCTGAACCCGCGGACGCTTGCCATCGGCATCGGCTGGATGACGATCGGCACGCTCGTCTACGTCGCCTACCGGCGCAACCAGCACCTGCCGTTGACGCAGACGGTGAAGGTGGTGCTGCCGGAGCCGCTCGGCGTCGAGGAGATCGAGTACCGCAGCATCATCGTCGCCTTCGAGGACGCCGAGCCGTTCTCGGGCGACGCCGTCGCAACCGCGGCCAAGCTGGCCTCGCGGCGGCGGCGCGGCATCCACGTCTACTCACTGCTGACCGTCCCGTCGCACCTGCCGCTCGACGCCCCGCTCGACCGCGAGGAGGAGGAGGCCCAGAGCAAGATCGAGCGGGCGAAGCTGATCGGCGGGCTGCGGATCACCGGCCACGTCGAGCGGGTCCGCCCAGGCCAGGCTGGCCGCGTCATCGCCGACGAAGCCGGCCGCACCCGTGCCGCCGCCATCGTCATGGGCCTGCGCCGGCGGGGAACGGGCCCCGTCTACGGCAAGGCCCTGCAGACCGTGCTCGCGAGGCGGCCCTGCCGCGTGCTCGTCGTCTCGGAGTCGCCGGAACCGTCGCAGTCGCCCGAACCTGTCGAGACGGCCCACGCCTGAGAGGCCGGCGGCGCGGTCGCGCCTGCGCCCCGATCTAGAATCGAATCGTGCCCGCTCCCGAGCGCATCTACGCGGGACTCGTCCGCGCCATGTCGGTGCTGATGATCGTCCTCGGGCTGGCGATCGAGGTCAGGGCGCTCAGCTCGGGCGCCGGCGTTCTCTCCGTCGGCGTCCTGCTCGGCATCGCCTTCCTCGCGGTCGGCGGCTTTCGCCTCTACCTCGGGCGAGACCTCGGTTGAGCGACGAGCCCGGCAAGTCCGAGGAGCTGCCGGCGGTCGACGCGGTCGAGCCGCCGGTTCGGCTCGTCCGCCGCAGCCGGGTCGGCGTGCCGCTGCTGTTCGCGGTGGCCTACTCGGGCGTCGGCTTCTCGATCTACTTCGCCATCGGCGTCGTCGCCGACCGTGGCCTCGGCCTGACTCCGCTCGTCTTCCTGATCGCCGGACTGCTGTTCGCGCTGACGACGATGACCTACGTCGAGGGCGCGGCGATGTTCGCCGAGCGCGGCGGCTCCTCGACCTTCGCCCGTCACGCCTTCAACGAGCTCGTCGCCTTCGTCGCTGGCTGGGCGATCCTGATCGACTACCTGATCCTGATCGCGCTGGCGTCGCTCTCGGTGTCGCACTATCTGACGCCGGTCTCCACGCATCTCGACGACAACGGCATCGAGATCGTCGTCGCCGGCCTCGTGATCGCCCTTGCCGCGGCACTCAACATCCGCGGCTCGACGGGCAAGCGCGGTGAGCGGATCCTCGTCGGCCTGGCGCTCGGCGACCTCCTGCTCCAGCTCGCGGTGATCGTCGTCGGCGCGATCGTCGTCCTCCATCCGGACCGGTTGACCGCTCAGCTCGATCTGTTCAGCACGCCGTCGCTGGTCGACGCCGTCTACGCCGCGGTCCTGGCGACGCTGGCCTATGCCGGCATCGAGGCGACCTCGAACCTGGCGCCGGACGTCGAGATCGCGCCGGGCGACCTCAAGCGCGTCATCGGCGTCGGCGCGCTCGGGGTGCCGCTGGTCTACGCCGGCATGGCGGCGATCGCGCTGATGGCAGTCCCCGTGGTTGCCGGGCCCCAGGGCCCGCACACCGAGCTGGCCGGCCGCTTCATCGAGGAGCCGGTCCTCGGGGTGGTCAGCGCCTTTCACCCCCACTGGCTCTCGGAGACGATGCGTTGGCTGGTCGCGCTCGTCGCCGCCCCGGTGCTGGTTTGGGCGGCGAACACGTCGATGCTGGGCCTGTCGCGGCATATCTACGTGCTCTCGACCAACCGGCAGATCCCGAGCTGGCTGGGCATCCTCGGCCGTAACCGCGGCACGCCGCACGTGGCGATCCTCGCCTCTGCGGTCCTCGCATTCGCGCTCGTCCTGCCGACCGACGTTCGCTTCCTCGCCGGCATCTACGCCTTCGGGGCGATGCTGACGATGACGATCGCCCATCTCTCGATCCTGCGCCTGCGCGTCCGCGAGCCCGATCGCCGGCGACCGTTCAGCGTGCCGCTGGGCCTGCGCTTCGGCGCCGCCACGCTGCCGCTGCCGACGCTGATCGCGGTGACGATGAGCGGGCTCGCCTTCATCAGCGTCATCGCCTTCCACGCCGGCGCCCGCTGGGTCGGCGGCGGCTGGATGCTCTTCGGCCTCGTCGCCTACGTGATCTACCGCCGCCTGGTCGAGGGCACGTCGCTGACCAAGCGCGTCAGCGTGCCCAGCGACGCGCTGACCAAGCAGGCGCCGGACGTCGAGTACGCGAGCATCCTCGTACCGATCTTCGGCACCGAGCTCGACGACGACATCGTCGCCACTGCGGGACGGCTCGCCGATGCGGAGGACGTCGGTAGCGGCGGCGGCGGGCCGCTGCTCGAGGTCGTCTACGTCATCGCCGTGCCGCTGACGCTGCCGCTCGACGCGCCGCTGCCGCGGGCTCGCGTCGAGGCCGCCGAGCGGTCGCTGGCGCGGGCTCGCGAGGTCGGCGAGGAGTACGACTCGGTGCGCGTGCACACGGCGATCATCCCCGCGCGCTCCGTCGGCGCCGGCATCGTCGAGCAAGCCCGCCGCCGCTGGGTCGAGGCGATCGTCATCGGCGCCGAGCCACCGACGCGAATTCGCGGTGGCGCGGTGATGGGCGGCATCGGCGGCACCCGGCCGCAGGAGATCGGCGATGTGACCGAGTACGTGCTCAAGAAGGCGCCCTGCCGGGTGCTGCTGACCGCTCCTCCCGAGAGCGTCGTGCTCGAGGCTGAGGCCGAGGCGGCGGTGACAGCCGGGCCGGGCAACGGCACGCCCCCGCCCAGCCAGGACGCCCCCGCCAAGCCGGCAGAGCCCACTAACTAATATCCGGCACCGATGTTCGTACTCGTAGCCGGAGTGGGAAGGGTCGGCTCAGCCCTGGCCCGCAACATGCTCGCCGACGGGCATGAGGTGTCGTGCCTGGACGAGGACCCCGAGTCCCACGCCAAGCTCGAGGCGGGACTCGACGAGCCCTGGGAGGAGGCCGGCGGCCACTTCACGGTCGGCACGGCGCTGGAGATCGACGCCCTGCTGGAAGCCGGAATCGAGCGGGCGGACGCCTTCATCGCCGCCACCGACGGCGACAACACGAACATCATCGTCGCCCAGATAGCGATGCGCCGTTTCAACGTGCCGAAGGTGATCGCCCGCATCCTCGACCCCCACCGGGCCCTTTGGTACGAGCGCCAGGGCCTGCACACGGTCTGCCCGACGCGGGTCGCGATCGAGATGCTGACCGACGAGGTCCGCAGCCTGGCGGCGTCGTCGATCCCCGCCGGCGAGGAGGGCTGACGTGTACATCATCATCGTCGGCGCGGGCAAGGTCGGTTGGAACCTCGCGCGGGAGCTGATCGAGAAGGGTCACGAGGTGACGCTGATCGAGGACAACCACAACCGCTACCTCACCGTCGAGCAGGAGCTCGAGCACAGCGTTCAGTACGGCGACGCCTCCGAGCTCTGGGTGCTCGAGCGCGCCGGCATCTCCCGCGCCGACCTCGTGATCGCGGTCACCGGCGACGACGAGGACAACATGCTGATCTGCCAGGTCGCTCGCGAGAAGTACATGGTCGAGCGGATCATCGCCAGGGTCAACAACCCGCGCAACCGGCAGCACTTCGACCTGCTGGGGGTCAAGCCCTCGGTCTCGGCGACCGACCTGATCCTGCGGCTGATCGAGCACGAGGTGCCCGAGTACGGCCTCGTCCATCTGCTCGACTTTCCGGAGGAGCGGCTCGAGATCATCGAGCTGCTGTTGGAGCCGGGCTCGCGGGTCGCCGGCGAGAAGGTCAGCGACCTCCACATGCCCGAGGGCAGCCTGCTGATCTCCGTCCTGCGCGGCGGCCAGGGCTTCGTGCCGGGGCCGGACACCGTCCTGCAGCCCGGCGACGAGGTGCTGGCCGTGCTCGATCCCGGCATGGAGGAGGAGCTGAAGGACTTCTTCGCGCCGCTCGAGGCACCGCCCAAGCGCCGCGAGCGCACCGCCTAGCATGGCGCTGCGCGAGGTCAAGCATCTGCTGGTCGGCGGCGGCATGGCCGCCGCCAACTGCGCCGCCGAGCTTCGCGCCCAGGGAGCGGATGGCGAGATCCTCCTCGTCGGCCGCGAGCCCCACCCGCCCTACGAGCGGCCACCGCTCTCGAAGGACTTCCTGCGCGGCGAGAGCACGGCCGAGGACGCCTACGTCCACCCACCCGAGTGGTATGCGGAGAACGGCGTCGAGCTGCTGAGTGGCACGAACGTGATGTCGTTCGACGCCGCCGGGCGCCGCGCCAAGCTGCAGGGCGGCGAGGAGATCGCCTTCGAGAAGGCGCTGCTGGCGACGGGAGCCAACGTCAACATCCTCCGCGTCGACGGGTCCGGGCTCGACGGCATCCACTACCTGCGGGTGCTCGGCAACTCAGAGGCGATCCGCGACGATGTCGCCGACGCCAACCGCGTCGTGCTGATCGGCGGCAGCTACATCGGCGCCGAGGTTGCCGCTTCGCTGACGGCGAAGGGCAAGCAGTGCGCGATCGTGATGCTCGAGGACGTCGCCCTGTCGCGGTCCTTTGGCGACGAGGCGGGGCGCTTCTTCCACGACGTCCTCGCCGATCACGGCGTCGAGCTGCACGGCGGCGAGGAGCTCGAGGCCTTCGAAGGGGAAACGCGTGTCGAGGCGGTCAGGACCAAGAGCGGCAGGCGGATCGAGTGCGACGCGGTGGTCGTCGGCGCCGGCGTTCATCCGGACACGATGCTCGCCGGCCGTGCCGGGCTCGAGGTCGAGAACGGGATCGTCTGCGACGCCAAGCTCCAGAGCTCGGTCGAGGGGATCTTCGCCGCCGGCGACGTCTGCTCCTACGACAGCGTCGTCCACGGCCGTCGCCTGCGCGTCGAGCACTGGGACGTCGCCCTGCAGCAGGGCCGCCATGCGGCGCGGTCGATGCTCGGCGGCGAGGAGCCCTACCGCGAGCTGCCGTACTTCTTCAGCGACCTCGCCGACTGGGCGAGCCTCGAATACGTCGGCCCGGCGCAGGAGTGGGACGAGGTGGTCTGGCGCGGCGACCGCGACGCGGGGCAGTGGAGCGCCTGGTATCTCAGCGGCGGCAGGCTGGCCGCGGCGCTGTCGGTCGAGCGCTCGGAGGATCTGCCCCACGCCCGCCGCCTGATCGAGAGCGGCGTCGACCTCTCACCGCATCGAGAGGCCCTCGCCGACGGCGGCACCGCGCTCGAATCCATCGCCTAGCGAGAGCGAGCCGAACCTCTATCGTTACGCGCCGGTGCGCCCTGGTGTAATGGCAGCACGCCTCGCTCTGGACGAGGTAGTCGGGGTTCAAATCCCTGGGGCGCAGCTTCTCAAGCGAAACTCCCGCAAAGGCGGGGCTTTTCGCGTTTGCTACCTTGACTCGCCAGATGAAGCGTCCTGCCCTCGCCGCCCTTCTCGCCCTCTCGTCGCTGGCCCTCGCGGCCTGCGGCGGTGACAACGGTGTGCCGATCACCTCTTTTCCGACACCGACCGTTGCCACTCAGGCGCTGACCAAGACCGACTACATCGCCCAGGCCGACGCCGTCTGCGCCGAGGCCAACGCCGCCCTCGGCTCGCTGCCCGCCACCGACGCCGCGACGCTGGCAACTCAGAAGGTCGACATCAGCCAGAACCTCGTCGACCAGCTCGACGCCCTCGGCCTGCCGACCGAGGACGAGACGACGCTGCAGCGCTATCTCGACGCCGAGAACCAGATCCTCGACAACCAGAAGAAGATCCAGCTGGCCCAGCAGCGCGGCGACACCTCGACGACGGCGACCTTCACCACGGCGATCTCGACAGCTGAGGCCGACGCGAAGGCTGCCGCTGAGAGTTACGGCTTCCAGGAGTGCGGCAAGGGCGCCACCGCCTCGGCGACGACCACCACGCCCGGGGCGGTCACGACGACCCCGGCCGCGCCGACCCAGCCGACCACCCCGCCCGCGGGTACCGGCAACGGCACCGGCAACCAGGGCGGCACCGCGGGCAACGGCGGCGGCAACGGCAACGGCGGCGGGGGCAACTCCGGCGGCGTCGGCGCTCCCTAGACCCGCGCCGAGCCAGCCGCTCCAGAACCGCTCTTAGGCCACAGCCTGCTCGGCCCAGGCGCCGTAGAGCTGGGCGTAGGCGCCGCCGGTCTGCATCAGCTCGTCGTGCGTCCCCGACTCGGCGACGCGGCCGCCGTCGAGGACGACGATCCTGCCGGCGCGGCGAATCGTCGAGAGGCGATGGGCGATGACGATCGCCGTGCGGCCGCTGAGCAGGCGCTCGAGGCCGCGCTCGATCACGCGCTCGGTCTGGACATCGACGTTCGATGTCGCCTCGTCGAGGATCAGGATGCTCGGCTCGGCGAGCAGCGCGCGGGCGAAGGCGACGAGCTGGCGCTGGCCGGCGGAGAGGTGGACGCCGCGCTCGCCGACCTCGGTGTCGTAGCCGTCGGCAAGGCGCGAGAGGAAGACGTCGGCGCCGACGGTCCTCGCCGCCGCCTCGATCTCCTCCGGCGCCGCGTCAGGCCGGCCGAAGGCGATGTTGTCGCGTATCGAGCCTGAGAAGAGGAAGCCTTCCTGCGGCACGATTCCCAGCTGGCCGCGCAGGGCCTTGGCCTGGAGCTCGCGAACGTCATGACCGTCGATCAGCAGCCGGCCGGCCTGGGGGTCGTAGAAGCGGGCGACGAGCTTGGCGAGCGTCGACTTGCCGGCGCCGGTCGCCCCGACCAGCGCGACCGTCTGCCCGGCGGGGATCGTCAGGTCGACGTCGCGAAGCGCCCACTCGGGCTCGCCCTCGCCCGCCGAGCCGGGGCCATGGGCACGCTCGTCCCCTGGTGCGCTCGCCGCGTAGGAGAACCAGACTCCGTCGAGCTGGATCTCGCCGCGCAGCCGCCCGGGGTCGATCGCGCCGGGGCTGTCGACCATGTCCGGCGGCGTGTCGAGCAGCTCAAAGATCTTGTCGAGCGCCGCCATGCCCTGCTGGTAGGTGGTGTAGAGCTGCGAGAGCTGCTGGATCGGGTCGAAGAAGGTCTGCAGGTAGCCGACGAAGGCGACGAGCACGCCGATCGCCACGTCGCCGTGGATCGCGCGGTAGCCGCCGTAGAGCAGGATGACCGCGGTGCCGATTGCCGACAGCATCTCGACCGCCGGGAAGTAAGCGGCGTTGAGGTAGACGGTCCGCATGTTGGCGTCGCGGTTCTCCTCGTTCAGGACCGTCATCCGGTCGATGTGGCGGCGCTCCTGGCCGAAGCTGCGGACGACGCGGATGCCGCTCAGCGTCTCCTGCAGGTGGGCGGTTATCTCGGCGATCTTCTCCCTCGTCAGCCGGTAGGCGCCGGCGGCGGCGATGCGGAAGATGACGCTGGCGATCGCCAGCAGCGGGAAGGTCAGGAAGGTGACCAGCGCCAGCGGCAGATCGAGGAAGAGCAGGATCACGACGACCCCGATCAGCGTTAGCGAGCTCGAGAAGAGCGTCGTGATGCCGTCGGTCACGAGCTGGTCGAGGGCCTGGACGTCGTTGGTCAGCCGCGAGATCAGGACGCCCGGACGCCGGCGGGTGAAGAAGCCGATCGACATCGCCTGGATGTGGACGAAGATCCGCTCGCGCAGGTCCTGCAGCGCCCGCTGGCCGACCCAGCCGACGAGGTAGGTCTGGGCGTAGCTGGCGGCGGCGTAGAGCAGGGCCGAGGCGACGAAGGCGAGGACGATCAGGTCGAGTTGCGAGACGTGGCGGGCGTCGATGCCGTCGTCGATCGCCCTGCCGACGAGATAGGGGGGCGCCAGGCTGGCGGCCACGCCGAGCAGCAGCGACCCGAACATCGCCGCGACCCGCAGCCGGTAGGGGCGCAGCAGGCTGAGCAGCCAGCGGATCTTGCGGACGCGGTTTCGCTCGCCGCGAAGGATCTCCCAGACGGCGCGCAGCCGCTGCCGGCGGCTCACAGCTTCGCCATCTCCTCGCGGCGCTCGAGATCGCGCTGGAGGAAGACCGAGTCCTCGAGGCCCTTCTCGGCGATCTCGGCGTAGAGCGAGCAGCGGCCCAGGAGCTCGTCGTGGCCGCCGCGGTCGACGATCCTGCCCTGGTCGAGGACGACGATCTCGTCGGCCAGGGCGACGGTGGAAAGCCGGTGGGCGACGATGAACGTCGTCCGCCCGGCCATCGCCGCGGCGAGGCCGCGCTTGATCTCAGCCTCGGTGCGTGCGTCCACCGACGAGGTGGCATCGTCGAGGATCAGCACCCGCGGGTCGGCGGCGAGGGCGCGGGCGATCGCGATCCGCTGGCGCTGGCCGCCGGAGAGGGTCAGGCCGCGCTCGCCGACGAGCGTGTCGTAGCCGTCGCGGAGCTCACGGATGAAGCCGTCGGCCTGGGCCCGGCTCGCGGCGAGCTCGATCTCGGCCGGCGTCGCGTCGGGGCGGGCGTAGGCGATGTTCTCGGCGACCGTCGCCGAGAAGAGGAAGCTGTCGTCGGCGACGAAGGCGATCTGCGAGCGCAGCGATCCGAGGTCGACCGCGCGCAGGTCGGCGCCGTCGATCGACACCGTCCCGGCCGAGGGGTCATAGAGTCTGGCCAGCAGCGCGACGAGGCTGGTCTTGCCCGAGCCCGAGGGGCCGACGAGGGCGACCGTTCGTCCGGCCTCGATCGTCAGGTCGATCCCCTCCAGCGCCGGCGCCTCGCGGTCGTAGTGGAGGGTCACGCCGCGGAGCTCGACACGGCCGCCGCCCTCGGGCAGCGGCGGCGCCCCCGGCGGGCTCGTGATCTGGGGGCCGCGGTCGAGGATCTCGAAGAGGCGGTTGCCGGAGGCGATCGCCCGCTGCGACATGCCGAGGGCGACGCCGAGCGTCCGCATCGGCCCGATCAGCATCATCAGGTAGGTGTAGAAGGCGGTGAAGTCACCCAGCGAGAGCCCGCCCGAGATCACCTCGCGGCCGCCGACCAGGAGGAGGAGGACGAGCCCGGCGTTCGGCAGTAGGCCGATCAGCGGCGTGTAGAAGGCGCGCAGCCGCGTCGAGAAGATGTTCTGGTCGAAGACGCGGTCGATGGCGCGGCGGAAGCGGTGCAGCTGGTGCTCCTCTCGGGCGAAGGCCTTGACGATGCGGATGCCCGAAACGTTCTCCTCCGCCTCCGCGGTCAGCTCGGCGAGGCGCTGCTGGACCTCCTGCAACGCCGGCCGCGAGCGGCGGTTGAAGCGGGCCGCGGTGAGGATCACGATCGGCACGGGGGAGAGGGCGAGCAGGGCCAGCCAGGGCTTGATCGCGATCATCACCGCCGCCGCGAGGGCGATCGTGAGCATGTTCTGGGTGATGAAGATCAGCCCGTAGCCGAGGAAGAAGCGGATCGCCTGCAGGTCGACCGTCGCCCGCGACATCAGCTGGCCAGTCTGCTGCGAGTCGAAGAACCCCAGCTCGAGCGCCTGCAGGTGGCCGTAGATCCGCTGGCGCAGGTCGAACTCGACGCCGAGCGAGACGCGGCCGGCGATGACCCGCCGGACCACCGTCAGGCCAACGCGCAGCAGCGCCGCGCCGACGATGGCGGCCGTCAGCGGCAGGATGCTGGGATGGTCGCCGCTTCGGATCGCGTCGACGGTGCGGCCGACGAGCCAGGGGATGAAGACCGTCATCCCCATCGCCGCCCAGGCGAAGGCGAGCGAGGCCAGCGAGACTCGCCGGTACGGACGCAGGAACCCGAACAGGCGGCGGAACGTCAGCATCAACCAACTATATAAAGTGAAGTAATGGCCACCCCACCGGCCGGCCTCTGCGACCGCTGCCGCCATCAGCGACTCGTGCCGAACCGCCGCGGCTCCGTTTTCTCGCTCTGCGAGCGCTCCCGCGAGGACCCCGCCTATCCGCGGTACCCGCGCCTGCCGGTGACCAGCTGCCGGGGCTTCGAGCGCCGGGACGAAGACGACGGGACTGTCGTCGAGCCCTTCTAGTCGCGCGTTTGCCCAAAGGCGCCACGGGTAGCGCCTGCCTATGCGTTGGCGCCGCCAGGGCACGCTCGCGATGGTCTGGGCGATCGCCCTGCCCCTGATCCTAGCCCTGGCCGGTTGCGGCAGCGACGGCACTCCGAAGGCGCATCGGGCCCGACTGCCGAAGCCGGTCGCCGACCGGCTCGCCGGCTCGAGCGAGCAGCTCGCGGCGCTGATCGAGTCGGGCGACACCTGCGGGGCGGCGACGCAGGCAGACACCCTCCAGCACGACGCGGCTGCGGCGATCGCCGCCCGCCGCGTCCCGCCCGCCTTTCGCCGTCAGCTGACGGCGGCCACCGCGCAGCTCGCGGATCAGGTCAACTGCGTCGCTGTTCCGGTCCAGCTCGAGCAGGCTCCGGCCGACAAGCACAAGGCGAAGAAGCCGCCCGGTCATCTCAAGAAGCATTTTGCGCCGAAGGCGCCAAAGCAGCCGAAGCCAGAGCCGCAGTCTCAATCGGACGGCGGCGGCGGCGCCGGCCCTGAACCTCAAACCCAGAGTCAGAGCGATGGAGCCTCGAACCCTGCGCCCTAGCAGCCGCGACGGGGCGATCTCCGACGGCCGCTACCGGACCGAGAAGGTGCTCGGCCACGGCGGCATGGCGACCGTCTTCCTCGGCGTCGACGAGCAGCTCGACCGCCCCGTGGCGATCAAGCTCCTCGCCGACAACCTCTGCGGCGACGATGGCTTCCGCGAGCGCTTCCAGCTCGAGGCGCGCCTCGCCGGCAAGCTGAGCCACCCCAACATCGTCCAGATTTTTGACGTCCGCGAGCACGACGGCCGGCCGTTCATCGTCATGGAGTACGTGGCCGGGGAGACGCTCTCGGAGCTGCTCGGCCGCAGCGGCACGATCGGCGAGCGCGAGGCGATCGAGCTGGCGCTGCAGGCGAGCGCCGGGCTCGAGCACGCCCACCGGGCGCGGCTGGTCCACCGCGACGTCAAGCCCCAGAACCTGCTGCTGCGCGAGGACGGCGTCCTCAAGATCGCCGACTTCGGCATCGCCCGCGCGGCCGAAGGCCAGTCGCTGACCGAGACCGGGACACTGCTCGGGACCCGCCCCTATGTGTCGCCCGAGCGCGAGCGCGGCGAGGAGGCCGGGCCACACGCCGATGTCTACGCCCTCGGCGTGGTGATCTCGGAGATGGTCGGCGGCCAGGCCGGCCCCGAGCTCGTCGAGATCGTCTCGCGCTGCCTCGAGGTGGAGCCCGAGCGCCGCTATTCGTCAGCGGCGGGCTTGCGGCGGGCGCTGGCCGGGATTGCCGACTCTCGTCTGGGCCAGGGCGCGGTTGTCAGCCTCCTGCGTCGATCGAGAGAGGACGGCGGCCGAGGCTCTGACGGAGCCGATCAGGCCAGAACCGTGCAGCTGAGCCCGGACGAGGCGGATGCGGATGCGCCCACGCCCGCCACCGGCATTCCTCTCGATGGGACCGGCCCGTCCCAGCGGCGAATCGAGGTTCCGTTTGCCGTCGGCTCCCCGCCGCAGATACGGCGACGCCGCAGCGGGTGGGGTTCGCGAACACTGCTGGCGACGCTGGTGGCGGTCGCGATCGCGGTCGTGTTGGCCGGCGTCATCCTGGTCGGCTCGCTCGGCTCGGGGGGAGGGGGCTCGAGCAAGACAGCGGCTTCAGTCAGGCGGGTCGTGCCTCCCGATCTCTCAGGGCAGCCGGGGGAGCAGGCCCGCTCGCTCGCGCGCTGGCTGCGCGCGCATTCCGCTCGCTAGATCAGCCATCCAGGTCCCGCGGCGGTTCAGGCGCGCCGGGCCGCCGCCTAGAGTGGTCGCCGCGATGGCTGACCCAGCAAGCGACGACGGTCACTCCGGCATCGACGGCCTCAGCCGCTGGCTCGGCCTCCGCTGGGACGCCCACGATCGCGTCCGCCTGACGATTCGCGACGAGCTGATCAACCCCGCCGGCCTGCTCGCCGGCGGTGTCACCTACGCGATGGTCGACTACTGCATGGGCTCGGCCCTCTGGCGCGACCTCGACGAAGACGAGCGGATCGCGACGATTGGGATCTCGATCGACTACGTGCAGACGGCGCGGGAGGGCGACGTGATCTGCACGACGCAGCTCGACCGCCGCAACGACCGCGTCGGCATCATGCGCAGCGAGGTCCACCACGAGGACGGCCGCCTGCTCGCCAACGCGATCGGCAGCTTCTCGATCTTTCCGCGCTCGCGGCTGAAGGGACAGGAGCGGCGCTGAGCGCCGGTTGCGAAAGGGCTGCTGACGGGCCAGCCAGCGCTACCAGCGCAGGCTGCCGTGAATGGCTTCGAGCAACTCGTCCTTGGTGCAGGGCTTGCGCAGGAAGCTGACCGCGCCCGCGGTCATCATGTCGTAGGAAGCCTGGTTGGGATCGCCGCCGGTGAAGCCGATCACCTTGGTCTCGGGGTTGTTGGCCTTGATCTGGCCGGTCGCGACGCCGCCGCCGCCGCCGGGCATCATCCAGTCGACGATCGCGACGTCGGGCTCGAGTTCGCCGACGACCCGAACCGCGTCGCTGGTGTCACAGGCGACGCCGACGAGTTCCAGCGAAGGGTCGCGGCTGACGTACTCCCCGATCAGCGCCCGGATGTCGTCGTCATCATCGGCGACGACGACGCGGATGCGCTCGGCGTCGTCGGCCGGGGCTGCCTCCTGGGGCGCCTCGGGCTCGACGGGCTCTTGCTCGCCACGAAGCTCATCGGCCAGCTCCTGCGCCCGCCCAACGCCGCGATGCACGCGCGCGAGCCAGTCGCTGCCCTGCTCGCCGAGCTTGTCGGCGAACTGCTCGGAGACGAGATCCGCAAAGCCGCCGATCGAAGTCAGCGCCCCCTGAAGCTCATGAATCAGCGTCGCCTGGCGACTGCGCTCGGAGGCCGCGCTCGCAGCAGCGGTTCCGTTGCCATTCTCGTGCCGATCCACGCTCGATGTGCTTCCCGATTCCATGGGCCTGGGTTTGGCATCGGCATCACGCCCAAAAGTCTTGACCTCAGGCGGCAGGCGATCGCCGGAACGGGGGGTGTCGAAACCCTCAGCCGGGCCGGTGTAGGTGCAGGCGTGAGCAGAGGGCAGAAAATGGTGATCGGGACATGGTGCGGATTCTGGCTGGCCGTCTTTTTGGCCGTGTCGCTCGAGCTCGATCCGGGGATAGGCCATTGGCCGACGACGGTCCATGTGGTGCTTTTCGGAATCGTGCCGCAGCTGGCACTGGGGTTGACCGTCGGCAGGTGGCGGGTGGTTCTGCTCCCGATCCTGGCATGGCTGCTCGTCAGCCTGTTTGCGGCGTTGACAAGCGGCCCTTGCTCAGACTGCCGGGAAGAGATGCCCCTGGAACTCGTGGTCGTCTTTTATGGCGTCTTCTTCGTCGCTCCCGCCGCGGCAACCGTAGGGCTTGGCGTAGGCGTGCGCAGTCTGGCCAACGGATGGATCGCTCGCCACAGGCGAATCGAACCGGTGGAGGGCTAGCTACGCAGCGCGGTGCCGCTTGCCTTGACGACGTACCAGGTGCCGCCGAACTCGGCGACGCCCTGGCAGCGGACGATGCCCGGGGGGTCGCCCCGGTAGTAATAGACGGGCTGCCCGTCGTAGGTGACCTGCAGCGCGCCGTCCGACCGGCGGCTGGTCCCCAGCAGGGCGGACTTTGCCCCTGCGACCGCCCGGGGCGGCCGTCTGGTCAGCAGAGGCGGCCAGGCCAGAGCGCACTCGCCATAGCAGCGGCTCGGCCCCTTGCCGTCGCGGGTAAAGAGGTAGAGCGGCTTGTTGACCCGATCGACGAGGATCCTGCCGAGATTCGTCGGGCCGATCTTCACCGTCGTGCCGTGTCTGACGACATTTCGCCCCGAGAAAGCTCCCTTGGGATCCGTGATGGTCTGAACCGGCGGCTTGACCGTGGGCGCTGAGGACGGGCCTCCCGAATTGCCAGAGCCGCATCCCCCGGCCAGCAGGCCTCCGAGCGCGACCACGAGGATGAGCAGTCTTTGCATCGGTTCGACCCGCTCGCTCGGGCTGTGCCGAGACGCCACGCGCTACTTCTTGTCCGCGCTGCCGCCCCCACGCGTTTCGGGAATGCCCACGCCTGGCGGAGGGGGTGGCGGTGGCGGTAGCGGCTTCGCGCCGGTCCCAGAAATTGGTTTCGCCTGCAGCTTCATCGTCGAGAATGTGGCGAGCCGCCACCTACTCACGTTTTGCCGCCATGCGTCGTTCCTTGCGCAACTGTTCGACGGCGCTTTGACCAGCTTTGTCAGCCCAGGCACCGCGCAACGCAGTGATCCGATCGGTGATGGGAAGTAGCCGGATCTCGCCATCCTCCTCGCGAATGGTCAGCCGGTCGCCGGACTTGAGATTCAGCCGTCTGCGGGTTTCGGCCGGGATCACCAGACGGCCTCCGTCTCTCAAGGTCACAGTGGCATGGGCCATAGAAAAAAGATACCGCGGACCCGCTGCCTAGCCGAAGGGCCGGTCTCCTGCGGGGGCGAATGCCGATCGCCCGCATGAACCTGCGGGACTCCGCTAGCCAAGAAGTTCAATGGCCGGGTCTTGAATGGCGTATTGGTTCCGTTGTTCGGCCGGTATTGCATTGCAAGACCTGACCCCATCTCTTCACGCGAAAGGAGAAGTGGTCTTAGTGGAACGGTTCTCGAAATCCCAACCGCCTGTCGAGCCTAACCCGCACTAGATGGGGGCCCGTAGTAGCTGAGCAGATCACCGGGCTGACAATCCAGCACCTCGCACAGTGCGGCCAGAGTGGAAAAGCGGACCGCGCGGGCACGACCGTTCTTGAGGATCGATAGGTTTACGACGGTCACGTCCACGCGTCGCGCGAGCTCGGCGAGCGTCATTCCGCGCTCTTCGAGCAGCGCGTCGAGATGGACGATGATCTTGTGCTCAGAGGACTCGGCGGGCGACATGTCAGACGGTGCCCTCGACGTCCACGCGCAGACGCAGCCCGTAGGCGAACACCTCGGCGAGGATGAATGCGCCGAGACCCCCTACCAGCGCACCCGTCGGCAAGCTGAAACCAGCGACACCAAGGTCGCCGACCTGATCGAGCGGCAAGTCGTTGTAGAGGGCTGCCGCGAGCGCCGAGTAGAGAAGCGCAACGGCCGGGGCTCCAATGACCAGGAGGAAGCCGAGTCGGCGCAGGCGCTGAATGTTGGCAGCCCCGAACGGATCACCCGCCATGACCGAGCCGATGAAGCCGCGTGCTAGCCAGAGGCCGGCGACGAACAGCGCGAGAAGGCCGAAGTCCATCGCGTGTCTGAGAAGCATCTGCTTCGACGTCGGGTCGCTCACCTCGAGGCTTGCCTTGGGCGATCCGCTCAGCCGGGCTCCGGCCGGCAGCGGGCCGACCTCGCTCGTTGGCAAGTCGACTGCGTCCGGTGAGAGCTCAACGGGGACCGTGAGCGAGTCGCCGTAAAGAAGCGAGTCGCCGCCCCGCGCCAGGCCGACGCCAACTGAAACCACAGTTAGTCCGCCAAAGCCGACCGCGAGCACCAGCAGGAAGGTCACCAGGGCTCTACCGCTCTTCATCGCACCGGACCCAGACTCGGGGGTCATCTAACTCTCCTTATCGATTATCGATGGTCTCGAGAAACAATAGCATCGAATTTCGATACGACAAGGCACCGCCAATTCTGTCTGCTTCCCGTACTCCGGGCAGAGAGCCGAAAGCCGGGCGATGATGCTCAACGAAAAGTTGCGCTTTGGACAACCGGCAGCAGCCATGCGGCTCCGCGGAGCCGCTGCTCCTTCGCGCGACGAGGAGCAGCGCCGCTCCTGCACATGAGTCCGCACGCAACGTGGATTGCATGCCGGTTTCGGGACACATCCGGGACACATTCCCGGTTCTAGTCGCGGCGGTGAGATCGCGAAAGTGCCTGTATGCAGGTCTTTCTCGATGCCGGAGGAGGGACTCGAACCCCCGACACGCGGATTATGATTCCGCTGCTCTAACCAGCTGAGCTACTCCGGCGGGGTGGGGAATCGTAGCGGCGGCCGGGGGGCCGTCCGCTCTAGGGTTCACGGCTTGCTGCTCGCCGTTCCCAATGTCTCCGAGGGAGTCGACGCCGCCAGGGTGTCGCGGCTGGGCGAAGCGTTCGCGACCGGAGTCCACCTGCTCGACTCTCACTCCGACGCCGTCCACAACCGCAGCGTCTTTACGCTGGCGGGCGATCCCGATGCGATCGGTGCGGCGTTGGTAGCCGGCGCTCGCGCGTCGGTCGAGGAGATCGACATGGCTGCTCACGACGGCGTCCATCCCTGTGTCGGCGCGCTCGATGTCTGCCCCGTCGTCTGGGTATCGGCGAGGCGCCAGGATGAGGCCGAGCGCGCCGCCCGCGCCCTCGCCGGCGAGATCGGCAAGCTCGGTGTGCCGGTCTTCCTCTATGGCGCCCTGGCGAGTTCGGCGGAGCGGCGCGAGCGCGCATTCTTTCGCCGCGGCGGGCTCAGGGAGCTGGCGCGGCGGATGGCTGCCGGCGAGCTGACTCCCGACGAGGGCCCATCGCAACCCCACCCGCGTGCCGGCGCCACACTCGTCACCGCGCGGCCGCCGCTCGCTGCCTTTAACGTCGAGCTCGACAGCGCCGATCTCGACGCCGCCCGTGAGATCGCCGCCGAGCTGCGCGAGTCGGACGGCGGGCTGCCCGGGGTGCGGGCGATCGGCCTGCCACGCGGCTCGCAGCGCACCCAGATCTCGACCAACGTCCACGACCCGGTTGCGGTGCCGCTTGCCCGCGTCATTGAGCACGTCCGCGAGCTCGCTGCCGCCTTCGGCAGCCGGCCCGTCGCCGCCGAGCTCGTCGGCCTCGTGCCCGAGGGGGCTCTCGCCGGCTATCCCGACGACGTTCCGATCGCCGGCTTCGATCCCGACCGCCAGCTGATCGAGCGCCGCCTCGCGGCCCTCATCTAGTCTGCGCCGATGGCCAAGACCAAGAACCGCCGTCGCCGCAAGCACCGGGGCTCGCAGACGGGGCGCGTCGACCGCGGCGGGCGCGGGTCGCGGCCGCGTAACCGCCAGCAGGCGAAGGCCCAGGCCAGGGCGCGGCAGCTGGCCAAGCGCGATCAGCCGCCGAGCTGGGGCGGCGCCTTTCGCCGCGGTCTGCTCGCCGCCGGTGTCTTCCTGGCGGTCGTCGTGCTCGCCTTTCGCCAGCCGATCGGCAACTCGCTGGGCCTCGGCGCGTTCATGCTGGCCATCTACGTCCCGATGGGCTACTTCTTCGACGGAATGGTCTGGCGGCGGCGGATGCGCAACCGCAAGCGCGCCGGGCAGGGCGACACACGCTGAGCCCAGCTGGCCCGCAGCTACCCTGACCAATGGCAATGGAAGTCCGCATGCTCACCGTCGGCCCGATACAGGAGAACTGCTTCCTGCTGCGCCGCGAGGGCGCCGGCGAGGCCCTCGTCGTCGACCCGGGCGACGACGCGCCGCGGATCCTCGCCGCGATCGAGGAGATGGGGGTCACCGTGGCTGGGGTCCTGCTCACCCACACGCACTTCGATCACATCGGCGCTGTCGCTCCCGTCGCCAGGGCGACCGGGGCCGAGGTCTGGTGCCCGCAGATCGAGCTGCCCGTCCTCGCCGACATCAACTCCTTCGTTCCCTGGCCGGAGCTCGGCCCGTTCGAGAGCTATGACGCCGACCACGCGGTCAGCGGCGGCGAGACACTCGAGCTGGCCGGCCTCGAGATCGACGTCATCTTCACCCCCGGCCACAGCCCCGGCCACGTCAGCTACTCGATCCGCGACGAGGCGGCGCTGTTCTCCGGCGACGTCCTCTTTCAGGGCTCGGTCGGGCGCGTCGACCTGCCGGGGGGCGACTGGCCGACTCTGCTCGAGAGCATCCGCACCTTGACCGAGAGCCTCGAGCCCGAGACGACCGTCTATCCCGGCCACATGGGGATCACGACGCTCGCCGCCGAGCAGGCGACGAATCCCTTCCTCGCCGAGCTCGCCCGCTGAGCGCCCGCTCGGCCGCGCCGTGCGGCCTGCGGGCCGGCGCTCGCGAGCGTTATCGTCGCCCGCGATGAGCCGCTTCCAGGTCCCCAAGGGCACCTTCGACGTCCTGCCCGCCGAACAGGCTGTGCGCGAGCGGATCGAGACCGCGGCGAGGGGCCTCTTCACCCGCGCCGGCTACGGCCGCATCGAGACGCCGGCGTTCGAGGACTCCGAGCTGTTCGCACGCGGCGTCGGCGAGGCGACCAACATCGTCCGCAAGGAGATGTTCAGCTTCGAGGACAAGGGCGGTCGCAGCGTCACGCTGCGGCCCGAGGGCACGGCGCCGATATGCCGCGCCTACGTCGAGCAGGGGATGCACAAGCTCGCGCAGCCGGTCAAGCTCTGGTACCAGGGCCCGTTCTTTCGCTATGAGGCGCCGCAGGCCGGCCGCTTCCGCCAGTTCAACCAGATCGGCGCCGAGGCTCTCGGCTCCGACAGCCCGCTGGTCGACGTCGAGTCGATCATGTTGCTCGACGACCTGTTGCGCGAGCTGGGCGTGCCCGGGGTCGAGCTGCGGTTGGGCAGCCTCGGCTCGCAGGCGGCGCGGGCCGCCTACCGGGAGGAGCTGAAGGCCTACCTGCGCGAGCACGAGGCCGAGCTCTCGCGCGACGTCCGCGAGCGGATCGACGCCAATCCGCTGCGCGCTTTCGACGCCGACGACGAGGACACCCAGGCGGTGATGGCGACAGCGCCGACGATGCTCGACCGCCTCGACGGCGAGGACGCCGAGCACTTCGCCGAGGTTCGCTCGCTGCTCGACTCGGCCGGGGTCGAGTACCGGCTCGACGGCACGCTGGTCCGCGGCCTCGACTACTACACGCGGACGATCTTCGAGTTCAACTGCGATCGCCTCGGCGCCCAGTCCGGGATCGGCGGCGGCGGTCGCTACGACGGCCTCGTCGAACAGCTCGGCGGACCGCCGACGGCGGCGATTGGCTGGGCAGCCGGCGTTGAGCGCATCGTCCTCGCGCTCGACGCCCCCGCGCCCGCGGCCAGCAGCGACGTCTTCGTCGTCGCGCCGGAGACCGAGCGACGGCGGGCGATGGCGCTGGTCGTCGAGCTGCGCCGGTCCGGGCTCGTCGCCGACGCCGACATGGCCGGCCGCAGCATCAAGGGTCAGCTCAAGCACGCCGACCGCGTCGGCGCCCGCCACGCGGTGATCCTGGAAGAGGACGGAGCGGCCCAGCTGCGCGACATGGGCCGCGGCGAGCAGCGGCCGGTCGACGTGGCGACGGTGGCCGAGGAGCTCGCGGCGGAGCCCGGCGATGACTGAGCTTCCACCGCCGCGGCCGAACGGCTACCGCGACAGCTGGTGCGGTCAGGTGCTCGAGGACCGCGTCGACGCCGACGTCCGCCTCGCCGGCTGGGTTCATCGCCGCCGCGATCACGGCGGCCTCGTCTTCATCGACCTGCGCGACCGCACCGGCCTCGTCCAGCTCGTCTTCAACCCCGACGAGGCAGGGGATGCGCACGAGCTTGGCCACAGGTTGCGCGCCGAGGACGTCATCAGCGTCGCGGGCAAGGTCGTCCGCCGCTCTGAGGAGACGGTCAACAGCGAGATTCCTACCGGCGCCTTCGAGGTCCGCGTCGCCGCCGCCGAGCTGCTGGCCGACGCCGAGACGCCGCCGTTCGAGATCGAGAGCTTCTCGGGTGAGGTCGGCGAGGAGACGCGGCTGCGCCACCGCTACCTCGACCTCCGCCGCGAGCGGATGCGCGACGCGATCGTCCTCCGCCACCGGATGACGACGGCGATGCGCGAGTTCCTCGCCGGCGAGGGGTTCCTCGAGATCGAGACGCCGATGCTCTCGCGCTCGACCCCGGAGGGCGCGCGCGACTTCCTCGTCCCGAGCCGGCTCCAGCAGGGCTCCTTCTACGCGCTGCCGCAGTCGCCCCAGCTCTTCAAGCAGCTGCTGATGGTCGCCGGCTTCGAGCGCTATTTCCAGATCGTTCGCTGCTTCCGCGACGAGGACCAGCGCGCCGACCGCCAGCCGGACTTCACCCAGCTCGACATCGAGATGTCGTTCGTCGGCGTCGAGGACGTGCTCGACGCCAATGAGCGCCTGCTCGCTCACGTCCTCGGCACCGCCGGCATCGAGGTCAGCCTGCCGCTGCCGCGTATCTCCTACGACGAGGCGATCTCGCGCTACGGCAGCGACGCCCCCGACACCCGCTTCGGGCTCCAGCTGCGCGACCTGACCGAGGTCCTGCGCGGCACCGAGTTCAAGGCCTTCGGCGGCGTCATCGACAGCGGCGGCGCCGTGCTGGGCCTCAACGCCGGCAAGCGCGAGCTCTCGCGGGCCGAGCTCGACGGGCTGATCGGCGAGGCTCAGGATCTCGGCGCGAAAGGCCTGGTTTGGGCCTTCCGCGAGAGCGGTGAGCCGGGCTGGCGCTCGCCGATCGCCAAGTTCCTCTCGCCGCAGGAGATCGAGGCGATGAGCGAGCAGCTGGCTGCGAGCGAGGGCGACCTGCTGCTGCTGGTCGCCGACGAGCGCAAGGCCGCCTACCGCGTGCTCGGGCTGCTGCGCGAGCGGCTGGGCGCGCGTTTCGAGCTGATCCCCGAGGGTGTCAACGAGCTCGCCTGGGTGATCGACTGGCCGCTGTTCGAGTGGAACGCCGACGAGGATCGCTGGGACCCCCTGCACCATCCCTTCACCCAGCCTGAGGGCGAGCTCGACCCCGCCGACCCGGGCGCGGCGCGAGCGCTCGCCTACGACATCGTCTGGAACGGCGTCGAGATCGGCGGCGGCTCGATCCGTATCAACCGCCCGGACGTCCAGCGCCAGGCCTTCGAGGCGATCGGCATCGGCGCCGTGGAGGCCGAGGACCGTTTCGGCTTCCTGCTCGACGCGCTGCGCTACGGCGCGCCGCCGCACGGCGGCATCGCCTACGGGCTCGATCGGATGGTCGCCCTTGCCCACGGGGTCGATTCGATCCGTGACGTCATCGCCTTTCCCAAGAGCGCTTCGGGCGCCGACCCGCTGACCGGCGCGCCCGCCCCGGTCGACGAAGCCCAGCTGCGCGAGCTCGGCCTCCAGCGCCGCGCCAAGCCCTGAGCCGGCGGGCTCGTCAGCTTGGCCAGATCTTGCGAATCCGTGGCGCAGAGGTGTAGGCTGAACCCAGGCTCGAGTCTGTGCGATAGCCGCTCTAATGTGAGCCAACACAGTCGGCTTGGAGGTCGGGTTCGAAGGGCCCTAGAAAGCCCCGAGATAGACCCCCACCTGTTGCATACGGGTTCTCAAGCCGGGCGGCGTCGGCAGACTGGAGCCTTTTAAGTGGACCGCGAAGCATTCGAGCACTACCTCGCCGACGGCTCCCGGCGCGGGCCTGAGCCAACCGGTGCTTTCAGCGGCTCGGCCGGGGGGGCGGCCTGCGGCGACCTGGTCCGAGTCTCGCTGCTCGCCGAGGGCGGACGGATCGCCACGGTGAGCTTCGAGGCCTCGGGCTGTGGCGCCGTCGAGGCGGCTGCTGCCGCCGCCGCTGCGCTCGCTGAGGGCCGACCGGCGATCGAGGTCGCGCGGATCGGCGCCGCCGAGATCGCCGCTGAGCTGGGCGGCCTGCCGCCGGCGCGCCTGCACGCCGCGGAGCTTGCCGCCGACGCGATGCATCGTGCCCTCGCCGGCCTGGCGGCAAGCGACACCCTGCTGGCGGCGCCCTCGCCCGACCGCGTGCTCGTGGCGATGAGCGGCGGCGTCGACAGCGCCGTCGCGGCGCTGCGCGAGCGCGAGGCCGGTCGTGAGGTCCTCGGCGTGACGCTGAAGCTCTGGGCCGACGAGCGCAACGACGGCGATCGCAGCTGCTGCTCGCCGGAGGCGGTGCGGAGCGCCCGCGCGCTGGCCCACTCGCTCGACATTCCCCACCTGACGCTCGATCTCGAGCAGCGCTTCCGCGCCGGCGTCGTCGCCCCCTTCCTCGCCGGCCATGCGGCGGGGGAGACGCCCAACCCCTGCGTGCTCTGCAACGGCGAGCTGCGGATCGACGCGATGATCGATCTCGCCGACCGGCTCGGCGCCGCGGCGCTGGCGACCGGCCACTACGCGCGGATCGCCGTCGACGCTGACGGGCCGCTGCTGATGGCGGCCAGCGACGGCGCCAAGGATCAGAGCTACATGCTCTCCGGGCTTAGCCCGGCCTCGCTGGGCCGGCTGCGCTTCCCGCTCGCCGACCTGCGCAAGCCGGAGGTGCGACGGATCGCCGCGGCCGCCGGCTTGAGCGTCGCCTCCAAGCCCGACAGCCAGGACCTCTGCTTCCTCGCCGGCGAGGGCAAGCGCGCCTTCCTGCGCCGCAACGCCGATCTCGGCGAGCGCCCCGGCGAGATCGTCGATTCGCTCGGCCGCCGGCTGGGTTCCCACTCCGGCCACCACGAGTTCACCGTCGGCCAGCGCCGCGGCCTCGGCATCGCCGCCGCCGAGCCGCTCTACGTGCTCGCCACCGACGCCGCCGCCAACCGCGTCGTCGCCGGCCCTCGCGAGGAGCTGGCGGCCAGCCGCGTCCGGCTGCGCGGGGCGGTCCTGCACCGCGGCCCGGCGCGGATCGACTCGGTGCGGCTGCGCTACCGCTCGCGGCCGATCGGCTGCAGCATCCGCGCCAGCTCCAGCCAAGACGAGCTCGAGCTCGAGCTGAGCGAGCCGGTCTACGGCGTTGCCCCCGGCCAGACGGCGGCGCTGATGGACGGCGAGCTGATCGTCGGCCGCGCGACCATCGCCGGCACGGCGTAGGCCGGCGGTCGCTACTTAGACTGCGCCGATGAACTCGGCCGAGATCCGCGAGACCTACCTCTCGTTCTTCGAGAGCAAGGGCCACAAGCGCGTGCCCTCGGCGTCGCTGGTCCCCTCTGCCCACGATCCCTCCGTCCTGCTGACGACGGCCGGCATGCAGCCGTTCAAGCCCTACTTCCTCGGCCAGGAGACGCCGCCGGCCAGGCGGCTGACCTCCTGCCAGAAGTGCTTCCGCACGACCGACATCGAGCAGGTCGGCTCAACCGCCCGCCACCTGACGTTCTTCGAGATGCTCGGCAACTTCAGCTTCGGCGACTACTTCGCCGAGGACGCGATCGCGTTCGGTTGGGAGCTCTCGACCGACGGCTTCGGCTTCGACCCCGAGCGCATCTGGGTGACCGTCTTCGCCGGCGACGAGGAGCTGGGCCTCGGCCCCGACGAGCAGGCGATCGGCTACTGGCGTGCGCTAGGCGTGCCCGACGAGCGCATCGTCCGGTTGCCTCGTTCGGAGAACTTCTGGCAGGCGGGCCCGACCGGGCCCAGCGGTCCCTGCTCGGAGATGTACTACGACCGCGGCGAGGCCTTCGGCGGCGGCGACGAGCGCCCCGGCGATGACGGCGAGCGCTACCTCGAGTACTGGAACCACGTCTTCATGACCTACGACCTCCACGAGGACGGCAGCCTCACCGAGCTGCCGAGCAAGAACATCGACACCGGCCTCGGCGTCGAGCGGATGGCGGCGATCCAGCAGGACGCGCCGTCGGTCTACGAGGCCGACCCCTTCCTGCCGCTGGTCGAGCTGGCCGAGCAGCTGTCCGGGCGCAGGCGCGACGCCGACGACGCCACGACCCGGGCCGTGCGGATCCTCGCCGACCACACCCGCGGCATGACCTTCCTGATCGCCGACGGCGTCGTCCCCTCGAACGAGGACCGTGGCTACATCCTGCGCCGGGTGATGCGGCGGGCGATCCAGCAGGGCCGGGTGCTCGAGCTGGACTCGCCCTACCTCGAGCGCTTCGCCGAGCGCGTGATCGAGGCGATGAGCCCCGTCTACCCGGAGCTTGGCCGCGAGCGCGAGACGATCCTGCGCTGGGTTCGCGACGAGGAGGAGAGCTTCGGCCGCACCCTCGACCGAGGCATCGAGCTGCTCGGCCAGCTGGTCACCGAGGCCAAAGAGCGCGAGACCTCGTGGATCGACGCGGCCGAGGCGTTCAAGCTCCACGACACCTACGGCTTTCCCTACGACCTGACCAAGGAGCTGTTGGCGGAGCAGGGCCTGGCGGTCGACGACCAGGGCTTCGAGGAGCTGATGGAGGAGCAGCGCCAGCGCGCCCGTGTCGGCAGCGCGACCGCGCACGGAGCCGAGGATCGCCACGCCACCGTCATCGGCTTCGCCGCGAGCGCGCCGCCGACCCGCTTCGTCGGCTACGAGACCCTGCGGGCAAGCACCAGCGTCGCCGCGGCTGCCGGCGACTCGGCCGAGGGGGACGCCCGCAAGGGCCAGCGCCAGCTCGTCAAGCTCGAGGACAGCCCCTTCTACGCCGAGGGCGGCGGCCAGGTGGCCGACTCCGGGGTGCTGCGCGTCAACGGCGTCGAGGCCCGCGTGCTCGACGTCTACCGCGTCGGCGACGACCAGGCGCTCTCGGTCGAGCTCGCCTCGGGTGAGATCGAGCCCGGAGCGGTGGTGGACGCGGAGGTCGAGCGGCGCTCGCGCCACGCGACGATGCGCAACCACACGGCGACCCACCTGCTGCACGCGGCGCTGCGCGAGCGGCTCGGCACCCATGTGCGCCAGGCCGGCTCGGCCGTGCGGCCCGACAAGCTGCGCTTCGATTTCACCCACGGCGCCGCGCTCGACCCGACGGACGTCAGCGCGATCGAGGAGCGGGTCAACGGCTGGATCGGCGACAGCCTTCCCGTGCGGGCGATCCAGATGGACCGCTCGGAGGCCGAGCGCCTCGGTGCGATGGCGCTGTTCGGCGAGAAGTACGGCGAGTGGGTGCGGGTGGTCGAGGTCGAGGAGGTCTCGCGCGAGCTCTGCGGCGGCACCCACGTCGCCAACACCGCCGAGATCGGCATCTTCGCCCTCGTCTCGGAGGGCTCGAGCGCGGCCAACGTCCGCCGCGTCGAGGCGCTCACCGGCCCGGCGGCGATCGACTACTTCCGCCAGCGCGCCGCTGCCCACGACGAGGCCGGGACGCTGCTCGGCTCGCCGGACGATCCCGCCGCGGGGGCCCGTCGCGCCGCCGAGCGGCTGGCCGAGCTCGAGCGCCAGGCGCGCAAGGCCGGCGCCGCCGGCGCCGCCGAGCTCGCCGAGGGTCTAGCCGCCAAGGCGACCGATGCGTCAGGCATCGCCGTCCTCGCCGAGGCGACGGACCTCGCCGACCAGCGCGAGCTGCTCGCTCTGGCCAATCGAGTCGGCGCCGGCCTCGGCCCCTCGGCGGTCGTCCTGGGTGGCGCTAGCGACGGCCGCGTCGGCATCGTCGCGCTGTTCAGCCCCGAGGCGGTCGAGCGTGGCCTCTCGGCGGTGGACGTCGTTCGCAAGGCCGCTGAGCTCGTCGGCGGTGGCGGCGGTGGCCGCGAGAACGCCGCCCAGGCCGGCGGCAAGGACCCGTCGCGCCTCGGCGAGGCGCTCGAGCTCGCGCGCGGGATGATCGAAGACGAGCTCGCCGCATAAGCTCCGTGCTTGCTCGATGCGAATCCTCGCCCTGGACTACGGCAGCGCCCGCTGCGGCTGCGCGATCTCGGACCCGACGGGGACGATCGCCACGCCGTTACCTGCTCTCGAGCCGCCCGAGGCGAAGGCGGTGGCGGAGCTCGTCGAGCGCCACGAGGTCGAGCTAGTGGTGGTGGGGATGCCGATCAGCCTCGGCGGCGGCGAGGGGCCGCAGGCCGCCGTCACCCGCGAGTTCTGCCGCGAGCTCGAACGGTTGCTCGACGTTCCGCTGGAGACCCACGACGAGCGCTTCACGACGCGCCAGGCCGAGCGCACGGCGCGCGACGGCGCCGTCGCGGCCGAGGACTCGCTGGCGGCGGCGCACCTGCTCGAGGCGTATCTGGAGGCCCAGGCGGCCCGGCGGGCCCGGGAGGCCAAAGGCGATGACTGAGCAGAACCTCGATCCGCCTTCCGACGAGTTCGGCCGCACCGATCCCGAGTCGATCGAGCGCGAGCGCCGCCGCCGCGAGCGCGAGGAGCGCCGCCGCGAGCAGCAGCAACGGCAACAGCAGAGGGAGCAGCCTCAACCCCAGCAGCCGCCCCCGCCGCCGCAGGCACCCGTCCCCGAGCAGCCGGCGGCGTCGCGGCCCCAGCCCGCACCCCCGAAGCCGAGGCGTGAGATCTCCAACCCGCTCAGCGGCCGGGGCGAGGCGCTCGCGGGCGGCCTCGCCGCGGCGCGCGAACGGCTGCGCCGTCCCCGCAGGGAGCGGGCCGAGCGGGCCGAGGCGGTCGTGCCTGCCGTGCCTGCCGAGCCAACGGGCCCCAAGCACCCCCGCGGCCCGCGGATCGTCCTCGCGCTGGTGGTCCTGCTGATCGCCGCCTTCCTCGTGCTGCTGTTCCAGCCATTCCACGGCCGCGGCTCGGGCAGCGTCGTCGTGATGATCCCCAAGGGCGCCAACGCCAGCCGGGTCGCCGACATCCTCGACGAGCAGGGCGTGATCGCCAACGGCAGCCTCTTCCAGCTGCGCCTTCGCCTCTCCGGCAAGTCGAGCGATATCCAGGCCGGGCGCTACACGCTCGCCAGGGACATGAGCTACGGCGCCGCGATCGACGCCCTCGCCGGCAAGCACGTGGTGGCCGTGCCGACGAAGACGATCACCGTCGTCATCCCCGAAGGCGACAGCCGCCAGCAGATCGCCCAGATCGTCAACCGGGATGGGCTGCGCGGCAACTACATGCGGGCGAGCGAGTCCTCCAAGCTGCTGAACCCCAAGCGCTACGGCGGCAAGCGGGCGAAGAGCCTCGAGGGCTTCCTCTTCCCGGCGACCTACACGCTCAAGCCCAGGGCGACCGCCGCCGATCTCGTCGCCCAGCAGATCGGTGCCTTCAAGCAGAGCATCGCCAAGGTCAACATGCGCTACGCGCGCAAGAAGAACCTGACGACCTACGACGTGCTGACGATCGCCTCGATGGTCGAGCGCGAGGTCCAGGTGCCGAAGGAGCGCCCGCTGGTCGCGGCGGTGATCTACAACCGTCTCCACCAGCACATCCCGCTGGGCATCGACGCGACCGTTCGCTACGCCGTCGGCAACTTCGACACGCCGCTGAAGCAGAGCGAGCTCGCCTCGAGCTCGCCCTACAACACGCGCAAGTTCGCCGGCCTGCCGCCGGGGCCGATCGGCAACCCCGGCATCGCTTCGATCCGCGCCGCCGCCAAGCCGGCGCGCGTCCGCTACCTCTTCTACGTCGTCAAGCCCGGCAGCTGCGGCGAGCACTCGTTTGCCAACAACATCGGCGAGTTCAACCGGCTCGTCGCCCGCTACAACCGCGCCCGCCAGGCGGCGGGAGGCAAATCGCCGACCCGCTGCGGCTGAGCCGGGAGCCCGGCCGATGTCCCGCCGCCTCGCCGTGCTCGGCCACCCGGTCGCGCACTCGCTCTCGCCGATCATGCAGACGGCCGCCTTCGAGGCGCTCGGGATCGCCGGCGAGTGGAGCTACGAGGCGATCGACGTGGCGCCGGAGGACTTCGCAGGGCGGGTGGCGGCGCTGCCGGCCGAGGGCTTCGCGGGCGTCAACGTCACCGTTCCCCACAAGCTCGCCGCCCTGGGGCTGGCCGACCGCGCCGGCGCAGCCGCCGCCGCGATCGGCGCCGCCAACGTGCTCGTCTTCGACGGCGAAGGCATTGGCGCCGAGAACACCGACGCGGCCGGCTTCCTGGCGGCGCTACCGGGCGACCCGAGCGGCGCCCGCGCCCTCGTCCTCGGCGCCGGCGGCAGCGCCCGCGCAGTCGTCTGGGCGCTCGTCGATCGGGGCGCCGAGGTCTCGGTCTGGAACCGGACCGGCGCTCGGGCGGACGAGCTCACCGACGAGCTCGGCGGCACGCCGATCGACGCCGAGCAGGCGGCCCGCGGCGACTTCGAGCTGATCGTCAACTGCACGACCGCCGGCCTGCCGGGCAGCGGCGTCGAGCTCGGCGATCTGCCCCTCGATCCGGACCGCTTTCGCCCCGGCCAGACCGTCGTCGATCTCGTCTATGGCGACGGCGAGACAGAGCTCGTCGGCGCCGCCCGCCGTGCTGGCGCGGAGCTCGTCGACGGGCGCGAGATCCTCGTTCGCCAGGGGGCCGCTTCGCTCGAGATCTGGACCGGGCTGGAGCCGCCGCTCGAGGCGATGCGCGCGGCCGTCAGCGCCGCCTAGATGACTGGCGGCCGGCTCGCCGTGGCCGGGCGCCGTCTTCTCCGCCGCAGCGGCGCCTGCATTGCGCAGCGCCGGCCCGACTAGTCTGGCGGGCCATGTCCTTCCGCTTCACAACCGCCGGCGAATCGCACGGCCCCGGGCTCGTCGCGATCGTCGAGGGCCTGCCCGCCGGGCTCGAGCTCGACCGCGAGCGGCTCGACCGCGACATGGCGCGGCGCCAGCTCGGCCACGGCCGCGGTGGCCGGATGAAGATCGAGAAGGACGCCGTCGAGATCCGCTCCGGCGTCCGCCACGGCCGCACGCTGGGCAGCCCGGTGGCCGTCCTCGTCGCCAACCGCGACTACCCCAACTGGGAGGAGCGGATGAACCCCTGGCCGGTCGACGCCGAGGTCGAGGAGGTCCACCTGCCGCGGCCCGGGCACGCCGACCTCGCCGGCCTGCAGAAGTACGGCTACAGCGACGTCCGCAACGTGCTCGAGCGTGCCAGCGCCCGCGAGACGGCGGCGCGAGTCGCCGCCGGCACCCTCGCCAGGGCCTTTCTCGACGCTGTCGGCGTCAGCATCCACAGCCACGTTCTCAGCATCGCCGGCGTTGCCGCGCCGGAGGCGGGGGAGCTGACGCCCGATGACTTCGACGCGGTCGACGACTCACCGGTCCGCTGCCTCGACGCCGCCACCGGCGAGGCCATGGTCGAGGAGATCAACCGCCTGCGCAAGGCCAACGAGAGCCTCGGCGGCACCTTCGAGGTCCGCGCCTTCGGCCTCGTCCCCGGGCTCGGCTCGCACGTCTCCTGGGAGGAGCGCCTCGACGGCCGCCTCGCCCACGCGATCGTCTCGATCCAGGCGGTCAAGGGCGTCTCCGTCGGCGAGGCCTGGGAGGTCGCCGCGGTGCCGGGCTCGGAGGCCCACGACGAGATCTTCTGGGACGAGCAGCGCGGCTACGTCCGCGAGACCAACCGTGCCGGCGGCGTCGAGGGCGGCATGACCAACGGCGAGCCGCTCGTCGTCCGCGGCGCGCTGAAGCCGATCTCGACGCTGACCAAGCCGCTGCGCTCGGTCGACACCGAGACCAAGGAGCCCGCCCAGGCGCTGCGCGAGCGCACCGACTCGACCGTCGTCCCCGCCGCCGGCGTCGTCGCCGAGTCGATGGTGGCGCTGGTCCTCGCCCGCGCCTACCGCGAGAAGTTCGGCGGCGATCACATCGATGACGTCCTCGCCGCGCTCGCCGCCTACAAGGAGCGCATCGGGTGGCGCCGCTAGTCCCAGGGCGGGCGCTGGTCTTCGTCGGTTTCATGGGCGTCGGCAAGTCGACCGCCGCCCGTAAGGCAGCCGGCGAGAGCGGCGAGGCCGCGGTCGATCTCGACGAGCTGCTCGAGCGCGAGCTCGGCATGCCCGTCGCGGAGTACTTCGACGCCCACGGCGAGCAGGAGTTCCGGCGCCGCGAGGCCGAGCGCGCCGTCGCCCTGCTCGAAGGGGCCGAGGGCGGCGCGATCGCGCTCGGCGGCGGCAGCATCCTCTCGGAGCCGGTGCGCGAGGCGCTCCGCCGCCATCTCGTCGTCTGGCTGGATCTGCCCGTCGAAGATGCCTGGGAGCGCGTCTCCAACAGCAGGCGCAGCCGCCCGCTCGGCCGCGACCGCGACGCTTTCGAGTCGATCTACGCCGAGCGGCGACCGCTCTACGAAGGCATCGCCGACGCCGTCGTCCCCGGCGACCGCGAGATCGTGCCGCGGGCGCTCCCCGCGGTTCTGGCGCTGGCGGAGATGCCTGAGGGGACGCGGGTGATCTGGACCTCGACGGCGTCCGGCGAATACCCGATCTTCGTCGGGCCCGGGCTCCTCGGGGCCGGCTACTGGCCGCTGGGGGGAAGGCGCTTCTGCGTCACCGACTCGAACGTCAGGCCGCTCTACGGCGACCGCGTCGACGCGCTGGCGGCTACGGTCGAGATCGAGCCCGGCGAGAGCCACAAGACCCTCGCCGAGGCCGAGCGCGTCTGGCGCGAGCTGGCCGAGGCCGGCATGACCCGCGAGGACCACCTCGTCGCCCTCGGCGGCGGCGTCGTCGGCGACCTCACCGGCTTCTGCGCCGCTGGCTACCAGCGCGGCGTGCCCGTCGTCCAGGTGCCGACGACGCTCGTCGGCCAGGTCGACTCCGCGATCGGCGGCAAGACCGGGGTCGACCTGCCCGAGGCCAAGAACTACGTCGGCGCCTACCACCAGCCGGCGGCGGTCCTCAGCGACACCGAGACGCTGCGGACGCTGCCTGCGCCGGAGCTGGCGGCCGGCTTCGTCGAGGTCGTCAAGACGGCGCTGATCGACGGCGGAGCGCTCTGGGAGCGGGTCCGTGGCATCGAGCGGGTCGACCCGGCGCAGCTCGACGACGTCGTCTTCGCCTGTGCCCGCGTCAAGGCCGCGGTCGTCGCCGCCGACGAGCGCGACAGCGACCGCCGCATGGTGCTGAACCTCGGCCACACCGTCGGCCACGCGATCGAGGCGGCGAGCGGCTATGAGCGCTACCGCCACGGCGAGGCGGTCGGCCTCGGCCTGCTGGCGGCCTTGCGGCTCTCGAGCGCCGAGGAGCTGCGCGACGAGGTTTCGGCGCTGCTGGCGCGCAATGCTCTGCCGGTGACACTCGACCCCTCGGTGGCGACCGATGACATCCTCACTGCGATGGCGCGAGACAAGAAGGCCGATTCAGAGGGCGTGCGCTTCGTCCTGCTCGAACGTCCCGGCGAGCCGCGCTGGGGCGAGCGGGTGGCGCCGCAGGCCGTGCGCGACGCCGTCGAGGAACTGCGCGGCTGATGCCCGTCGTTCGAAACAGGGTCGAGATCCTTCACGGCGTCAACCTCGACACGCTCGGCCGCCGCGACCCCGAGCACTACGGCGGCGTCACGCTCGCCGAGCTGGAGGTCCAGATCAAGCGCTGGGCGCGCGAGCTGAGTCTCGAGGTGACCTTCTTCCAGACCAACCACGAGGGCGAGTTCGTCGAGTACCTGCACCGGCTGCCCGAGATCGCCGACGCGGCGCTCGTCAACGCCGGCGCCTGGACCCACTACAGCTGGGCGATTCGCGACGCGCTCGAGATCGCGGCGGTGCCGGCGGTCGAGGTCCATCTATCCGACGTCCAGAAGCGTGAGCAGTGGCGGCGAGCCTCGGTCTTCGAAGGGCTCGTCGTCGACATCGTCTCCGGCGAGGGCCCGGAGGGCTACCGGCGCGGGCTCGAGATCCTCGCCGAGGCTCTGACCGACCCGCCGGCGAAGTGAGTGACCGCAGCGCCAGGGCGGAGCGGCTCGCCGAGCTGATCGCCGAGCGAGAGCTCGACCTGCTGCTGGTGACCAAGCTGGTCAACGTCCGCTACCTGACCGGCTTCGGCGGCACCAACGGAATCTGCGTCGCCGGCACCGGCGAGCGCCTCTTCTTCACCGACTTCCGCTACACCCAGCGCGCCCGCGAGGAGCTCGACGGTGGCTGGGAGCTGGCGCCGGCCGACCGCGACCTGCTGCCGGCGATCGTCGCCGGCTTCCGCGGCCGCGTCGGCTTCGACGACGCCGACCTCAGCGTCCGCCAGCACGCCAAGCTGGCCGAGCTCGTCGCCGAGCAGGACGGGGTGGAGCTCGTGCCGGCTGGCGGCCTCGTCGAGATCGTGCGGCGCGTGAAGGATTCCGGCGAGCTCGAGGCGATGAGCGCAGCCGCCGCGCTCGCCGACGAGGTCTACGTCGCGATTCGCGAGCGCGGGCTCGTCGGCCGCAGCGAGGCCGACGTCGCCGCCTTCGCCCAGGCCGAGCTGCGCCGGCGCGGCGCCGAGCCCGCCTTCCCGCCGATCGTCGCCGCCGGCGAGAGCGGCGCCCAGCCGCACGCCGAGGCCGGCGAGCGCGAGATCGGCGCCGGCGAACTGGTGACGATCGACATGGGCGCGCTGCTCGACGGCTACAACTCGGATTGCACGCGGACGTTCGCCACCGGTGAGATCCCCGACGAGCAGGCGGCGACCTACGAGCTGGTCCGCGCCGCCCAGGCGGCCGCCCTCGAAGCGGTGCGGGCCGGTGCCGAGGGCAAGGGGATCGATGCTGTCGCCCGCGAGATGATCGACGCCGCCGGCCACGATGAGCACTTCGGCCACGGCCTCGGCCACGGCGTCGGCCTCGAGGTCCACGAGTCGCCGACGCTCTCGACCCAGTCCGAGGACGTGCTGGTGGAGAACGAGACGGTCACCGTCGAGCCCGGCGTCTATGTCGAGGGCAGCCACGGCGTTCGCATCGAGGACCTCGTGGTCGTCACCGCCGACGGCCACCGCAACCTCTCGAGCCTGCCAAAGGAGCTCGAGGTAGTGGCGTAGACCGGCCTCATGCCGCTCTACACTCGCTGGCATGGGAGGTAGGGCGCGTAGGTGGGCACGGAGCAGGGCGGCGGAGTTCGCGCTGGTCGCGGTCGCGCCGATCCCCGGCGTCGCCTGGATCTGCGATCTCTCTGGCCAGCCCGAGCCGGCCGGGTCTCGTTCGGCCGCCGCGGGCCCCTCGCTGCAGTCGCTGCCGGCGAGCTGCCCGGGAACGGCGGATCCCTCGTTCACGCCGCTGAAGACGATCAGCGGCGAGTTCGGGCCGGAGCAGCAGGGCAGCTACGTGCTGCTGCCCTTCGACGTTCCCGCCGGCAAGACCGCGGTACGGGTTCGTTACTGCTACGACCAGCCCGATCTCAAGCCATCGGGCTCGCCGGTCGGCAATACGCTCGACCTCGGCCTCTACGACGCCCGCTCCGGCCCGACCGGAGAGTGGGGGGAGGGCCAGTTCCGCGGCTGGGGCGGCTCGAGCCACCCCGACGTCACGGTCTCGCCGAACGGCTTCTCGACCGAGGCCCAGTACCTGGCGACGCCGAAGGCGCACGTCCACGGGGCGACGACCCGCGGCTTCGAGCCGGGCCCGGTCCCGCCCGGCCAGTGGGCGGTCGAGCTCGGCGTCGCCTCGGTGACGCCGCAGAACCAGGGCGATGCCGACGGCAAGGTCGCCTGGCGGGTGGAGGTCGAGGCCAGCGATAGTCCCGACTACCTCAACGCTCCCTACGTCCCCGCCTCCTACAGCTCGACCCCGGCCAACTCGAGCCCCGGCTGGTACGCGGGCGACCTCCACGTTCACGCCGAGCACTCCGCGCTCGGCGATGCCACCGATCGCCACACCTTCGACGACGCCTTCCGCCCGCTCGCCCAGGGCGGCGCCGGCCTCGACTTCATCACGCTCTCCGACTACGTCACCGATAGCGGCTGGGGCGAGATCGGCCGCTACCAGGCCGACCATCCCGGCAAGCTGATCGAGCGCAGCGCCGAGGTCATCACCTACCACGGCCACACCAACAACCACGGCAGCCACCGCTTCGTCGACTACCGCAGCGGCCCGATCCTCGTCCGCGGCGACGACGGCACGCTAACCCAGGTGCGGGGCGCCACCCCGGCGAGCCGCATCTTCGACGAGGTCCACGCCGCCGGTGGCTGGACCCAGATAAACCACCCGACGATCTTCCCCTCGACGGTGCCGGGCTTCTCCTCCTTCTGCCGCGGCTGCCCCTGGGACTACTCGGACGCCGACACGGACTACTCGAAGGTCGACGCGATCGAGGTCCACACCGGCCCCGCCGGGCTGAAGACGGCGCCCAACCCCGGCCCGAACCCGTTCACGCCGCTGGCGCTGCAGTTCTACGAGCACGGGCTCGACACCGGCGCCCACATCGCCGCCGTGGCGGTCAGCGACACGCACCACGCCGGCGACCTCAAGGATGCGGTCAACGATCCGACCGGCTCCTCGATCGGCCAGGGGACCACCGTCGTCTTCGCCCCCGAGCTCTCCGAGCAGGGCATCGAGGCCGGAGTCAAGGCCGGTCACACCTACGCCAAGTTCTTCGGCAACGACGGCCCGGACCTGCGCTTCGAGGCCAAGCCCGCCGGCGCGAGCGGTCCGCCGGCGATCATGGGCGACACCGTCAACACGACGTCGCCGGTGGACTTCACGGCCAGGGTGACCGGGGCCGGGCCGAGCGCCGTGCGGCAGGGGCCCTACGCGCTGCTGGTCTTCAAGGACGGCCAGCTCTTCAGCGCCACGCCGGTCAGCGGCGATGACTTCACGCTCAACTTCTCCAGCGCCGGCCAGGGCCGCTACCGGCTCCAGCTTCAGCGCCTCGGCGGCGTCGGCGCGATCGAGGCCGTCAGCAGCCCGATCTACGTCGCCTCCGCGCCGCCGCCACCGCCGACGAAGAGCGCCGACCTCTCGCTGCGCAGCAGCGACTCGCCCGACCCGGCCTTCAGCGGCTCCGAGCTGACCTACTCGCTCGTCGCCCACAGCGGTGGGCCCGACCCGGCCGAGCAGGTGACGGTCGACGCCATCCTCCCCGACGGCTTCAGCTTCCGCTCTGGCCGTACGAGCCGGAACGCGACCTGCAGCGAGACCTCGCAGATCGTCCACTGCGACATCGGCACCCTCGCCAGCGGCGAGGCTGCGACGGCGACGATCAGGGTGCTGCCGAGCGCCTCGGCGGCGCGCGACTCGGAGATGACCGCGGTGGCCGGCTCGACGACCCAGGACCCGGCCCTCGCCAACAACTCGGTCAGCGAGCGAACCACCGTGCTGCGACCGGGCTCGTGCGCCAACGAGGCCCGCGGCAGCTCCGGAGACGATCGCCTCGACGGCACGGTCGGCGGCGACCGCCTCCTCGGTCGAGCCGGCGACGACACGCTTCTCGGCCGCTCAGGCAAGGACTGCCTCGAGGGGGCCAGCGGCGACGACCGCCTCAACGGCGGCCCCGGCCGCGACGAGCTCGGCGGCGGCACCGGCAACGATCGCATCAACTCCCGAGACGGCGAGCGCGACATCGTCACCTGCGGCAAGGGCCAGGATTTCGCGATGGTGGACCGCCACGACCGCGTCAGCGCCTGCGAGCGAGTCAGCATTCGCTGAGCACTCCGAGCCAGTTAGACGTCACAGCGGAGCATGGCGGGGCGTTGTTACTCGTGTAGGCGCGAATGCCGCCTGGCTGAACCTGCCGCCAATTAGGACGGCGCTTGGAAGGGGTATCGATGAGGGGTCAACGAGTTTTCCCGCGTATTGGCGCACTGGTCGTGGCGGCAGTGCTGTTGGGCGTGCTTTTGCCTGAGACTCCGGCCGTGGCAGCCGACGTTTCGGTGAATGGCGGCAAGCTGGTCTACGCCGCTGCTCCTGGCGAGCAGAACGCACTTACCGTGTCCGCTGTCTCGGTTAGCGGCCAGCAGCCCCTTATCGACCTGTCGCAGGGCCCTCCTTTCGATGGGTCGCAAAAGGGTTTTGTGGTCACCTTTGCCGACGCTGGCGCCAATATCGCGGCCGGTTCAGGCTGTGCAGGTGGCGGGGGGCTGCCGGCTGGGTGTCAGGTCGAAGGCCATCCGAGCATCGAGATCACGACACTCGATGGCGATGACTCCGTCGACACGACCGGGATTACCGGCGACTGGTTTCAAAGCCTCGAGGTCGCGGGCGGCGAGGGAGAGGACACGCTGAAGGATGGACCCGCCGGCACTTGGGATCCTTGGGTTTACCCCGTTCGCGATGGTCGAGTATTTCTCGATGGTGGTGATGGAAGTGACCTGGTTGATGGCGGCGGGGGCGGGGACCTCTTGGATGGAGGCAACGGAGCGGACAAGATTGACGGTGGCCCTGGAAGCGACGACGTTTCCGGGGGCCGTGGGGCTGACACGCTGCTGCTTAGGGATGGAGAGGCCGACTACCTGCCATGTAGCTCCACGCAGGCCGACCACATGGAATTGGACGTTGGCCTCGATGGATCGTTTTCTTCCCACTGTGGGGAATTTTTTTCGCCCTATGAATGTGACAACGAGATCACTGGCACGACTGGATCCGATCGTCTCAACGGCACCGCCGGCAGTGACTACATTGACGCGCAGGCTGGAGACGACATTCTCAAAGGCCTCACCGGTGCAGACTGCGTCGATGCGGGACCGGGAAACGATGTCGCGACCGTCAGCACCACCGATCGCTCGGACTCCTGGGGTTGGCCCGCGTTCACAATCGACGGCGGCGGCGGCGAGGATCAAATCCGAGGTGGCCCAAGCATCGATGAGCTGTACGGGGGCTCCGGCGCCGATGCGATCGATGGCCGTGGTGAGGCAGACCGCATATATGGCGGTACCGGCAAGGATCGCCTCGAGGGAGGCGGCGGAAGCGACTACCTTCACGGTGATGGCGGCAACGACAGCATCTATGTGGCCGACGGCGTGCGCGACGAGGTCGATTGCGGCGACGGTCGTGACTGGGTCGCAGCGGATCGCAAGGACAGGCTCGTGGGCTGCGAACAGGTCCACCGCCGCCGTTAGCTCGACCGCCCCATTTCGTCCCTGGCCCCAGAGAGGGCGCCCCCCGGGGTGGTGCCGATGAGCGAACGAGGCTGGGCCCTGGAGGTGATCAAGCACCACGTCGGCCCGCGCTTCCGCCGGATCCAGCGCCAGCTCGCCGTCCGGGTCTTCGACCGCGGCGGCCTCGACACGGTCGAGCCGGCTTCGATCGAGGACCTCGGGCTTGGCGAGCACATGCATCCCTACAAGGCCTCCGGGCGCTTCTTTCTGCGCCGTGCTCTGCGTGCGTATGAGATCGGTCCGGCCGACGTCTTCGTCGATCTCGGCTCGGGAAAGGGCCGGATCGTCTGCCTCGCCGCCCGCTACCCCTTCGCCCGGGTCATCGGCGTCGAGCTCTCCGGCGAACTCAGCCGGATCGCCCAGCACAACCTCGAGACCCGTCGACAGAGGCTCGCCTGCCAGCGAGTCGAGCTCGTCACCGCGGATCTCACCGCCTACGAGATCCCGGACGATGCGACGTTCCTCTACATGTTCAACCCGGTCGACGGCCCGCTCTTCTCGGCGATGCTCGCCAACATCATCGCCTCGCTCGACCGCCGCCCCCGCGCAATCAGGCTGATCTACGTAGCCCCGGCCGAGGCGGCCCAGATCGAGGCCAGCGGGCGCTTCCGACTCGTCAGGGCCTCACGCGGCATTCGCCTCGACCTGCCGCCGGGCCTGCTCGTCTACGAGGCTCTCTCGCCTGCGGCCGGTACTCTCCCGCCCCGGTGATCTCGACCAACCAATTCAAGAACGGCGCCCACTTCGAGCTCGACGGGACGATCTTCCGGATCATCGAGTTCCAGCTCGTCAAGCCGGGCAAGGGCGGCGCCTTCGTCCGCACCAAGCTGCGCAAGATCGACGACGGCAGCGTTCTCGACAAGACCTTCCGCGCCGGCGAGAAGTTCCGGCCGGTGCGCACCGAGACCCGCAAGATGCAGTTCCTCTACGACTCGGGCGAGTTCGCCGTCTTCATGGACTCCAGCGACTATGAGCAGGTCGAGCTGCCGCTGGCGATCACCAGCGACGCGATGCCCTGGATGCTGCCCAACCACGAGGTCGAGGTGCTCTTCGTCGACGAGAAGGCCGCGGGCGTCCAGGTGCCGAGCGCCGTCGAGATGGCCGTGACCGAGACCCAGCCGGGCGTCAAGGGCGACACCGCGTCGGGTGGGGGCACCAAGTCGGCCAAGCTCGAGTCCGGCGTCGAGGTCCAGGTCCCCCTGTTCATCGAGGAGGGCGAGCGGATCCGCGTCGACACCCGCAGCGGCGAGTACGTCTCCCGCGCCTAGCGGGAGCTCGACCCGACGATGCGCCGCTCCGACCAACGCCGCGACGCGGTCTTCGCCGGCTATCAGCGCGACGTCACCGGCCGGCCGCTGGACGAGCTGCTCGCCGACGCCAAGCCCTTCTCGCGCGAGCTTGCCGAGGGAGTCGAGGAGCACCGACCCGCGCTCGACGCCGAGATCGGCCGCTTTGCCAGCGGCTGGGACGTCGAGCGGATCGCCGCGCTGGAGCGCAACATCCTCCGCGTCGCTCTCTTCGAGATCGAGCACCGCGAGGACATTCCGACCGAGGTCGCGATCGACGAGGCCGTCGAGCTCGCCAAGGAATACTGCGGCGCCGACGCGCCGGGCTTCATCAATGGCATCCTTGGCGCCGCCGTGAAGGAGCGCACCTGATGAGTCAGCTGGAACAGATCGCCGCCCGGCTCGGCGAGATCGCCGAGCTGCTTGCCAAGCCAGAGCTCGACGACGAGCAGGCCGAGGCGCTTGCCCGCGAGGCCGCCGAACTGGCGAGCGAGGCCGGCAGCGCGCTCGACCGCCGGCTCGGAGAGGCGGCGGGCGGCGACCGGCCGGATGGCTGAGTACCCGGAGGACCTCCGCGAGCAGGTTGACCGCTACCTCGGCGAGCTTCGCTTCTCCGACGCGGCGGCGACCGAGGGGCTCGAGGAGGCGATGCGCTACTCGCTGCTCGCCGGTGGCAAGCGGATCCGCCCGGTCCTCAGCCTGGCGACGGCGCGCGCGCTCGGCGCCGATCCAGGCGAGACCCTGCCGGCGGCGGCGGCGATCGAGCTGATCCACACCTACTCGCTGATTCATGACGATCTGCCGGCGATGGACGACGACGAGCTGCGCCGCGGACAGCCGACCTCGCACGTCCGCTTCGGCGAGAACGTCGCGATCCTCGCCGGCGACGGGCTCTTTGCCGAGGCCCTTCGCCACTTCGCCGAGCGTCAGCAGGGCCCGCCCGAGCGTGTCCTCGCCGCGCTCGCCGAGCTCTGTGCCGCGACCGGTGTCGGCGGCATGGTCGGCGGCCAGTACGTCGACGTCACCACCGAGGAGATCGACGCCGAGGGCCTGCGCGTCCTGCACTCGCTCAAGACCGGTCGACTGATCGGCGCCAGCGTCGGCGTCGTCCTCGTTCTCTCCGGGCTGGGAGAGAGCGCCGCGGCCCCCTATCGGCGCTTTGCCGCCGAGCTTGGGGTGCTGTTCCAGATCGTCGACGACATCCTCGACGTCGTCGGCAGCGACGAGGCTCTGGGCAAGCATTCCGGCAGCGACGAGCGCCTGGGAAAGGCGACCTACGTCAGCGTCTTCGGCCTCGACGAGGCGCGACGGCTGGCGGCCGAGTCGCACGCCAAGGCCTGTGCGGCACTGGCCGACGCCGACGGCGAGACCGCCGACCTCGAGCTGCTGACCGACTTCATCTACAGGCGCGAGTCCTGATCTTCTGACGCCTGGCCGGGGTTTGATCCCGGTCTTGGCGGGAAGGGGTCAACACGACCCCGAGGAGAGGAGCATTCGTGTCAACCGTTTTGATAGTTGCGATCGTTGTCGCCGCCGTGATCGTGCTGGCGCTGATCGTCAGGGCGATGACAGCCCGTCGCCGCCTGGCCGGCGTCGAGCGCGAGGCGATCGGCGAGGACGTCGAGTTCGAGCGCGACCAGGCGGCCGACCGCCGCGTCGAAGCCGAGGTCGCAGCCGAGCGCGCCGAGCGCAAGCGCGTCGAGGCCGAGCTGCACGAAAGCCGAGCCCGTGAGCGTGAGCACCAGCTCTGATCAAGCCGGCGGCGACGCCGTCGTCAAGGTCGGCTTCATCCCGGTCGGCATCGTCACCGGGCTGATCGGCGGCATCGTCGCTCGCAAGGCATTCGAGCGCGTCTGGGCGGTGATCGACGACCAGGACCCACCTGGGCCCGAGCATCGCCAGGCACGCTGGCCGAAGCTGCTCGCCGCGCTGGCGCTGGAGGGCGCCGTCTTCCGGGCGATCCGCGGCGCCGTCGACCACGCGTCGCGGCGAGGCTTCGCCCGGGCGACCGGGCTCTGGCCGGGTGAGGAGCGCCCGGAGCCCCAAGGCTGAGCCCGGCCCGTCGCCGCGCCTTCGAGGGAGCCGCTGGCGGCGAGGTGAGACAATCTCGCTCGGGCGTCGGCGACGATGCCTGCCATCCGAGCCGTATGAACTCACCGATCGACGACAACGACGCGCGCGAGCGCCTGCTGCCCGCGATTCACTCGCCGGCCGATCTCAAGGGCCGCAGCGACGAGGAGTTGCAGCAGATCGCGCAGGAGGTGCGTGAGCTGATCATCGACACGATCGGTGAGATCGGTGGTCACTTCGGCGCCAACCTGGGCACCTGCGAGCTGGCCGTCGCCCTCCACAGCCTGCTCGACTCGCCGCGCGACAAGATCCTCTGGGACGTCGGCCACCAGGCCTATCCCCACAAGGTCCTGACCGGCCGCCGCGAGCGCCTCGACACGATCCGTCAGTACGGCGGCCTCGCCCCCTTCTGCTCGGTCTTCGAGTCCGAGCACGACATCATGGGCGCCGGGCATGCCTCGACCTCGATCGGCTATGCGGTCGGGCTCAAGGAGGCGATGCGGCGGGGCATCGGCGAGGACGGCGAGGTCGTCGCCGTGATCGGCGACGGCGCCCTGACCGGTGGTGTCGCCTACGAGGCGCTCCATCAGGCCGGCGGTCTGCAGACGCCGATCGTCATCGTCCTCAACGACAACGGCATGTCGATCTCGCCGAACGTCGGCGCGCTTTCGCGCTACTTCAACCGCGTCCGCCTCAACCCGCGCCTCTACCAAGCGCGCGAGGGGGTCGAGGGCAGGCTGACCAAGCTGCCGCTGGGCCTCGGCCAGCGGATCGAGCGCCTCGGCCCGGAGATCAAGGCGGCGATCAAGGCCTACTGGGCGCCGGGGCTGCTGTTCGAGGAGCTCGACCTCGCCTACGTCGGCGTCATCGACGGCCACGATGTCGGCGCGTTGCGTCAGGCGCTGAGCGAGGCCCTCGCCGCCGAGCGCCCGGTCGTCGTCCACATCCATACCGTCAAGGGCAAGGGCTTTGCCCCCGCCGAGGACGGCGGTCTCGAGGGGATGGAGAAGTGGCACGCTGCCAAGCCGGGCTCGATCGTCAACGGCAAGCCGGCCGAGAAGCCGAAGGCCAAGCCGGTGCCGGTCAGCGAGTCGGATGCGCCGCCGGCGATCGCCCCTGAGAAGCTCGAGGAGCCCAAGCCCGCGGCGCCGCCCCAGTACACGGCGGTCTTCGCCGACGCGCTGATCGACGAGGCCCGCCGCGACAAGCGGGTCGTCGGCATCACCGCGGCGATGGCGGGGGGGACCGGCCTCGACAAGCTCGCCGCCGAGCTGCCCGAGCAGTACTACGACGTCGGCATCGCCGAGCAGGACGCGGTCCTCTTCGCCTCGGGCCTCGCGCTGCAGGGGGCAAAGCCGGTCTGCGCGATCTACTCGACCTTCCTCCAGCGCGCCTTCGACCAGATCGTCCACGACGTCTGCCTGCAGGAGCTGAACGTCGTCTTCGCGATGGACCGGGCCGGCCTCGTCGGCGACGACGGCCCGACCCACCACGGCGCCTTCGACGTCTCCTACTTCCGCTGCTTGCCGAACGTCGTCGTGATGGCGCCGCGCGACGAGGCGATGCTGGTCCACATGCTGCGCACGGCACTCGCCCATGAGGGCGGCCCGGTCGCGCTGCGCTACCCGCGCGGCGCCGCCGAGGGCGCGCCGATGCCCGACGAGCCGCACGAGATCGAGATCGGCCGCGGTGAGCTGCTGCTGCCGGGCGAGCGCGTCGCTCTGCTCGGCTACGGCTACGGCGTCCAGGTCGCGCTGCGCGCCGCCGAGCTGCTGCGCGAGCACGGCTTCGAGCCGACCGTCGCCGACGGCCGCTTCGCCAAGCCGCTCGACGGTGAGCTGGCCGAGAAGCTCGCCCGCGACCACGAGCTGATCCTGACCCTCGAGGAGAACGTCCTGCCCGGTGGCTTCGGCTCCGCGGTCCTCGAACACCTGGAGGAGACGATCGGCGCCGACCGCGCCCGCGTCATGCGCGTCGGCCTGCCCGACCGCTACGTCACCCACGGCACGCCCGCGCTCCTGCGCGAAGAGGTCGGCTTCACCGGCGAGGCGGTGGCCGAACGCGTCCTCAGCGCCCTGCGATCACCGGCCGCGGTCGGCAGCTAAGCCCGCAGCGATGGAGCGCGAGGCGATCTTCGGCAGCTGGCGTCAGGCGAACGACAAGGAGCGGCTGCTGCAGTTCGTTCAGCCCGGACTGATCGGGTTGATCGACGGCACGATCTCGACGCTTGCGCCGATCTTCGCCGCCGCCTACATCTCGGGCTCGCGGGCGGCACTGCTCATCGGCCTCGCCGCCGCGCTTGGCGCCGCGATCAGCATGGGGCTCTCCGAGGGCCTCTCGGACGACGGTGAGCTGACCGGCCGCGGCACCTCGCTGGCGCGGGGCCTGATCACCGGCACGGCCACCTTTCTCGGCGGCTCGATGCACGCGCTGCCCTTCCTGATCGATGACGTCCACAAGGCGCTCGCCGTCGCCTACGTGGTTGTCTCGTTCGAGCTGGTCGCGATCGCCCTTGTCCGCAAGCGCTACCTGCAGGTGTCGCTGACCCAGTCGCTGATCCAGGTCACCCTTGGTGGCACGATCGTCGCGGGCGTCGGCATAGCGGTTGGCCACGCCTAGGCTGGCCCGCTGTTCAACGCCCCACGGGGCCGCCACGACCTCTCAGCCGATTCGGCCCGAGCTTGTGTGACCAGGCTCACACACAAAACGCACATACGTTCGTAGCCTCGAAAGACGATGCGTTCGCAGGGACAGATCTCACTTTCGCTTCATTCCGCCGTCGAGATCCTCGCCGGGCCCGCTCTGATGGCGGCGCCGCTGCTGATCGACTTCCCTGTCTTCGCCGGCCTCGTCAGCTTCGCGCTTGGCGCCCTTCTGATCGGCCTCGCGCTCGCCGGCCACGCCGGCCAGGGTGAGCGCGGCACGATCCCGCTCAGCGCCCACGCGGCCTTCGACCGCATCATCGGCGTCGTCGCGATCGTCATCGGCGTCGCCCTCGGGCTGGCCGGCGGCTTCGCGGCGGCAGCAGTCTTCATGGCCGGTTTCGGCATCGCGCATCTCGCGCTGACCGCGGCAACGCGGTTCACCGCTCCGCTCGGTGCATGAGAGATCGGTACCTCCCATAGACAACACACATAAATAGGGATCTCTCCTCCCTTAGTACCCCCCCTGAAGCGCCCCGTCCACCCCGGCGGGGCGTTTCTCTTTCCGGCCGCGCCTCCGCTGAGAAGCACCGCCCCGCGACCGTGACGATTGCCGCCCGGGCGGGAGCGACCGGTACCGTCTGGCGCGTGACGACGGATGCACGCAGATCGGCTGCCGCCATCGTGCCGAGCGGGGAAAACCGCCGCTTCGTCTCGCGCGGCGGCGAGAAGCTCGAGAACGCCCTCGAGCGGCTGCCGGTCGAGGTCACCGACCGGTTCTGCCTCGACATCGGCGCCTCGACCGGCGGCTTCACCGATTGCCTGCTGCAGCGCGGGGCGAGACAGGTCGTCGCCCTCGACGTCGGCTACGGCCAGCTCGACTGGGGCCTGCGAAACGACGAGCGCGTCGTCGTCCTGGAGCGGCGCAACGCCCGCTACCTGGAGCCCGGCGAGCTGCCCTACCAACCTGACCTCGTCACCGTCGACGTCGCCTTCATCTCGCTGGCCAAGGTGCTGCCGGCGATCGTCGCCGCGATGGCCCCCGAGGCCGAGCTCCTTGCCCTCGTCAAGCCCCAGTTCGAGGTCGGCCGCGGCAAGGTCGGCAAGGGCGGCGTCGTCCGCTCGGCCGAGCATCGCCGCGAGGCTCTGCTGGGGGTGGCCGAGGCTGCCCGCGGCCTTGGCCTGGCGGTTCGCGGCTTCGCCTCGTCGGGACTGCCGGGGCCGAAGGGCAATCTCGAGACGTTCATCTGGTGCGACCGCTCCGAAGCCGGCCTCGACGATCTCGAGGCCGCGGTCCGTGAGGTCGAGCCGTGAGCCCGCCGCGCTGCGCCGCGATCATCCGCTCCAAGCACCCGATCGACCTCGACGAGGCGATGCGCGCCGTGGCGCTGGCCGCCGAGCGCTCTTCCTGCGAGGTCATCGAAGCGCCGGAGAAGGCCGACCTCTGCATCGTCCTCGGCGGCGACGGCACGATCCTCCACGCGCTGCGCCAGCTCGCCGACACCGGCGTGCCGGTCTTCGCCGTCAACTTCGGCACGATCGGCTTTCTCTCCGCGGTCGATCGCGACCAGCTTGAGCCCGGCCTCGACCGCGCCTTCGCCGGCGACTTCGAGACGGTCAGCCTGCCCTGCCTCGAGGCGACCGTCGGCTCCGAGCGCCGCATCGCCTTCAACGACGTCACCGTCTCACGGCAGCCGCATGCGCCGGTGGCCGAGGTCGCCTACCGGCTGGCCGGCGAGGAGGTCGGCCGTGTCCGCTGCGACGGGCTGGTCGCAGCGACCCCGGCCGGCTCGACGGGCTACAACCTCGCCAATGGCGGCCCCGTGCTCGCCTGGGGGGTCGAGGGCTACGCCGTCAGCTTCATCTCGCCCCACACGCTGACGGCGCGCGCGCTCGTCGCCGCTCCGGGTGACGTCCTCCACGTCCGCAACACGGCGAGCCGCGGCCCGGTCGAGGTCGCTTTCGACGGCGCCCGTGAAGCGGAGCTGGCCGAGGGCGAGGAGATCGAGGTTCGCTTCCGCGACGGCGCCGGCCAGCTGGCCCAGCTGCCGGGGTCGACCTTCTACCGCCGCATGCGGGAGAAGTTCGGCCGCCTCGCCCAGTAGCGGTCGCCCCGCGAGCCACTAAGCTCGCGCGCAGCTGTCGATCGGAAGGAGCAGCCGTGGAGCGCAAGTGGTGGACCCTCATCGCCGTCTGCGTGGCGACGTTCATGCTGCTGCTCGACATCACGATCGTCAACGTCGCGCTGCCCGACATCCAGCGCCAGCTTCACACCGGGCTGACCGGGCTGCAGTGGGTCGTCGACGCCTACACGCTGACGCTCGCCGCCCTGCTGCTGACGGCCGGCACGCTCGCCGACATCTTCGGCCGCCGACGCCTCTTCGTCCTCGGCATCGCCGTATTCACGATCGCCTCGCTGCTCTGCGGTCTCGCCACCGACGCCGTCTTCCTCCACGTCGCCCGCGCCCTGCAGGGGGTGGGGGCCTCGGCGATGTTCGCGACCTCGCTGGCGCTGATCGCCCAGGAGTTCCGCGGCCCCGAGCGCGGCACCGCGATCGCCTTCTGGGGGGCGACGATCGGCGGCGCCGTGGCGATCGGGCCGCTCGTCGGCGGCGCCCTCACCGAGGGATTCGGCTGGGAGTGGATCTTCTTCGTCAACGTGCCGATCGGGGCGCTGGCGATCTTCCTCGCTCAGACCCGCTCGGGCGAGTCACGCAACCCTGACGCGCACGGCGTCGACTGGGCCGGGCTGATCACCTTCTCCGGCGCCCAGCTGGGGATCATCTACGCGCTGCTGCGCGGCAACGCCGAGGGCTGGGGCAGCACGCCGATCGTCGCCTCGCTCGCCGCCGGCGGGGCGCTGCTGGCGCTGTTCGTTCTCGTCGAGCTCAAACAGGACCGGGCGATGCTCGACCTCGCCCTCTTCCGCAAGCCGGCCTTCAGCGGCGTCTCGGCGGGTACCGCGGCGATCGGCGCCGGGATGTTCGCGATGTTCCTCTACCTGACGATCTACCTCCAGGACATCCTCGGCTACTCGCCGCTTCAGGCCGGCCTGCGCTTCCTGCCGCTAACGCTCTTCGCCTTCTTCGTCCCGCCGCTGAGCCGCCGCCTCACTGCGGGCCTGCCCGCTCGCGTCACGCTGGGAACCGGCCTGACCCTCGTCGGCCTGGGCCTGCTGCTGATGCACGGCATCTCGACAGACGCAGGCTGGACGACCCTCCTGCCTGGATTCATGGTCGCCGGCTTCGGCATCGGCCTGTCCAACCCGGCGATCGCGGCAACGGCGCTGGGCGTGGTCCCACCAGAAAGAAGCGGAATGGCTTCGGGCATCAACAACACAGCCCGTCTCAGCGGCGTAGCAATAGGAATAGCCGCCCTCGGCGCCCTCTTCCAAAGCCGGATCGAGACAAAGCTCGGCGACCTGCTCCCCAGCTCCAAGAGCGGCCTCTCCGACGTCGTCTCCTCGAGCGGCACCCTGGGCCTGGGCCACGCAAGCGCCAACACAATCGCCGCCGCCCGCCAGGCATTCATAGCGAGCCTCAACGACATCCTCTTGGTAGGCGCTTTGGTCCTTTTCGTCGGCGCCATCCTCGTCTTCCTACTGGTCCGCGAGAGGGACTTCGTCCACCACTAGGCGCCTCTTCGCGCGGGTGGCCCGGTAAAGGGGCCCCGCGGCGAGGAGCGCCGACACCGCAGCCGCGGGGGATCGTTACCGGGACAGGACCCGCGCGCCAGCACGGTTGGCCCCTCGGCGAGTTGCCTCCCTGGGGGGAGATCCGTCGCCCCCCGCTGCTAATAAGACTCAGTGCTCCACGAGCTGCGCATAGAGAACCTGCTGCTGATCGAGCGCGCCGAGCTGCGCCTGGATCCGGGCCTCAACGTGATCACCGGTGAGACCGGCGCCGGCAAGACGGTGCTGGCGCACTCGCTCGACCTGCTGATGGGCGGCAAGGCGCGGCCGCAGATTGTCCGTCCCGGGTCTGCCGAGGCCTATGTTGAAGGCGTCTTCGCGCTGCCCGAGGATCTCTTCGACGACGCCGAGCTCGCAGAGCTGGCGGAGCGGATGCCCGACGACGCCGACGAGATCGTCCTCGGCCGCCGTGTCGGCGCCGGCGGCAGGACGAGGGCCTTCATCCAGGGCCGCGCGGCGACGGCGGCCGACCTGGCGCTGCTCGGCCGGCGGCTGCTGAGCTTCTACGGCCAGCACGAGCACCGCAAGCTGACGCTCGCCTCGGCCCAGCTCGAGATCCTCGATGCCTTCGCCGGCGCCGACCAGCTCGAGCGCCGTCGTGCTTACCGCGCCGTCCACGGCGAGTGCACGTCGATCGCCAGCCGCCTCGGCGAGCTTCGCGAGAGCGACGGCGCCCGCGAGCGCGACCTCGACCTGCTGCGCTTCGAGCTTTCCGAGATCGAGGCGGCCGCGCCCGACGCCGGCGAGGAGTCCGAGCTGGTCGCCGACCGCGAGCGGCTGCGCCACGCCGACGCGATCCGCGCAGCCCTTGCCACGGCGCTTGCGGCCGCAACCGGCGACGCGGGCGATGGCGATGGCGATGGCGCCGTCGCCATGCTCGGCGCCGGCGCTGCGGCGCTGGCTGCGGTCGAGACGATCGACGAAGAGCTTGGCCGCCTGTCCGAGCGAGTCGGAAGCCTGGCTCTCGAGGCGGGCGACCTGGCCACGGAGCTGCGCGCTGCGCTGGATCGGGTCGAGGCCGATCCAGCCCGGCTGCAGACGATCGAGGAGCGCCTCGCCGCGCTCGATCGCTTGAAGCGCAAGCACGGCGGCTCGATCGAGGCCGTCCTCGAGCATGCCGAGCACTGCCGGGCGCGGGTCGCCGAGCTGGAGAACGCCGACGAGCGCAGCGGCGAGCTCGAGGCCCAGCTAAGTGAGGCAAAGGCCGGGCGGGCCCGCATCGCCGCCGAGCTGACGCAGGCGCGCGAGCAGGCAGCGCCGGAGCTCTCGCGCCAGGTGGCCGCCGAGCTGGAGGAGCTGGCGATGCCCGGCGCCTCGCTCGAGGTCTCGCTGACGCCGCACCCCGACGGCTTCGGCGGCAGCGGCGCCGAGGGCGTCGAGCTGCTGGTCGCCACCAACCCCGGCATGCCATTGACGCCGCTGCGCGAGACGGCTTCCGGGGGCGAGCTCTCGCGGCTGATGCTGGCGCTGACGGGTCTGGGAGCGAGCGGCGCCGGCGCGCCGACGCTCGTCTTCGACGAGATCGACGCCGGCATCGGCGGCACGACGGCACGGGCGGTGGGGGAGCGCCTGCGCGGCATCGGCGAGGACAGGCAGCTGGTCTGCATCACCCACCTGCCGCAGGTGGCCTCGCTCGCCTCGGCCCACTTCAGGATCGAGAAGTCGCTCCAGGGCGAGGCGACGACGGCGACCGTCGAGCGGGTGGAGGGCGAGGGCCTGGTCGCCGAGATCTGCCGCATGCTCGGCGCCAGCGGCGAGGACGAGGCCGCGAGCCGCCACGCACGCGAGCTGCTCGCTGCCGCGTAGCGCCCGGTCCCGGCCGACATTGTTGGCTACCCTGGGCTGGCGGCGCCTGGGCACGGCCAACGCCCACGTCACCTAGGCGCGGCGCTACTCGATGAGAAGAGCCACCACGCAACGCCGCCGGACCGCGCGCTCGTTCCTGTCCAGCCGTAACGGCGCCGAGCCCGGCGGGGCGATTCGCGGCAGCGCCAGGCTCGGGCGGCGGACCAAGGATCTGGTCAAGCACCTGACGCCGGCCGACATCGCGATCATCGATCACACAAACATCGACCGGATGGCGGCCGAGGACCTGATCGCCAGCGGGGTGCAGGCAATAGTCAACGTCTCCCCTTCGACGAACGGGCGCTATCCCAACGCCGGCCCGCTGCTGCTGACCCGCGCCGGAGTGCGGCTGATCGACGCCCCCGGGGCACCGCTGTTCGAGCGCCTCTCCGACGGCGACGAGGTGACGATCGAGGGCGGCCGCGTCCTCGCCGCCGGGACGGAGCTGGCGAACGGGCACGTCCTCGAGACCGAGCAGCTCGACCGCCAGCTCGGCGAGCAGCGCGAGCGGATCGGCGAGGCGCTCGAGGCCTTCGCCGAGAACACGATGTCCCACATCCTCCAGGAGCGCGAGCTGCTGGCCGGGCGGATCGAGTTCCCGCCGACGCGGACGCAGTTCCGCGACCGCCACGTCCTGATCGTCGTCCGCGGCCCGACCTACCGCAAGGACCTCAAGGCGCTGAGCGGCTACATCCGCGACGTCAAGCCGGTGCTGGTTGGCGTCGACGGCGGCGCCGACGCGATCCTCGAGGAGGGCCTGAAGCCGCACATGGTCCTCGGCGACATGGACTCCGCCAGCGACGAGGTCCTGCGCTGCGGCGCCGAGCTGATCGTCCACGCCTATGCGAGCGGCAAGGCGCCGGGACGCGAGCGCCTCCAGGCCCTCGGCGTGCCCCATACGGTTGTCCCGTCGGTGGGTACGAGCGAGGACGTCGCGATGCTGCTCGCCTACGAGCACGGAGCCGGCCTGATCGTCAGCGTCGGCGCCCACTTCAACCTGATCGAGTTCCTCGAGAAGAACCGCGAGGGGATGTCCTCGACCTTCCTGACCCGCCTGCGGATCGGCGAGACCCTGGTCGACGCAAAGGGCGTGAGCCGGCTCTACAACCCCGGCGTGACCCTCAGCCACATGGCGCTCTTCATGGGCGCGGCGGTGGTCCTGATGGTGATCCTGCTGATCGGCTCGCCCGCGCTCGACAACCTGCTGGAGCTGTTCTGGCTCAAGATCCAGGTTCTGCTCGGGCTCTGATGGTGAGCGGGCACTCCGGCTGATGGGCTACTCCTCGCGATACCACGCGGCCTCGCTGGCGGCCGTCTTCCTCGCCCTGGCGATCGGCGTGCTGATCGGCCTCGGGCTCGGCAACAGCCCGCGCAAGAGCCTCGAGCGCAGCCTCAAGAGCGACATCAAGAACGCCCGTTCCGAGGCTGATCGCCTCGGCGGCGAGCTGGGGCGCGAGCGAGACTTCGGCAGCCGCGTCTACCCGGTGCTCGCCGGCAAGCGGCTGCGGGGCGAGCGCATCGGCGTGATCGCCATCGGCAACCTGCCCCGTGACGTCTCCGGCGACATCGAGCAAACGCTGCAGCCGACGGGCGCCAAGCTCGTCTCGGTCGCCGTGGTGAGGGTGCCGCCGAGCCTCGACGAGGTCGCCAAGCAACTGCCGAAGCGAGCGGCACGCAACCTCGCCAGCGGCGGCAAGGGGCTCGACCGCTACGCCCGCCAGGCCGGCCGCCAGCTGGTCAAGGGAGGAAGTCTGCTTAGGCGGACCCGCGATCAACTGCTGTCGCGAGCCAGCGGCAGCCTCGGCCCGCTCGACGACGTCATCCTCGTCCGCAACCTGCCCGCCGATCTGCCGAGCGCCGACAAGGACGCCACGAGCAAGCTCGAGACCGGTCTCGTCGAGGGGATCCACGCCGCCGGCAGGCCCGTGGTCGCCGTCGAGCGCACCGACAGCGATCCCTCCTCGGTCGGGTTCTTCGACGCCAGGCAGGTCTCGACGGTCGACGACGTCGACCTCGTCGCCGGCCAGGTGGCGATGGTCTTCTCGCTGCTGGGCGCCGAGGGCAACTTCGGCGTCAAGGGTGGCGCCGATCGACTGCTGCCCGAGCTGCTCGTCCCCTCGCGGCCGCGCTCCGGTTAGGCGCGCCGGTGCACTGGGTCCCGCTGGCAGCGTCGTTTGCCGTCGCCCTCGCCGTCGTGCCCTCCGGGATACGCGGTCTCGAGGCCGCCGGCCAGCGGCGGCAGAACTACCGCGGCCGCCAGGTCGCGTTCCCCCTCGGCGCGGTCCTCGTCGCGGCGGCCCTGGTCACGCTGGCGCCGCTGGCGCTGCTCGACGGCCGCGCCGGCCTCGACCTGCTCGACCCCGGCCTGCGCCGCTGGATCGCCTACGTCCTCGGCATCGCCCTGCTCGGTCTCTTCGATGACACGATCGGGCGCGGCGAGGCCTCCGATAGCCCGCGCGGCTGGCGCGGCCACGGCCGAGCGGTGCTGCGGGGCGAGCTCTCGGCCGGCATCGTCAAGGCGCTGGGAGCGCTGGCGCTGGCCGCCTACGTGGTCTCGGGGCGGGGACGCCACGAGCTCGACTACCTCGCCGACCTGGCGCTGCTGCTGCTGACGACCAACCTCTTCAACCTGCTCGACCTGCGCCCGGGGCGGGCGGAGAAGGCGCTGGTGCTGCTCGGCGCCGGCCTCTGCCTCGGCGCCTGGACCGCGGCGCCGCTGGAGCTGATGGGACTCTTCCTCGGCCCGGTCCTCGTCGGCGCGGCCTTCACTCTGCGCGAGCGAGCGATGCTCGGCGACGCCGGCTCCTACCTCGTCGGCGCGATCGCCGGCGTCTGGCTGTTGACGGCGCTGGATCACAACGGGCGGCTGATCGCGCTGGCGATCGTCGCCACGCTGACGGCTTATGGCGAGTTTAGGTCGATTTCCAAGGCCGTCGACCGGCTTCCGCTGATCCGTCATCTAGACTCGCTCGGCAGGGTCGATTGACCATTTGACGCGATGACGATCAAGCCAGGCGAGACCAGATTCCTCTTCGTGACCGGCGGAGTGGTTTCGGCTCTCGGCAAGGGAATCGCCTCGGCTTCGATCGGCAGGTTGCTCGTCAGCCGCGGCTTCCGCGTCCAGCTGCAGAAGTTCGATCCCTACATCAACGTCGATCCCGGGACGATGAGCCCGTTCCAGCACGGCGAGGTCTTCGTCACCGAGGACGGCGCCGAGACCGACCTCGACCTCGGCCACTACGAGCGCTTCACCGACGAGAACGCCTCGCGCGCCTCCAACGTCACCGCCGGCGCCGTCTACAACTCGGTAATCCGCCGCGAGCGCCGCGGTGACTACCTCGGCGCCACCGTCCAGGTGATCCCCCACATCACCGACGAGATCAAGCAGCGGATCATGATCGTCGCCGAGTCGCAGGCCGTCGACTTCGTCATCACCGAGATCGGCGGCACCGTCGGCGACATCGAGTCGCTGCCCTTCCTCGAGGCGATCCGCCAGCTCTACACCGAGCTGGGGCCGAAGCGCTGCATGTTCCTCCACCTGACGCTGGTGCCCTACGTCGGCCACGCCGGCGAGCTCAAGACAAAGCCGACCCAGCACTCGGTCAACGAGCTGCGCCGGATCGGCATCCAGCCGCACGTCCTCATCTGCCGCTCCGAGAAGGGGCTCGAGCGCGACATCCGCCAGAAGATCGCCCTCTTCGCCAGCGTTCCCGAGGACGCCGTGATCTCGGCCCGCGACGTCGACAACACCTACAAGGTGCCGCTCGTCTTCCGCGCCGAGGGCATGGACGACGCGATCCTCGACCACTTCGGCATCGAGGCCCAGCCGCCGGAGCTCTCCGAGTGGGAGGCGCTCTGCCGCCGCGCCGACGAGGCCGAGCGCGAGGTCAGGATCGCCCTCGTCGGCAAGTACATCCAGCTCGCCGACGCCTACAAGTCGGTTGCCGAGGCGCTCCGCCACGGCGGCTTCCACCACGGCGTCAACGTCGAGGTCCAGCTCGTCGACTCGGAGAACTTCGATCCCGAGCAGCTCGACGCGGTCGACGGCATCCTCATCCCCGGCGGCTTCGGCGAGCGCGGCATCGAGGGCAAGGTCGAGGCGGCACGGATCGCCCGCGAGCGCTCGATTCCGTTCCTCGGCATCTGCCTCGGCATGCAGATCGCCGTCGTCGAGTTCGCCCGCAACGTCGCCGGAATGGACGGCGCCAACTCGGCCGAGTTCGATCCCGAGACGCCCTTCCCGGTCGTCGACCTGCTGCCGGAGCAGAAGGAGGTCTCCGACATGGGCGGGACGATGAGGCTGGGCGCCGACCCGGTCAAGCTCCACGAGGGGACAAGAGCCCGCGAGATCTTCGGCGACGCCGTCATCTACAAGCGCCACCGCCACCGCTACGAGGTCAACAACCAGCTGCGGCGCCGGCTCGAGGACGAGGGCCTGGTCTGCAGCGGCACCTCTCCCGACGAACGTCTCGTCGAGATCATCGAGCTCCACGACCATCCTTTCTTCGTCGCCTCGCAGTTCCACCCCGAGTTCAACTCGCGGCCCAACCGGCCCGAGCCACTCTTCCGCGAGTTCGTCGGTGCCGCCAGCGAGCGCTCGGCGGCGCGCGGGCCCGGCGAGGATGCCTCGCTGGCCGAGGCCGAAGCTGAGGCCGAGGTCGGCGAGACCTCGGCGTCGGTCTCGCGCAGCCGCAGCTAGCCGGCGAGCCAACCGCCGAGCGGCCCCGCGGCGGGCGTAGACTCGGCTCGTTCGATGGCCGACGGCGACCGCATCCTCGATCGCTTCGCGCGGCTCTGCGAGACCCCCAGCCCGGTCTACGCGGAGCGGCCGATGGCCGACGCCGTGACCGCGGAGCTGAGGGGACTCGGGCTCGACGTCGAGGAGGACGACGCCGGCGAGCGGATCCCGGCCGGCGCCGGCAACCTGCTTGCCCGCGTGCCGGGCAGCGGTGAGGGCTGGCTGATGTTCTGCGCCCACATCGACACCGTTCCGCATGAGGAGCCGATCGCGGTCGAGCTAAGCGACGGCGTCTTCCGCAGCAGGGGCGAGACGATCCTCGGCGCCGACAACAAGGCCGCCGTCACGGTGCTGCTCGAGCTGGCGGCGCGCCATGCCCGCGATCCGGCCCCGGTCGGCCTCGAGCTGCTGTTCACGGTCGCCGAGGAGGATGCGCTGCGCGGCGCCAAGGCCTTCGACGTCGTCAAGCTGCGCTCGCCCTTCGGCTACGTCCTCGACCACGCGACCCCGATCGGCGAGGTGATCACGGCGGCGCCCACCTACAAGCGGCTCGTCGCCGACTTCGACGGCCAGGAGGCGCACGCTGGCATGCGCCCGGAGGACGGCCACAGCGCGATCGCCGCTGCCGCCGCCGCGATCGCCGAGATGAAGCTCGGCCGGCTCGACGAGGAGACGACGGCGAACGTCGGCGTTATCCACGGCGGCAGCGCTTCCAACGTCATCCCGGGCCAGTGCCGAGTGGAGGCCGAGGCCCGCAGCCTCGACGACGAGCGCGCCGCCGCGGTGGCCGGGGCGATGGTCGAGGCCTGCAGCTTCGGCGCCACCGAGCACGGCTGCGACGTCGACGTCTCGGTCGAGGAGCTCTTCCGCGGCTACCGCCAGAGCGAGAGCTCGCCGGCCGTCGCCGCGGCTTTCGCGGCGCTGCGCAGCCGCGGCCACGAGCCGCGCGGGGCGCCGACCGGCGGCGGCAGCGACGCCAACGCCTTCGTCGCCGCCGGCTTCGACTGCGTCAACCTCGCCAACGGCACCGAGGCCAACCACACTCCTCAGGAAAGCGTTGCCGCGGCGAGCATCGTCGAGATGTACGAGATCGCCGAGGCGCTGATCGCCGAGGTCGCGGCGGGGTGAGCAGGCGGTGCTGAAGCTGCGTCGCGGCGTCGTCGTCGAGGCGGACCCGCTCGTGGTCGAGGTCGACGGCGAGCGGCGGCCGGCGTGGGCCGACGGCGGCCTCGTCGGCGAGGTTGCGGTCGGCGACGAGGTCGTCGTCAACACCGAGGCGCTCGATCTGGGGCTCGGCTCGGGTGGGTTCGACGTCGTCCACGTCAACCTGACCCGCGGGCTCGCCGGCAGCGGCACGGCGACCGACCACGTGATCAAGCTCAACTACACCTCGCTCCAGCACCCGGTCGATCCGGTCGAGCTGCCCTACGAGGAGGGGGAGGTCGCCGAGCGCTCGGCGGCACGGCCACCGCTGCTCGTCATCCACCTCCACGGCCATCTCGCTCCGGCCGCCTGGGCAGCGGCCCAGGCGTCGCCGGGGCTGCGGCTCGGCTACGTCCAGACGGCCGGCGGCGCGCTGCCCGGATCGATGTCGAAGGTCGTCGCCGAGCTGCGCGAGCGCGGGCTGCTCGCCGGCCACATCACCGTCGCCCCCTGCTTCGGCGGCGAGCAGGAGGCGATCAGCCTCGTCGGCGCGCTCGACGCCGCGGCCGAGCGGCTCGGCTGGGAGGCGATCGTGCTCGGGCCCGGTCCCGGGATCCTCGGCTCGGCGACCCGCTACGGCCACGGCGGCATGGCGGCGCTCGAGAGCGCTCACGCCTCGCTTGCCCTCGGCTTCCCGACGCTGCTGGCGCCGCGGCTGTCGAGCGGCGACCCGCGACCGCGCCATCGCGGCGTCAGCCACCACACCGAGGCGGTGCTGAAGCTGTTGCTGGCGCCATTGCGGGTCGCGGCGCCGGCGGGCGACGACGCGTCGGTCGATGCGATCCGCGCCGCCTGCGGCGATCGGCACGAGGTCGTCGAGAGCGCCGCCGACATCGAGGGCTATGCCGAGAGCGGTTTGCCGGCGCGGACGATGGGCCGCGAGATCGGCGAGGACCCCGAGTTCTTCGCCTCGCCGCTGGCAGCCGGTCGCGCCCTGGGAGAGACTGTGGGCGACCGATGACGAGGTTCGATGACTGAGTTCGAGCGCACAGGCAGCAAGACGGTCTACGAGGGCGCGATCGCCAGCGTCCGCGTCGACGAGTTCCGCTACGAGGACGGCTCCACGGCTGAGCGCGAGATCGTCGAGCACCCGGGCGCGGTCGCCGTCGTCTGCCACGACGACCTCCACGTCTATCTCGTTCGACAGCCGAGGGAAGCGGTGGGGGAGACCGACCTGCTCGAGCTGCCGGCCGGCAAGCTCGACGAGCAGGGCGAGTCGCCGCTCGAGTGCGCCCGCCGCGAGCTCGTCGAGGAGATCGGCAAGGAGGCCTCGGATTGGCGCGAGCTGAAGCGCTTCTACACGAGCCCCGGCTTCGCCGACGAGCAGGTGCACGTCTTCCTCGCCACCGGCCTGCGCGACGTCGACTACGAGCCCGACCCGAACGAGCGGATCGAGGTCGTCCCCTGGCCGCTGAGCGATCTCGATGGCGCGATCGAGGCCTGCGAGGACTCGAAGTCGCTGATCGGGCTGTTGCTGCTGCGCGCCCATCGGCGCGAGGCCGACGCCGCCCCGCCCGCCGAGCCGGCCTAGTCACCGCCTCGCTTCTGGCCGCCCGCCGGGCGCACGCCCGCGTGCGCGGGCAGGGAATGCGGGACGGCAGGGCGAAACCGGGCTCATGGCGATCGCGGTCGAGCCAAGGGGTGCTGAGGAGCGTGTCGTCGACGAACGCTTCGAGGCGCTGGTGCTCGACTTCCTCGCCTGCATGGAGCTCGAACGCGGCCTCGCCCGCAACACGCTGGCGGCCTACCGGACCGACCTGCTCCAGTTCGGGCACTTCATCGGCGAGCGAAAGCTCGACGCCGTCGACGCGGGGCCGGCCGACATCTCAGACTTCCTCGCCGATCTCGCCGCGGGCGATGGCAACGGCCGCGCGCCCTGCTCGAGCTCGACCGTTCATCGCAAGGCGGCCTGCCTACGGGCCTTCTACCGCCACCTGCGCCGCGAGGACGTCGTCGGCGAGGACCCGACCGCGGATCTGAGCGCGCCGCGCCGCGGCCGCAAGCTTCCCCACGTCCTCAACTACTCCGAGGTCAAGCGCCTGCTGGAGCAGCCGCGGGGCTCGGCGCCAACGGCCGTGCGCGACCGGGCGCTGCTCGAGGTGATGTACGCCAGCGGCCTGCGCGCATCCGAGGCGACCGGGCTCGAGGTCGCCGACGTCGACCTCTCGCGCGGGATGCTGCGGACGCGCGGCAAGGGCTCGAAGGAGCGGATCGTGCCGCTCGGGCGCCAGGCGGCGCTGGCCCTAACGTCCTACCTGCGGGCGGGGCGGCCGCATCTCGTCAACGGGCGGCCCGAGGCCAAGCTCTTCGTCAACTTCCGCGGCGGGCCACTGACCAGGCAGGGGCTCTACAAGATCGTCCAGCGCCACGCCAAGGCCGCGGGGCTCTCGGGGCGGATGAGCCCTCATACGCTGCGGCATACGTTTGCGACTCATCTGCTGGCGGGGGGGTGCGACTTGCGGTCCGTCCAGGAGATGCTGGGGCACGCCGACATCGCCACCACGCAGATGTATACGCACCTGTCGGGGGAGCAGTTGAAGGACGTCTACTTCAAGGCTCATCCTCGGGCTCGGGCGTAGTCGCTGCTAGAAAGCGGGGGTGCCCGAGCTTCCTGAGGTGGAGACCATTCGCAGGCAGCTGGAGCCTGCGGTCGTTGGTCGGAGGATCGAGGGGGTTGAGGTGGTTGATCCTCGCTGGGTTGTCAGCGGGGATGTCGCTGGGTTGGAGCGGGGGGTCTCGGGGCGGCTGATCGAGGCTGTCGAGCGGCGGGGGAAGTATTTGCTGTTGCGGCTGGATGGCGGCTGGACGCTCGAGGTGCATTTGCGGATGACTGGGAATTTCACCTTGGCAGCGGCGGCGGCTGAGCCTCGGTACTTGCGGGCGGTTGTTCGGCTCGAGGGTGGGGAGGAGCTGGTGTTCACCGATGCTCGGCGGTTTGGGCATGGGGAGCTGGTGCGCAGCGCGGATGTCGAGGGGCGGTTTGCCGGCAAGCTGGGGGTCGAGCCGTTGAGCGAGGGGTTCACGGTCGAGGTGCTCGGGGCGTTGGCGGCGGGGCGGAAGGCGCCTTTGAAGTCGTTTCTGCTGGGGCAGGCGGGGATTGCCGGGATCGGCAACATCTATGCCGATGAGGCGCTGTTTCGGGCTGGGCTCCATCCGCTCTCGCCGGCAGGCTCGATGAGGTCGGAGCATCTGCCGGCGCTGCGGCAGGGGATCGTCGAGGCGCTCGAGGCGGGGCTCGCGGGCGGTGGGGCGTCGATCGACGACTACCGCGATGCCCGTGGCGAGCGGGGCTCGATGCAGGATGAATTCCTCGTCCATCGGCGCGAGGGGAAGGCCTGCCCGCGCTGCGGCGAGGCGATTCGGCGGATCGTCGTCGGCGGGCGCTCGACCTACTTCTGCCCCGCCTGCCAGGTCAGGCTGCGACGGCGGCCGGTTCGGCGCGCGGGTTCACGTCCGACGGCTGCGAAAAGCTGACCGACCTCGATGCCCGGCTCACTCAAGACCGAGGCGGTCGTTCTGCGCAGCATTCGCTACGGCGAGGCCGATCGCATCCTTCACCTCTACAGCGCCGACCGCGGCCGGCTCTCGGCGATCGCCAAGGGCTCGCGCAAGCCGCGCTCGCGATTCGGCGGGCGGCTCGAGCCGTTCTTCCGCCTCGACCTCGTTCTCTACCAGGGCCGCGGCGAGCTGATGACGGTGACCTCGGCCTCGACCGTCGAGGGCTATCCGCGCCTGCGCGAGTCGGCCGCCAGCATCGCCGCCGCCTCGCGCGCCTGCGACGCGGTGCTGAGGCTGCTGCAGGCGGTCGAGCCGAATCCCGCCGCCTACAACCTGCTCTGCCGCTACCTCGGGCTGCTCGACGACCCCAACGGCGCCGCCGACCTGGCGACCGCGCTCGCCTTCCGGCTGAAGCTGGCGCTGACCGCGGGCTTTGCCCCCGAGCTCTCGAGCTGCGCCCGCTGCGGTGAGCGCGAGCATCTGAGCGGTTTCTCGGGCGCCGCCGGGGGCGTCGTCTGCCCGAGCTGCGAGGGCGGCGGCTTCCCGCTCTCTGAGCAGGCGCACCGCTTTCTCGTCGATGCCCTCGGGCGGCCGCTGGTCGAGGCCCCGCCCGCGGACCAGATCGCGCTGCGCCAGGCCGAGCGCGCGGTAACCGAGACACTCGAGCACCACGCGCACGTCCAGCTGCGCGCCGCCGCCTAGGCCTACTCGACTGCCCGGCGCAGGCCGCCGCATACAATCGGCCGCGATGCAGGCATGAGCGGCCAGACGGGTGGAGGCGTTGCCCTGGCACCGCTCGAACAGCGCGTGCGCGAGTACGAGGCAGCCTTTCTGTCGCCATTGGCGACGCCGTCCTACCCGGCGAGCCGGCGCGAGGCCGAGCCCGACAGCCCGCTGCGGACGCCGTTCCAGCGCGACCGCGACCGGATCGTCCACTCGAAGGCGTTTCGCCGTCTCAAGCACAAGACCCAGGTCTTCATCGCCCCCGAGGGCGACCACTACCGCACCCGTCTGACCCACACGCTCGAGGCCTGCGGCATCTCGCGCGGGGTCGCCCGGGCGCTTGGCCTCAACGAGGACCTGACCGAGGCGATCGGCCTCGGCCACGACCTCGGCCACCCGCCGTTCGGCCACAGCGGCGAGGAGGCGCTCGACGAGGCGCTGGCGGCGCGCTGCGGCCGCGGCTTCAAGCACAACGAGCACTCGCTGCGCGTCGTCGACGTGCTCGAGCGCGACGGCCGCGGCCTCAACCTGACCGAGCAGGTCCGCGACGGCATCCTCAACCACACGGGGTCGACCAAGCCGCTGACGCTCGAGGGCAAGATCGTCCGCCTCGTCGACCGCGTCGCCTACATCAACCACGACATCGACGACGCCCTGCGCGCCGGCGTCCTGGCCGAGGAGGAGCTGCCGGCGCAGGAGATCGAGCTGCTCGGCCCGACCGGCTCCGCTCGCATCGACACGCTCGTCGAGGACATCGTCGAGCGCTCGACCGAGGCTGGCGACATCGTCCAGAGCGACGAGGTCGGCATGGCGATGCTGCGGCTGCGCAAGTTCATGTTCGACCGCGTCTATCTCGGCGCCGGCGTCCGCGACGAGCACGCCCGCGTCGCCCGCACCGTCCGCGGCCTCTTCGAGCACTACATGGACAACCCCGAGCTGGCGCCGCCGCTGGACCCCGAGGCCGACAGCTGCCAGCGGGTCACCGACTACCTCGCCGGGATGACCGATCGCTTCTGCATCGCCGCCTTCAAGAAGCTCTCGATCCCCGAGGAGCCGCGCCCGTGAGCCGCTTCTCCAGCGACACCGTCGAGCGCGTCAAGCAGTCCGCGGACATCGTCGAGATCGTCTCCGCCCATACCGACCTGCGCCGCCAGGGCGCCCGCTTCTCCGGCCTCTGCCCGTTCCACGACGAGCGGACGCCGTCGTTCTCGGTCGACCCGGCCGAGAAGCTCTACTACTGCTTCGGCTGCGGCGCCGGCGGCGACGTCTTTCGCTTCGTCCAGGAGAAGGAGGGGCTCGGGTTCCCCGAGGCGGTCGAGACCCTCGCCGAGCGCTACGGCGTCGAGATCGAGCACGAGGACGAGGACCCGCGCGCCGAGGCGGCGCGCAAGCGGCGGGGCCGCCTCGGCGAGTTGCTCGAGCGCACGGCCAGCTTCTACTCGGGCTTCCTCTGGGACTCGCCGAAGGCCGAGAAGGCGCGCGAGTACCTCGCCGGCAGGGGGCTCAAGGAGGGGGTGCTGCGCTCGTTCGGCGTCGGCTTCGCGCCCAGCGCCTGGGACCAGGTGCTGACGCGCGGCCAGAGAGCCGGCTACTCGGAGGCCGAGATGCGCGACGCCGGCCTGATCCAGCGCGGCCAGAAGGGCGGCTTCTACGACCGCTTCCGGGCGCGGATCGTCTTCCCGATCCGCGACCAGCGGGGGCGCGTGCAGGGGTTCGGGGCGCGCGGGCTCAGCGCCGACGCCAAGCCGAAGTACCTCAACTCGCCCGAGAGCGAGCTCTACCGCAAGAGCCGCACGCTCTACGGCATCGACGTCGCCCGCGGGGCGATCGCGAAGGCCGGGCGGGCGATCGTCGTCGAGGGCTATACCGACGTCCTGGCGCTGCACCAGGCGGGCTTCGAGGAGAGCGTGGCGATTATGGGCACGGCGATCACCCCCGACCAGATCGCGATCCTCTCCGGCCACGCCGAGGAGCTGGTCTTGGCGCTCGACGCCGACCGCGCCGGCCGCGACGCGATGCTGCGGGCGCAGACGGTCGCCGGGCCGCGAAAGATGCGCCTGCGGGTGGCGGGCATGCCGGCCGGCGAGGACCCGGCCGAGATGCTCGCCCGCCCTGACGGGCCCGACGCCTTCAAGGCGCTTGTCGATGCCGCCGTCGACCTGCCCGAGTTCGAGGTGACGGCGACGCTGGATGCCGCCGACCTCGGCTCGGCTTCCGGTCGCGACCGCGCCCTCGACGAGGTCGTGCCGGTGCTGGCCGCGATGGGGGACACGGTCAGCCGCGAGGAGCTGATGCGCACGGTCGCCGAGCGGATCGACACCGACCCCTCGCTGGTTGCACGGCGGGTGCGCGGCGAGGCCCAGGGCGGCGCCCGTGCCGGCGCGGCGGCGGGCAACGGCGACGGCGGCGGCAGCAGCGCCAGCGCCGGGGCGACCGGGGGCCAGGCATCGGGCCAGACTGCGCTGGCGTCGCACGAGCGGCGCGAGCGGGCGCTGCTGGCGATGTGCATCGGCTCTCCGGATCACGGCCAAGACGTGATCGAGCGCCTGCAGCCCGAGCTGCTCTCGCCGGCGGGGGGCAAGGCGCTGGCCTGGCTGAAGGAGCACCTGGGGGACCCGATGGCCGGCCTGCCGCGCGAGGATGAGGAGCTCGTCTCGCTGATCACCCAGCTGAAGATGACCGCCGAGCGCGAGCCGGCCTCGCCCGAGGCGATGGAACTCAACCTGTTGCTGCTGCAGCAGCACCTGCTCGACCGCCAGATAGCCGAGGCCGTCTCAGGCGGCGAGGACGAGCGCTGGCGCGAGCTGAGCCAGAGCCGAGCCAAGCTGCTGGAGCGAATAGCGGGCCGCGGCGAGCAGACCTAGGCGGTCCTGTCGAGATTGAGGGCGGTGTCGTTCAACCGCCCTGAGGCGGGGCGGAGCAAACCTCGAGCGACTTCTTAGAATGGGTCGACGCCGGCTCTGCGCCGCGTGCGGTCCCCCGTGTTGTAATGGCAGCAAACTTGACTGTTAATCAAGGAGTCCTGGTTCGAGTCCAGGCGGGGGAGTTTCGGACGGCGAGGGGTTGCTCGTCTCAGGGCCAGGGCCGTCGGCGATGCGCTCGACCTCGTCGGCCGCTCGCCTCGCGCCGTCGTTCGCCTCGCTCCACTGCGCCAGCTCAGCCGCTCGCTCTCGGTAACGCGGCTCGGCCAGCAGTTCCCTGACCGCCCAGCGCAGCGGGCGCGGCTGGGTCAGCCGCCACGGCAGCGAGAGGCCGCAGCCGGCCCAGGCGACGCGCATCGCGTTCTCGACCATGTCGCCGACCGCCGGGCAGCAGAGGACGGGGACGCCGGCGGCGAGGGCTCGGACCATCGTCCCGTGGCCGCCGTGGCAGACGACGGCGTCGGCCTGGGCCATCACCTGGCTGTAGGAGAGCCAATCGAGGAGCGCGGCGTTGGCTGGAACCTCGATCGGCCGCGGCGGCCGGTGGCGGTTGGTCGTCGCGATGACCCTGACCGGCTCGCTCGCCAGCGCCTCCAGCGCAGCTCGCACCAGCCGGCACTCGGGGTCCTGGGCGGTGCTCGGTGCGACCAGCACCAGCGGCTCGTCCCCGGGCGGCAGCTCGACCTCGTCGCTCGGCTGCTCGAACAGCAGTGGGCCGGTCACCCGAACCTCAGCCGGCCAGGCGCGCGGGTACTCGAGCTGCGGGTAGGTCGCGACGATCGCCAGGTCCGGGCTGATGCCGCCGTGGAAGCGCTCCAGCGGCGCCAGCCCGATTCGCCCCCGCGTCTGGTTCAGCTCGGCGCGCCCGCGCCGCAGGCCCGTCTCCAGCAGCGGCAGCCACGCCTTCCAGCTCGCCCGGCCGAGCGCCGTCCGCGGCGGGCCGACACCGGTGGCGAAGAACGGCAGGCCCGGCTCGTGGACCGGATAGACGTGGGGGATAAGAGTCGCCCAGCGCTTGCCGGCCGCCTCGGCCGCCAGCGCCGGCGCCAGCGTCAGGATGTCGCTGACGACGACGTCGGGGTCGAAGTCCTCCATCAGCGGCAGCAGCGAGCGCGCCGCGTCGGCCGCCGTGCGGCCCTCCGAGGCGTCGGGCGGAGGCGGCGGAAAGACCTGGTACTCCTCGGCCGCCGTGAAGCGCAGCCCGGCGCCGGTCACCGCTTCGCGCCAGTGGTCCCAGGTCTCGACGAGCACGTCGTGACCGCGCCCGGACAGCTCCCGCGCCAGCGCGATCGCCGGGAAGGCGTGCCCCGCGTCGCCGAAGGCCGCGACCAGAAGCCGCAGGGGTCGGCCGTGCAAGTTTGCTTTCTCATCCATGCGGTCGCGGCCAACCGCGGGCGGTCAGCCGCTATCCATTCTCGCGTGAGCAAGCCCGGCAGCAAGCCCAGAGGAGCCCAGCGACTTCGCGCCGCCGTCGAGGCGATGCCGCAGCGAACGCGCGAGGCGATGCTGCGCGGCATCCGCCGCAACCGGATCATTGCCGGCGCCTACGCCGACAAGGACTCGGGCGGGGTCTGCCCGATGCTCGCCGCCCACCGCAACGGCGGCCGCACCGACTTCGGCCGCTTCGCGATCGCCTGGGACGAGTTCACCGGCGAGATCGGCGCCACGCGGCCGCGCCGGGCGACGATCCGCGAGGTCAGCACCCTGCTCAACTACCTCGAGCTCAGCCTGCTCGACGAGAACGCCGGCCGCGCCTCGCTGCGCGAGACGGTCGCCCAGATCCGCTCCGACCGCCGCCGCGCCGCGACCGACGCCGCCCATGCCACCGAGCAGCCTGACCTGACGCCTCTTCTCGAGACCCCGGACGTCGACATCGAGCGTCCCGAGCCGATCCCAGAGCCTTTCCCCGAGCCGATCCCGGAGCCGACTCCGCCTCCCGAGGTCGAGCCGTTCCCGGACCCTGTTCCGGAGCCCTACCCCGAGCCGGCGCAGGAGCCGCAGCCGATCGGCCTCGGTCGCGACGGCGACCCGGTGGTCGAGCGCATCCTCGACGAAGTCCTGCTCAGCCGCTGAGCCGCGCCGCCGCGCCAGGCCAGCCGGCCCGCCGCCGCGACTAAGGATTGCCGACGTCGACGCCCTCGCCGGGGCGCGTGAAGACGATCTCGGGCACGGCGCAGTAGCGCGAGGTCCGCAGCAGCATCAGCACGCCCTCGGCGATGTCCTCCGGGCGGATCATCTTGTCGGCGTCGACCTGCTCCTTGACCCACTCGGTCATCGGTGTGTCGACGAATCCCGGGCAGAGCGCCGTCACCTGAATGCCGTCGCCGCCGAGCTCGCGCCCGAGCGCCTGACTCATTCCGACGACGCCGGCCTTGGTCGCCGAGTAGACCGAGATCCACGGCTGGCCCGACTTGCCGGCGATCGAAGCCGTGTTGACGACGAGCGCCTTGCCGTGCTCGCCGCCGGCCTCGCGCAGCATCGGCAGGGACTCGCGGATCGCGATGAAGTAGGAGCGCAGGTTGACGTCGAGCTGCATGTCGAGGGCCTTCGTCTTCATGTCGCCCGCGCCGCTGCCGATGCCGACGCCGGCGTTGTTGACGAGGACGTCGAGGCGGCCGAAGCGCTCGCGGTGAGCGGCGACGAGGTCGACGATCGCCTGCTCGTCGGCGACGTTGGCGGGGACGCTGAGGACGTCGAGCCCCTTGTCGACCAGGCCCTTGGCAGCGTCCTCGAGCTTCTCGGGCCGCCGGGCCGAGACCGTGACGCCGTAGCCCTCCTTGCCGAGTGCCCTGGCGATCGCCAGGCCGATTCCACTCGAGCCTCCGGTTATCAGCGCTGCGCGTTCCGCCAAGGCGTTCTCCTTTTGATCAGCCGTCGAAGTCGCCGGGACCCTATTCCGTCGGCGCAGGCGCGGGAGCGGCGCCTGCCGGCCGCCGTGGCTCTCTAGGATTCGGCCGATGCGCAACCACCCTCGCCTCGCCGGCGCGGCGCTAGTCGCGGCCGCAGCGGTTCTCGCCGGTTGCGGGGGAGGGGACGGCGGTCACGGTTCCCTGTCCCGCCCCGCCCCGAGCGCCTCGGCGTTCCCGCCGGCCGCCGGCCAGCCCCTCTTCACGGTGCTCTCGAAGGCCAGCGGCGAGGGCCCCGTCGCTTCGCCGAACACGATCTCCTTCGACCGCGGCATCAGCCGCGTCCCGTTCGGGGTCTTCACCCCTGGGAGGGAGACGATCAAGGGTGCCGAGGTCGCGCTCTACGCCGCTCCCGGCGCCTCCGGCAAGGCGCTCGGCCCCTTCCCGGCGCGAATCGAGGACCTGACGACCGAGGCGCGCTTCCGCGCCCAGACGACGACGCAGGACCCGAGCGCGGCCACCGTCGTCTACGTCTCCGAGATCCCCTTCGACCGCAACGGCGAATGGCGGATCGGCGCCCTGATCAAGCAGGGGAGCAAGCTGAAGGCCTCGCTCTTCCCGAGCGTGTTCGTCGGCGACAACCCGAAGATCCCCCAGGTCGGCCGCAAGGCGCCGCTGATCCACACGCCGACCGCCGCCGACGTCGGTGGCGACCTCGCCAAGATCGACACCCGGCGACCCTTCGACGACATGCACGCCGTCGACTACGCCGACGCCTACGGCCGCAAGCCGATCGTCCTTCTCTTCGCGACCCCTCAGCTCTGCAAGAGCCGCGTCTGCGGCCCGGTCGTCGATATCGCCGCCCAGGTCAAGCGCAGCTACGGCGACCGGGCGACGTTCATCCACATGGAGGTCTACAACGACAACGACGCGACGAAGGGCGTCCGCCCGCAGCTCCAAGCCTTCCACCTGGCGAACGAGCCCTGGCTCTTCGCGATCGATCGCCACGGCGTGATCCGGGCGAGGATCGACGGAGCCTTCGGCGTCCAGGCGCTGGAGCGCGCAGTCCAGGCGGCGATCGCCGGAAAATCCATCCATGGTTGATCCCGAGCGCGAGCTGCGCATCCGCTTCGCCGAGGAGGCCCACCGCCGCTGCTCGGCGATCAACTCCGCGCTGACGATGGTCGAGCTGGGCCAGGGCCCGGCCCAGGGCCTGCTCGACATACGAATCGAGGCCCACACGCTGAAGGGGACCGCAGCCGTGCTCGGCCTGGAGGAGGTCTCGGAGCAGGCGGCCCGCGCCGAGCGCCTGCTCGTCGAGGCCGGCGAGGCCGGAGCCCTCGACCCAGGCATAGCCGCCGAGATCCAGCAGGCGACAGCCGCGATCCAGGACCAGACCCGCGCCGCCGCCGCCGAGGACGACCCAGCCTAGAATCGACCCCAGTCGGCCCGAGCCCCAGGCACGGACCGCTCCGGGCCGGTAGCTCAGTTGGTTAGAGCAGCGGACTCATAATCCGTAGGTCGGAGGTTCGAGTCCTCCCCGGCCCATCTAGCCGCATATGCCCCCTCGGCGACATGCGCCGCCGATTCCCGCCAGAGAAGCCGAGTCTCGCGTCGCAGGGCGTCAGACGACTTCACGAAGCGACGCCGGCATAGACGGCGTCCGCCGCGGAGAACGCGGAGGCACCCGGCGTTCGCTTGGGACGCAGACCGCCTTCGCCTCGCTGCGGTGCCTTCCTGCCTTTGCCAATCATTTTGCCCAAGGTTGGTCTGCTAATGTTTTAGGCAGAATTTCTAGATAAAAAAGAGCGCAAGAGGGGAGTTACGAAATGATTGACGAAGCGCCTGGCACCACGATGCTCCGACAGGAGGTCCACGCGAAGTACGGGGGGCGGCGGCAGGGCGGTATCAGCCCCTCCGCACAGACGGCAAACGTTTTCGCCATCACCGCACCGACCGGAGCGAGATACGGATATATCTACGACGGCCCTGGCGACGACGGATATTTTCACTACACCGGGGAGGGTCAGGTCGGCGACCAGCAGATGATCCAGGGAAATCGCGCGATCCGGGACCACGAGGCTGAGGGCCGCGACCTGCACCTCTTCGAAGCACACGGAACGGAACTTCTGAATCTCGGCCGCTTTCGGTACCACGACCACTACTCGGGCGACGCGCCGGAAGTGGGCTCGGACGACCAACGCAAGGTCATCGTGTTCCGTCTCGAGGAAATCGAAGGGGAGGTGCCTTCCGTCCGGAGGCGCGTAGATCGCCTCGGAGAGCCCGGGGTGAAGGAACTGCCAGTCGAGCAGCAACTCACCGAGCGCATCGTGATCGAGGGGGGGCGAGCGCCGCGCGAGGCGGAGCGCCGCGAACAGAAACTGGTCGAGCGCCTGGTGGCCCACCTCGAGTCGCAGGACCACGACATCTGCCGGCTTCAGATTCGGCCTGATGGGGAGCCGGCGCCGCTTTTCTGCGACGTCTACGACAAGACGACTGGCACGCTGTATGAGGCCAAGGGTTCCGTTGCGCGTTCAGCAATCAGGATGGCGATCGGACAGCTCGCTGACTATCAGCGCATGATCACCCCGAGGCCTGCACGCGCCGTGCTGCTGCCGGAAGCGCCGCGGCCGGACCTTGCTGCGCTCCTTCATGACCAGGGAATCAGCATCACGGTCCCGGACGGGACTGGTTTTAGCGCAACCATGCCCCCCGTCTCCGCGGCGGCGTAGGTCACGATGGCAACCGGCGGCCCAAACCCACATGAGGAATTTGCCGAGTCGACCGCGGATTCTCTGCGTGCGCTTGCAGGCCCGGGGACGGGCAAGACGTACGCACTCCTCTTGCGCGTGGCGCGCCTGTTGGACGAAGGACTCGACCCGAAGAGGCTTCTTCTCGTCACGTTTGCGAGAACTGCCGCGCAGGATCTCGTTCGTGCGCTCGCTGATCTCGGTGGGAAGCACGCGGGGGAGCTCACCGCTCGCACGTTGCACAGCCTGTGCTTCTCGATCCTGGGTCGAGAAGGCGTGCTCCAGGCAACAGGTCGTCACCCACGGATACTGCTCGACTTCGAGCGGGACATGTTCCTGTTTGACCTCCAGGGTGAGTTCGGGACACTCACCGAGCGGCGAAAACTGACTAGGGCGTTTGAGGCGGCATGGGCGCGAGTGCAGACCGACGACCCGGGCCAGCCCATTCCAGGGCTCGATCAGGCATTCCAGGATGCACTGTTGGCGTGTCTACGCTGGCACCGCTGCATGTTGGTCGGCGAGGTCGTCCCTATCTCGTTGAGCTACCTGCGACATAACCCGCAGGCCGACGAGCTCTCGGCGTACGACTTCGTATTGGTGGACGAGTACCAGGACCTAAACCGGGCGGAACAGCAGGTGCTCGACCTACTAGGCGCGCGAGGTGCCCTGGCCGTAATCGGAGACGACGACCAGTCGATCTACGGATTCAAATGGGCGAATCCGGAGGGCATCCGGGAATTTCATGAGGGCCATGACCCAACGCACGACGTTCAGCTCACGATCTGTCGCCGGTGCCCGGCGGAGGTTGTGGATATGGCCCAGACGCTCATCGAGCGCAATCCGGGGCGGGTCCGCGGCCCCCTCGAGGCCCATCCGGACAACCCACGCGCTGAGCTCGCTCACGTTCAGTGGCGGTCGGTTTCGGCCGAGGCCGAAGGAATAGCTCGCTACATCGCATCAGAAGTCGAGGCTGGGGCCGAGCCGGGGCATTGTCTCGTTCTCGCACCGGCTCGGATTATTGGCTACGAGATCCGCGATGCCATTCAGGCTCTCGGGATCCCGGCGCGCTCCTACTTCCGGGAGGAAGCAGCTGGATCGGATTCGGCACGCGAAGCCTTGACGCTACTAACCCTGCTGGCCGACCCGGATGACCGCCCGGCCCTTCGTACGTGGATCGGACTAGGAAGTACCAGGTTTCTGGTCGGCGGGTATCGACGTGTTCGAACCGCAGCTGAGGCCGCCGGCCTGAGTGTCGCGGAGATCCTGCCGAAGGTCGAAAGTGGAGAGGTCGACGTGCAGTACTCGGCCGCGGTGGTTGAGCGGTGGGGGATCCTTCAGGAGAGACTCGAGGAACTACGAGAGCTCAGCGACGACCCGGCGGCGATCATCGATCAGGTGCTTCCGGACGGGGAGGACGAGCTCGCGTTGATGCGCGAGATTGCGCTGGAGGCCCTTGAGGAAGCCGAGGGCACTAACGAGGTCGTGTCTGCGGTGCGCTACGGCGTTGCTCAGCGGGAGGTGCCGATCGAGTCCGAGGAGGTGCGAGTCATGAGCCTCCATGCGTCAAAGGGCCTAACGGCCGAGGTGGTCGTTCTCGCCGGGACGAATGAGGGGCTGATCCCGAGAATTGACACCTCGCTCCAGCCAGACGAGCAACAGGCGCAGCTGGAAGAGCAACGGCGCCTGTTCTTTGTGGGGATGACGAGAACGCGACGGGCGTTGGTGTTCTCGACGTATTCGCAGCTCGATACCGCGACTGCGTACAGGCTCCAGGTAGCGCGCGGCGTGCGACGGCCTGGTGGGTTCCGCGTGCTGGCAAGTCAGTTTCTAGACGAGCTCGGCGACGGATTACCGCCGGCTGTTCGCGGAGAGGAATGGATCTAGAACTCCGTTCCGCCCGAGGCGCCGCGTACTTTCGTGCATATGCGAAATAGGTCAAAGGGGATACCAAGCGGCTCGAACTTGACTGGCCGCGCGAGGCAGCCATAGGCTCCCGATGTGACCACCGACGAAGAGGCGCGCCAGCACTGCCGTCGATTGGGCGTCACCCTGATAGTCGCGGCAGTCCTGGCCGCCGGTCTTTACATCCTCCTCTTATGGCCAGTCAATGACACCTATGCGGGGAGCCCGCGCATGTCCTGGACCGCGTTCACGTTCATGGCAGGTCACGTCGGCGCAGGGCTAGCGCTGAGTGCCGTCGGTTTAGCCCTGCTAGTGAACTTCGTCGGTCACAACCGACCCCTAAAACGCCATACGGCCCGATATGTGGCGACGGCCCTGGCACTCCCGATCGCGTTCCTGGTGTGGTGGGCGGCCGACTTACGGTTGGCTCATCCGGTTCAGCGCGAGGCAGTGAGGGCATTCAACGCGTATACGAATCATTTTCCGGTGACCCAGCTCGACGGGCCATTCATTCATGCTCGCGTTGGACATCGCGCCGAAGTCTGTTCCGCCCGCAGCGGTCACGATCCGCGCATTTTCTGCGCAGTCGTCGACACCGGTTGTCCTGGCGGGCGGCAGATCATCACCTCATTCACGACGACCGATCTCACCCACCTCACCAGCCGGGCGCCGGCGTCGCCCGCCTACTGCCGGTGACCCGGAACGGATGGGTTGGGTCTTCCAATGCAGCAGAGGTGTCGCGTTGTATAAGACATGGGCCTAAACACCAGGGACAGACCTCGCACGAGACGGAACGCATCTGCCGTCGCGGGGTAGTCGTGGGCGATGGCGGAGTTGATCCCAAGCAACTGGCGGGAGCTGGTGACCATCGCGGCCCTGGCCTATGCCGCCTTGGTCGCTGCGGCATATGCCTTCTACCGATTCGGCAGGGGTAGCGAGGAGGGTCGGCTCAATGCCCTGCTTGTGATCGTGCTGACGCCAATCTCGCTCGCGATCATGGCGCTTGCATTGGGCGCGACGGTTCTGTTCTTTTTTGCCGCGACCGCTGACTAACCCGCCCGGACGACGCTTCGCGCCCAGCCTGGGATCGGCTGCGTCCGGCGGCAGCGCTCAGCAGCAGTGCTCGCCGGCTTTACCTCGCCACGCACTGCGCCCCTCATTCGCCGCCATTCCGGCGATTGCCAGGGCCGCTACCGGGTCGGCCCACCACCAGCCGAGGGTGGCGTTGGCGAGCAGGCCGATCAGCAGGGCGGCTGAGAGGTAGGCGCAGAGGAGGGTTTGGCGACCCTCGCTTTTGACGGCGACCGACTGGAGCTCCTCGGCGACGCGGGCCTTTGCTGCGGCCAGCGTCGGCATCGTCACCAGGGTGAAGGCGGAGAGGCCGACGCCGATCCAGCTGACCTCGGGGTGGTGCCCGCCGGCCAGGGCCAGCGTCGCTTCGACGGCGACGTAAGCGGCGATGACCCAGAAGGTGACCGCGATCAGGCGGTGGGCCGGGTGCTCGGCGGCGGCCGAGTCGACGCGGGAAGGGGCAAAGCGCCAGAGCAGGATCGCTCCGGCCATCAGCTCGATCAGCGAGTCGGCGCCGAAGCCGATCAGGGCGATCGACCCGGCGGCGATGCCGGCTCCGAGCGCTACCGCAGCCTCGATCCCGTGCCAGGCCAGCCCGAGGCGGGCCAGCCACTTCGCTCGCTGGACCAGCTGTTCTCGCTCCGCGCCCTGGGGGCGCAGCGGTAGGGCGATCTCGGTCACGAGCATTCCCTCCGTCGCCGACCCGAATTCCTCATGGCTCCAGGGTAAACGCACGGCCTCCCGGTCAACGCCGGATCGACGCCACCGTGCTCAGGCCGGCGTACTCTCTGGCTATGACCCGCGACGAAGCTGAACGCGAGTGCGAGCGCCTGGGCCGCGAGCATCCCGAACGCGCCAGCCACCGCTGGATGCCCCGGCAGGCCGCGGACGGGAGCTGGGCCGTCGCTCGCATTGGCATGTCGCCAGCTCAGCCGCCGGCCGAGCTGATCACCGAGACCAGGGCCGACGAGAAGCCGCCGACCCCGGACGATGTGCGCCCGCTCGTCAATCCCTATTGGGGCTACGGCGGTTGATCTGACCATGGGCCTGCCGCAGACGTGCGGCACCGTCTGACCTACTTCGAAGCGCGACAGTCCACGAGGAAGGCGATCAGCGCCGCTGCGGCCAGGACCGCCACAACGGCTCGGAGCATGTCCACGGACAGCGTCTCCGGCGTGAACAGCGTCAAAGGCATCACGACCATGAAGACCGCCAGCAGCGCCGCATCGACGATCGCCAGAGCTGAGCCTCCGCCGGCTCGCACGGTTTCGCGCTTGGGTCTGACGTGGGTGGTCATATTCCTGAGATCGAGCTCCTGACCGCTCGACCTGAGCGCTTTCGCCGGCTCGGGCTTGGCCGTGGACACACGTCTGAGTTGCCAGCGGCCGAGATTCGCCCCGGCGAGAGGCGACTGGCAAACTCCGAGCCATGACCGAGCCGTCTCTGAGCGGCCGCTGCCTCTGCGGCGGCATTCGCTTCGAGCTCACCGAGCCGCCGCAGGACGCCGGCTACTGCCACTGCACCCGCTGCCAGCGCCGCACGGGCGGCGGCTCCTCGGCCCAGGCCCGGATCGACGGTCGCACCTTCCGCCTGCTCGAAGGCGAGGAGCTCGTCAAGTGCTGGCGCCACCCCGACGGTGGCTTCGAGAAGTGCTTCTGCCGCCGGTGCGGCGCCCATCTGTTCGCCCGCAACCCCGACGATCCGACGCAGATGAGCGTCCGCATCGGCGCCTTCGACGGCGACCCCGGGGTGCCCTTGACCTGGCGCGCCTTCGTCGCCTATGCCGTTCCCTGGGAGCCGATCCCCGACGATGGCCTCGAGCGCTACGACGAGGGCAAAGCCGCGCGTCTAGCTCAGCGGCCTGTTAGCGACGGAACTGGAAGAGGGCGAAGCGGTAGCCGCAGTTGGCGCAGCGGTTCGAGGTCAGGCGCACGGTCTCGTCGCAGTTCGGGCAGGGGCGGCTGGGATGGCGATGCAGGCGCGCCGTGAGGAAGAGCATCAAAACGAGGACCGCGATGCCGCCGAGGAAGGTCCGCGCGTTGAGGAGGATCGTGGCGCTGGGCAGTGCCGAGGCGGCGAGCACCGGGCGACCCTAACGGCAGCTCGCCGGCGTTTGCGCCGGCTCATCGTGGGCAGAGGCTCTGCCGTGGAAGACGACGTGCTGATCACGCCGTACCCGAACGGGCCCTACCTCGTGCGCGGACCGGTCAAGCTCGTCGGCCAGGACGGCGAGCAGATCGAGCTGCGGCGGCGGACGATCGCCCTCTGCCGCTGCGGGCGCTCGCAGACGCGGCCGTTCTGCGACGGCACCCACAAGCTGATCGGCTTCGAGGCCAGCGGCTCGACCGACTAGCTGCAGCCGCTGCGCAGCTTTATCCATGCGTTAGATCGCGGCTCTTAGCTTCGACCCATGCCTGGGGCGCTGCTCGAGCCGCGACTCGCCACCGGCCAGTCACTGGCGCCGCGACGGCCGTGGCTCAACTGGCGGCTCGGCGTGTGCGCCGGCGCTCTCCTCGGCCTGGGGCTGATCGCCTTCGTGATGGCCGCCGGGATCGCGGCAGATCCTCGGCGCGCGATCGTGCGAGGCAACCACGGCGCCTTTCCCGAGGCGCTGCGCGGCCCGCTTTCCGAGCTTGGCATCTCGATCCAGCCGCACGGGTTCATGCTGTTGCTGGGGGCTGCCTCGCTCTGCTATCTGCTCGTGCTGGCGCTCGCGCCGGCGGTGCCGCTGCGCGTCGCGGTGGTTGCCGTCGTGGCGGCGCACCTGATCATGCTGCTGGCGCCGCCGCTGCTCTCCAGCGACGTCTTCAACTACGTCGCCTACGCTCGGCTCGAGGTCGTCCACCACCTCAATCCCTACCAGCATGCTCTGGCGGCGGCGCCGACCGACCCGAGCTTCCCGTTCATCGGCTGGAAGATCAGGACCACCGCCTACGGGCCCCTCTTCACGCTCGGGACGCTGCCGCTGGCGCTTCTCCCGTTCACGGCATCGCTCTGGGCGATCAAGGCCGTGACGGCGCTCGCCAGCCTCGGCTGTGTTGCTCTCGTCGCGGCCTGTGCACGGCGGCTCGGCCGAGCCGAGGTGCCGGCAATCCTCTTCTTCGGGCTCAACCCCATCCTGTTGTTCTACGCGGTGGGGGGCGCTCACAACGATGTCCTGATGCTGCTGCCGATGATGCTCGGCGTCTATCTCGTGATTGCCGGCGCCAGCAGTGGTCCGGCCGCAGGCGTGGTCGCGGCGGCGGTCAAGCTCTCGGCCGCGGTCGTGGCCCCGTTCGCCCTGCTCGGCTCCCGCCGGCGAGGGCCGGCGACGGTCTGGACGCTGGCGAGCCTCGCCGTCACCCTCGGCGTCGGGCTGGCGGCCTTCGGCCTCCACCTCTTCAGCGTCCTCGGCATCCTCCGCCACGAGTCCCACACCGGCTCGCGCGACGTTCCCCAGACTCTCGCCAAGGCGGTCGGCGTGCATCTGCCCGCGGCGACGATGTCCCAGATCGGCTTCACGGTGTTTGCCGCGGTCATCGCCTACCTGCTGGTTCGCGTCTGGCGCGGCGCCGACTGGCTGGCTGCGGCTGGCTGGGCCACGCTCGCGCTGCTGGCGACGACCACCTACCTGCTGCCCTGGTACGTGATCTGGCCGCTGCCGCTTGCCGCGCTCTCGTCAGGCCGTGCTCAGCGATTGGCGGCGCTTGCCATCTGCGGACTCGTGATCGCGCTGCGGATCCCGAGCTTTGGCTGAGTCGCGGACGGCGGCGTTCGCCAGCCGTCGGGCGATCTGGCGCCGCGAGTGTGCCGCGGTCGGGATCACCGCGTCGCCGTAGCGGACACCGCCATAGATAAGCCGCTGTCCCAGCGCCAGCCAGCAGGTCAGCGCCCTCTCGGCGATCCAGACAGGCGCCAGCAGGGATCCCGAGATCGGGAACACGCGGGCGCCGCCGGCTCGCCTGCGGCCGATCTCGGCGACGGCGATCGCAGCGATTGCGAGGACTGCGAGGGCCGGCCAGCCCCACAGCGCCACGGCAAGCGTCAGTAGAGGTACGAGGGCAAGGAAGAACCCCATCCGCAGCGGCAGGGCGAAGTCGTCATAGGCCTGGCGCACCCGCTGTGAGAGGAAGTGGCGCGTGCTAGGCAGGCGCCGGGCGACGTAGAGGTCCAGCGGCGCTCGCTCGCGGCCGCCGCCGGCGCGGACCGTCCTGATCAGCTCGAGGTTCTCGAAGATCACGTCGCCGTCGTAGCCGCCGAGCTCTAGGAAGAGGCCGCGTCGGATGCCGAGCGTGCCGGGAAAGTCGGCGGCCGGGCAACGGAGATCGCCCGAGAAGACCCTGTTCAGCAGGCTCCGCGCCGTGTCCCAGCGCGCGTGCCAGCTCAGCGGCCGGAAGTAGTTCTGCGGTCGCACTATCTCGCCGACCTCGAGCTCCGCCGAGATCCGCGCGAGCCCGGCGCGGTCGTAGCGGACGTCGTCGTCGGCGATCACGACCTTGTCGAGCCGAGCCTCGCGCACCCCCGTCGTCACCCCATTGACCTTGCCCATCAGGAAGCGCAGCGCCGGGTCGGGGCGGATGTGGCGGCAGAGCCCGGCAAGGCGGTCGGCGTGGCGGGCGAAGAGCGGCGGCGGCGAGCCGTCGACGACGACGATGTCCTCGACCCAGAGACCGAGTCGGCGCAGGTACGCCGCCAGCTCGTCGATCCCCTGGTCCTGATGCCAGCGGAGCGGCAGCACGTAGGAGAGGTCGAGGGCGCTCGCTGTTGTCGCTCCTGCCATCGCTCAGGCGACGCTCAGCTCGGCCGGGGCCGTCGCCCGCAGCGAGCTCTGGTCCTGGCGCCAGGCACCGAGCAGGTGGCGGGCGAACCGGTCCTCCAGCCAGAGCAGCGCCTGGGCGCCGAAGACGATGTCCGCCGTCAGCGCCGGCTCCTGGCGGGCGAGGCCGCCGGCGAGGTCGTAGGCGGCGACGTTTTCGTGGACCGAGTCGGCCTCGACGTGCTCGTCGTAGAACTCGGTGGCGCCGCTGCCGAAGCCCAGCCGCCGCAGGCCGTTGCCGTAGCGCCGGTTGGGCAGCGGCGAGGTCATCTCGAACATCGCCAGATGGCCGACGATGGCGCCGCGCCAGCGACGCTGCAGGCCGAGCATCGACATCAGGTTGACCGTGGCCAGCGTCACCGCGGGCAGGGAATCGAGGTAGGCGCCGTAGGAGCTATCGAGGCCGAGCGCCTCCATCGTCGCGGCGAAGAGCTGGGAGTGCATGCGCCCAGGCCGTCCGCCGCCGTATTCGTCGGCCTGGACCTCGATCAAGGCCGCCTTCGCTGCGCCGGAGAGGCGAGGGATCGCCCAGCTGTGCGGATCGGCCTCCTTGAGCTGGTAGGCGGAGCGGTGGATGACGAACTCGCGGAAGTGCAGCTCCGTGCCGCGGGTCTCGAGAAAGCGCGAGAGCGAGGGCCCGTCGTCATTCGCCGCGAGCTCGAACAGCAGCGACGCCAGGCCCTCGGGCTCGACCGGGCCGGGCGGCGGAACCTCCGCGCGGAGCCGCTCGAGGAACGCCTCCTCGAGCTGCGCGCGAACGGCGAGGATCGCCGGGCTCCACTCCCAGCGCGGATCGACGCCCTCGAACGAGCGATAGGCCAGCTCATAGGTCAGATAGAGCGCCAGCTGCAGGTCCTCCTCCTCGGCTGCGAAGGCCAGGCTCGGCGCCCGGGCATCGCTCGGTTCGCGCTCGGAGGCGAGGCACTCGACGACGAACTCGCTCGCCGGTCCCCTCGGCTCGGGCAGCTGCTGTGTCGACTCCCAGCCCCTTCGATCCGTCATCGATCCTCCCGTTCCCTGCCGCCGCGCCGGTAAACGGCCGGACGCCGGGGGGAATCGCGGTGCGCTCAGCGCCGCTTGGGCACCGAGCGAGCCTTGCGCAGCTCGGGGACCAGCAGCTCGCCGGCGCAGCGGCGGTGCCAGTGGTGATGGCTGAAGCCGTCCTCGGCCTCGGGGGTGAGCAGCAGGACGTGGTCGTCGCCGATCGCGATGTCGCCGTGGCAGCCGGGACAGCGGTAGAGCTTGCGGGCGATGTTCCGCGCCAGGCGCACGGCGCGGCCGTCGGCATCGCGAGCCTCGATGTCGTGGCGGCTGTCGGGAAGGGAGGCCATCTGGATTTAGAGCGCTGGTTTGAGAGCGCTGGTCCGTCTGACACTATGCCGAGCCGATGGGGGCTCCACGAGGCAAGCGGCTGAGCAGGGCCGGCACGGCAGCCGCGCTGACGGTTGCGCTTGCGGTTCTCGGCTGCGGCGGTGGCGGCAGCGCCGAGAGCCGCGCCGCCTTCGTCAAGCAGGCCGACACCGTTTGCGCCGACGGCAAGCAGCAGTTCCAGAAGGCTCAGGCCACTCCGCCCGAGAGCGCCCGCCAGGCCGAGCAGCAGACCGCGAAGCTGGTCGCGCTGACCCAGGCCGAGCTGAAGCGGCTGCGGGCGTTGAAGCCACCCGGCGAGCTGCGCGCTGACTATGACGCCTACCTCAAGGCCCGCCAGGACGCCGTCGCGGTGCTCTTGAAGGGGCAGCTGGCGGCCAAGCGCAACGATCCGCAGGGCTACGCCTCGGCCAAGGACGAGATCGCCCGCGGCCAGGCGGATCGCTCGAACCTCGCCCGCAAGGTCGGGCTCAACGTCTGCAGCAAGCCGCAGGCGCGAGCCGCCGGCGCCCAGCAGAGCGGCTGAGCGCCCCGTCGCCGCCGGCGCGGCGCGGAGCCGTGCCTGGGGCGTTTGCCTCGTTGTCGCTCGGGTACCCGCTCATCGACCGCAGCAATCGATGACAGCCAGGGAAAGGACGCACGACGATGGCCGAAGACACACTCGACGAGATCAAGGGTCGAACCAAGGAAGCCGCCGGTGACCTGACCGGCGACAAGGGCCTCCAACGTGAGGGCGAGGTAGACCAGGCCAGCGCCTCCGTCAAGGACAAGATGGGCGATGCCTTCGGCAAGGCGAAGGACATCGTTGACGATGTCGCCGACAAGGCCAAGGACCGCTTCGGCCACAGCAGCGACAACGACTAGCTCTCAGCCAGACAACTGATCCACAGCGCGAGCGGCCCGGTGATCCCGGGCCGTTTGTGTGTCTGGCCGCCGGTCGACAGGGTCAATCGGCGCCGGCCGCGGGAGCGGGGCGAAGCAGGAATGTCAGACGCCGGGGCGAATCTGGCGACCGTGACCAAGACAGCCACTCGATCCCGTCCTGCCCGCCAGGCTCGCAAGAGCCTCTCCGAGTACATCACCGAGCGTTTCGACGACTTCTCGCGCTCGCAGAAGGACGTCGCCCGCTACATCGTCGACCACCTCGACGAGGCTGCCTTCCAGACCGCCGAGGAGCTCGCGCGCCGCGCCAACACCTCTTCCTCCACGGTCGTCCGCTTCTCCCAGGCACTCGGCTTCGACGGTTATCCGGAGCTTCAGCAGGCGGCGATCGAGGAATACCGCGGCCGGCCGGCGACCGAGAACAGCGGTGCGACCGCGCAGCCCCTCTTCTCCTTCGACCACTCCGAGTTCGAGGCCTCGCTGAGCGCCGACCACGCCAACGTCGAGGAGACGGCGCGCAACCTGACGCGCGACCAGATCGACGGCGCCGTACGCGCTCTCGCCGGCGCCCGCCGCGTGATGATCGTCGGCGTCGAGCAGATGGCTTTCTTCGCCAGCTACCTGCGCCACCTGCTGTCGATGCTCGACATCCGTGCCGAGATCGTCGCCAGCGCCAGCCAGGACTCGCTGCAGAAGCTCGGCCGCATCGACGACGACTGGCTCGTCGTCGCCCTCTCGGCCGGCCGCGCCCACCCGCTGATCATCCGAGCGCTGAAGCTGGCCCGCCACCGCGGCGCCCGCACCCTCGCCGTCAGCGACGCAACCCTCTCCGACGTCGCCGAGCACTGCGAGCTGCAGCTTTACTACTCGTCCAACAGCCCCTCCTACATCCGCTCCAACTCAGCCCTGATGGCCCTCGTCCAGGCGCTCGCCTACGGCGTCTACGCCCGCGACGAAGAGCTGCACAAAGACCGCATCCGCGCCTTCAAGCTGAAATAGCGCACGCTTCTGCCGCGGGTGGCGCGGTAAAGGGGCCCTACGGCGAGGAGCGCCGACACCGCAGCCGTGGGGGATCGTTACCGCGACAGGACCCGCGGCCCGCACGCTCCCGTCTATATTGGGCGCAATGACCGAGCGGGCTACTTTCCGGCTCAAGAAGGGCCTCGCCGAGATGCTCAAGGGCGGCGTGATCATGGACGTCACGACGGCCGAGCAGGCGAAGATCGCCGAGGACGCCGGCGCCTGCGCGGTGATGGCGCTCGAGCGCGTGCCGGCCGACATTCGCGCCCAGGGCGGCGTCGCCCGGATGTCGAACCCGCGCGTGATCCAGCAGATCCAGGAGGTCGTGACGATCCCGGTGATGGCCAAGGCGCGGATCGGACACTTCGCCGAGGCCCAGGTGCTCGAGAGCCTCGAGGTCGACTACATCGACGAGTCCGAGGTCCTGACCCCCGCCGACGAGGCCAACCACATCGACAAGTTCGCCTTCGAGATCCCCTTCGTCTGCGGCGCCACCAACCTCGGTGAGGCGCTGCGCCGGATCGGCGAGGGCGCGGCGATGATCCGCTCCAAGGGCGAGGCCGGCACCGGCAACATCGTCGAGGCCGTTCGCCACATGCGCGAGATCACGTCGGGGATCAAGCGCCTTGCCTCGATGGAGGCCGGCGAGCTGGCGGCGGCGGCCAAGCAGCACAGCGCGCCGCTCGAGGTCGTCCGCGACGTCGCCGAGCACGGTCGCCTGCCGGTGCCGCTGTTCTGCGCCGGCGGCATCGCCACCCCCGCCGACGCCGCGCTGATGATGCAGCTGGGCGCCGAGGGCAACTTCGTCGGCTCGGGCATCTTCAAGAGCGAGGACCCGCCGCTGCGGGCGCGGGCGATCGTCGAGGCGACGACCCACTTCAACGACCCCGAGCGCGTCGCCCAGGCGTCGATGGACCTCGGCGAGGCGATGCCGGGCGATGAGATCGCCGAGCTGGCCGCGCGCGGCCAGCTGCTCCAGAACCGCGGCGCCTAGCCGTTGCCTTCGGCGCCTCTGCGGATCGGAGTCCTCGCCGTTCAGGGTGGCTTCGAGGCCCATGTCGCGATGCTGCGCTCGCTCGGAGCCGTGGCGACGGAGGTGCGCCGGCCGCAGGAGCTGAGCGACCTCGACGGGCTCGTGATCCCCGGCGGCGAGTCGACGACGATCGCGATGGGGATGGCGCGCGACGGCCTCGATGACGCCGTCCGCGGTCACGTCGCCGCGGGCCGGCCGCTGCTCGGCACCTGCGCCGGGATGATCCTCTGCGACAGCGAGCACCTCGGGCTGATCGACGCCACCGCCCGCCGCAACGCCTTCGGCCGCCAGCGCCAGAGCTTCGAGGCCGATGTCGCGATCGAGGGCATCGGCTCGGAGCCGCTGCGTGGCGTCTTCATCCGCGCCCCATGGGTCGAGCGCCACGGGCCCGGCGTCGAGGTGCTGGCGAGGATCGACGAGCACCCGATCGTCATCCGCGAGGGCCGCGTGCTCGCCTGCGCCTTCCACCCCGAGCTCAGCGACGACCCGCGGCTGCATGCTTTGTTCATGGCGATGGCGACCACGGCGCGCGAGGCGGCACTTGCCGCTGGCGGCGCCGAAACGACCGATGGGGAGGCTCGATGAGAGACCCAAGGGTCGAGAACCTGGCGAAGATCCTCGTCGGCTACTCGACGCAGGTGAAGGCCGGCGAGTTCGTATCGATCGAGGGCGAGGCGATCGCCGAGCCGTTGCTGATGGCCGTCTACGAGGAGGTGCTGCAGGCGGGTGGGCACCCCAGCGTCCACGTGTCGCTGCCCGGTCAGTCCGCCGCCTATTTCCGCCACGCCTCCGACGAGCAGCTCGACTGGGTCTCGCCGATCGCCGCCTGGACCGTCGAGAACGCCGACGTGCGGATCGCGATCGGCGCGACCTCGAACACGCGCGAGCTCTCCCAGGTCGACCCCGAGCGCCAGCAGCGCCGCCAGGCGGCGACGCGCGAGCTGATGAAGCGCTCGATGGAGCGCAGCGCCGACGGCTCCTACCGCTGGGTCTACACGCTCTATCCGACAAACGCCTACGCCTCCGAGGCCGGCATGAGTCTCGCCGACTACGAGGACTTCTACTTCCGCGCCTGCCTCGCCGACGACGCCGAGCCGCTGACCGCCTGGAAGCGCGCCTCGGAGCAGGTCGAGCGCCTGCGCGAGTGGATCGAGGGCCGTGAGGAGGTCCACATCAGCGGTCCGGGCACGGACATCAGGCTCGGCATCGCCGGGCGCAAGTTCATCGCCGCGACTGGGACCCACAACATGCCCGACGGCGAGTTCTTCACCGGCCCCGTCGAGGATTCGGTGGAGGGCCACGTCCAGTTCCACCTGCCGATCACCTACGGCGGCCGCGAGGTCTCCGGCGTGCGGCTGGGCTTCGAGGCCGGCAAGGTCGTCGAGGCGACGGCCGAGCGCGGCGAGGAGTTCCTGATCAAGATGCTCGACACCGACGAGGGCGCCCGCCGCCTTGGCGAGCTCGGCATCGGCACCAACTACGGCATCGAGTCGGGCACCAAGGAGATCCTGCTCGACGAGAAGATCGGCGGCACCGTCCACATGGCGGTCGGCGCCAGCTACCCGGAGACCGGCGGCGTCAACGAGTCAGCCGTCCACTGGGACATGATCTGCGACCTCCGCCAGGGCGGCAAGATCGAGGTCGACGGCGAGCTGCTGCAGCAGGACGGGCGCTTCGTCGTCTAGATCCAAGCGTCCGGTCGTCGGGCACTGGGCGCCCCGCTGCTACTGGCTCGGGATCGGCGAGCCGGCGATGAGGAAGAACCAGACGCCCATCGCCACGCCGGCGAGCAGGACCGAGAGGACGATCACGACCTCGAGGACGTTCGGCGCGCTGGCCGCGCCCTCGTCGCGCATGCTCTTGAGCCAGTTCGGCCGGATCGGGCCGATCGTGTGCGAGCCGGTGATCCGGACGTAGAGCCTGTTCAAGCGGATCAGGATCCAGCCGAGCAGGACGATCGACGCGATGACCCCGGCCAGCACCAGCATGTAGGGGCCCATCGAGGGGGCCTGGGTCTTCGTGACCTGCGAGGCGATCCAGAGCCAGCCGAAGGGGACTACGGTCCACATCGCCAGCGCGGCGAGGACCATCGCCAGGACGACGACGCTCGCCGACGCTGCCGTCACCGGTCCCCTGCTGGCTTGCCGTTGCTCCATGTAAAGACATAATGACGCAGATGGCCGAACCCCAAACCAGGCCGGGCTAGCCGTGTCAGGCCACTCGAAATGGTCCTCGATCAAGCACCGCAAGGCGGCGGCCGACGCCAAGCGCGGTCAGCAGTTCACGAAGCTGGCGCGGGCGATCACCGTCGCGGCGAAGGAGGGGGGAGGCGACCCCGACGGCAACCCGACGCTGGCGACCGCGATCCAGAAGGCGCGCGACAACTCGATGCCGAAGGACAACATCCAGCGGGCGATCGATCGTGGCACGGGCGCGGGGGCCGGCGCCGACGCGATCGAGCGGATCGTCTACGAGGGCTACGGCCCGGGCGGGGCGGCGATTCTCGTCGAGGCGCTCAGCGACAACCGCAACCGCACGGGCTCGGAGATTCGCTTTGCCTTCGACAAGCATGGCGGCAGCCTCGGCGAGCCCGGCTCCGTCGCCTGGATCTTCGAGAAGCGCGGTGTCGTCCTCGTCGACGGCGAGCGCTACGGCGAGGACGACCTGCTGCCGGCGATCGACGCCGGCGCCGAGGACATCGCCGAGGACGGTGACCTGCTGAAGGTCATTTGCGAGGCTGCCGACCTGGCCAAGGTCCGCAAGGCGTTGGAGGCCGCCGGCATCGAGATCCAGTCGGCCGAGCTGACGATGGAGCCGAAGTCGGTCGTCGAGGTCGGGGCTGAGGGGGAGGCTCGCCAGCTGATCCGGCTGGTCGACGCTCTCGACGAGCACGACGACGTCGACAGCGTCCACGCCAACTTCGACATCCCCGAGCAGCTGCTCGAGAGCATCGCCGCCTGAGGCGCGGCTCCGCGGAAGGCGTCCGAGCCCGGGCGCAGAATCAATTCCCATGATCGTCATGGGCGTCGACCCGGGTACTGCGAACACGGGCTTCGGCGTCGTCAGGGTCACGGGAAGCCAGATGGTCGCCCTCGACGGCGGCGTGATCGAGGACGAGACGGGTGAGCTCTCACCCGAGCGCCGCCTCGACCGCATCCACCGCGCTCTCTCGGAGCTGATCGACTGGCACGAGCCGGAGGCGGTGGCGGTCGAAGACCTCTACTTCGGCCGCAACGTGCGCTCGGCCATCGCCGTCGGCCAGGCGCGCGGCGTCGCCCTGCTCGCCGCCGCCCAGCGCGGCGTGCCCTGCTTCGACTACACGCCGCAGGCGGTGAAGATGGCCGTCTGTGGGTCCGGGGCGGCCGACAAGAAGCAGGTGCAGACGATGGTCGCCGCGCTGCTGAACCTTCCCGAGCCGCCCCAGCCCGACCACGCCGCCGACGCCCTCGCGGTCGCCATCTGCCACGCCGGCAGCACGGCGATGCGCGCCTCGGTCGCCGCGAGCGGGTCGCCGGCCGTCCTCGCGGGCGCCGCCGCCGCGCCGCGACAGCGCCTGGCCGGATGATCGCCTCCGTCCGCGGCGAGGTGCTCGTCCGCCGCCCCGACCACGTCGTCGTCGAGGCCGCCGGCGTCGGCTACAGGCTCGCCGTCTCGGCCGAGACGCTCAAGGCCGTGCCGGCGCGCGGGCAGCAGGCGACGCTGCACGCCCATCTCGTCTCCCGCGAGGACTCGCTCTCGCTCTACGGCTTCGCCAGCGAGGAGGAGCGCGATCTCTTCCTGCGGCTGATCTCGATCAGCGGCGTCGGCCCCAAGGTCGCCCTGGCGGCGCTCTCCGACGGCCCGCCGCGCGAGCTGATGTCGGCGATCGCCGCCGGCGACGCCAAGCGCTTCCAGGCCGTCCCCGGGATCGGCAAGCGCACCGCCGAGCGGATCATCGTCGAGCTGCGCGAGAAGCTCGCCGAGGCTCTCGACGAGGCGGCGCTGGTCGGTTCGATCGACAGCGACGACCCGCATGCGCTCGCCCGCGAGGGCCTGGTCGGCCTCGGCTACGAGCGCGGCGAGGCCGAGGCCCTGCTCAAGGACCTCGAGCCGGGCCAGCCCGAGGAGCTGATCGCCGCGGCCCTGCGCCGCGCCGCCGGCGGCACCGAGCAGCCGGAGGCCGCCGAGCCCGAAGCGATTGAAGCGATCGAGGCCGACTGATGGCTCGCGAGCGCCCGCAGGGCGTCAGGGGGGAGATCAAGAGCCCCGGCGCGGAGGCAGACCCGATCGCCCCCGAGGAGATTCGCGTCGCCGACGCCCGCGTTGCGGGGGCCGACGACGACCTCGACCGCACCCTGCGCCCGCGGCGGCTCGAGGAGTTCGTCAACCAGGAGCAGGTGACCCGCCAGCTGGCCGTCTTCATCGAGGCCGCCCGCCGCCGCGGCGAGCCCCTCGACCACGTCCTGCTGGCCGGCCCGCCGGGCCTCGGCAAGACCTCGCTCGCCCACGTCGTCGCCGCCGAGCTCGAGGTGCCGATGATCCAGACCGCCGGCCCGGCGCTCGAGCGCAAGGCCGACATCGCCGCCTTCCTGACCTCGCTGGAGCCCGGCAGCGTCTTCTTCATCGATGAGATCCACCGCCTCAACAGGGCGATCGAGGAGACGCTGTATCCGGCGATGGAGGACGGCCGCCTGCCGGTTGTCCTCGGCCAGGGCGCCGGCGCGCGAACGGTGACCCTCGACCTGCCGCCCTTCACCCTGATCGGCGCGACGACCCGCACCGGGCTGCTGACGACGCCCCTGCGCGACCGCTTCGGCGTCTGTCACAGGCTCGAGCACTACGAGGCCGTCGACCTCGCTCGGATCGTCCAGCGCTCGGCCGGAATCCTCTCGATCGAGATCGAGCCGGCCGGGGCGGAGGCGATCGCCTCACGCGCCCGCGGCACGCCGCGCGTCGCCAACCGCCTGCTGAAGCGGGTCCGCGACTTCGCCGAGGTCCACGGCGCCGGCATCGTCACCGGCGACGTCGCCGCCGGCGCGCTCGAGCTGCTCGAGGTCGACGCCGCCGGGCTCGATCGCCACGACCGCGCCTTGCTCGAGGCGATCGTCGTCAAGTTCGGCGGCGGCCCCGTCGGCCTCTCGACGCTGGCCGTCGCCCTGGGCGAAGAGGCCGACACGATCGAGGACGTCTTCGAGCCCTATCTGCTCCAGCAGGGACTGCTGCAGCGGACGCCGCGCGGCCGCATCGCGACGCCGCGAGCCTACGAGCATCTCGGCCTGCCGGTTCCCGAGCGAGCCGACGCGGCGAGCCTTTTCTAGCCCTGGCCGGAAGGCCGGTGGCGGGCAGCCGCGAGGGGTTTACTAGCCTTAGCGACGGTGGCTTTCTTCATCTGTCCCAACTGCGGCAACCGCAACCAAAGCGGAGAACGCACGCAGGGCTTCTCGACGCGGCCCAAGGGATGCCAGGAATGCGGCTTCGGCTTCCTCTTCGAGCTGCTCGACGACTACTACCCGGCACCCGGCGCAGCCTTCTTCGTCTGCGACCAGGAGGCGCGGATCATCGGCGCCGGCCGCAACAGCTTCGAGCTCACCGGGCTCAAGGAGGAACAGATCGTCGGCCGCCCCGTCAAGGAGGTCCTCGGCCTGCAGTGGCAGGAGAAGGACAAGCCCGACGACCCGATCGACACGGTCCAGGAATGGGGCGTGCGCGCGCTCGGCAGAAAGGTCTCGGTCAACGCCGAGGGCGATCTTCCCGCCGAGGCTACCGCCGATCTCTTCCCGGCCTATGACGACGACGGCGGCCTGCTGCTCGTCCTCACGCCGGAGTCGTAGCGGTCGTGGCTCGTCCGTCTAACCGCGCCTGAGCGGCGAGGCGTGAAAGCATGAGGGCGATCTGATGGGCCGCCGACGCCGCAACCTCTTCGTCCTCCTCTTCGTCGGCGGGCTGATCGCCGTCTCGGCGCTGGTCATCGCGACCAAGCAGACGCGGCTGGGGCTCGATCTGCGCGGCGGCGTCGAGCTCGTCTACCAGGGCCAGCCGACGCCGCAGCAGCCCCAGGTCACCCAGGACGCGATCGACCGCTCGCTGGAGATCATCCGCCAGCGGACCGACAAGCTCGGTGTCTCCGAGCCAGAGATCTCGCGCCTCGGGCGTGATCAGATAACCGTCGGCCTGCCCGACGTCTCGAACGCCCAGCGGGCGATCGACCAGGTCGGCACGACCGCCCAGATGTTCTTCTACGACTGGGAGCCGAACGTGATCGCCAAGCCCGGCGCGACCACGCCGGCAGAGGCGCCGTTCACGAACCTCTACGAGGCGGTCAAGCTCGCCGCCAAGCAGAAGGCCGAATGCCGGGGCTGCACCGAGGGCCCGCGCCTCTACCTGTTCGACTCGAAGAGCCACCGCCTGCTCGCCGGCCCGGAGACCTCGAAGCGCGACCTCTTCTCGAACCAGAAGGGCGGCAAGCAGCCGCCGAACAGCGAGATCCTCACCGTGCCGCAGGGCGTCCTCGTGATCGAGAACGTGCGCGAGAAGCTGCCGGGGCAGAAGGCGCTACCGGCGCAGTCGTGGTTCGTGATCCGCGACCGGCCCTCGCTGTCGGGCAAGGACATCAAGGATCCCAAGCAGCAGTTCGACCCGACGACCAACCAGCCGAACGTCAGCTTCGATTTCAGCGGCGAGGGGCGGCGCAAGTTCCACGACGTCACCCGGGTGATCGCCCAGCGCGGGCTCGAGAACCACGTCCCCGGCAACCCGCCCGACCAGGACTCCGGCCACTTCGCCGTCGTCCTCGACAACAAGATCGTCTCGCGGCCGATCATCAACTTCCAGGAGAACCCCGACGGCATCGACGGCCGCACCGGCGCTCAGATCTCCGGCAGCTTCACGATCCAGCAGGCGCAGGATCTGGCCGACTTCCTCAAGATCGGCGCGCTGCCGATCAAGCTCAAGCTGATCAGCCAGACGCAGGTCTCGGCGACGCTCGGCAAGCAGGCGCTCAACGAGGGCCTCCGCGCCGGCGCGGTCGGCCTGCTGATCGTCGTCCTCTTCCTGATCCTCTACTACCGGCTGCTCGGCCTGATCGCAAGCAGTGCGCTCGCGGCCTACGGGGTGATCTTCTTCGCCCTGATCAAGCTGATCCCGATCACGCTGACGCTGCCGGGCATCGCCGGCCTGATCCTGACGATCGGCGTCGCCGCCGACTCCAACATCGTCATCTTCGAGCGAATAAAGGAGGAAATCCGTGCCGGGCGCTCGACCGCGTCGGCGATCGCCGCCGGCTACAAGCGCGGCATCGCGACGATCGTCGACGCCAACGTCGTCACCGTGCTGACGGCGTTCGTCCTCTTCGTACTGGCGACGGCCGGGGTCAAGGGCTTCGCCTTCACGCTGCTGATCGGAACGCTGGTCTCGCTGTTGACGGCCGTCGTCTTCACGCAGGCGGTCCTCGGCAGCATGGGCCGGACGCGGCTGCTCTCGTCGCCGATCGCCCTCGGCGCCGCCCGCGAGCGGCTGCGCTGGCACTTCAACTTCATGGGGGCGAGCAGGTGGTTCTTCTCGATGTCGGGAATGATCCTGATCGTCGGCGCGGTTGCGCTGGCGACGCTGCAGCTCAACCTCGGCATCGACTTCAAGTCGGGGACGCGGGCGAAGATCGCCGTCACCAAGCCGACTGACGAGAACGGGATCCTTGCCGCGCTCAGCAGCGTCGGCATCAACGGCGAGTCGGTCCAGCGCGTCAAGGACCCCGGCTTCGGCGCCAACGTCTTCCAGGTCCAGACCCGCCAGCTGGCGCCCGAGCAGGTCGGGCGGCTGGAGTCGGCGATCGACAGGCGCTACGGCATCGCCCCCGGCAAGTTCGACAGCCAGAGCGTCGGCCCGACCTTCGGCAAGACCGTCGCCAAGAGCGCGATCTACGCGATCATCTTCTCGCTCCTGGTCATCGGCGCCTACGTGGCGCTGCGCTTCGACCCGAAGTTCGCGATCCCGGTCTTGATCGCGCTCTTCCACGACATCCTGATCACCGCCGGCGTCTACTCGCTGACCGACCGTGAGGTGACCAGCTCGACCGTCGCCGCCTTCCTAACGATCCTCGGCTTCTCGCTCTACGACACGATCATCGTCTTCGACCGCATCCGTGAGAACGTGCCGCGGCTGCCGCGTGCCGCCTTCTCGCAGATCGTCAACCGCTCGATGAGCGAGGTCCTGACACGGTCCCTGGCGACGAGCTTCTCGACGCTGCTGCCGGTGCTGGCGCTGCTGCTGTTCGGCGGCACGACGCTCAAGGACTTCGCCTTCGCCCTGCTCGTCGGCATCGCCTCGGGCACCTATTCGTCGATCTTCATCGCCTCGCCCGTGCTGACGGCGTGGAAGGAGCGCGAGCCGACCTATCGCCGCAAGCGCCAGCGGATCCTCGACCAGATGGGCGAGATCCCCGCCTTCCCCGAGGAGAACGTCGGCCTGCGTGCCGAGGACGAGCTGGCCAGCCCCGCGGCCGAGACGACGGATGCCAGCGACGGCGACGGCGCCGTGAGCGAGGAGCCAGAGGCCCTCGTCGACGATGGCGGTGAGGCCGACGGCGCTGACCAGCCCTTGGAAGACCGCCCGATCGGCTCACGCCCGATCGGATCGCCGCCGGGGGCCGAGGGATCGAACGGCGCCAAGCGCAACCGCCGTCAGCGACGGCGCAAGCACGGCAGGCCGCGATGAGCGCATCGTCACCCTCGAGAGGAGGTCGCAGCTGATGGCACTGCTCGTCTGGTTCACGATGGGGATCGCGATCTGGCACTTCGCCGTCTTCGTCCCCGACCACTTCTGGGGCGGCATCGTCGGCGCCTTCCTCGGCGCGATCGCCGGCGCGATGACGGTCGGCGCCGTCGCCCACGTCGCCGCCTCGAAGACCGTGGGCGACACCGATCTCAGCACCGCCCTCGTCGCCGTCCCCGGCGCCCTGCTCGGCCTGGCGGTCGTCTTCCTGATCGGCTGGCGCGCCGAGCGCGCCTGAGCGAAACACCGCGCTAACTGCGGTTTCGCGGCGGCGGGCGAGGGACGTTCCGTCCCAGCCGGAACCTAGCCTGGTCATGTGCCCGCGACGGCCCCCACACGCATGCTCCGAGCCGAGCCCTACTCCTACGCCGAGGCGCGGGCGATCAGCCATGAGCTCGGGCTCAGCGAGCCGGTGGCGATCACGCTGGTCAGGCGCGGCTACCGGACGCCGGACGCCGCACGGGCGTTTCTCGACGGCTCCGAGAGCCACGACCCCTTTGCCTTCGACTCGATGGAGGAGGTCTGCGAGCGGCTGCTGGCCGCGATCGGCGCCGGCAGGCGGATCACCGTCCACGGCGACTACGACGCCGACGGCGTCTGCTCGACGGCGATCCTCGTCCGCGCGCTGCGCGACCTCGACGCCCAGTGCGACTGGTTCCTGCCCGACCGGCTGAACGACGGCTACGGCCTCAGCGCGGCAACGGTCGAGCGCCTGGCGGCGGCCGGCACCGGGCTGCTGCTGACGGCCGACTGCGGTATCGGCTGCGCCCCCGAGATCGCCCGCGCCCACGAACTGGGCCTCGAGGCGATCGTCACCGACCACCACACGCCGCCGGCCGAGCTGCCGGAGTGCCCGATCCTGCACCCGGTCGTCTCGGGCTACCCGTTCCCCGAGCTCTGCGCGACCGGCGTCGCCTACAAGCTCTCGGCGGCGCTGCGAGCGCGCGCCGGGGGCGCCGCCGAGGATGCCGACGCCGACCTCGACGTCGTCGCCCTGGCGACGATCACCGACGTCGTGCCGCTGCGGGGCGAGAACCGCTCGCTGGTCAAGCGCGGCCTGGCCGAGATCAGGCGGGGCGGCCGTCTCGGCCTGCGCGCCCTGATGGCCGCCGCGGGGGTGGACCCGCTGCGGATCGACGAAGGCGACCTCGCCTTCCGCCTCGGGCCGCGGATCAACGCCGCCGGTCGCCTCTACCGCGCCGACGCCGGGGTCGAGCTGCTGCTGACCGGCGATGCCGCCCGCGCGCAGAAGATCGCCGAGGAGCTCAACCGCGCCAACCACGAGCGCCGCGCCGCCGAGCGTGAGCTCGAGAACGCCGCTCAGGCCGCCAGGGCGGCGCTTCCGGACGAGCTGCGGGAGGCGCCGGCGCTAGTCGTCGCCGGCCAGGGCTGGCACGCGGGGGTCGTCGGCATCGTCGCCTCGCGCCTGGTCGAGCGCCACGGCGTCCCGACGGTGGTGATCTCGCTCGACGGCGAGCGCGGCCGCGGCTCGGGCCGCAGCATCCCCGGCTTCGACCTGCTCGGCGGCCTCGAGGCCTGCGCCGAGCATCTGGTCGGCTTCGGTGGCCACCGCGCTGCCGCCGGGCTCGAGATCGAGGCGGCCAAGCTCGAGGACTTCCGCACCGCCTTCGCCGCCCACGCGGCAAGCAAGCTCGGCCCCGAGCAGCTCGTCCGTGGCGATAGCTTCGACGCGGTCATCTCAGGCGGTGCTCTGGGCATCGGCCTGGCCGAGGAGATCGAGCGCCTGGGGCCGTTCGGCATGGGCAACCCGGGTGTGCGGCTGCTGGTGCCGTCGGCGCGGCTCGGCGACGTCAGGCCGATGGGGGAGGGCAAGCACGCCCGCTTCAGCCTGACCAGCGGTGCGGGCAAGGCCCAGGGTGTCGTCTTCGGCAGCGGCTCGCTGCCGGTCGGCGAGGACGAGGCGGTCGACGTCGCCGTCAAGCTCGAGGTCAACCATTGGAACGGCGCCGTCGAGCCACGGGTCGTGCTGCGCGAGCTCTACCCGCTCGGCGAGGAGAACGGCGCCGGCGACGCCTGCCCGTGCAGCGTCGAGATCGGTGAGCCGCAGTGGTGGCGTCGCCTCGAGGCCATCCTCGATGGCGAGCTCGGCGAGGCCGCCGCGGCCGGCGCGGCGACCGCGACCGCGGCGCCGCGGCGCGAGCGGGTCCTCCACGGCGGCGGCAGCGCGATCGCCGTGATCGGCGAGCTCGTCTCCAGCCGCGAGAGCGTGCTGGCGCTCTGCGCCGACGCCTCGCGCCGCCGGGCGCTTGCCGCCCACACGGCATCGCCGCTGCGCTTCGGCGGTGCCGCGCCGGCGATCGCCTGCGGGCGCTGCAGCGACGAGGCGATCGCCGGCTCGCTCGCCCGGTTCAAGGGCGACCACGACGTCGACGGCGGCCTGGCGCTGAGCGACTATGGCGCGCTGGCGCGCCACCCCGAGCTCACCGCCGGCTTCGATCACGTCGTCCTCGTCGACCCGCCGCCGTTCGCAGCGGCCGAGGTTGTCGCCGGGGCGGCGCGGCGAGACGGAGGCGGCTTCCTCCACGTCACCTGGGGAGAGGCTGAGCGCGAGCTCGCGCTCAGGGTTCACGAGCACGAGTGGGAGATGCGCGCCGCGCTCGCCGTCCTCTACCGCTCGCTGCGCGAGCTGCCCGAGGCGGCCACCGGGCCCGAGGCTGCGCGGCTACTCGCCGGCGAGGCGAAGCACCCCCGCAGCGCCGAGCTGGCCGGCCGCTGCGCACGCGTGCTCGGCGAGCTCGGAATCGTCCAGCTCACGCCTGATCCAGCCGCGGCCACGCTGAGGGTCGTATCCTCGGAAGCGACCGATCTCGAGCGCTCGGCGGCGTTCGTCGCCTACCGGGCGCGCCACGAGGAGGGCAAGCGATACCTGAGCAGGCCAAGAGACCCGGAGTGAAGGCGAGCGGCGGAGCCACCCTGACCGCCGCCGTCACGCTCAGCACCGAGAACCGCTCTCTCCTCGACGATCTCTTCGCCGTCGTCGAGGAGCACGTCGCCGACGGCGCCCACAGCGTCGACCGCCCCGCCGTCGAGCGCGCCTTCGCCTTCGCCTGCGATCGCCACGCCGACCAGCGGCGCAAGTCCGGGGAGGACTTCATCACCCACCCGCTGGGTGTCGCCAAGATCTGCGCCGGGATGCGCCTCGACACCGAGACGCTCTGCGCCGCCCTGCTGCACGACACGGTCGAGGACACGGCGGCGAGCCTCGACGAGGTCCGCGCCGCCTTCGGCGATCAGGTCGCCGGCCTCGTCGACGGCGTCACCAAGCTGACCGGGATCACCTTCGAGAGCCGCGACGAGCGACAGGCCGAGAACTACCGCAAGATGATGATCGCGATGGCCACGGATGTCCGGGTCATCCTGATCAAGCTCGCCGACCGCCTCCACAACATGCGCACGCTCGGCGCGCTGCCGAAGCAGAAGCAGATCTCCAAGGCCCGCGAGACGCTGGAGATCTACGCCCCGCTCGCCCACCGCCTCGGGATCCACGCGATCAAGTGGGAGCTCGAGGATCTCGCCTTCGCGACGCTGCACCCGCGCAAGTACGAGGAGATCAAGGAGCTGGTGGCCCAGCAGCGGGCCGAGCGCGAGGACTACGTGCAGCGAGCCGGTGGCTTCCTCCGGGAAGAGCTCGAGAAGGTCGGCATCGAGGCCGAGATCTCAGGCCGCGCCAAGCACTTCTACTCGATCTACACGAAGATGACGAAGAAGGGCAGGGAGTTCAACGAGATCTTCGACCTGACGGCGATGCGGGTCGTCGTCGGCTCGGTCAAGGACTGCTACGGCGCGATCGGGATCATCCACTCGATCTGGAAGCCGCTGCCGGGCCGCTTCAAGGACTTCGTCGCGATGCCCAAGGTCAACATGTACCAGGCGCTGCACACGACGGTGATCGGCCCCGAGGGCCAGCCGCTGGAGATCCAGATCCGCACGCCGCAGATGCACGAGCTTGCCGAGTACGGGATCGCCGCCCACGTCATCTACAAGGAGGGCGGCGGCGCCGAGGATCAGACCGAGGCGAAGATGACCTGGCTGCGCCAGCTGCTCGAGGCGGAGCAGGACCAGGAGCCGGCCGAGTTCCTCGAGTCGCTCAAGGTCGACCTGTTCGAGGACGAGGTCTTCGTCTTCACGCCGAAGGGGGAGGTCAAAAACCTCTCCGCCGGCTCGACGCCGCTCGACTTCGCCTACGCCGTCCACACCGATGTCGGCCACCGCTGCGTCGGCGCCAAGGTCAACGGCAAGATCGTGCCGCTGCACTACCAGCTGCGCAGCGGCGACATCGTCGAGGTGCTGACCGCCAATCGCGACCGCGGCCCCTCGCGCGACTGGATCAAGCTCGTCCGCACGAGCCGGGCGCGCAACAAGATCCGTGCCTGGTTCAAGCAGGAGCGCCGTGAAGACGCCGAGCGCCACGGCCGCGAGGAGCTCCAGGACATCCTCCGCAAGCGCGGTCTGCCGCCGCAGAAGCTCGGCGCCTCGCCGCTGCTGGCCGACGTCATCCGCGAGATGGGGTTCCGCAACGCCGGTGACTTCTACATCGCCCTCGGCCAGTCGAAGATCTCGGCCAAGGCGGTCGCCAACAAGCTGCTGCAGCGGCTGAAGGCCGGCGAGGCCGTCGTCGAGCAGCCGGTCGAGGGCCTGCTGCGGGGCAAGGAGGAGCAGCGCCGGCGGATCAGCGAGGCCTCCAACTACGGCATCAAGGTCAAGGGCGTCGACCAGGTCGCCGTGCGGCTGGCGAAGTGCTGCCGGCCGGTGCCGGGCGACAAGATCGTCGGCTACGTCTCGCTCGGTCGCGGCATCACGATCCACCGCGAGGACTGCAAGAACGTCGTCGCGCTGAAGCGGGCGCCGGAGCGCTTCACCGAGGTCAGCTGGGAGGGCGACAACGAGGCCTCCTACCGCGTCGAGCTGCAGATCGACGGCTACGACCGCACCCGCCTGCTGGAGGACCTCTCGCGGACCTTCGCCGAGGCCGGCATCAACATCCTCGAGGCCAGCTGCACCGTCCGCCACCCGATGGTCAAGAACCGCTTCGTCGTCGAGGTGGGGGACACCCAGCAGCTCAAGCAGGCGATAACCCGCCTGCGCCACGTCGAATCGGTCTTCGACGCCTACCGGGTCACGCCGGGCTCCTGAGCCGCTTGGCACGCCAGCGGCCGGCGGTCAGCGTCGTCATCCCCTTCCACGGCGACTCCGCCTATGCGGAGCGGCTCGCCGGCGCGCTCGCGAGCCTCGAGCGGCGGCCGGGCGACGAGCTGATCGTCGCCGACAACACTGCGGACGCAACGGCCGCCGCGATCACCGGTGATGGCGCCGGCGACGGGGTTCGGGTGATCCCGGCAAGCGCCGAGCGCTCCTCCTACCACGCGCGCAACCGGGGCGCCGCCGCCGCGACCGGCGAGTGGTTGCTGTTCATGGATGCCGATTGCACCCCCGAGCCAGATCTTCTCGACGCCTACTTCGCCGACCGCGTCCCGCGCCGCTGTGGCGCCCTCGCCGGCGCGATCGACGGCGATCCGGGCCAGTCCTCGTTCATGGCTCGCTACACCCGCGACCGCAAGTTCTTCCACCAGACCGAGGGCCTCCACGGCATGCGCCAGGCGGCGGCGGCAACCGGCAATCTGATGGTCCGCCGGACCGCCTTCGAGCAGATCGACGGCTTCTGCGAAGGCATCCGCTCAGCCGGCGACGTCGACCTCAGCTGGCGCCTGCAGCAGGCCGGCTGGACGCTCGAGTACCGGCCGCGGGCGCGCGTCGCCCACCGCCACCGCGAGGGCCTCGTCTCGCTGATGGGCGCGATCGCCCGCTACGGCGCCGGCGCCCGCTGGCTCAACGAGCGCTACCCGGGAGCCTCACCGCGCTGGCCGCTGACCCGCGGGCTGGCCGGCAGCGCCGTCGACGTCCTCGGCCTCGGCGCTCGCGGCCGTGTCGAGCCGGCCCTCTACAGGGCCGTCGACGGCCTCGGCCTCCTCGCCCACAACCTCGGCTACGCCAGCAGCAACGCGGCCCGCGGGCGCTGAGCGCGGGTCAACGCCGGCTGTGGGGAGCCGGACGGCTACAGCGGCCGTGGGGCTTGACGTTGTCGACCGATCCGTCGGCGTAGTGGAGCGCGACGCGCGCGTACCAGCGGCCCGAGCGCGGGCAGCTCGGCGGCGTCGTCCCGTAGTTGCGGCGAGCCTTGCCGCGGCCGACGCTGATCGGCTTGATCTCGAGGTGGTTGGCGAGCAGCGTCAGCTGGTCGGAGGGACAGCCGCTCGGCGGCTGGCCGCCTGTGATGCAGGTCGGGATCGGCCCGTCCAGCGTCGTCCCATGGACGTAGGTGTGGACGATGCCGACCACCTGGTTGCCGGACTTGATCAGCTCGAGCATGTCGTCCGGTGCGTTGTAGATGACCGTGTCGTAGGTCGCGACGCCGAGACCCAGCTGCTTGACGGTTGCCTGGCCGCTGCCGATTCGGGCCGAAGGTGGGCATGCCGACTCGCCCATCAGCCTGATCTCCATCTCGCTCGCGGTGCAGCGAGGCGGGACGGTCGTGTCGATCCTGGTGCCGGGCGGCAGCTTGATCACGAGCCGGCGCAGAGGCGGCGGATCGCCGGCTGGGTCGGTTGCGCTGTGGTAGCGAGCCGAGTAGCCGAGCCCCGCGGAGGCGTTTGGCTTGGTCGTGTTGGTCCAGAGGTTGACGGTTTCGTGGGGCCCGGAGTCGGGGCTTGCCGGTGCTGCGCCAGGCCAGAGCAGGCCGAGGCACAGCGCCATCAGCGCCGCCACGAGGATCGCTGCTCGAGCCCGCCTCACGTCATCGTCTCCCTCGTTCTCGTTGCCGGACGCGACAGTCAAGCGCATCGGCCGCGCCGGCTCAACCCCGAACCGTCGCTATCGCCTCGCGAATGCTTCCGGCGACGTCCCCGAGGTGGGCATCGTCCTCGTACTTCGTCCGCGGCCAGAAGAAGCCCCGCAGGCCGTCCTTCGGCCGGCGCGGCGCGATATGGGCGTGGAGGTGAGGAACGCTCTGGCTGACGCGGTTGTTCATCGCGACGAAGCTGCCCTCGGCCTCCATCGCCTTCGGCACGGCGACGGAGAGCAGCTGGACCGCCGTGAAGAAGGGCGCGACCAGGTCCGGCGGCAGGTCGGCGAGCGTCTCGTGGTGCTCGCGCGGGACCAGCAGCGTGTGGCCGGGGAAGAGCGGCCGGTGGTCGAGGAAGCCGAGGCAGCGCTCGTCCTCGTAGACAATCGCCGCGTCGAGCTCGCCGGCGACGATCCGGCAGAAGAGGCAGCCGGCCACGCTCGCTCCTAGGCGACGACGGCGATCGCGCCGGGCTCGATGCCCAGCTCGACCTCGGTGAACTCGCCGATGTAGTCGCCGTCGACCTGGACCGGGAAGGGGCGCAGCTCGCCGGCGTCGGTCCGCGAGATCGAGGCGATTCGCGCCTCGGTGACGTCGCCGAAGTGCTCGATCTGGGGATGCCCGACCGCCGGGAAGCGGTCGTTGAAGACGCGGGCGGCGATCATCGGCAGGTCGCGCTGGGCGGCGCGCTTGAGCACGGCGATCCCGAGCCTGCCGTCGCTGAGCGAGACGTCCGGGCAGATCCGCAGCGGCCGGTTGGCGAAGTAGGTGAACGGGTCCGAGTTCTGGGCGACGGCGGTGATGCCCTCGACGCTTCGCCCCCCGGACTCGACCGACACCCGCACGGCATCGCGCAGATAGCGGCGGTAGAAGCCGGAGACCGCCGCCCAGGTGAAGTAATAGGGCCCCGCCTTGGCCTTCAGCCCGGGGCGGGAGTCGACGCGCTTGACGACGGTGGCGTCGAGGCCGACGCCGAAGGCGAAGACGAAGTGGCGCCCGTTGGCCCTGCCGAGGTCGATCCGCCGCGGCCGGAAGTCGTCGGCCAGCCCGAGCAGGTGCTCGGTGGCGTCGACGACGTCGTTGGGGATGCCGAGCGTGCGGCAGAAGACGTTTGTGGAGCCGCCGGGCAGGACGCTCAGCGGGATGTCGGTGCCGGCGAGCCCGTGGGCGACCTCGTTGACGGTGCCGTCGCCGCCGAAGGCGACGACGATGTCGTAGTGGCCGTCGCGGGCCTCACGGCCGATCTCCGTCGCGTGGTTGCGGGCCTCCGTCATCACGGCGTCGACCTCGTAGCGGCCCTGGAGCGCGTAGACGACGAGGTTCTTGAGCCGGTCGGAGACCGTCGTCGCGTAGGGGTTGACGATGACCAGCATCCGCTTCTTCGCGGCGCGGGCCGGGGCGGCGGCCTGGGCTGGGGACTCGGCCGCGGGGGCGGGGGACTCCGGGAGCGTCGTCGGCGGCGTCAAGTGGCTTCGTAGCGTACGACCTCGCCGTCCGCGACTTCGCGGACGCGGCCGTCGTTGATCAGCAGGTCGACGTGGCCGACGACCTCGCTCATCGTCAGGAAGGCCTGGGTGACGGCGACGTTGCCCCAGAGCGCCTGGGCGATCTCGTAGCCGGTCCGCGGCGCTTCGGCGATCAGGCCGTGGATCTTCTCGGCGCGGCGGTCGTGGAGCCGGAAGCGCTCGTCGATCAGCTCGGCGTGATTCGTGACCGGCTCGCCGTGGCCGGAGAGGACGATCTCGGCCGGCATCTCGCGCGTCTTTCGCAGCGAGTCGATGTAGGTGACCAGCGCTTGGGGGCGCTCGTCGGAGCCGTCGAGGGGGCGGGTGATCAGCGGGTTCGACGAGATGTGCCCGATCAGGTGGTCGGCGGCGATCAGGATCTTGCGCTGCTCGTCCCAGAAGACCGTGTCAGACGGCGAGTGGCCGGGGCGATGCAGGACCTCGAGCCTGCGGTCACGCAGCTCGAGCGTCTCACCGTCCTCGAGTGGCCGCGTCACCTTCGCCTTCGCGCCCCAGCCGCGGAAGGAGCGCGAGACGTTCTGCAGCGCGTAGACCATGTCCTCGGGGATGCCGTGGCGCAGCATCAGCGCCGCGGCGAACTGGTCCTCGCGCTCGGCGTCGTCGCCGTAGTTCTCGACGAAGGGAACCACCGCCGCGAGCGCCGCCACCTCGGCGCCGGAGTGCGAGGCGATGATGTCGACGAGGCCGAGGTGGTCGATGTGCTGGTGGGTGATGACGATCAGCTCGATGTCGTCGATCGAGTGGCCGCGCTCGGCCAGCTGGCGCTGCATCTCGTCGAGCGCCTTGCCGGAGTTGGGGCCGGTGTCGATCAGCGTCAGCGGGTCGTCCTCGAGCAGGTAGCAGTTGACCCTGCCGACCATGAACGGCGTCGGGATCTGCAGGCAGTGGATGCCCGCCTCGGCCGCGCGCGCCAGCGCCTGCTCGGCGTTCATCTGCGAATCACCGCCAGCACCTCGTCGCGCTTGGCCTCCATGTGCTGGCGCGATACCAGCGACTCGAGGTTCAGCCGCAGCAGCGGCTCGGTGTTCGAGGGCCGGACGTTGAAGTGCCAGTCGGGGTAGTCGATCGAGACGCCGTCGAGGCGGCCGATCTCGCCGTCGGAGTAGCGCTGCTCGACGGCGGCGACCCTCGCCGCCGGGTCGTTGACCTCCGAGTTGATCTCGCCGCTGATGAAGTAGCGCGAGCGGAAGCCGGCCATCAGCTCGTGCAGGCTGCGCTGCTCGCGCGAAAGCAGCTCCAGCATCAGCAGCGCCGGCAGCGTGCCCGAGTCGGCGCAGTAGAAGTCCTTGAAGTAGTAGTGGCCGGAGACCTCGCCGCCGAAGACCGCCTGCTCCTCGCGCATCCGCAGCTTGAAGAAGGCGTGGCCGACGCGGCTCAGCTCGGCGCGCCCGCCGAGCGCGGCGACGGTGTCGGGCACGGCCCGGCTCGAGCGCGGGTCGTAGAGGATCGTCGCGCCGGGGCTCTTCTCGAGCAGGATCTGGGCGAGCAGCGCGCAGATGAAGTCGCCGTCGCAGAACTCGCCCTCGGAGTCGACGAAGAAGCAGCGGTCGGCGTCGCCATCCCAGGCGATCGCGAGGTCGGCGCGCTCCTCGCGGACGCGCTCGACAATGAAGCGACGGTTCTGCTCGAGCAGCGGGTTGGGCTCGCGGTCGGGGAAGTTGCCGTCGGGCAGCCAGTAGGTGGTGATCAGGTCGAGGTCGAGCGCCTCGAGCAGCGGCCCGATCATCGGCCCCGCCATGCCGTTGCCGCCGTCGGCGAGGACGCGAAGGCCGCCGACCGCGGCGGTGTCGACGAGCTCGAGGGCGCGGGCGCGAAAGGCATCGCCGACCTCGACCGGCTCGATCGCGCCGCCGCCGGGGGGCTCGGGCAGGCCGGCCTCGATCGTCCGCCGAACGTCCTGGATGCCGGCGTCGCCGGACAGCGCCAGCGCGCCCTCGCGGACGAGCTTGACGCCGGTGTAGGGCTTCGGGTTGTGCGAGGCGGTGACCATCGCGCCGCCGTCGAGCTCCTCCGAGCCGACGAGGAAATAGAGCATCTCGGTGGCGACCTCGCCGGCGTCGAGGACGCTGACGCCCTCGGCCACCAGCCCCTCGGCGAGGCGTGCGGCCATCTCCGGCGCGGTCAGCCGCATGTCGCGGCCCAGGCCCACCCGCAGCTCGGCCGCCGGCTTGCCGCGCAGCTCAGCGAGCACGCGGGCGAAGCCGCGGCCGACGAGGTAGGCGGTCTCGCCATCCATCTGCGAGCCGTGCAGGCCGCGGATGTCATAGGCCTTGAATATCTCGGGCGGTACCGGTGCGCCCTCGGCCACGGCCGGCTCGCCGGCGGCGCCAGCGGGCTCAGTCAAAGCCGCCCCGCAGCGCCTCGAAGCTCTGCTCGAGCGTCTGCGGCATCACCCTGGTGTCACCAAGGACCGGCATGAAGTTGGTGTCGCCGCCCCAGCGGGGAACGACGTGCATGTGGATATGGCCCTCGACGCCGGCGCCCGCGACGCGGCCCTGGTTGACGCCGACGTTGTAGCCCTGCGGCCCGTACTCGCCGTCGAGCAGGCCGATCGAGCGCTGGACCAGCGCCATCATCTCCGCCGTCGTCTCGGCGTCGAGCTCGGGCAGGCGGGCGATGTGCTCGAACGGCGCCACCATCAGGTGCCCGTTCGTATACGGGAAGGCGTTGAGGATGACGAAGCAGCGCTCGCCGCGGTGGAGGATGAGAGCGGCCTCGTCGTCTCCCTCCGCGGGCTTGGCGCAGAAGATGCAGGCGTCGTCGTTGTCCTTGCTGGCGTCCTTCACGTAAGCGAGGCGCCAAGGTGCCCAGAGGCGCTGGTTGGCCACCCGCGGCAATCTACCGCCGAGCCGCCGCCGAGCCGCTACAGCCAGTTCCGATGCCGGAAGTAACTGAGCATTCCGGCGAGCATGGCGACCATCGTCACGATGATGATCCAGAAGGCGGGCAGGCTCTGCTCGCCGGGGACGCGGACGTTCATTCCCCAGATGCTGGCGATCAGCGTCAGCGGCAGGACCATGACGCTGATCGCGGTCAGCACGCGGAGGATGTCGTTGACGCGGTGGGAGATCACCGACTCGTTGGTCTCGGCGAGCGCCTCGACAACCTCCTTGTAGTTCTCGAGCATGTCCCAGATGCGCTCGGCGGCGTCGACGATGTCGTCGAAGTAGATCTCCTGGTCGAGCTCGGCGGCCAGGTAGCGCCCCTTGACCGACTCGAGGTCGCGCAGCACGGGGCGCTCGGGGCGGATCACCTTGCGGAAGTTGATGATCTCCTGTTTGACGTTGGAGATGTCGCGGACGATCTCCTCGGAGCGGCCGGAGAAGATGTCCTCCTCGAGCGCGTCGAGCTTGTTGCCGATCTTTCGCAGCATCGGGAAGCAGTAGTCGAAGCTGTCGTCGACGAGCCGGTAGAGCAGGTAGCCGGGGCCGCGCGAGAACAGCTGGTCGCGCAGCTCCTCCTTCGAGCGGCAGCGCTCGAAGAGGTACTCGACCGGCTGCAGCGGCTGGTTGGGGATCGTGACGATGAAGTCGGAGCCGACGAAGACGTCGAGCTCGCCGCTGCCGAGGCGGCCGGCGGCGCGGTCGAAGACGGGGAAGTGGAGGACGATGAAGAGGTAGTCCTCGTACTCGTCGATCTTCGGCCGCTCGTTGCGCGAGAAGACGTCCTCGAGGTCGAGGGCGTGGAAGTCGAACTGCTCCTCGAGCCAGGCGCGCTCGATCGCCGTCGGGCGCTCGATGTTGACCCAGCGGATGCCCTCGCTGGAGATCGTCTCGATGTCGGGCTGGCGGCGCGGCTCAGGCGGGGGAGCGATCAGCTCGGCGCTGCGAGTCGTGCGTCGCAGCCTGGGCTTCGGAAGGTTCGGCATCGCTCTGACCCATCGTCTCGTTGAACATCGCTCGGCGGGCAACCATAGCGGGCGCCCTGAGACGAGCCGGGCACAGGCTTGCGCTGGGCGCGCTCATATAGTCCGACGGGTGACGAGCAGGCGAATCTTCTCCGGCATCCAGCCGACGGGGCGCAAGCACCTGGGCAACTACATCGGCGCGATCCGCCAGTACGTCGAGGCTCAGGACCGCGGCGAGGCGATCTTCTGCCTCGTCGACCTGCACGCGATCACGGTGCCCTACGAGCCCGCCGAGTTGCGTGAGCGCCTCTACGACACGACGGCGATCCTGCTGGCGGCCGGGGTGGAGCCGGACCGCTGCACCCTCTTCCGCCAGTCCGACGTCCGCGAGCACACCGAGCTCTGCTGGCTGCTGGCGGCGCTGACGGCCCACGGTGACCTCAACCGGATGACCCAGTTCAAGGAGAAGTCGACCCAGCAGCGCGAGCTCGTCTCCGCCGGGCTCTTCTTCTACCCGGTGCTGCAGGCGGCAGATGTCCTCGCCTACAGGGCCGCCGAGGTCCCGGTCGGCGAGGACCAGCGCCAGCACGTCGAGCTGATGCGCGAGATCGCCCGCCGCTTCAACGAGCGCTTCGGCGAGACGTTCGTCGTCCCCGAGCACCGGATCCCCGAGATCGGCGCCCGGATCATGGACCTGCAGAGCCCCGAGAACAAGATGACGACGACCGGCGGCAGCGAGCAGGGCACGGTCTACGTGCTCGACGAGCCGGCGGCGATCCGCAAGAAGGTCGGCTCGGCGGTGACCGACTCGGGCTCCGAGGTGGCACGGGGGGCGGACAAGCCCGGAATCGCCAATCTGATCGAGATCCTGGCGGTCACCCGTGGTGTCGAGCACGGCGAGGTCGAGCGCGAGTTCGCCGGCGCCGGCTACGGCGACTTCAAGGCCGCCGTCGGCGACGCGGTGGTCGAGTTCCTGGCGCCGGTGCGAGAGCGCTACGCCGAGCTGCGCGCCGACGAGGGCGAGCTCGAGCGGCTGCTCGCCGGCGGCGCCGAGCAGGCTCGGACGATCGCCGCCGACACGCTCGTCGAGGTCCGTGACCGAATGGGCATCGGTCCCGGCCGGTAGCGTTCGGGTCAGCTTCTGAACCCCTTCGCTCCTACGCCGATCAGCCGCCCGTGAACGTCGCTCAGCTCGATCTCGACCTCGACGTCTTCGCCGGGCCGTTCGACCTGCTGATGGCGGTCGTGCTGCGTCGTGACATCGACCTGCTCGAGGTCGACCTCGCCGAGGTCGTCCTCGCCTACCTCGACCACCTCGACCGCGAGGGCGAGCTCGACCTCGAGTCGGCGACGGAGTTCCTCGTCCTGATCGCGGCGCTGCTCGAGCTGAAGTCGCGGCTGATGCTCCCCGATGAGAGCGACGACGAGCTCGAGCTGGGGCAGGAGGAGGCGGCTGAGGAGCTGCTGGCGCGGTTGCTCGAGTACACGCGCTACCGCGGCGCCGCAGAGTCCCTCGTCGATCGTCTCGGCGATGCACAGGGCTTCCTCTACCGCAGCGCGCCGCTGCCCCCCGACCTGCGCCGGGTCTCGCTCGAGCTGGCGAGCCAGGCCTACCAGGCGCAGTCTCTGGCCGAGGCGATCGGCGACCTGCTGGCCGAGCCCATCGCCCCGGACGTCAGCCACATCCGCCAAACCGTGTCGCTCGAGCGCCGCCTGCGGGCGCTGCGAGCGGTGCTCGACCGGCGCCAGAGCTTCGACTTCGACGAGGTCTTCGGCGACGAGGACCGGCTGACCCAGGCGGTGACGCTGTTCGCGCTGCTCGAGATGCACCGCCGCGGCGAGGCCACCTGGCGTCAGAAGGAGACCTTCGGCTCGATCGAGATCACCAAGGCGACGCCGCTCGCGGTGGTCCAGGAGGCGCCGGCCGATGGCTGATGCCGAGCTGGCGAAGGTCGTCGAGGCGCTGCTCTTCCTCGCGCCCGAGGCGGTGACCGCCGCCGAGCTGGCCGAGGCCTGCGAGGCGAGCGAGGACGACGTCCGCGAGGCGCTCGAAGCGCTGCGGTCGCGCTGCGAGGGCGGCGGGCTCGTCCTGCGTGAGATCGGCGGCGGTTTCGCTCTGGCCAGCTCGCCGCTCGCCGAAGGCGCGGCGCGGCGGCTGCTGGCGAAGCCGCGGACGCCGCCGCTGACCCAGGCCCAGGCGGAGACGCTGGCGATCGTCGCCTACCTGCAGCCGGTCTCGCGGCCGGAGATCGCCCGCATCCGCGGCGTCAGCTCGGAGTCGGCGGTGACGACGCTCGGCGAGCGCGGCCTGATCGAGGAGTCCGGCCGCACCCGCTTCGGCGCCAGCACCTACCGGACGACGGCGCTGTTCGAGAAGCTCTTCGGCCTCGCCGGCCTCGACCAGCTGCCCGACCCGGCCCAGTTCGACCCGACCCCCGAGCAGGAGGGCGAGCTGCGCGAGCGGCTGCTCAAGGCGGGCGAGCAGCGGGTCGAGTGATCGAACAAGGCGGACGTTTCTACTAAACACTTCCGGGTACCACCCAAGCGAAGTAGTTGGTGCTTATGGTGATCACGGCTCGGAGGTAGGGATGAAAGCTCGACTGTCGTTTCCACTCTTGGTCGCTGCGCTGCTGGTTTGGCCGCTCAGCGCACTGGCTAAGCCGCATGTTCATCCGGCTCACCCGGCGCATCCAGCTCATCCCGCTCACCCAGCTCATCCCGCTCACCCGGCCCATCCCGCTCACCCGGCGCATCCGGCGACACCGGCGGCGAACCGCGGTGCCTCCGGCAACGGCGCCGCCGCGACGACCGCCTCGACGGACGGTCGCCCCGGCCTGGGCCTCGGCCGCGAAAAGGTCGCCCTGTGCCACGTCCCCGGCGGCAATCCGGGCAATGCCCACGAGATCACGGTTGGAGCGCCCGGCGCAACCAACGGTCATCTCAGCCATCACGATGGCGACACGCTGGGTCCCTGTCCAGGTGGTTCGGCGACGGCCGCGGCGCGAGCCTCGAGCTCGGGCCTCAACGTTGCTGGTCAGCAGGCAAGCGGGGGAGCGTCGGGCGGCGGCTACGTCGGTCACGATCCCCGTGCGTCTCACGATCCGGATGCGACGGCGGCAGAGGCGGCGCAGCGGAGCCACGGGCTGCCCTTCACCGGGTTTGCCGTTCTCTGGCTCGTGCTGACGGGGCTCGCCCTCACCGCCGCCGGCATCGGCGCTCGCCGGTTCCTCTCGGCGCGCCATCAGACGCTGGCGTAGGCGCGGCTACAGACTGACACCTCGGCGGCGCTCCCAGCCGCCGAGGTTCCGCAGCCGGTGTCCCGTCGCGAACGTTCGGGCGTGGACTATCGTCGGCAGCGATGCGCCTCGCCAAGTACCTCGCCCACGCCGGTGCCGCCTCGCGCCGCGGCGCCGAGGAGCTGGTCGCGGCCGGCAGGGTCGAGGTCGACGGCCGCCGCGTCACCGATCCGGCGCGCGATGTCAGCGACGACAACATCGTCTCCCTCGACGGCAGACCGCTGGCGAGCGAGCCGCACGAGGTCTGGGTGCTGAACAAGCCGCTCGGCGTTGTCTCGACGGCGAAGGAGCCCGGCCAGCGCCAGGCCGTGGTCGATCTCGTCGACTCGCGGGTGCGCCTCTATCCGGTGGGGCGGCTCGACGTCGACTCGACCGGGCTGATCCTGCTGACCAACGACGGCGAGCTCGCCAACCGGCTGACCCATCCCCGCTACGAGGTGCCGAAGACCTATGCCGTCGCCCTCAAGCGGCCGCCAAGCGACCTCGACCTCGACAAGCTGCGACGCGGCGTCACCCTCGAGGACGGGCTGACGCGGCCGGCGCGGGTGAGGCGGGTCAGCGAGCGCCAGATCGAGGTGACGATCGCCGAGGGCCGCAACCGCCAGGTTCGGCGGATGGTCGAGGCGATCGGCAACGCCGTCGACTCGCTGCGAAGGACGCGGCTCGGCCCGCTGCAGCTGGGCGAGCTTGCCCCCGGGGCGTCGCGGCGGCTGAGCGACGCCGAGGTCGAGCGGCTCTGGAAAGATGCGCGGCGGTGAGCGCGGCGGACGACAGGCTCTTCGCCGTTCGCGGCGCGGTCAAGGTCAAGCGCAACGACGTCGGCGAGATTCTCGCATCGACCGAGGCGCTGATGCGCGAGCTGCTCGAGCGCAACGACCTGGCGCCGGAGCGCATCGTCAGCGTCATCTTCACCTCGACCGAGGACCTCAACGCCCAGTTCCCGGCCGTGGCCGCGCGCGGGCTCGGCCTCGACAACGTGCCGCTGCTCTGCACGCGCGAGCTCGATGTCCCCGGGGCGATGCGCGGCGTCATCCGCACGCTCGTCCACTACTACGGCGACGCCGACCACGAGCCCAGCCACACCTACCTCGGCGACGCCAAGGAGCTGCGCTCGGACCTCCACGCCGCGCAGTGAGGCGCCTGCGGCTCCGTCCGCGGCTGGCGTAGACTGCCGGCGCGAATGACGCGACGACGCAGGAGGCAGTAACGATGAAGCCGATGGAACGGCTGGCCCGCTTCGTGATCCGCCGTCGCCGGCGCGTCATCCTCGCCTGGGTCGTCGTCACCCTGTTCGGCGCCTTTGCCTCTGGCGCGCTCAAGGACCGCTGGGACGAGTCGTTCTCGATCCCCGGCTACTCGGCCTACGAGGCCAACCAGCGGGCGCTCACCAAGCTCGGCAGCGGCGAGCAGGCGCCGCTCGTCGCCGTTTTTCACTCGAACGGCGACATCCGCCGCGAGAAGAGGATCGAAGCGGCGCTGGCCGCCGCGCGCAGCGCCGTCGCCAAGGACTCCGCCGTCTTCACCAAGGTCAACCACCGCCTGCCCGACGCGGGCACTCGGTCGAGCTCGTTCTTTGCCACCGGCAACCCGGCCTACGTCTCGCGCGACCACCACACGACCTTCGCCGAGATCTATCCGCCCGGCAACCAGACGTTCGATCCCTCGCAGGTCGTCAAGGACGTTCGCGCGGCGCTCAAGAGCTCAGCGCCTCCGGGGGTCACCGCGAGCCTGACCGGCCGCGATCCGTTGGCCCTGGCCAGCGGCGAGTCGAGCGGTACCGGCGTCGGCACCGAGCTGGCGATCGGCGGCCTCGGCGCGCTGCTGATTCTGATGTTCGTCTTCGGCACAGCGCCCGCGGTGGCGATGCCGCTGGCGATCGCCGCCTCTTCGATCCTGACCACGTTCGGCTTGATCTGGGCGCTCAGCTACGTCGCCAAGGTCTCGATCATCGTCCAGTTCCTCGTCGCCCTGATCGGGCTGGGGGTCGCGATCGACTACTCGCTGCTGATGATCTTCCGCTTCCGCGAGGAGCTGGCGCGCGGCAGCGACACCGAGACGGCGCTCGTCGCGACGATGACCCGGGCGGGGCGCTCGGTGATCGTCTCCGGCTCGACGGTGGCGATCGGCCTGCTCAGCATGCTGATCCTGCCGCTGCCCTTCATCCGCTCGATCGGCGTCGGCGGGATGCTGATCCCGGCGGTCTCGGTCGTCGCCGCGATCACGCTGCTGCCGGCGATGCTGGCCGCCGCCGGGCCGAAGATCAACCGCTACCGGGTCATGCCGCGCCGGCTCGTCAACCCCGACTCACATGAGCCGCGGATCTGGAGCAAGTGGGCAGGCGTCGTCATGCGCCATCCGATCGTCACCGGGGCGATCGGGCTGGCGATCGTCGTCGCCCTGCTGATCCCGGCCTCGAAGCTCAACCCCAGCGACGCGCAGGCCAAGGACTTCCCCGGCGCCGGCGACGCGATCGCCGGCCGTACGCAGCTCGATCAATCCGGAATCGGCGCCGGGCCGATCAAGCCGTTCGTCGTCCTCGTCGAAGGCAGCTCCGCGCCCGACGCCGCGCGGCGCGTCGCCGCAGTCGTGGCGCGAACGCCGGGCATCGCCTCCGCCTCGGCGCCGCCGGACTGGCGTCGCGGCGATACCGCGCTGGTCGAGGCGATCCCGACCGTCGACGGCTCGGCCAAGGCGGCGCGGCCGGTGATCGACAGCCTCCAGGACAACGTCCTGCCCCAGCTGCAGACGAGCTTCGGCTCCGGGGTGCGGGTGACGCTCGGCGGCCCGGCGCCGGAGGAGCGCGACTTCGTCCACGCCGTCTACGACAACTTCCCCTACGTCCTCGCCTTCGTCGTGATCCTCACCTTCCTGCTGCTGGCGCGGGCCTTCCGCTCGCTGGTGCTGCCGCTGAAGGCGGTGATCCTCAACGTCGTCTCGCTTGGCGCTGCCTACGGGATCGTCGTCTTCATCTTCCAGCAGGGCCACGGCAGCCAGGCGATCTGGGACGTCCACGCGACCAACGCGATCATCCCCTGGATTCCGCTGATGATCTTCGCCTTCCTCTTCGGCCTCTCGATGGACTACGAGGTCTTCATGCTGACGCGGATGCGCGAGGCCTATGACGAGTACGGCTCGACGCCCGAGGCGATCTCGCACGGCCTCGCCCGGACGGCGAAGCTCGTAACCAGCGCGGCGCTGATCCTGATGTTCGCCTTCTTCGCGATGTCGACGGGGCCCGGGCTCGACATCAAGCAGTTCGGCATCGGCCTGGCGGCGGGGATCATCTTCGACGCGACGGTAATCCGGGCGCTGCTGGTGCCGGCGCTGATGCGGCTGATCGGCCGCTGGAACTGGTGGCTGCCGCCGAGCGCCGCCAGGGCACTGCGGGTGGCGCCCTCGCAGCCGCTGCCCGAGACCGCGGCTTAGCGCCGGCTTGACGCGGCTACAAGGCGCCGCCCGGCGCGGGGCGGGCCTGACGCTACGCTGAGGCGGTGACCGTCACCTTCGCCGAGAAGCTCGCGCGCATGCCCCACTACGAGGCCGGGCTGACGCTCGACGACGCCCGCGAGCTCACCGACGCCGAGGAGATCGCCAAGCTCGCCTCGAACGAGTCGCCGTTCGGCCCCCACCCGGCGGTCCTCGAGGCGATTACCGCCGCGGCGAAGGGCGTCAATCGCTATCCGGACCCCTCGGCACGGCTGCTGCGACGGCGGATCGCCGAGCGCCATGATGTCGACCCGGCCCGGGTCGCGGTCGGCAACGGCTCCTGCGAGATCCTGCTCGCCGCTGCCGAGGCGCTCTGCGAGCCCGGCTCCGAGATCGTCTTCGCCTGGCCGTCGTTCTCGATGTACCCGCACCTGGCGGCGCTCTCCGGCGCCCGAGAGGTCCGCGTGCCGCTTGGCGCGGGTGAGCTGCACGACCTCGAGGCGATGCTCGCCGAGATCACCGCCGCGACCCAGATCGCGATCGTCTGCAACCCCAACAACCCGACCGGTACCTGTCTGCCGGCCGAGCGCATCGCCGCCTTCTGCGAGCGCGCGCCCCGCCACGTCACCGTGATCGTCGACGAGGCCTACGTCGAGTTCGGGCTGATCGACGACCCCGATGCGACGACCGACCTGCTCGACCGCTTTCCGAACCTGGTGCTGCTGCGGACCTTCAGCAAGGTCTACGGGCTGGCCGGGCTGCGCGTCGGCTACTCCCTTGGCTCGCCACGCTTCCGCGCCGCCATCGACGCCGTCCGCCAGCCGTTCAGCGTCAACGCGATCGCCCAGGCCGCCGCCGCCGAGGCGATCCTCCACCAGGACGACGTCGCCAAGCGCGTCGAGCAGACGATCGTCGAGCGCGCTTGGACCGACGCCGAGATCGCCGAGCTGGGCCTCGAGGCCTCCGAGAGCCAGGCCAACTTCGCCTGGGTGGCGCTCGGCGAGCGCGACGAGGCGAGCGTCGTCGAGGCCCTCGGCCGGGCCGGCGTCGTCGTCCGCCCGGGCGCCGCCCTGGGCGACCCCGGCCACATCCGCGTCAGCTACGGGACGCGGCGCGAGAACGAGCGATTCGTCGAGGCGCTCAGGCAGGCGCTTGCGTCCCGATAGCATTGCCGCAAATTCCGTGAAAGGCTCAAGCTGATGATGATCGTGATGAAAGAGGGGGCGACCGAGGAGCAGATCCAGGCCGTCATCGACCGCGTCGAGGAAGCCGGCTGCTCGGCCCACATCTCCAAGGGCGAGCTGCTGACCGTGATCGGCGCGATCGGCGAGCGCGAGAAGGTCACCGAGCTCGGCCTTGACGGCGCCCCCGGCGTCGATCACCTCGTCCCGATACTCAAGCCCTACAAGCTCGCCTCCGCACAGTTCCGCAAGGGCGAGCGCACCGTTCTCGAGATCGACGGCCGCAAGGTCGGCGGCGACCACTTCGCGCTGATCGCCGGGCCCTGCACCGTCGAGAGCCGCGAGCAGATGATGACCGTCGCCCACACGGTCCACGACACCGGCGTGACGATGCTCCGCGGCGGTGCCTACAAGCCGCGCACGTCGCCCTACAGCTTCCAGGGACTCGGCCAGGAAGGGCTGCGCCTGCTGGCCGAGGCCAAGCAGGAAACCGGCCTGCCGATCGTCACCGAGCTGATGGACGTTCGCGACCTCGACGACGTGCTCGAGGTCGCCGACGTGATCCAGGTCGGCGCTCGCAACATGCAGAACTACACCCTGCTGGCCGAGATCGGCCGCTCGGGCCGGCCGGTGCTGATCAAGCGCGGCCTCTCGTCGAGCGTCGAGGAGCTGCTGATGGCGGCCGAGTACGTGCTCAAGGAGGGCAACGAGTCGGTGATGCTCTGCGAGCGCGGCATCCGCACCTTCGAGAACGCCTACCGCTTCACGCTGGACCTGCTGGCCGTGCCGGTGCTCAAGGAGCTCAGCCACCTGCCGGTGATCGTCGACCCCAGCCACGCGGCCGGACGCCGCGACTGGGTCGAGCCGATGTCGCTCGCCGCCGCCGCGGCCGGCGCCGACGGGATCATCGTCGAGGTCCACTACGACCCCGAGCACGCGATCTGCGACGGACCGCAGGCGCTGCCGACCTCGGGCTTCGCCGAGTACGCCGAGCGCGTCCAGCGGGCCGCCGAGCTCGCCGGCAAAGAGCTGGCGCGGGTCTGAGCCGAGCGGGGCGGACGTGAGGATCGCCGTCCTCGGCGTCGGCCTGATCGGCGGCTCGATCGGGCTCGCCGCCAAGCGGCGCCTCGACGCGACCCTGGTCGGCTTCGACCCGGATCGCTCGGTCGCCGATCGCGCGGTCGAGCTGGGCGCCCTCGACGAGGCGCCGGCGAGCGTCGCCGACGCCGTTCGCGACGCCGACGTCGTCTTCTGTGCCGCCCCCGTCGGCGCCCTGCCGGCGCTGATCGACGAGGCCCTGCGGGCTAGCGGCGAGGGCACCGTGATCAGCGACGTCGGCTCGACCAAGCGCGAGCTGGTGGCGGGGCTGGGGGAGAGCGGCCGCTTCATCGGCGGTCATCCGCTCGCTGGCGCCGAGACCGCTGGCGTCGAGAACGCCCGCGACGACCTCTTCGACGGCGCCCGCTGGTACCTGACGCCGACCGCCTCCTCGATCGGGGTGCTCTACGACCGCCTCCAGCGCACCGTCGCCGAGCTCGGCGCTCGCCCGCAGGCGATCGACGCCGACGCCCACGATCGCCTGATGGCGACGGTCAGCCACCTCCCGCACGTCCTCGCCAATGTGCTCGCCAGCCAGGCCGCCGCCAGCGTCGCCGACGGCTCCGAGCGGCTGCCCGAGGTCGGCCCGAGCTTTCGCGACACGACCCGCGTCGCCGGCGCCAACCCGCCGATCTGGGCCGACATCTTCTCGACCAACAGCGAGGCCGTCGCCGCCGAGATCGACGCCGTCGTCGAGCGCCTGCGCGACGCCGCGGCGCTGCTGCGATCCGGCGACGGCGAGAAGGTCGCCGAGTGGCACCGCGACGCCGGCCTGGCGCGTCGGCGGCTGGCCGAGGCGGAGCGCGACGGCGGCCCGCTGCAGGAGCTGCGGATCGGGGTGCCGAATCAGCCGGGGATCATCGCCTCGCTGGCGCTCGCCCTCGGCGACGCCGGCGTCAACATCGAGGACATGGCGCTCTACCCTGCGGCCGACATGCATTCGGGAGCCGTGTCGCTCTGGATCGCCGGCGACGAGCAGGCGAGGCGCGCCACCGCGCTCGTCCGCGAGCTCGGCCACACCGTCTCCGTCGTCGCCCGACCCTGATGAGCGCCCCGCCCAGCTGATGACTGACGCCCGCTTCATGCCCTGCGGCCCGCTGCGGGGCGAGCTGAGGCCGCCGGCCGACAAGTCGATCTCCCATCGCGCCGCGATCCTCGGCGCGATGGCGACGGGTCGCAGCCAGGTCAGGGGCTATCTCGACGCCGCCGACACGCGCTCGACCCTCGCCGCCGCGCGAGCGCTGGGCGCCGAGGTCAGCGAGAGCGCGGGCGAGGCCGGGCTCGATGTCGAGATCGTCGGCGCCGGCCTCCACGGCGCCGCCGACGCGGTCATCGACGTCGGCAACGCCGGCACGCTGCTGCGGATCCTGCCGGGCTGGCTCGCCGGCCACCCCGGTGGCGCCTGGACGCTCGACGGCGACGAGTCGATCGGCCGCCGTCCGGTGGACCGCGTCGCCGAGCCGCTGCGGCTGATGGGCGCCGAGGTCGAGTGCGCCCACGGCTTCCTGCCGCCGCTGCGAATCCGCGGCGCCCAGCTGCGGGCGATCGACTACGAGCTGCCGGTCGCCAGCGCCCAGGTCAAGTCCTGCCTGCTGCTGGCGGGCCTGCTCGCCGACGGCGAGACGGTCATCGCCGAGCCCGAGCCCAGCCGCGACCACAGCGAGCGGATGCTGGCAGCGGCTGGCGCGCCGATCGAGCTCTCCGAGCGCGGCATCGCAATTCGCGCCACGGACCGGCTCGAGCCGCTGGACCACGAGATCCCCGGCGACTTCTCCTCGGCCGCCTTTGCGCTCGTCGCGGCGGCGCTGGTGCCCGGCAGCGAGCTCGTCCTCAGGGGAGTCGGCGTCAACCCGACGCGGATCGGCCTGATCCGCGTGCTCGAGCGGATGGGAGCGTCGATCGAGCCGGTCGCGGCCGACGAGGGCGCCGGCGAACCGGTCGGCGACATCCTCGTGCGCCACTCATCGCTGACGGCGACCGAGGTCGTCAACACCGAGGTGCCGAGCATGATCGACGAGCTGCCGCTGATCGGCCTCGCCGGGGCCTTCGCCGAGGGGGAGACGCTCGTCTCCGGCGCCGCCGAGCTGCGCCACAAGGAGTCCGATCGCCTCGCCGCGGTGGTCGACGGGCTCGGTGGGCTCGGAGTCGAGATCGAGGACCACCGCGACGGCTTCCTCGTCCACGGCAGCGGCGGCCTGCGCGGCGGCTGGCTCGACGCCCGCGGCGACCACCGCCTGGCGATGCTCGGCGCGGTTGCGGGGCTGGCCTCACGCGAGGGCGTGACCGTGCACGGGATCGAGGCCGTGGCGATCAGCTACCCGGCGTTCGAAGCCGATCTGGCGAGCGTTTGCGGCTAGCCCGAGGGTTGAGCGGTGCGGCTGGGATGGCCCTCGCCGGGCCAGGGGCCGAGCACCAGCAGCAGGCGTGCATCGGCTCGCGCGGTGACCTCGCGTCGCTCCTGGGGATCGAAGACGGCGAGCAGGCCGGCGCCGCCGCTGAGGCTCTTCCCTTCCGGCGTCGAGATCTCGATCTCGCCTTCGACGACGAGCAGCCAGGCGCGCTCGTGGACCTCGTGCTCCTGCAGCCGCTCGCCGGCCGGCAGCTGCAGCACGATCGTCCGCCCCTCGCCGTCGGAGGCGAGAACCTGCGGCTGGTGGGGCTCGACCTCGATCGAGCGGATGTCCCAGGTCTCCATCGTCAGCGGAAACCTATCCCGTCGCGCCTTCTCGAAACAAGCTCGCCGGCGGCGCCTAACTACCCTGCTGGCATGGTCATCGCCATCGACGGGCCCGCCGGGGCCGGCAAATCGACGATCGCCCGCGCCGTCGCCGACGCGCTCGGCTTCACCTATCTCGACTCCGGCGCGATGTACCGCTGCGCCGGCCTGGCCGCGCTGCGCGCCGGGATCCCGGCCACGCAGGCCGAAGCGCTCGGCGAGCTGGCGTCGCGGATCGAGGTCGTCCTCGACCGCGAGCGGGTGCTGCTCGACGGCGAGGACGTGACCGCGGTGATCCGGGCGCCCGAGGTCTCGGCGGTCGCCTCGCTGGTCGCCGCCCACGCCGAGGTGCGCCTCGCGATGGTCGCCAAGCAGCGCGCTCTGCTCGCCGCCGGGCGCTACGTCGCCGAGGGTCGCGACATCGGCACCGTCGTCGCACCCGACGCCCCGCTGAAGCTGTTCCTGACCGCGAGCGAGTCCGAGCGCGCGCGCCGCCGCGCCGCCCAGACCGGCGAGAGCGCCGAGGAGGTCATCCTCGCCCAGCGCCACCGCGACGGCCGCGACCGCGACCGCGAGCACGGGGCCCTGAGGCCGGCCGAGGACAGCGTCGAGCTCGACACCACCGGCCTCGACGCCGGCCAGGTCGCCGATCGCGTCGTCGAGCTGGCGCGCGAGCGGGGGATCGGATGAGCGAGGGAGCGCCGGTGCGCGCCGGAACCGTTACCACCGACGGCGCCCGGCTGCCGCAGGTCGCGATCGTCGGCTTCCCCAACGCCGGCAAGTCGACGCTGGTCAATCGGCTCGCCGGCGGCCGCGAGGCGGTGGTCCACGCCGAGCGCGGCGTCACCCGCGATCGCAAGGCGCTGGAGTGCGAGTGGAACGGCCGCCGCTTCGAGCTGATCGACACCGGCGGCATCGACAGCGCCGACAGCGGCGAGATGGCGGCCGCGGTGCGCGAGCAGGCCCATGCGGCCGTCGCCGACGCCGACGTGATCGTGATGGTCGTCGACGCTCGCGCCGGCCTGCTGCCGGGCGACGACGAGATCGGCGCCCTGCTGCGCGCCGCCGAGCAGCCCGTCGTCCTCGTCGCCAACAAGATCGACACCGCCGCCGGCACCTACATGGCGGCCGAGTTCAACCGCCTCGGCCTCGGCGAGCCGCTCGAGGTCTCGGCGGCCCACGGCAGCGGCAGCGGCGACCTGCTCGACCGCATCACCGAGCTGCTCGGCGATGTCGGTGACGAGCAGGCCGCGGTGGCCGACGCGCGGATCGCGATCATCGGCAGGCCCAACGTCGGCAAGTCCTCGCTGCTGAACGCCTTCCTCGGCGCCGAGCGGGTGATCGTCTCCGAAGAGGCGGGAACGACCCGCGATGCGATCGACACCCGGATCGAGGTCGACGGCCGCCCCGTCGTTCTGGTCGACACGGCCGGTCTGAGGCGGCGAACCAAGGTCGCCGGCACCGTCGCCTACTACGCCCAGCTGCGCTCCGAGCGCGCCGCGGACCGCGCCGACGTCGCCCTGCTGGTCTGCGACGCGAGCGAGGGCGTCACCTCCGAGGACCTGCGGATCGGCGAGCTGGCGATGCGCTCCGGCTGCGCGACGCTGATCGCGCTGAACAAGTGGGATCGCAGCGCGATCGAGCTCGATGACGCCAGCGGCCGCGCCAAGCGCAAGCTGCGCCAGCGGCCGCAGCTGATCACCTGCTCGGCGACGACCGGTCGCAACGTCAGCAAGTTGCTGGGCGAGGCAATCGAGCTGGCAGATCGTGCCCGGGGGCGCATCTCGACGCCGGAGCTCAATCGCTTCCTCGCCGACGCGGTCGCCGCGCGCCAGCCGCCGCAAAAGCGGGGCAAGCGCCTGCGGCTCTATTACGCGGCCCAGATCGGCGACCGGCCGCCGCGCTTCGCGATTCAGGTCAACGACAGGCGCCTGATCAGCCGAGACTGGGCCTATTTCCTCGAGAACAGGCTGCGCGAGCGCTACGCGCTGGCAGGCGTTCCGCTGGTCATCGACTTCGTCCCGCGGGCCCGCAACCGCTCCCGCCGCCCATCGCAGCGACCCGACAAGGCCGGCGGGTCGCAGCCACGGCATCAGCTATAAACCGCCGCCGTGTCGCGCATCGGCGAGGCGTTCGACGACCTCAGCTATCCCTTCCGCCGCGCCGCGAGCGGCGCCGGCGATGCAATCGCCGATCTCTGGTTCGATCGCAGCTACTCGTTCAGGCGACGGACGGCGGCCGTCGCGGCACTGGTCGCGCTCTACCTCGTGCTCAAGCTGCTCGTGATGCCGCTGCTGCCCTGCACGGTTCCAGGGGCCGACGCCTGCCCGCCCAGCGACGACGCCGCCAGGATCGTCCCCGGCAACGCCCTGCTCTACGCCCATATCGACCTCGATCGTGGGTCGGGGCAGTTCAAGACGGCTCGCAAGCTGGCCCAGAAGCTGCCCCATGCGCAGGCGTTGATCCAGTCGGCCGTCGGCAACGTCAGGACGCCGTCCGGCGGCCAGATCGACCTCACCCGCGACGTCCAGTCGTGGGCCGGTGACGAGGCTGCCCTGATCAGGCTGCCGGGGCCCGGCGCCGGCGAGCAGGCCCTGCTGGTCGCCGCTCGCGACACCGGCAAGGCGCTCTCGTTCGCCGATCGAGTCGGGCCTGGCAAGGCCAGGGCCAGCAGCTACAAGGGGCAGCCGCTGCGGCTCTACGACGGCGGCTTCACGGCGTCGCTCAGCCATGGCTTTCTGATCACCGGCAGCATCGGCGCGGTGCGCAGCGTGATCGCGACCGAGGGCCGGCCGGCGAGCTCGCTCGCCACCACCGCGTTGCCGAAACAGCTCCGCGGCGCCCTGCCCGAGGACCGTTTCGCCGATGTCTACCTCTCCCGCCAGGGGATCAAGGCCACGCTCGCCGGTCGTGGCGGTTATGCCAGTCAGCTCGACACCTTCAGCGACTTCTCGGCCAGCAGCGGGATCGCCGCCTCTGCCCGCATGCACGGCGACGGCGTCGAGCTCCAGCTGGAGAGCAGCCTCAACCCGAAGCTGACCAAGCGCCACCCGCCATTCTTCCGTGCCTTCGCCCCGTTCACGGCGACGCTGCCGAGCGAGCTCAGCGACAAGGCGCTGCTCTACCTCGGCTTCACCAGCCCGGCGCGGACCGTCAGCGCCCTGCTGGGGCAGGCGGCCAAGGCGGCCCCGTCGGTCGTTACGGCATATCGAGCGCTGCGCGCGCAGGTGGCGGCGCGCACCAAGCTCGACCTCGGCAGGCAGCTGCTGCCGGTGCTGAAGGGGGAGACGGCGATCGCCGCCGAGCCGGCGGCGCGGATCCCCTACGCGACGATGCTCGTCAAGGGTGTCGACGAGGGCCCGGCGGCGGCGGCCGTGGCCAGGCTCGTCGGGCCAATCGTCAAGGCGTCGCGCAAGCGCGGCAACGTCGGCGCCGGGCTCTCAGTCGGTCAGACCGCCGGCGTCAAGACGGTCAGCGTGCGCCTCTCGCCAAGCGTCAACCTGACCTTCTCGGTCTTCGACGGCAAGCTCGTGCTCGCGACCGACCCGGCGGGTGTCGAGCAGGTGCGCGGCAGCGGCGCCTCGCTGGCCGGCAACGGCGCCTACAAAAAGGCGATCTCCCGCGTCGGCGGCAAGCGCTCGGCGCTAGTCTTCGTCAACCTCGCAGAGCTGATCAAGCTGGGGGAGGAGCGAGCAGGGCTGGCAGAAGACCCGACCTTCGCTACCTTCGCCCAAGACATCAACATGCTCAGGGCCCTCGGCGTCGGCGTCAGCAGCGATCCCCACAGACTCAGCACCAAGGCGTTCCTGAACATCGAATAAGAAAAGAGCCGCCAGCACCAATGCCAGATCCACACGAGCTTTCAGAGGGCGAGCACCTGTTCACATCCGAGTCGGTGACCGAGGGTCACCCCGACAAGGTTTGCGACCAGATATCGGACGGCGTCCTCGACGCAGCTCTCGCCGGCGACCCCGACTCGCGCGTCGCTTGCGAGTGCCTCGTCAACACCAACCTCGTCGTCATCTCGGGTGAGATCCGCAGCTCGGCCCAGATCGACTTCGAGCGGATCGCCCGCGAGACGATCCGCGAGATCGGCTACGACGGCTTCGACCCGCTCTTCGGCGCCGACAGCGCCGAGGTGATGGTCCGCGTCGACCAGCAGTCCTCGGACATCGCCCAGGGCGTCGACGACGCCGCCGAGCACCGCGAGGAGGGCTCGGGCGAGGAGAACGATCACGCCGGCGCCGGCGACCAGGGAATGATGTTCGGCTACGCCACCGACGAGGCCGACGGCCTGATGCCGATGCCGATCCAGATCGCCCACCGGCTCGCCGAGCGGCTGAGCGAGGTTCGCAAGGACGGCACGCTGCCCTACCTGCGCCCCGACGGCAAGACGCAGGTCACCGTCCGCTACGAGGACGGCCGGCCGGCCGAGGTCGTCCGCGTCCTGATCTCGACCCAGCACTCCGAGGACGCCGACCGCGACTCGCAGATCCGCCCCGACCTGCTCGAGCACGTGATCGAGCCCGTCCTGCCCGACGGCCTCTACGACCTCGATCAGATCAGGGAGACCCTGCTCGTCAACCCAACCGGCCGCTTCGTCATCGGCGGCCCGGTCGGCGACGCCGGCCTCACCGGCCGCAAGATCATCGTCGACACCTACGGCGGCGCCGCCCGTCACGGCGGCGGCGCCTTCTCCGGCAAGGATCCCTCCAAGGTCGATCGCTCGGCCGCCTACGCCACCCGCTACGTCGCCAAGAACGTCGTCGCCGCCGGCCTTGCCGACCGCTGCGAGGTTCAGGTCGCCTACGCGATCGGCGTTGCCCATCCGATCTCGCTGATGGTTCAGACGTTCGGCACCGGCAAGCTGCCGGACAACGAGATCGCCAAGCTCGTCGAGGAGGAGTTCGACCTACGGCCGGGGGCGTTCCGGCGCTACCTCGACCTGCACCGGCCGATCTTCCAGAAGACCGCCGCCTACGGCCACTTCGGGCGCGACGACGCCGATTTCACCTGGGAGCGCACCGACCGCGCCGACGCGCTGCGCCAGGCTGCCCAGGCTTCGGCCGGCGCTACCTCTTAGGTCCCGGGTCCTTTCACCTCGCCGCGGTGGGGCGGTGTGACCCCCAACGCCGCGGGTCCTTTCCAGAGTCGCGGCCCCTTTCTCGACCAGCGACGGTAGGGCCCGGACTGGACTCACCCGCGAGCTTGCTCGCGTGGGACTCCAGTCGGGGCCATAAGGCAGCGAATCTAGAAAGGACCCGCGGCCATCCGAATTAAAGCCCGAGGTGCATCATCGTCAGATGATGCGGAAGGTCTTCTTTGCTGGCGTGGGGTCGGCGTTGCGCTGGGCGTCGATCGCTCTGACGCGGAACTTGTGACGGCCGCGGCCGAGCGTGTAGCGCTTGGGCGAGGAGCACGAATGGAAAGGCCGAGAGTCGATCTTGCAGGCGAACGTCGCCGCCGGATCGTCGGCGGTGAACTTGAACTTGACGTGGCGACGAGTCGTCGTCGAATGAGGGTTCGCGGTCAGCTTCGAGTTGGGCGGGCAGTTGAACTCGTCGGCGCCGATGTCGCGCACGACAGCGCCAGGGGCGGTCTCGTAGCAGCTGCCGTTGTCGGGGCCGTCCATGGCGCGGGGGTCGCCGTCGAGATCGGTCTCGCCCCCGCCGGGGTCGGACGGATCGCCGGCGTCGATCAGCGGCGAGCCCCCCTGCAGCCGGTAGTCGTTCGCCGCGGCGTTGACGAACATCGGGCTGGCTGTCGTCGTGAATGGCGTGCAGTCGCCCGTCGACGGGCCGCGCGAGAAGAGGTTGCTCGTGCAGCCGCCGGAGGTCACCTTTACTCCCTTGTCGCCGACGATGCCCGAGTTCAGAGAGATCGTCGTGTGGTCGAGGACGATCTCGTGCGCGGTCGCGTCGATGCTGTCGACGATCGTCACGTTGGTCGCGGTGACGTCGTCGCCGGCGTCGGTCAATGGGTCCGTGGCGAAGAGGCCGAGGCCGAAGCTCTTGGCGATCAGGTCGTCCTTCATCGTCAGCGCGCCGCTGGTGCCCTCGATCGAGACTCCGATCCTGAAGCCGATGACGCGGTTGCGCGTCAGGTCGGCGGCCGGATTGCTGGCCGAAACCGAGAAGATCGCGATGCCCGTCGTCGATTGGGTCGCGGGGTCGTAGACCGGGTCGTGCAGCCGGTTGCCGGCGATCATCGCCGTGCCGTTGATCACCCCGATGCCGACGCCGGCGCCCGTCGCCGAATGGGTTCCGGCGATGTCGTTGCCGCTGATCGTGGGTGTGGCGGTCGAGGCGCCGCCGGTGAGGATCGCCTCGTTGTAGCCGCTGAAGCTGTTGTTGGTCACCTGCATCGAGGCGCCCGAGCTGGAGGTGATGCCGTTCTGGGCGTCGGTCGGCGTCGGGTCGCTGAAGACGTTGTCACCGATTCTCGGCGAGGCGTCGAGCACCTCGACGACCGTCCCCAGAAAGCCTGTGCTGGAGCCCTGATCGAAGACATCGTGGTTGACGTTGACGTTGCCGGAGATGCTCATCGCTGGCGCAGCCGATCGGATGGTCAGGCCGGTGATCGCGCCGGCGGCGGTGGCGTCGGCGGTAATCGCGGGATTGCTGCCGCCATCGACGATCGCCGCCCCCGTGGTGGTGCAGCCGCAGCCGGAGAATGCGCCGCCGACGATCGAAATGCCCCCGCTCAGCGTCACGTTCTCGTTGTAGGAGCCGCCGCCGACGAAGACCGTCTCGGTCGAGACGGCCTGTGCAAGCGCGTGGCCGATCGAGGCGCAGGGGCTGGCGGGGGCCTGGCAGTCGTTTGCAGTGTCGCTGCCGCTGTTGTCGACATAGCGGTCGGAGGCGGATGCCTCGGCAGGGGAAGCCAGCAGGGCCAATGCTGCTAGCGAGAGGACGATTCGGGTGGACGTTGGCAGGATTTCCCACTTCGGCAGTGCCGAGAGGGTCATACATACCGCGCAACGAGCGTCCTGGCAAGTCTCGACCCTCGTTGCCGGGTCGAGCCGCGTCCGCGCTGCGGCCTAACTTGGCGGCATGGCGATCGCGAAGGTTGAGCCGCTCACGAGTGCGCGTGCCCTGCGTGGGCCGTTCGACTACCGCCTCACCGAGCAGCTGGGCGACGTCGGGGTCGGCAGCGTCCTGCGGGTGCCGTTTGGGCGGCAGCGGTTGCTCGGCGTGGTTGTCGAGATTGCCGAGACGAGCGATTTGGCGCCGGAGCGGCTGGCGGAGCCGTTGGAGGCTCTCGAGGCCGGGGTGCCGGCCGAGCTCGTGCGGCTCGGGCTCTGGGTGGCCCGGGAGTACTGCTCCACTCCTTCGCGAGGGCTGCAGCTGGTGCTGCCGCCGGGGACCATGGGGCGGCTCAAGCGGGATGGGACGATGCGACAGCGGCGGGTCGATGCGGGCGAACCGGAAGCTGGGATCAAGGACCTGCCGACGTCTGGGACGGCGGTGGCGCTCACCGATGAGCAGCGGGCCGCTATCGCTCGAATCGAGTTGGCGCTGGACGGTGGCTCGGCGAGCGAGCGGCGGCTGCTGCTGCATGGGGTGACCGGGTCGGGGAAGACCGAGGTCTATATCGCGGCGGCGGAGGCGACGATTGCGCGCGGCCGGGGGGCGATCGTGTTGGTGCCGGAGATCGGATTGACGCCGCAGACGGTCGCCCGCTTCAGGCGGCGGCTCGGTGATCGGGTGGCGTTGCTGCATTCGGCGATGGCTGAGGGCGAGCGCTACAGGGAGTGGCGCCGGCTTCGGCAGGGGGAGGCGGTGGTCGCCGTCGGCCCGCGGTCAGCTGTGTTCGCTCCCGTTCGAGATCTTGGGCTGATCGTCATCGACGAGGAGCACGACGCCTCCTACAAGCAGGAGTCAGATCCTCGCTACGACGCCAGGACGGTCGCTTGGCGCCGGGCGCAGCAGGCGGGGGCGGCGCTGGTCGCCGGGACGGCGACGCCGCGGCCCGAGAGCTGGCTGGCGCTGGAGCGGATCGAGCTGCCGCGGCGGGTCGACTCGCTGCAGATGCCCGAGGTCGAGATCGTCGACATGCGCGGCGAGGGATCGGGCCCGGTTCACCCGGTGACCGCGCGGGCGCTCGGCGAGGTCCGCGACCGGCGCGCCAAGGCGATCGTGATGGTCAACCGGCGCGGCTTCGCCGCCCATCTCAGCTGCCGCTCCTGCGGGCATCACTGGGGCTGCCCGAACTGCGACGTCTCGCTCGTCGTCCATCGGCCGCGTCGCCGGGCCGCCAGCGATGCCGTCGAGGCGGGGTCGCTGCGCTGCCATCACTGCGGCCATGCCGAGGAGATGCCCGCCGCCTGCGGCGAGTGCGGCTCGACGGCGCTGACTCGGCGGGGCGCCGGCACCGAGCGGGTCGAGGCCGTGATCCGCGAGCTGCTCGACCCGCTGCCGGTGTTTCGCCTCGACTCCGACGCGGCGGCGCGGCGCGGCGCTCACGAGAAGATCCTCGGCGACTTCGAGGCGGCGCCTGCCGGGGTGCTGGTTGGTACCCAGATGGTCGCCAAGGGCCACGACTTCCCCGATGTCGTGCTGAGCGTGGTCCTCGACGCCGACGCGACGCTGCGCTTTCCCGACTTCCGCGCCGAGGAGCGCACGTTCGCTCTCGTCGCCCAGCTCGCCGGCCGCTCGGGCCGCGGCGAGGCGGGGGGGAGGGTCATGGTTCAGACGCTGGCTCCCGATGCGCCGAGCATCGCCGCCGCCGCCCACCACGACGCCCCCGGTTTCCTGCTCGGTGAGCTCGAGCGGCGCAAGACGCTGCGTTACCCGCCGTTCTCGCACCTGATCCAGATCGGCCTCGCGGCGGCCGACGAGGAGCGTCTCGAGCGGGCGGCGGCGAGGGTACGCGAGCTGTTCGGCGATCCGCCGGGCGCCGAGCTGCTCGGCCCGGCGCCGCTGTTCAAGGTGGGCGGCCGCCACCGTCGCCAGCTGCTGATCAAGACGTCGGATCGCACCGGCGCCGTGGCGGCGACGCGCGCCGCCGTCGAAGCGGCCTCGAAGGGCGGCGCGCTGCGCGGCGTCGCCGTCGCGGTGGACGTCGACCCGCAGTAGCGGCCCTGCTCGGCTCCGATACCGCTGGCTGGCGAAAAGCTGTCACTAGACTCGGCCCGGTGAGCGAGGAACCCGCCCAGGAGACAGTCGAGGAGGCGCTCGAGGAGACGGCCGACGAGCCGGCCGGCGACGCCGGCGATCTCGAGCGCGAGCTCGACCCCGAGCTGCTCGAGCGCCGTGAGGCCGCGCTCTCCCAGGTGCGCAAGTTCGGCGATCCGGTGCTGAAGTCGCCGGCGAGCCCGGTGACGAGCTTCGACGGCGCCCTCGCCGAGGAGATCGGCCACATGGTGGCGATCATGCGCGACGGCCTCGGAGTCGGCCTGGCGGCGACGCAGCTGGGGATCATGCACCGCGTCCTCGTCCTTCAGGCCGGCCGCGACGCGCCGGCGACGGCGCTGGTCAACCCGCGGATCGACTGGCTCTCCGACGATCTCGAGCTCGCCGAGGAGGGCTGCCTCAGCCTTCCCGGGATCGTCGTCGACGTCGAGCGGCCGCTGCACGCTCGTGTCCTCGCCCAGGATGCGGAGGGAGCCACGTTGACGATCGAGGCCTCAGGGCTCGAGGCCCGCGTCATCCAGCACGAGATCGACCACCTCGACGGCGTGCTGATCCTCGACCGCACCGAGCGCGAGCAGCGCAAGGAGGCGCTGCGGGCGCTGCGCGAGGGGCGCTCGTGGCGCCCGGCGATCGAACACCACGAGATCGAGGCATAGAGGCGCCCTGAAGACCGTCTATCTCGGCACATCCGAGTACGCGGCCCAGGTTCTGCGCCGGCTCGCCGGCTCGCCGCATCGCCCCTCCCTCGTGGTGACGCCGCCCGACCGACCGCAGGGCCGTGGCCGCCGGCTCGGCTCGCCGCCGGTCGCCGAGACGGCGCGCGAGCTCGGGCTCGAGCTGCTGCAGGTCGCCAGCGTCAACGACCCCGCGGCGCTGGCGCGGATCGGCGCCGAGCAGGCCGAGGCGCCGGTGCTCTGCGCCTTCGGCCAGATGATCGGCGCCGAGCTGCTCGCCGGGCCGCCGATCCTCAACGTCCATCCCTCGCTGCTGCCGCGCTGGCGCGGCGCGGCGCCGATCGAGCGGGCGATCATGGCCGGCGACGACGAGACGGGCGTCACGGTTATGCGCCTCGCTGCAGAGCTCGACGCCGGCCCGGTGGCGCTGCGCGAGGCCGTGCCGATCCGCGACGACGACGACTTCGGCTCGCTGTCCGATCGGCTCGCCGAGCTCGGCGGCGAGCTGATCGTCCGCGCCCTCGACCTCGCCGCCGCCGGAGCGCTCGAGTTCGAGCAACAGGACGGGGCTGCCGCGACCTACGCCGAGAAGATCGGCGCCGTCGATCGGCGGCTCGATCCGCGGCGCCCGGCCGCCGAGCTCGCGCGCCAGGTGCGAGCGCTGACGCCGCACATCGGCGCCTATCTCGAGCTCGAGGACGGCGAGCGGCTCGGCGTGCGCAGGGTGCGCGCCGAGAGCAGGGACGGAGCCGTCGATCGGCCGGGAGCGATGTCGGAGGACGAGGGCGCGCTGTGGCTGGCCTGCGGCGAGGGAGGGCTGCGAATCGAGCGCCTGCAGCCGCCGGGCGGGCGCGAGATGGACGCCGCCGAGCTCCTGCGCGGCCGCCCGCTGCCGCGACTCGCCGCCATGCGGGAGGATTAGCGCCGTGGCCAAGCCAGCCGATAAGCGCGCCGAGCTGCCGGTGCCGACGTGCCCGGGCTGCAACGAGCCCTGGCTGCGCCCGACCAACCTGCCCGGCCGCTTTCGCTGCGTGTACTGTCTCCGCCGCTACGAGCTCGTCTCGCAGTGCCCGAACTGCGGCTCACACCAGACGATCGCGCGCCTCAGCCGGACCGAGGACATGATCTGCCAACACTGCCGGCACTCGATGCTCCGGCCGATCTGAACGGACCCCCGATGGAGACCGGCTCACAACCCTCGTCCTCCGCCAAGGCCCTATTCGAGAGCCGCCGGGTGGCGCCGTCGATCCTTTCGGCGGACTTCGGCCGGCTCGGCGCCCAGGTCGCCGAGGTGATGGATGCCGGCGCGCGGGTCATCCACGTCGACGTCATGGACGGGCACTTCGTCCCGCCGATCACGATCGGCCCGCTGATCGCCGCGGCGATCGCCGACCAGGTCCACGACGCCGGCGGCGCCCTCGACGTCCATCTGATGATCGAGCGGCCCGAGGCGCAGATCGAGGAGTTCGCAAAGGCCGGCGCCGACTGCATCACGGTCCACGCCGAGGCGACCGCCCACGTCAACCGGACGCTGGCGGCGATCCGCGAGCTGGGCTGCCTCGCCGGCCTCGCGCTGAATCCCGGCACGCCGGTCGAGGCGGCGGCCGAGCTTGCCGGCGCCGCCGACCTGCTGCTCTGCATGACCGTCAACCCGGGCTGGGGCGGACAGCCGTTCATCGCCTCCTCTCCCGCCAAGGTCCGCCGCCTGCGCGAGCTCGACGGCGGAGCGGCGGTCGAGGTCGACGGCGGCGTCGACACGAGCACCGCCGCTGCGGTCGCCGAAGCCGGCGCCACCGTCTTTGTCGCCGGGTCGGCGATCTTCGGGGCGGACGATCCCGGCGCCGCATACACGGCGATTGCCGCCGCCGCCGGCGCGGACGCGGGCTAGCCGAGCGGGCGTGGCCGAGCCGCCGCGGCAGACCCTCGAGTCACCGACCCTCGGCGAGGGCCGAGCACCGGCCGCGGCGCGCCAGCTCGCCGGCCTGACGCCGGCCGAGGCACGCACCCAGATCATCCACTTCCTGCGCCGCCTGGCGCTGCTCTTCGCGCTGATCATCGGCCTGATCGCCGCCGGCACGATCGGCTTCGTCCTCAGCGAGGACGTCTCGGTCTGGCGCGGCTTCAACTGGGCGCTCGACACCGTCGCCACCGTCGGCTCGATCCCCGAGCCGCACGATCTCGGCGGCCAGATCGTCAAGGTCGTCCTCATCGTCCTCGGCGTGGGTACGCTCTTCTACAGCCTGGTCACCGTGACGGAGTTCTTCGTCGCCGGTTACCTCAGCGGCCTGCTTCAGGAGCGCAGGATGCAGAACTCGATCGACTCGCTCGCCAACCACCACCTCGTTTGCGGCTATGGCCGCGTCGGCCGTCAGGTCGGCCGCGACCTGCGCGCCTCTCGCGAGCCCTACGTCGTCATCGACACCAACCCGACGAGCCGCGAGCGCTGCGCCCAGGAGGGCACGCCGTTCGTCGAGGGCGCGCCGTCTGACGACGAGATCCTCAAGCGCGCCGGGATCGATCGCGCCAGCTCGCTGATCGCCTGCATGGACTCCGACGCCGAGAACATCTTCGCGACGCTGACCGCCCGCGAGCTGCGCGACGACCTCTCGATCGTCGCTCGCGCCAGCGTCGAGGACTCCGAGAAGAAGCTGAAGCGGGCCGGCGCCAACCGGGTCATCTCGCCCTACAAGGCGAGCGGCGCGGTGATGGCGCGGCTGGCTCTGAATCCCCAGGTCTCCGGCGTCACCGACGTCATGCCCGAGTGGCGCCTGGAGGAGATCGAGGTGACCAGCGGCTGCTCCGGCAACGGCCAGAAGATCGAGGACATCCGCGGCGGCTCGATCATCGTCGCCGTCCGCCGCGACGGCACCCTGCTGCCGCAGCCGGCCGCCGACACGGAGCTGGCGCCCGGTGACGTGCTGGTCGCGATGGGGACCTCGGGGGCGATGAACCGCCTCGAGAAGGTCTTTACCCCAGCCGCCAGCTAGTCATCCAGGCGCGAGGCGAGGCGACTAGCTGGCCTCGTCGGCGGCGGCCAGCCTGGCTTCGAGCTCGGCGGTGGAGCCTGGTTGGATGACGTCCTGAGCACGCCCGAGCCCCGGCCGCCGGTAGAGCACGTAGGTCATCGCGCAGAGCAGGCCAGCGGCGCCGGCGAAGCCGATCTCGACGCGGCGGAAGGGATCGAGCACCGGCAGCAGCGTCCAGATGACGAACGCCGCCGCGCAGCTCATCCAGCAGAGCGCCGAGTAGCGAACCTGGCCCCGGGCGAGGGCGGACTGGTTGAGCGTCACCGCCCCCAGATAGAGGCCCATGCCGAGGGCCACGATCAGCAGCCCGGTGCGGTCGTAGGTGGACTTGCTGCCGAACGCCGCCTGCATCAGCGTCGGGCCGGCGATCGCCGTGATCGTCAGCGTCAACGCCGAGAACACCGCGACCGCGACGAGGGTCCACTTGATCGAGAGCCGGAAGGCGTCCTCACCGCCGCTGACGCCGCGGGAGCGAAGGTTGGTCAGATGGGGCAGCAGGCTCGTCGAGATCGCCTGGAAGAGGACCAGCGGCGCCCGCGCGAGCATCAGGACGTTGAATATGAAGCCTGCACCGGTGGCTCCGACATCGCTCTTGATCAGCAGCGTGCCGGCGTTGATCAGGGTCTGCTCGCCGAACATGATCAGCAGCACCGCCGCGGCGAAGCCGCCGCCGTGGGCAAGCGTGAACTCCGGCCCCGAGCTGAGCTCTCCCCGCTGCTCCTTCTCACGCACCTCCTGGACTCGCGGCTGGCGGGCGGCGCGGCTGCCAAAGGCGAGCGGGACGACGATCAGGCTGAAGCAGGGAGCGGCGACGATTCCGGCGGCGATCGCCGACTGCCCGTGGCTGACGCCGATAACGGCGGCGATCGCGAAGATCACGCGCGAAAGCGACTCGGCCATCAGCAGGCCGGCATAGAGGCCGAAGCGGCGGCTGCCGGCGAAGTAGCCACGGGCGAAGTAGCTGCCGGCGTAGGCCAGGACGCTGGCGACGAGGACCCAGTACAGGGTCGTGTTGCCGAAGAGGAGCCGATCCTCGACCGGCCCGCGGAGGCTCAGAGCAACCACGGCGAAGAGGCCGGCGAGCGAGAGCTGGATCGTCGCCGCGACCCGCAGCGTCTGGCGGATCTCCTGGTCGCGGGCGCGGCGCTCGGCGACGGTGCGCGAGAGCAGCTGCTCGATCGGCCGGTAGAGCGTCGAGACGGTGATGAAGACCGCCGACCAGACGACCACGATCTCGCCGTAGTCGCTCTTCGAGAGCGTGTGTGAGGCGAGGGCGAAGAAGACGTAGGTGGCGAGCCCGGTGAGCCCGACGCCGACCGTCAGCAGGGCAGCCGTGCGGCGGTAGCGACGTGCGGCGACACCGGGCCGGACGCCCTCGACCGGCGCGCCCCCTTCAGCGGGGGGCGCGACGTCCGTGCTCATCGCGTGCCGACCCTCTCGACCTCCGGTCGCTCGGGAGCCGAGCGCAGGCCGCCCGCCTCGTAGTGCGACGGCTCGATGCCGAGATTGAGCTCGATCCGCCGCACCCGCTCGAAGATTCGCTGCGACATCACTCGCTGGCCGGAGAGAGCGTCGCCGACGATGCCGAGGGCCAGCAGCTGGACGCCGGCGATGAAGAGGACGGCGCCGAGGATCAGCGACTGGATGTGGCCGCCGCCGTGCCCCTGGACGAAGTCGATCATGAACGGCAGCCAGGCGGCGACCGCAGCCACGAGGGCGACGATCGAGGCGATCGTGAAGACCCGCAGCGGCTCATACATCGCGTAGGCCCTGAAGATCGCCAGCGCGTTACGGCGGACGTAGGAGAAGGAGGAGGGAAAGAGCCGCGACTCGCGCAGCTTGTCGTTGGTCGCGATCGGGACGTGGTCGACGGCGACGAGCATCTTGCCGGCCTGGATCAGGCTCTCGAGCGTGTAGGTGAACTTGTTGACGACCTGCAGGCGCAGCGCCGCCTCGCGGTTGTAGGCGCGGAAGCCCGAGGTCGTGTCGGGGACGCCGGTGCCCGAGGCCCGGCGGACGACCCAGCTGCCGAGCCGCTGCAGCGCCCGCTTGATCGGTGAGAAGTGGGCGATCGTGTCGATGTCGCGGGTGCCGACGACCATGTCGGCTTCACCGGCGAGGACGGGGGCCACCAGCTTGGGGATGTCGTCGGCGCGGTACTGGTTGTCGGCGTCGGTGTTGACGACGACGTCGGCACCGAGCTTGAGGCAAGCGTCGAGGCCCGCCTGGAAGCCCGAGGCCAGCCCCTGGTGGGAGGTCAGCCGGACGATGTGGTCGACGCCGTGCTCGCGCGCCACCTCGAGCGTGCGATCAGTCGATCCGTCGTCGATGACGAGCCACTCGACGCGCTCGAAGCCGTCGAGCTCGCGTGGCAGGTCGGCCAGCGTGATGGGGAGCGCTTCCTCCTCGTTCAAGCACGGGATCTGGATGATCAGCTTCATGGCGGGAAGGACGTTACCGTCAGGGGCTCATGTAGAGTGCGGCACGCAGCCGGCCG
>JAWVFK010000026.1:0-14447 GCA_033856175.1 Solirubrobacterales bacterium | reverse complement strand
TGCGTGACGACCACGCGCTCGGTGCCGTTGATGATGAAGGTGCCGCGGTCGGTCATCCACGGGAAGTCGCCCATGAAGACGGACTGCTCGCGGATCTCACCGGTCTCCTTGTTCTGGAAGGCGACCTTGATCGTCAGCGGTCGCGAGAAGGTCATGTCCTTCTCGCGGCACTCCTCGACGGAGTGGAGGGGATCCTCGAACTTGAACTGGCCGAAGACGATGGCCAGGTTGCCGGTGTAGTCCTCGATCGGCGAGATGTCGTCGATCGTCTCCCGAAGAAGGCCCTTCTTCGGGTCCGTCAGCTCCGCGAAGGAGCGACGCTGAATATCTATGAGGTGCGGAACGTCTAGCTGGTTCTCGAGACGGGCGAAATTCTTACGGGTGACGGGGGCAGCGTGGACTCGTGCCAACTCGGCAGCTCCTCAAACTTGGCTGGGGAACAGAAAATTGCGCCTCAAGATGCAGGCAACAGGGCGCAACGGCGCGCGACCCGGCAGGGTACCACATTACTCATGCCTAGCTCAAGGCTGCGCGCCGTTTGGTGCGACTACTTCAGCTCGACCTTGCCGCCCGCTTCCTCCAGCTCGGCCTTGAGCTTCTCGGCCTCGTCGCGCTCGACGCCTTCCTTGACCGGCTTGGGGGCCTCGTCGGCAAGCGCCTTGGCCTCCTTGATGCCGAGCCCGGTGGCGGCGCGGATGACCTTGATCACCTGGATCTTCTGGTCGCCCACATCGGTGAGGACGACGTCGACCGTCGATGCCTCCTCGGCGCCTGCGTCGGCGCCATCGCCACCGCCGGCCGCGGGAGCCGCAGCGGCCACGGCCGTGGCCGAGACGCCGAACTCCTCCTCGAGCGCCTTGATGCGCTCGGCGAGCTCGAGCACCGAGATGCCCTTGAGCTCCTCGATCCAATCCTCGGTCTTGATCTTCGTTGCCACTAGTCCTCCTTGTCGTCGTCTGAAGTCTCGGATTCGTCCTGGTCGGACTCGTCCTGCTCTGAAGAAGTCTCTTGGGGCGGGGTCTCGCCGCTGACGAGGCCCTGGTCGTGGATCTGCTTGAGCCCGATCGCCAGGCCGGAGATCAGCGCACCGAGGCCGCGGACGAGGCCGGTGATCGGGCTGGCGACCATGCCGGCGAGCTGGCCGTTGAGGATGTCGCGGCCGGGCAGGCGGGCGATCGCCGTGAACTGATCGGAGTCGACAGCGGTGCCGTCCATCAGACCGCCCTTGTACTCGAGGATCTCGTGCTCCTTGCGGAACTCGGCGAGGGTCTTGGCGGCGACGACGGCGTCGCCGCGGACGAAGGTGAAGGCGGTCGGCCCCTCGAGGACCTGCTTGAGCTCCTCGACGCCGGCCTGGTCGACGGCGCGCAGGGTCAGGCGGTTCTTGACGACGCGGAAGGTCGCGTCGACCTCGCGCAGCTTCGAGCGCAGCTCGGCGGCCTGCGGCACGCTGATGCCGCGGTAGTCGACGGCGAAGATCGCCCCGGCGCCCTTGATCTCGGAGGCGAGGTCCTCGACGACGGCTGCTTTTTGGTCTCTGTTCATGGCTTGGCTGGGCGGCGGGGAACGAAAAAGCCCGCACGCAGGCGGGCTCCGGAACGGTCAACTACGTTCGTCGGCTCACCTGCACCGGACTTCTGGACTGGGTCCCGCCGGTGGTCTCGGGCAGCTGTTCTCGCGGGATCTTACGCGGGGACCGGCTCCTCCGTCGCCTCGGCGTCCTCGCCCGAGCCCTCGCCGACGATCTCGCCGGCCCGCGTGCGGCCGGGATCGACGCGGATGCCGGGACCCATCGTCGTCGTCAGCGTGATCGAGAGGATGTAGCGACCCTTGGCGCCCGAGGGCTTGGCGCGGACGATCTCCTCGATCACCGCGGCGTAGTTCTCGAGCAGCTGGCGCTCGGGGAAGCTCGCCTTGCCGATCGCCAGGTGGACGACGCCCTGGCGGTCGGTCCGGTATTCGATCTTGCCGGCCTTGGCCTCGGAGACGGCCTTGGCGACGTCGGCGGTGACGGTGCCGACCTTCGGGTTCGGCATCTTGCCCTGCGGGCCGAGGACGCGGCCGAGCTTGCCGACCGTGGCCATCATGTCGGGTGTGGCGATCGCGATGTCGAAGTCGGTCCAGCCACCCTCGACGCGCTCGGCGAGATCGTCGGCGCCGACGAAGTCCGCGCCCGCCTCCTCCGCCTGCCGAGCCTGATCGCCCTTGGCGAAGACGGCGATGGCGACGTTCTTGCCGAGGCCGCCGGGAAGCGCCAGGGTGCCGCGCAGCTGCTCCTCGGCGTGGCGAACGTTGACGCCGAGCCGGATGTGGAGCTCGACGGTCTCGTCGAACTTGGTCGTCGCCGTCTGCTTGAGTAGGGCGACAGCCTCAGCCGGCGCGTACTGCTCGGTCCGATCGACCTTCTCGTAGGCGGCGCGATAGCGCTTGCCGTGGGCCATCAGGCGCCTTCCACTTCGACGCCCATCGAGCGGGCGGTGCCCATGATGATGTTGGAGGCGGCGTCGATGTCGTTGGCGTTGAGGTCGGGCATCTTGCGCTCGGCGATGGCGCGAACCTGGTCCATCGTCAGCCGGCCGACCTTCTCGCGGTTGGGCTCGCCCGAGCCCTTGGGGATCCCCAGGGCCTCGCGGATCAGCACGGCGGCGGGCGGCGTCTTGGTGATGAAGTCGAAGGAGCGGTCCTCGAAGACCGTGATCTCGACCGGGATGATCGTCCCCGTGTCCTGCTGGGTCTTGGCGTTGAAGGCCTTGCAGAACTCCATGATGTTGACGCCGTGCTGGCCCAGCGCCGGACCGACGGGCGGCGCCGGGTTGGCGGCGCCGGCCGGGATCTGCAACTTGATCAGGGTTAGAACTTTCTTTGCCATCGTCGCTGCCTAGATCTTCTTGACCTGGTCGTAGCCGACCTCGACGGGGGTCTCGCGGCCGAAGATCGAGACCAGGACCTTGAGTTTGGCCTGATCCTCGTTGATCTCGGCGATCTCGCCGGAGAAGTCCGAGAGCGGGCCCGAGATCACCTTGACCGACTCGCCCATCGTGAACTGGGCCCGGGTGCGCGGCCGCTCCGCGGTCTCGCGGTGGAGCAGGCGGTCGACCTCGGGCTTGGAGAGGGCGACGGGCTCGTTGCGAGAGCCGACGAAGCCGGTGACGCCGGGGGTGTTCTTGACCAGCCCCCAGGAGTCGTCGGTCATCTCCATGTTGACGAGGACGTAGCCCGGCATCGTCCGCTTCTCGATCTGGATCCGCTGGCCGTCCTTGAGCTCGGAGACCTGCTCGGTCGGGACGACCACCTGGCGGACGAAGCGGTCCTGCCCCATCGTCTGCACGCGGTGCTCGAGGTTGTGCTTGACCTTGTTCTCGTGTCCCGAGTAGGTGTTGATGACGTACCAGCGAAACACGATCTCTCCTAGAGGATCCGCTTGATCAGGAAGCTGAAGGCCGCGTCCACGGCGCCGAGGTAGGCGGCGGCGACGGCGACGAAGATGACGGTGACGGCCGAGGCCTGGATCAGCGTCTCACGGTTGGGCCACTGGACGCGCTTGAGCTCGGCCCAGCAGGAGGCGAAGAAGCCGAGCACGGCGCCGCGACGGCGCTCCGGCGGCGCGGCAACCACCTTCGCGCGCTCCTTCTGGCGCTTTGCCTTCTGAGCGTCCGCGGACTTCTGGCGGCGCTTCTCCTCGCTGAGCTCACGGCGAGAAGGCTTGGGGGCGGCGGCAGGCTGGGGCGTGTCGGCACGCGAAGGCGCGGGGGCCTCGAGCTCCTCGAGGCTGGCGCCGGTTGCCTCGACGGCCTTGGCCTCGGCGACCTCACCGGACTCCGGCACCTGGGTAGCGTGCTGGGCGCGGGCCTCCTCGGCGCGGGGGCTGCCCTGCTGCTCGCGGGCGCGGCGCTCGGCCTTTCGCTGGGCGCGAGTCTTTGCCATCAGCGCGTCTCCTTGTGCGCCGTGTGCTTGGCGCACCAGCGACAGAACTTGCGCAGCTCGATTCGGTCGGGGCTGTTGCGCCGCGACTTATTCGTTTGGTAGTTGCGCCGCCTGCACTCCTCGCAGGCCAGCGTCACCGCGATACGGACATCTCCGCGAGCCATATCTCCTCAAGGTTTTCGGGCTCCAACAGAAAAAAGACCTCGCCGCACGGCACGAGGTTTGGGAAGAATAGCGGCAGCTTCGCCTCAGGCGCTTTCGCAGCGAATCCGGACGTCGCGGCCCGGTCCGCCGACACAGCGATCGCCGCTGCCGGCGCCGCCGTTGAGGACGTCGTTGCCGGCCTCGCCAAAGAGGTGATCGGCGCCGGCGCCGCCGAGAATCGTGTCGCTACCACCGCCGCCGCAGATGACGTCGTTGCCGCCGCGGCCGTTGACCCTGTCGCTGCCGCCGAGCGCGAGGATCACGTCCTGGTGGCCGGTGCCGTTGATCGTGTCGGCGCCGTTGGTGCCGATGCGAGTGACGATGATGCCGCGGCAGAACTGCTGCTCGAAGGCGCCGATGTCACAGCGGCCGCGGGCGCTCGCGATCGTGCGCGATATGCCGCGCTGGTCAATGGGCTCGCAGGCAAATCCACCCGAGCCCGGCGTGGCGGGATTGCCGGCGTTGATCGCCGGGCTGCCGGCGGTGAGGGCGTGGGTCAAGGTCGGGCCGCCGTTGTCGGCGAGCAGCGCCAGCTGGGGGTTGATCGGCGCCACCAGGGTGCCGAACTGGTCGCCGGCCGCGGGAGCCGTGAAGCAGGCGTCGGCAACGCCGATCAGGTTGTACCCCTGCGAGTGAAGCGTCTGCGCCGGCGGCAGCGGCGTGACGCTGCAGTCCGGGGCCGGCGGCGCCCCGCTCGGATCGAAGTTGCCGGCGATGATCGTGTTGCGCAGGTTCACCGTCGCCGTCGCGCCGGATCGGTCGATTCCGCCGCCGGCGCCGCCGCCGAGGCTGTCCGAGTCGGCCGTGTTGCGATTGATGGTCACGTTGGCGAGCTCGGTCGTCCCCTGGTCGGTGGCGATGCCGCCGCCCGAGCCCTTGGCCTCGTTGCCGCTGATCGTCGTGTTGGTGATCTCGCTCGTGCCGCCCGAGCCGCTGGTCAGGTAGACGCCGCCGCCGTCGAGGCCGGAGTCATTGCCGGCGATGGTGCTCTGCACCAGCGCCAGGGTGCCGTTGTCGGTGAAGGTGCCGCCGCCGAGGCCGCCGGCGACGTTGCGCAGGACGGTGGTGTCGGTGAGGTCGGCTGCTCCCCTCAGGCCACCGCCGTTGACGAAGGCCGAGTTGTCGCGAATGATGCTTCCGTCCACCGTCGTCGTCGGGACCAGGGCGGTGGGCACGAGGCCGCCGCCGTCTCCGGTCGAGGCGTCGTTGGCGCTGATGACGCTTCCGGTCACGGTCGCCGCCAGGGCCATCGCACCGCCACCGGTCGCGGCGGTATTGCCCGAGATGAAGGCATCGGTGAGGCTGACGGCGTCGAGGGCACGAATTCCGCCGCCCTCATCGGTGCTGCGGTTGCCGCCGGCGCTGCTGGAGATGAGGTCGACGGTCCGCTCGGCGTAGATCCCGCCGCCGTCGTCCGCGGCGACGTTGTTGCGGACGTCGCTGTTGGTGAGAGTCACGGTGCCGGAGATCGCGCCGCTGCCGAAGATGCCGCCGCCATCGGCCGCGGTGGCTGCGTTCTCGCTCACCGTGGTGGTGTTCAGATCGAGCGTCGTGGCGAAGATGCCGCCGCCGCCGTTGGCCGGCCCGGCCGCCTTGTTGTTGCTGACGACGCCGTTCTCGAGGTTGACCTGGTCGCCGAAGATCCCACCGCCATCCCTGGAGGCCGTGTTGCGCTTGAAGTCGACGCCGTTCAGGTTCAGCGTCGTCCCCGCTGCGGCGAGAATGCCGCCGCCGTCGGTCGCCGCCTGGCTGGCGCCGTCGTGGATCGTCAAGCCGGACATATCGACGGTGGTCGGGCCGGTGACCTCGAAGACACGGTCGTTGATGACGCTGCCGTTGCCGTCGACCGAGGTGGCATCGGTGCCGGCGCCGACGATCGTTACGTTCTCGGTGATGTCGAGATCGCCGTCGATGACGGTGCCGGTGGCAAAGGGGATCGAGAGGTTGTAGGCGCCGCCCGGCACGACGATCGTGTCGGCAGACAGCGGATCGGAGCTGCTGTCCGTGCAGCCGCCGGTGTTGACGGTGTCGTCGTTGGCGAAGCGGATCGCCTCGCGCAGCGAGCAGTCGCCGGCGGCGTTCAGCTCGTCGTCGGTCGTCGTCACGGTGATCGTGCCGGCGTGAGCGGCCGGAGCGACGCCGAGCAGCGCGCTTGCCGCGAGCACCGCGAGGATGCCGGCGCGGCGCGAGCGCGCCGAGAAGTTGGAATGCTTTCCCCCCTGCATTGACGGATCAGGATAGCGATATGTGAGCATCCTGCAAGCAGCAGCCGCGAGGCGGGCGGGCGCCGCCGGTCCGAGCGCGGACTAGAGCCCGAGCGTCTTGGCGATGATGTTGCGCTGGATCTCGGAGGTACCGCCGTAGATCGTCGAGACCAGCGTCGTGCGGACGAGGCGCTCCATGTCGTACTCCGAGGAGTAGCCGTAGCCGCCCATCATCTGCATGCCCTCGAGGGCGACCCGCTTGGCCGTCTCGGTGACGAAGAGCTTGACCATCGAAGCCTCGCGCGGCAGCATCTGGTCGGGGGCCTCGTCGGTGAGAGAGGCGACCCAGTGGGTCATCAGCCGTCCGGCCTCGAGATCGGTCGCCATGTCGGCGAGGCGGTGCTGGAGCGCCTGGAAGGAGCCGATCGGGCGGCCGAACTGGCGCCGCTCCTTGACGTAGGCGAGGACGTCGTCGAAGGCGCGCTGGGCGACGCCGAGCATCGTCGCCGCGAGGATCAGCCGCTCGACGTTCAGCCCGGCCATCAGCTGGGTCCAGCCACGGTCGACCTCGCCGAGAACCGCGTCTGCCGGAACCTCGCAGTCGGTGAAGTAGAGGTAGCTCGTCTCGCGGCCGCCGAGCGTGTCGATCTGCTTGATCTCGAGGCCCGGCGTCTCACGCGGGACCCAGATCATCGACAGGCCCTGGTGCTTGTCCTCGCCCTTGGTCGTGCGGCAGACGACGAGGATGTGGGCGGCGATGTGGGCGTTCGAGCAGAAGACCTTCTGGCCGTTGATGACGTAGCCGCCGTTGGAGCGAACGGCCTGGGTGGTCAGCGAGCCGACGTCGGAGCCGGACTCGGGCTCGGTCATCGCGATCGCCTCGACGTTGCCGCCGGCGATGCCGCCGAGGATGTCGGCCTTCTGCTCCTCGCTGCCAAAGCGCTTGGTCGCGCCGGCGACGATCAGGGTCGTTGCGTAACCGCCGATCGGGGCCATTCCGCGCGAGGTCTCCTCCATGAACAGGCAGGCGTCGAGCATCGATCCGCCCGACCCGCCGTACTGCTCGGGGATCGTCACGCCGAGCCAGCCGAGCTTCGCCATCTGGGCGTAGATCTCGTGGTTGTGGAGCTCGCTATAGCCGTTGGTCAGCTTCTCGCGCTTCTCCTGGGTGCCGCATTCGCGCTGGCAGAAGTCGCGAATCGCGGCGACGAAGTCGTTCTGCTCATCGGTTAGGGAGAAGTCCACGGCCGCGGCAGTCTAGTTATCTAGGCGCTGGCGGAGGCGCGATACTCGCCGCCTTGACCTCGACCGGCCAGTACGTGCTCGCCATCGGCGAGCTGGCGGCGATCGGCGCAGCCATCGGCGCCGGCGGGCTCGGCCTGCGCCGTGCCCTGCTGCCGGCCTGGGCCGGCGCTCCGGCGCGACTCGCAGAGACCGTCCTCGCGCTCGGTCTGCTGCTGGCGACGATGCTGGTGCTCGGCGCGGTCCATCTGCTCGACAAGGCGCCGCTGGTCATCGGCGCCATCTGCGTCGGGATTGGCGCCGCAGCCGCCGCGCGGCGGCTTCCCGCGGTGACGACGGTGGCCGTGCCGCCGCGCCTGCCGGCATCGCCGGTCGCCCTCGCCGCCGCCGTCGTGGTCGTGGGGCTGCTCGTCCTGCGCTGGGCGATCGGCGTCGAGCAGAGCCTCCACGCAGGCATGCTCGGCTTCGACACGATGTGGTACCACGGCCCCTTCGCCGCGGGGTTCGCTCAGACCGGGTCGACGACGGCGATCCATTTCACCGGGCCCTACGGACCGCTGGTCTGGTTCTACCCGCAGAGCTCGGAGCTGCTGCACGCCGGGGGGATGCTGCTGCTCGGCAACGACTTCCTCTCGCCGCTGGTCAACCTGGGCTGGCTGGGGCTGGCACTGCTCGCGGCCTGGTGCATCGGCAGGCCGATCGGGGCGGGCCCTGCGGTCGTGGTCATTGCGGCGATCGTCCTCGGCTCGGACCCGTGGCTCTCCTCGCAACCCGGCGAGGCCTACAACGACATCGCCGCCCTGGCACTGCTGCTTGCGGCTGTGGCGATCCTCGTCAACGGGCGGGCCTGGCAGGGCGGCTGGCGCGTCCTCGGGGTCGCCGGTGTGGCTGCTGGCATCGCGATCGGCACGAAGCTGACGGTGGCGGGGCCGATCGCCGCGCTCAGCGTCGGGCTGATCGCGCTGTCACCGGCGGGCACGCGGCGGACAGTTGCGGCCGCCTGGCTGTCGCCGATCCTGGCGCTGGGCTCTTTCTGGTACCTGCGCAACCTCCTCCTCGTCGGCAACCCGCTGCCGGCGCTGCACCTCGGCCCGCTGCCCTCGCCCGAGCTACCGCCCCAGCGCTCCGACTTCTCGGTCGCCCATTACCTCTTCGACGGCGCGGCTTGGCGGGACTTCTTGCTGCCGGGGCTGCACCAGGCGCTGGGGATCGCCTGGCCGGCTGTGCTGGCACTGGCCATCGGCGGCGGCGCGCTGGCGCTGGCGCGGGGCGACCGAACGATCCGGCTCCTGGCGGGCGTGGCGCTGGTGGCCGGCGCCGTCTACCTGGTCACGCCGTATGGAGCGCAGGGCCCGGCTGGCCATCCCCGCAACTTCGAAAGCAACCTGCGCTACGCGGCGCCGGCGCTGATCCTCGGCATGGCGCTACTGCCATGGCTGGCCGTGGGCGCGCGGCGGTGGCGCGCTCTGCTGCTGGGGGGGCTCGTGGTGGTGTTCTTCATCGCAGCGGCGCCGCTGGAGGCGCGGCACGGCCCCTATCTGAAGGCGGCGCTGGCGCTCACGGCGCTCGCCGTCGGGCTGCCGTTTCTCGCCAACGTGCTGAGCCGGCGGCGGATCGGCGTTCGGGTCATCGCGATCGGGCTGGTCGGGCTGGCGCTGGCCCTGGCCGCGGGGCGCCACCAGGAGAGCGTCTATATAGAGGGTCGCTACCGGGCGCCGGCCACTGCTGCCGCGGCCCAATCCCTGCCGGCCGCGTTCAACTGGGCGCGAGAGGTGCGAGGGGCGCGAATCGCCACCGATGCCTTCAGGCAGTACGGCCTCTACGGCAATCGGCTCTCGAACCGGGTCGCGTTCCTGGGCCGGGAGGGCCCGCACGGCTCGTTCCTCGCGATCCGCAGCTGTCAGGAATGGCGACGGGCGGTGAATGCCGGGCACTACGACTACGTCGTTCCCGCGCCAACCTTCCGGGATGCCGCCGGCGGAACCCATGCCGCGCCCGCCCTTCGCTGGACCGAGACCGACGCGGCCGTCCGCCAGCTTGCGGGGGCCGGGCCCGTGTTCGAGGTCGAGGCTCCGCTCTCGCCTGCGCTCTGTGCGAAGAGCGGCTGAGGCCTACGCCCGTCCGGCCTGACCGCCGTCGCTCGCCGCCAGCGTCAAATCGAAGCCCGGAGCCGGACTCGAACCGGCGACCCCTTCCTTACCATGGAAGTGCTCTACCAACTGAGCTATCCGGGCGCGTCGGCCCCAATGTAGCGGCCTCAGTGGGGGAGGCAGGATTCGAACCTGCGTAGGCATAGCCAACTGGTTTACAGCCAGTCTCCTTTAACCACTCGGACACTCCCCCGGGAGCGCTGGGGTCCGATTCTATTCTGACGCCGGCCGAGTCCCGGCCAGACGACTAGCTCGCTTCGCGGAGGCGCTGGGCCTCCGGCAGCTGCTGGAGCTTCTTGAGGGTGTTGTTCTCGATCTGGCGGATGCGCTCGCGGGTTACGCCCATCGTCGCGCCGACCTCCTCGAGCGTGAGCGGCTCGCGGCCGCTGAGGCCGTAGCGCAGCTCGATCACCTCGCGCTCGCGCTCCGGCAGGCTGTCGAGCGCCTTGCGGATGTTCTCGCGCTGGAGGTTCTCCGAGGCGGTTTCGAAGGGGGACTCGACGTTCTCGTCGGCGACGAAGTCGCCGAGCTCCGACTCGTCCTCGTCGCCGATCGGCTTCTCGAGCGAGACCGGCAGCTGGGCGATGCGGAGGATCTCGCGGACCTCGCGGACGCTGCACTTCAGCTCGAGCGCGATCTCGCCCGGCTCGGGCTCCCTGCCCAGCCGCTGGACGAGCTGGCGTTCGACGTGGCCGACCCTGTTCAGCTTCTCGACCATGTGGACCGGGATGCGGATGGTGCGGGCCTTGTCGGCGAGCGCGCGGGTGACAGCCTGGCGGATCCACCAGGTCGCGTAGGTGGAGAACTTGTAGCCGCGCCGGTAATCGAACTTCTCGACGGCGCGGATCAGCCCGAGCGAGCCCTCCTGGATCAGGTCGAGGAAGCTGAGGCCGCGGCCGAGGTAGCCCTTGGCGATCGAGACGACGAGGCGCAGATTCGCCTCGACCATGTGCTGCTTGGCGAGCATGTCGCCGCGCTCGATGCACTGGGCCAGGGAGATCTCCTCGTCGGCGCTGAGCAGCTCGACCCTGCCGATCGAGCGCAGGTAGAGGCGCAGTGAGTCGAGGCTGGGCTCGACCGTCAGATCGAGCTCGGCCTTCTTGTCGCCGTCATCGCCGGAGGCACCCTTGCCGTCCTTGTACGCCGTCAGCCCGCTCTGGGAGATGACGTCAATGCCGTGCTCGACCAGATACGCGTGCAGGTCGGAGAGCTGCTCCTTGCTGACGTCGACCTCTTCCAGCGTCGAAGCGATCTCCTCGAAGGTGAGGTGACCGCGCTCGCGGCCCTCGGCGATGAGCTTGCCGAGCTCCTCGACGTCGGTGAAGGGCTGGTGGCCGTTCGAGCTCGGGCGCGACTCGACACCGGCCTCCTGCTCCTCGGCCGCCTCGGTCAACAGGACCTCGCCCTTCTCAGTTATCTCCTCAGCCTCCCGTGGCTGCTTCCCTAACCCCGCCCCCGGCGTCGGACCCGAGGCGGCGCGAAGTATACGCCCGGCTTCCGCCGGAGAGCCGACCTCACGGAGGCTCAGCTGGCCGCTCGGCCAGGGAGAGCCGCGCTGGAAACGCAACTCACACAGAGCGGAATGACCGGTATGCCACCATCCCTGAAGATGGCCAACACCGGCACAGTCGTCTCGCTCTCGGCCCCGGATGTCCAATCCGGCGTGCCGCAGACGCAGATCAGCCTCTCGCGGGTCGGCGTGACCGGAATCGAGAAGATCCTCAGGGTCGCCCAGCAGCAGAGCTCCAACGGGTCTGGCGGCGACGAACAGCTCTATTACGCCCAGCTCGAGTGCTACGTCGACCTCTCCCCCACCCAAGCCGGAGTCCACATGTCCCGCTTCGAGGAGGTTGTCGCAGAGGCGATCGACGAGGTCGTCCTCGGTCAGGCCTTCAAGGCGGAGCTGCTCGCAGCCCACATCGCCGAGCTCGTGCGCGAGCGCCAGAACGGCCTCCGCGCCGAGGTCTCGATCGCGGCGCGCTACCCGGAGACCGTGATGACCCCGGTCTCGGGCCTGCCCACCCAGGAGATCTACATGCTGTTCGGCACGGCCGTCGCCTCGGCGAAGGGCACCCGCACGATCACCGGCGTCCAGGCGCAGGGAATGACGGCGTGCCCCTGCGCCCAGGGCCTCGTCGAGTCCGGGGCGCGCGAGCGCCTGACCGAGCGCGGCTTCGACGAGGAGCAGATCCAGCTCGTCCTCGAGTCGGTCCCGGTCGCCACCCACAACCAGCGCGGCATCGGCACCCTCCACCTCGGCTGCCCCGAGTCGATGGCGCTCGAGATCGACGCCCGCGACCTGCTGCGGATAGTCGAGGGCTCGATGAGCTCAGAGATCTACGAGCTGCTGAAGCGCTCTGACGAGCAGGCGGTGGTCGAGAAGGCCCACCGCACTCCGCGCTTCGTCGAGGACTGCGTTCGCGAGATGGTGCGCCAGGTCTGCGAGGCCTATCCCCAGCTCGGAGACGCCGCCTTCGTGATGGCTCGCCAGGAGAACCTCGAGACGATCCATCGCCACAACGTCGTCGCCGAGCGCTACGGGCTCGCCGGCGAGCTGCGCGCCGAGCTGGCCTCGGCCGAGCACTCCGCGCACCATGTCTCGATGCGGGAGTGGCTCGAGGCGGCTGCCTGACCTACGGGCCCTGCTCGGCGCCGGCAGCGCGAACCTTGCGCTCAGCGGCGATGCGCTTGCGCAGGCCGAAGAAGTAGTCGGCGCCGCTGAAGATCGTCGCCGCGACCGCGGCGTAGACGATGCCGTCGACCCAGGCCGGGGCCGGGTTCTTGGCGATCAAGGCGAACACCGCCGCGACCTGCAGCATCGTCTTGACCTTGCCGAGCCAGCTTGCGGAGATGACGACCCCCTGCTCGGCGGCGACGGCGCGCAGCCCGGTGACGGCGAGCTCACGGGCGATGATCACCATCGCCACCCAGGGGGCGAGCCTGTCGAGCGACACCAGCGAGACCAGCGCGGCGATGATCAGCAGCTTGTCGGCGAGCGGGTCCATCAGCTTGCCGAAGGTGGTGATCGCGTCGCGAGATCGGGCAATGTAGCCGTCGAGCCCGTCGCTGATCGCCGCCAGCGCGAAGACCACGGCAGCCAGGGCGTCGCCGTTCGGCGTCTCGCCCAGCAGCGCGACGACGATCACCGGCACGGCGACGATGCGCAGCAGGGTCAGGACATTGGGAAGGTTGAGCGGAAACACAGCTGCGGAACAGATTAGGCGCGGGCGGCCATCAGGCGGCAAGCGCCTTCGCCCGCGCAAGCACCGCGTCGAGCATCGCCGGCGTCAGCTTGCCGGTGAAAGTGTTCTGCTGGCTCGGATGAAAGCTGCCCAGCACTCGGTAGGGGCCGATGCCGACCTCCGCCTCGTGGCCGAACCGCGGCCGCGGCCGCGGCACCGGATGCTCAAGCGCGCGCAGGGCTCGCAGGCCCGCGTCCCAGGCAAACGAGCCGAGGCAGAGCAGCACGCGGGCTCTGGCCAGCAGCGGCAGCTCGCGGACGAGGTAGGGCAGGCAGCTGTCACGCTCCTCGGGCGTCGGCCGGTTGGCCGGCGGAGCGCAGCGAACGGCGGCGGTGACGTAGGCGCCGCGCAGCTCGAGACCGTCGTTGCGATCGACCGAGACCGGCTTGTTGGCGAGCCCGGCTCGATGCAGCGCCGCGTAGAGGAAATCGCCCGAGCGATCGCCGGTGAACATCCGCCCGGTGCGGTTGGCGCCGTGGGCCGCCGGGGCGAGACCGAGCAGGACGATGCCGGCACGGGGATCGCCGAAGCCCGGCAGCGGCCGAGCCCAATAATCATTGCCGGGAGCATCACCGCGAAAGCGCCGCGGCGGATCGGCAGCGGTCGCCTCTCGCCACTCGACGAGCCGGGGGCAGCGGCGACAGTTGATGACGTCGCCGGTCAGGCGTTGAAGGGAGTCAGTCATGTGGTGGCTGGTGGGTTCTCTGGCTACCGAGCAGCAGGTTCCTGCGTCCGAGTATTGCTCAGCGATCGCGCACCTCCCGCCCGGGACTCCGTTAAGCCTGGGCTAAGACGCGCTGAGGTCACACATAGGTTGCGTGACCCGCGGTAATAGTCGTCGCAGATGACCGAGGGCCCATCCCAGAGGGGGCGCGATTCCGGTTGGGAGCCGGGAGACGAGGACCAGCGCCGCCAGGCTGCGAGCCGAGTCACACCCGACGGTCAGACCGATGAGGAAATGGCCGAGCGCCGGCGTGCCGCGGCCGAGCTCGAGGCGAGCCTGCGCGAGCAATGGGCTGCCGAGCGGGCGAGCGCCGCCGGGCCGGCGGAGCGCGAGGACGGCAGCGAAGAGAGAGGCGGCTCCTCGCCGCTGACACGGGCGGCGGTCATCGCCGGCACCGCGGCTGCGATCCTCGTCGTCGGCCTGCTTCTGCTGGCCAGCGGGCCCAGCTACGAGGTGACCGCGACCTTCCAGAACGCCAGCCAGCTCGTCAAGGGAAACAGCGTCGACGTTGGTGGCAGGCGGGCCGGCACCGTCGCCGGCGTATCCCTCGGCCCCCACGGAGAAGCCCTGGTCAAGATGAAGATCGAGGGCCGCTACGCCCCGCTTCGCCAGGGAACCCAGGCGGTCATCCGCTCGCAGTCGCTCTCGGGCATCGCCAACCGCTTCGTCGAGCTGAACATGCCACCGGCAACCAACGCCTCGGCCGAGACGATCCCCGACGGCGCCCTGATCCCCGAGACCCAGACGGTCTCCGAGG
>JAWVFK010000025.1:0-25250 GCA_033856175.1 Solirubrobacterales bacterium | reverse complement strand
GCCCGCCGATGGCGCGGGGCGGGGACGGGCGCCACCCGCCCCGCGACTTCGACGGCCGCCACATCGAGGACGCGCGTCTGCCCAGTGCTGCTCGTTTTGGCGATCGCCTCCTCCCCTCCTCGCATTGCGACACACCGCCAGCAGCTTCCCTTCCCATTTCGTCCCTTCCTCTCAATTCGTGCCTGGAGGTTTTTGCGCCTCTACTAATAAACACGCGCGAGAGAGCCAAAAAGGGACGCGCCCCGGAAAATTATTTTTCGGGGATGCCTAGCGCTGGCGTGGCGAGTCGAGCTGATTCGCGAGCGAGAAGCGCCTCGCGGCGAGGACCGGCGCGAACTTGATCCGCGTCAGCATCACCCGGCGCCGACCCCTCAGATCGCGCGCCTCGGAGGCAGTTGGACTGGCCGACATCAAGCGCTCAAGCGCCACCAGGCCGCGCCGCAGGCGACGCGTCACCGCTTCGGCACTTACGCCAAGCACCTCAGCCGTCTCGCTCACCGGCAGCTCGAAGATGTAGTGCAGCGCGATCGTCTGTCGCTGAGAGAGCGATAGTCGCTCGAAGCACTCGGCCAGTTTGGGGTGGGTCAGCCAGTCCCCCGGCGCAGCCTCGTCGAGGCGCGGGTCCTCGGCGAAGAGCTGCGGTGATCTGGGCCTGGTTCGAAGCTTCGAAATCAGCTCGCGCCTGGCGATCGTAAAGATCCAGGCGCGCAGGTGCCCGTCACTGCCATGGCGGAAATCCCCGAGGCCAGTTAGCGCCTTGGTCATCACAGTCTGCGCGAGATCCTCCGCTTCATGCTGATCGCGGAGAGCGCTGCGTAGGTAGTGGAACACGCGCGCCAAGTAGAGGCGGTAGATCTCCTCGAACGCCGTCTCGTCGCCGGCTTGAAAGCGAGCGACGAGATCGTGTGCGCGTGAATCCTCACTGCTCCTTCGAGCATCGCCGCTCATCTGCTTCGCGCAACCCCTGGACTGGCGAGCTTCATCGGCGTCCCTGCCACCGGCTGGCCACGGTGGGAAGCGAGAAGCGCCGACTGACGATCACCCTTGCGGGCTTGTAGCGAGATCGTGTCGGCTCACGCCTGACCTTGAGGTCGACCATTGAGCCAGGCAGGCCAGCGGCGCGGCGGAGGACGACCATCGCGCGTCGAGACCTGCCCTTCACCCTTTCATAGGGCAGGCCGAGAACCGCTGCGGTCTCGCCGATCGACAAACGGAAAACGCAGTGAAGCACCACCACCTGGCGCTGGTCGAGCGGCAACCGCTCGAAGCACTCGGCAAGTGCCGGATCGCTCAACCAGCCCTCGATCAGATCAAGCGACTCATCGGGTGCTCCCGAGTCGATCCGTGGGTCTTCGACGAAGAGATCCGGCGCGTGGCGCGCAGCTCGCAGTCTGTCGATCACCTCGTTGCGAGCGATCGCCAAAAGCCAAGCGGAGAGATGGCCCTCCGACTCGTGTTTGAAGTGCGCGAGGGCGTCGAGGGCCTTGACCATCGTGGCCTGCGTCGCGTCCGCGGCGTCATCGTCGTTGCCGAGGACGTTGCAGGCGTAGAAGAAGATGCGCGCCAGGTGGTCGCGGTAGATCTCCTCAAAGGCACTCTGATCGCCGGCCTGGAAACGAGCGACGAGTTGACGCTCGCTTCGCGGTTCCCGTCCATTTGCGCTCAGGCGGGCTGGCTCAGCCATCCTTGATACCCCCTTCGCCCTCCTATCGACCCACTACGAAACCACGCGGCGTCGGCCGGGCCGCCCCCCGCGACGGTGCCGACCTGATCCATCACTTCCTCTTCTCCCCATGGACTACGTATATATTTAAACAAACTATATCTCATGGTCAGCGCGGCCTGCGATTGACAGGCTTTGGCTGTGCCCGCCAAGCCGCGATCTCTAGCGGCCTTGGGCCGCGCCATTCGCGGCCTACGCGAGGGGCGCATGAGCCAAGAGGCTCTTGCCAATGCGGCTGGGATCAGCACCGTTTACCTCAGCACGATTGAGCGCGGCAAGCAGAACCCAAGCTGGTGGGTGATCGAGGCGATCGCAGAGGCACTCGGGGTCAAGGTTTCTGAGCTCGCTGCGCGTGCCGAGTGCGCCGCAGACGAAATGCGCGAATAGATTCCCAGCCCTGGAGCCAAGCCCGACGTGTTGGCAGATCGGTCATTGCGAGGCCCTGACCCCCGAGGCGCTACTGCTTGTCCCCGCCCCGCTGGCGCAAAAAGCGCTGGAACTCGCTTGCCAGGGCCTCGGCTGAGGGGACCTCTTCGCCGTCGCCGAACTGCTCGCTCTGCTGCTCCTCGAGGGTCTCGACGAGCTGGCGGATCTCGGGGTTCTCCTCGACGGCGGCGTTGACCTGGCGGTCGAAGCTCTCGACCTCCTCCTCGAGGTCGGAGGCGTCGATCGCGACGCCGGTCAGGCCCTCGAGCCGGCGCAGCAGCGCCAGCGCCGCCTTCGGGTTCGGCACCGCGGCGACGTAGTGGGGCACGGCGGCCCAGAGGCTGGCCGAGGTCATGCCGCGGCGGCGGCAGACGTCGTGGAGGACGCCGACGATCCCGGTCGGGCCCTCGTAGGTCGAGCGGTTTAGGTCGAGGCGCTCGACGAGGTCGTCGTCGGAGGCGATGCCGGTGATCGGCACCGGCATCGTGTGGGCGACGTCGGCGATCAGCGAGCCGAGCGTGACGATCATCTCGACGCCGAGCCGCTCGACGGCGTCGGCGACGGCCTCGGAGAAGGTCCGCCAGCGCATGTTGGGCTCGGTGCCGTCGAAGAGGACGAGATCGCGCTCACCGGCCGGCGCCTCGGCGCTGATCAGCAGGTTTGAGGGCCACTCGATGTGGCGCGTCTGGCCCTCGGTGAGCGTGATGATCGGCCGCTGCGCCTGGAAGTCGAAGAACTCCTCGGGGTCGATCGTCGCCAGCAGGTCGGAGTCGAGCGAGCCGGCGACGGCGGCGAGCGCCCCTGTGGCGGCACCGGCGGCGTCGTTCCAGCCGCGAAACGCGCAGACGAGGACCGGCGAGCGCAGCTGCGGTGGATCCGTCTCCCAGCGGAGGACATCGCTCATCAGACGAGCCTAGCGCGCGGGCCTTCGACCGTCCGGGCACTGGTTCAAGATCGAACGATGGAAGCAGCACGCTCGAAGTCGCATCTGGAAGTCGTCGCCGGGGCAGGCCCGACGATCGCCGAGCTGCGCCCTGGCCAGCGCTTCGAGGGCCGCTTCGCCTGCGCCCGCAAGGACCGGATGAGCGCCCGCAACGGCGCCAGCTACCTCGCCCTCGAGCTGCGCGACCGCAGTGGCACGATCACCGCCCGTGCCTTCCGCGAGGCCGACCGGCTGGCGGCGCGCTTCGAGCGCGGCGACGCCGTCGAGGTCCGCGGCCGCGCCGAGCGCTATCGCGGCGAGCTGCAGGTCGAGGTCGACGACGTCCGCAAGCTCGAGCCGGGCGAGTTCGAGCCGGGACAGTTCCTGCCCAGCGCCTATCGCGATCGCGAGGAGCTCGAGGGCTTCTTCGAGCACCTGGCGCGGGAGATCCACGACCCGGGGCTGCGCGGCCTCGTCGACCGCGTCGTCTCAGCGCCCGACGTCGCCAAGGGCCTGCGCCGCGCCCCCTGCACTCGCGGCGGCCACCACGCCTACCTCGGCGGCCTGCTCGAGCACACGGTCGCCGTCGGCACGATGGTCGGCGAGCTCTGCGTCCTCCATCCTCGCCTGGACTCCGATCTGCTGATGGCGGCGGCGTTGCTGCACGACATCGGCAAGGTGCGCGAGTTCAGCTACGGCGCCGAGATCGAGCTCAGCGACGAGGGCCGGATGCTCGGCCACCTGGCGATCGGCGCCGAGATCATCGGCTCGGTCGCCAACGGCCTGCCGGCCGAGCGGCGGTTGCAGCTGCTCCACTGCGTTCTCTCGCACCATGGCGCCGAAGCCGGCGGCCGCGGCCGGGCGCCGGCGACGCCCGAGGCGATCGCCCTGCAACGGCTCAACGCGCTCGACGCCCAGGTCAAGGGCGCGCTCGAGCACGGCGCCCTCGCCGGCTGACGCAGCGCCTCCTCTCAGTCGTTGAACAGCAAATCCTCGAAAGTTGATCGAGATATAGGCATTTGCCGTCTTCTGTGCTAGGCTGCCGCGCTCTTTCCCACTAACTCCATCGGAATGAACCTCAATCGTCCGATCGAAAAGGAGCTCGATAGGCCATGACCCCCCGCACGCTTGTTTCCCGCTTCCGAGGCGCCAAGCGCCTGATCGCCCTCCCCCTCGCGACAGCTTTGCTGGCGGCTCTGATCGCCGGTTGCGGCGGTGGCTCGAGCAACAGCCTCAGCCTCGTCGCCTACTCGACCCCTCAGGAGGCCTACTCGGCGCTGATCCCGGCGTTCACCAAGACGCCGGCGGGCAAGGGCATCTCCTTCAACCAGTCCTATGGCGCCTCCGGCGACCAGAGCCGCGCCGTCGGCGCCGGCCTCGCCGCCGACGTCGTCGAGTTCGCGCTCGAGCCCGACATGCAGAAGCTCGTCGACGCCGGCAAGGTCGCCGCGGGCTGGAACAAGAACGCGCACAAGGGGTTCGTCACCGACTCCGTCGTGACCTTCGTAGTCCGCAAGGGCAACCCGAAGGGCATCAAGGGCTGGGACGACCTGACCAAGCCCGGCGTCGAGGTGATCACGCCGAACCCGTTCAGCTCCGGCGGCGCCCGCTGGAACGTGATGGCCGCCTACGGCTCGCAGATCACCCAGGGCCGCTCGGACGCCGAGGGCATCGCCTTCCTCAAGGCGCTGTTCACGAACGTCCCGGTCCAGGACAAGAGCGCCCGCGATGCGCTGCAGACGTTCATCGGCGGCAAGGGCGACGTCCTGATCTCCTATGAGAACGAGGCGATCACGGCCCAGCAGAAGGGCCAGGACGTCGACTACGTCACGCCCGACCAGACGATCCTGATCGAGAACCCGATCGCGGTGACGTCGAACTCCAAGCACCCGCAGCAGGCGAAGGCGTTCGTCGACTTCCTGCTGGGGCCGGAGGCGCAGAAGATCTTCGCCTCCAAGGGCTACCGCCCGGTCGATGCCTCGCTCGTCGACGCCAAGCAGTTCCCGAAGCCGTCGGGGCTGTTCACGATCGACGACCTCGGCGGCTGGTCGAAGATCTCCTCGGAGTTCTTCGACCCCGACAAGGGCAAGTTCGCCGCCGTCGAGAAGGACCTGGGGGTCTCAACTGCCAAGTAGCGCCGCGACAGCGGTCCTGCGCAGGATGCCGGCGAGAGCGGCGCCGCCCATTGGCGGTGCCGCTCTCAGCCGTGGCGTCGTCACGCTCTATCTGACGCTGATCGTGCTGCTGCCGCTGGCCGCGGTCGTCGAGAAGGCGACCGGGGGCGGCCTCGGCGCCTTCTGGGACTCGGTCAGCTCGGCCGAGGCCGTCGCCGCGGTCAAGCTGACGCTGCTGGTCTCGCTGGGCGTCGTCGCGATCAACGCCGTCACCGGGACGATCATCGCCTGGGTCCTCGTCCGCGACGAGTTCCCGGGCAAGCGGATCGTCAACGCGCTGATCGACCTGCCCTTCGCGCTGCCGACGATCGTCGCCGGGCTGACGCTGCTGGCGCTCTACGGCCCGCGCGGTCCCTTTGGCTTCAACATCGCCTACACCCGGCTCGGCGTGCTGGCGGCGCTGCTCTTCGTCACGCTGCCGTTCGTCGTCCGCGCCGTCCAACCGGTGCTGATCGAGCTCGACCGCGACATGGAGGAGGCGGCGGCGTCGCTCGGCGCCTCCGGCGCGACGATCTTCCGGCGGATCATCCTCCCCAACCTCTCGCCGGCGATCCTCGCCGGCGCGGCGCTTGCCTTCGCCCGCTCGATCGGCGAGTTCGGCTCGCTGGTGCTGATCTCGGGCAACCTGCCCTACAAGACCGAGGTCGCCTCGGTGCTGATCTCCAATCAGGTCGAGAGCGGCAACCCGCATGGCGCCGCCGCCGTCTCGGTGCTGCTGCTGGCGGTCGCCTTCACGGTGATGCTGGTGATCAGCGGCATCTCGCGCTGGGGGGCGCGCCATGACGTCTAACCGGCGCTCCCGCGTGACGATGCGGACGATCGCCCTCGGCTACCTGGCGGTGCTGCTCGTGCTGCCCGTCGGCTTCGTCTTCTACCGGACCTTCCAGCACGGCCTGGCACCCGTCTGGAGCTCGATCAGCCAGCCCGACGCGCTGCACGCGCTCTACCTGACGCTGGTGATGGTGATCGTCGCCGTGCCGCTGAACGCCGCCTTCGGCGTCGTCTGCGCGCTGCTTCTGGTCCGCCACGACTTCCGCGGCAAGGCGCTGCTGAACGGGCTGATCGACCTGCCGTTCGCGGTCTCGCCGGTGATCATCGGCCTCTCGCTGGTGCTCGTCTACGGCGAGAGCGGCTGGCTCGGCGGCTGGCTGACCGGCAACGGCTTCCAGATCATCTTCGCCCTGCCGGGGATGGTCCTGGCGACGGTCTTCGTCTCGCTGCCGTTCGTCGTTCGCGAGGTCGCGCCGGTGCTGAAGGAGATCGGGACCGAGCAGGAGCAGGCGGCATCGACGCTCGGCGCGTCGGGCTGGCAGACCTTCTGGCGGGTGACGCTGCCGGCGATCCGCTGGGGCCTCGCTTACGGAATCGTCCTCTCCACCGCCCGCGCCCTCGGCGAGTTCGGCGCCGTCAGCATCGTCTCCGGCAAGCTCGTCGGCCAGACCGAGACGCTGCCGCTGCGGGTCGACAACCAGTTCCAGAACTTCGACGTCACCGGCGCCTATGCGGCCGCGGTGGTGCTGGCCGTCCTCGCCCTCTCTACCCTCTTCGCGATGAGCCGTATCCAGCCGCGGGAGCTCGACCGATGAGCATCATCGTCGAGGGCGCGACCAAGCGCTTCGGAGACTTCCTCGCGCTCGACGACGTCTCGATCGAGGTCCCCGACGGCTCGCTGACGGCGCTGCTCGGCCCCAGCGGCAGCGGCAAGTCGACGCTGCTGCGGGTGATCGCCGGGCTCGAGCTTCCCGACGAGGGGACCGTGACGATCTCGGGAGAGGACGCCAGCACGGCGCCGCCGCAGAAGCGCGGCGTCGGCTTCGTCTTCCAGCACTACGCCGCCTTCAAGCACATGACCGTCTTCGACAACGTCGCCTTCGGCCTGACGATCCGCAAGCGCCCCACCGATGAGATCAAGCGCCGCGTCGACGAGCTGCTGGGGCTCGTCCACCTCGACGGCCTCGCCGGCCGCTACCCGACGCAGCTCTCCGGCGGCCAGCGCCAGCGGATGGCGCTGGCCCGAGCCCTCGCCGTCGAGCCCAAGGTGCTGCTGCTAGACGAGCCCTTCGGCGCCCTCGACGCCAAGGTCCGCGAAGAGCTGCGGACCTGGCTGCGCCGCCTTCACGACGAGGTCCACGTGACGACGATCTTCGTCACCCACGACCAGGAGGAGGCGATGGACGTCGCCGAGCAGCTGGTCGTCATGAACGAGGGCCGCGTCGAGCAGACCGGCAGCGCGGTCGAGCTCTACGAGCAGCCCGCCAACGAGTTCGTGATGAGCTTCGTCGGGCCGGTCAACCGGATCGGCGACGCGCTCGTCCGCCCCCACGACATCGACATCCTCCAGGAGCGCGAAGAGGGCTCGGAGGAGGCCCAGATCGAGCGCATCGTCCACCTCGGCTTCGAGGTCCGGGTCGAATTCACGCTCGGCGACGGCCGCCACCTCTGGGTCCAGATCACCCGCACCCAGGCGGACCAGCTGGAGCTGCGCGAGGGCGAGATCGTCTTCATCCGCCCAACCCGCGCCAAGGTCTTCAGCGCAAGCTGACGAGCGGCGGCCGCGATCAGTGCGGTAGCCAGGCCTCGGGGGTATCGAGCAGCTTGGCGACCGAGTCCGGCAGGTCGTTCTGGACGATGTCGGCCAGGGTCACCTTCTCGAGGACGGAGCGGATGCTCGCTCGCAGGCCGAGCCAGACGGTCTGCAGCGGCTCGGCGGCGCCGTGGTAGTCGAGGCTCTCGGGGCGCTCGCCGCGAACGCTCGCCAGCGGCCCCTCGACGGCGCGGATGACCTCGGCGACCGTGATCTCAGAGGCGGGCTTGGCCAGCCAGTAGCCGCCGACCGAGCCGCGCTGGCTCTGGACGAGGCCGGAGTGGCGCAGCTCGCCGAGGATGTTCTCGAGGAAGCGCAGCGGGATCTGCTGGGCGGCGGCGACCGCCTCGCCCTTGACCGGGCCCTCGGGGGCCGCGGCAAGCTCGATTGCCGCGCGCACCGCGTAGTCGGCTTTCGCCGAGACGCGCATCCCGCCTCCCTGTCGTCAGCCCTGGCGCTCTTCGAGCGTGCGCTTGATCTGATCGACGACGTGGGGAAGCTTCTTGCGCATCCGCGCCATCTCCCACTGCTTGATGATGATCAGCTTGGTCGGCTCCTTGGCGACGACGGTGGCGTTGCGCCGCGACTTCTCGAGCAGGCCCGCCTCACCGAAGATCTCGCCCGCCCCGAGCTCGGCGACGGTCTCGCCGTCGCGCTGGATCTCGACGGCGCCCGACTCGATCGCCATGAACTCGTTGGAGAAGCCGCCCTCCTTCATGATCACGGCGCCGGCGTCGACCTCCTTGGACTCGGCGAAGGTGGCGATCAGGCGCAGATCCTCGTCCGGCACGTCGGCGAACAGGGGAATGCGCTTCAGCTGGCTGGTCTCCATCCGGTCCTCTCTCCTACTGGCGGGGGAGCCAGAAACTAACCGATGAACCACTCCGGCGTCAGCGCGAAGTCCTCACCGGGCGGCCCACCGGCCGGCCTGCGCTCAGGCGCTGGCGGGCGCGGGCTGCGTCGCCTGTAGCCCAGCCGTCGCGCAGCCCTCGCGCAGGCGCTCGAGGCCGAAGGCGTCAACCGGCGCCAGGGCGCCTGATGCCAGGGCGCCGTCGCGCAGCAGCTCACCGGCTCCCCAGGCGAGCAGCTCGCCCGTCAGCGTGTAGCCGTCGCCGCCCTCGACCCGGACCTCGCTGAGCTGGTGGCCGCTCTCGTCGTAGGCGCAGGCGACGAAGATCGAGCGGGCGCTGGCGCGGGCCGCGGCGTCGGGGCCGCCGCCGGAGCCCTTGACCAGCCGCGACGTCGCGAAGTCGTAGAGGCGCTTGGCGCCGGGCAGGGCCAGCGTCGCCGTCATGCCCGCGCCGCCGATCTGCAGCGCCCGCGTCGCCTTGCCGAACCAGCCGAGGTAGACGTTGACCTCGCGCAGCCGGGGCTCGATGCGCGGCAGGCCGAAGTGCTCGGTGCCGCCGACCGACAGCGCGTCACGATTGCGGCCTGCGACCTCGAAGCTGCGGACCCTGCGACCGCCGCGCTCGCTGACGATGCGGCCTTCGCGCCAGGCGAAGGCGGGCTCGCCGAGCGTGGCGACCGTCGAAGCGCGGGTGCCGGCGCTGAAGCCGCCGCCGGCACCGCCGCCGGTCGTGAAGTAGCCGATGTCGACTCGCCGGGCGCTATCGCCCGCTTCGCTCAGCGCCAACGCGCCGGCCAGGTTGCCCGGGACCCAGTCGTTGCCGAAGGCCGTCAGCATCGCCACGCCGGCGCGCTCGGCGGCTGGCCCGTAGCCGTCGAAGACGCGGCGGATGAACGCCGCCTCGCCGGTCGAGTCGACGTAGTGGGCCCGTGCGGCGATCGCCGCCGTGGCGGCGGCGTTGCCCCAGCGCGTGAAGGGACCGACCGTCGTCAGCAGGACGTCGCCGGGGTTAAGCAGGGCGCGGATCGAGTCGGGGTCGTCGACGTCGGCCGTCGCGGTCTCGAGCCCGGCGTCGAGCTTCTTGGCGAGCGCCTGCAGGCGCTCGGTGCTGCGGCCGGCGAGCAGCGGGCTCTCGCCACGGCGCACGAGCGCCTCGGCCGTCAGCCCGCCGGTGTAGCCGGTCGCTCCGAAGAGGACTATGCGAGGGGCGATTCCAGCGGGCATGGGGTCAGCGTAGCCGGGCGAGCGAAGCGGGCCGTGCGGTCAGGGCATCTCGAGCAGCTCGATCCGGTAGCCGTCCGGATCGCGGACGAAGCAGAGGCGCGGGCCGCCCTCGCGCACGGTGTAGGGCGGCTTCTCGGGCTCGATGCCATCCTCGGCGAGCTTCTCCAGGGTACGGTCGAGCTCGTCGACGGTGATCGCGATGTGGCCGTAGCCCGTGCCGATCTCGTAGGTCTCGGTCTGGTCGAAGTTGTGGGTCAGCTCGAGCCGCGGCCCGTCGCCGGGCAGGCCCATGAAGCAGTTGACCGCCTCCTCGCGGATCGGGATGCGGCCGATCTCCTCCATGCCGAGCTTCTCGTAGAACGAGACCGAGCGGTCAAGGTCGAGGACGCGGTAGCAGGTGTGGATCAGCTCGCTCATCGCTCGACCGTAGCCGATCGGCGCCGGCCGAGAGCTGATCTCTGCGGGCGATGTCCTGATCCGGTCTGGCCGTCCTTGGGCGCTCTAACCTCCATCGCATGAAGGATGCCCTCGTCCCACCGTTGCGGGCGGCGGCGATCGTCGCCTTCATCGTCGGCCTCCTTCTGCTGTTCACCAACCCACCGTCGCTTGGCGGGCTGGGAGACCTCGTGGCGATCCTCGCCGGCGCCGTGGCGATCGCGCTTGTCACCGCCTGGGCGACCGTGGCGCTGATCGGTAACGAGATGCCGGAGCCAGATTTCCGCCGGCTCGTCGACCGCAGTGAGGCGCTCGCCTCCCTGCCGCCTCCCGATCGTCCGCCGAGTGAGTTCGACGAGCTCGTCATGCAGGCGCTGGACCAGCTGCCGCAGGAGTTCGCCGAGCTGCTCGAACGGACGCCGGTGGTCGTCTCGAACCGTGGCCACGAGCACCGCGCCTACGGCCACTACATCGGCGGAACCGTCGCCCGCGACATCTATCCGGACCGAATCGTCATCTACCAGGACACCCTGGAGCGCGACTTCGGCCACGACCCCGACCTGCTGCGGGCACAGGTCGAGCGCACGGTGCGCCACGAGCTGGCCCACCATCTGGGCTGGGGCGAGAGCGGGGTGCGGGGGTTGGGCCTGTGAGCGGCGCCCGCGGGGTCCGGCCAGCGGAAGTCGCCCAACGCCGGTGACCTGACTTGCTGGGGGGAGAGTTCCCCGACGTGCCTCCTTAGATGAACGATGGAACTCATCGATGACGACAGAGTAAGGCGCTACGCTATGGCGACAGTGGCAACGGAGACAGCGACGATCAGGGTCACTCGCGAGACGCGCGATCTGCTCGCCAGGCAGGCCCAGGAGCGGGGGGTCTCAGTCGCGTCGATGCTTGCCCGGCTCGCGCAGGAGGCCGAGCGCCAGGCGATGTTCCTTTCCGAGCGCGAGGCCCGCGTCCTCGACGCCAAGAATCCCGAGGTCAGAGCCGAGGAGCTGGACTGGGAGACGACCCTCGGCGATGGCATTGACTGAGCCGCAGCGCGGTGAAATCTGGGTGGTTTCGCTCGGCGCGGGGCGTCCTGGGGAGCCCGGCAAGAACCGGCCGGCCATCGTCATGTCCGTCGACGACGTCAGGACCGGCGCTGCCGAGGACCTGTTCGTCGTCATTCCGCTATCGAGCTCATACGCGCCGTCGGCGCTGCGACCGCGGGTGTCGCCAGACGAGGGGATAGAACGGCCCAGCGCCGCAATCTGTCAGGGCGTCCGCGCTCTGGCCCGAACAAGGCTCCTACGCCGGGTGGGCCACGCTACGGAGCAGACGATCGGTCAGATCGAGGAGTCTCTGGCCGCGCTCCTCGGCCTGGAGGGTGCGACTCGAGCTGGCGCCCCTTGAGCTGGCGCTCGACCCTGGCCGAGCGCGGCAGCTGCAGCTTGGTCTCTACCGATCGCGGCTAGGGGACGTAATCCGGATCCCGCAGAGCGGGATCGCGAACGACTGTGCCCCGGCGACGGCTGTAGATCTCGGTGTAGTAGAGCGAGATCAGCAGGCCGACGATGCCGACGATCAGCAGGATCAGTCCGACTGTGTGGATTCGAACTCCCGCGACGTGGCCCGTGGTGACAGCCCAGCGAAGGACGGCACCCAAGGCGACGAGGAAGATCGACGTTCCTATGCCCATGCAGCCGTCGTACCCGCCGCAAGGGCCTCGAAACACCGGCCGGCCGAATGGTCGGCCGCTCGCAGCCGCGCGAGCGTTCCGTACTCAGATGACGCCAAACCGAAGACAAGAAAGTTTTGTCTACTAACTCCTGAACCTTTTGCGTCCTTCTGCGTCTTAAGGGATATGAAAACCACACGCACAGCTCTCATGATCGGGATCTGCGCAGCAGTGATGGCGCTGGTCGTTGGGCCGGCCGGCGCCTTTGGCGCCGATCCGACAGTTGCCCAGTACGAGCCCCTGCCCGGGGTCGACTCCGGCGGCTCCTCGGCCGGCACGAAGGCTCAGGGCGGCAGCCACGCGAGTGGCGCTGCAGCCGCAGGCGCCGCGGCCGCTCAGCCCGCTGCCGGTCTCGGCAGGAGGGTCGGCGGCACGCTGCCGTTCACCGGCTGGGACGTGGTGACGCTGCTCGGCGTCTCCGTTGCGATGCTCGGCAGCGGCCTCATGATGCGGCGGCTCTCGACCCCACGCGAGCGCTAGCAACGGGCGAGCCGGCGATGATCTCGCTCTCCACCCAGGCCAGCGGCCCTCAGGCGATGGGCGCCCTGCGCGCCCAGCGTCTGCTGGAGACGATCGGCTGTCTGATCGGCCCAGCGAGCGCCGCCAGCCTCGTCGCGATCGGCCATCTCGGCCGTCTCAGCGACGTGGCCCTGTTCGGGGCGGCGACGCTCATCGCCGGCAGCTGGCTCCAGCGAGCCAGGCAGCCGCTGCACCTGCTCGCCTTCTCGGGAGTGTGGCTGTGGGCGCTGCCGCCGCTCGCCGGCGCCGTCGTCGCCGGCGCCGTCTGCGAGGCCGAAGGAGTGCAGGGCGCTACCGGGTCGCTGGCGCTGGCGGTTGCCATGGCCTGGCTCGTCTTCCTGCTCGGTGCCTGGGTCACGGTGCGCTTCAAGGACGAGCGGCAGATCCGCCTCGCCGTGATCGGCACCGCCGACTATGCCGACTCGCTCGCCGCGGACCTCGGCAACAGCCACCTGCATGGCTATTTCCTGGCCGGCAGGATCGACCCCCAGGGCGGCGGTTGCAGCGAGGAGGCGGCCCTCGAGCCGGCCGGCGGCGTTCCCGGCGAGCCCGGCCCCCGCGGCGAGGTGTCCTCGATCGGCAGCCTCGCCGACCTGCGACAGATCGTCCGCAGCCACCGGATCGACCTCCTCGTGATCGCCCTGAAGCCAGGGCCGCAGCGCTCTGAGGCCGCGGAGACCGTCGTCGGTGAGTGCTGGGACCTGCCGGTGCGGATGATCGACGGCACCCAGTTCTGTGAGAAGACGCTCGGCTACGTGCCGCTCGGAGCCGCCGACTCCGCCTGGTTCCACTATCTGATGCACCCCAGCTACACGGCCGGCTGGTCGCTCTCCAAGCGGGCCTTCGACCTCGGCTTCGCGCTGATGCTCGCCGTCCTCTCCGCTCCTCTGCTCGCCGTCGCCGCCGTGGCGATCAAGCTCCACGACGGCGGGCCGATCCTTCACCGCCAGCGCCGCGTCGGCGAGGGCGGGCGCGAGTTCACGATGGTCAAGCTGCGCTCGATGCTGCCGGACGCCGAGCGCGATGGCACCCCTGTGTGGTGCAGCAGCGACGACGAGCGCATCACCCCGGTCGGGCGAGTCCTGCGCCGCACTCACATCGACGAGCTGCCGCAGCTCTGGAACGTCCTCCGCGGCGAGATGACGATGGTCGGGCCGCGGCCGGAGCGGCCGCAGCTCGTCACCGAGCTGGAGGGCCAGTTCCGCTACTACGAGCGTCGCCACCTGATGAAGCCGGGCCTGACGGGCTGGGCCCAGGTCCGCTGTGGCTACGCCGGCAGCGACCGTGGAAGCGCCTGGAAGCTCTGCCACGACCTCTACTACCTCAAGCATCGCTCGATCTGGTTCGACCTTCTGATCGTCGCCGAGACCCTGCGCGCCACGGTGGCCGAGGTCCAGACGGAGCTCGAGTGCCCGGACGAGCGGCTGATCGTCGGCGACGGGCTCGTTCGCGAGGCGGTCTCATGAGCGCGGAGTGGCCCCTCCAACGAGGGAACTCGGTGGACTCGCGGCACTTTCTGACAACTCAGGCCCACGTCCTGCTCTGCATCAGCCGCGACCCGGAGGCACGGCTGCGCGACGTCGCCGCCAGCGTCGGCATCACCGAGCGCCGCGCCCAGGGCATCGTCTCGACCCTCGTCGAGGCGGGCTTCCTCGTCCGCGAGCGCGTCGGGCGCCGCAACCGCTACACCGTCAACCGCGACAGGCGGATCTACGACCCGCTGTGGGGCGAGCACGAGGTCGGCGACATCCTCAACATCGCCGACCGCAGCGTCCCCCGCCCGGCCAGCCACCGTCGCCTGGACGGCGCGCGATCGCCGGGGAACATCGCCTTCGGGCTGTGAGGCGGGCCCGCCCCGGTCCCCGCCCGGGCCCATCCGGAGGGGTGGCTATCTTCGCTCGCCGGAGGTGGTCTGAGCGGAAGCGGCACGAGCACTCGCGCGATATCGGCAGCAAGCCCAGGCGCTGTCGCGAACGCCGCTGCGCGCGATTCCGGAGTCAGACTGGGGCCAGGCCGCCGCACGAGCCGAGGCGATCGTGGTCCGGGCCGGTACCGACGCCGCGAGCCTGGCGGCCGCAGCCGACGAGCTCAGCTTCCGCACGCTCGAGCTGGCACGAATCCGCGCCGAGACGGTGGAGACCTGCCGTCTCAGCATGCTGCGGGAGCTGCGCGCCGAGCTGGCCTACCGCCAGACGCTCTGCCGGCTGCGGGTCGAGCGGCTGGCTCGCCGCCTCCTCGCTGCCGCCAGTGCGCTCGAGCAACGGCAAACCCAACCGCGCTAGGACCGCCGCCAACCGCGGTCGGCTGACGTAGCCTGTGACTGTGATCTTTCGCCAGTCCGACAAGGACGCTGAGCCGGAGGCGAGCGCCGGACCGCCGCCGCCGCCGCGCGTCGAGAGGGAGCCCTCGCCGCCGACAGCCGAGACGGGGGCGATCGCCGACCGGATCCAATCCGTCATCGACGCCGCCGAGCGAGCGGCGGCGGACATCGTCGCCGACGCCGAGAACCGTGCCCGCCAGCAGCTGGAGGAGTCGAAGACGAAGGCCGAGCAGCTGGCGATGACCCGGATTCGCAGCATTTACGAGCTGACCGACGGGCTGATCGAGCAGGCGCGCTCGGTGCGCGAGCGCTCCGACGCGCTGCTGAGCGCGCTCGACGACGCCGTCCACGAACTCGACAGGGACGCCGCGGCGCCGGCACCCGTTGAGACCTTCGAGCACAGCCGCGAGAGCGAGCGCGAAGCGCGCAAGGAGGACGCCATAGAGAGGCTGCGAACCGACCTGCACGAGCTGCGGCGCAAGGAGACCGCGCCGCCGCAGCCGCACGATCCGCCGCCGCCGGCAGCGGCGTCCCTCGCGGAGACGCCCGAGGCGCCAGTGGATTCGCTCGAGGAGCCGCCGCAGCGTCCGCGGCTGCCGCGCCGGCGCAGCAACGGCAGCGCCTCCGACGGAGCTCGCCTGCTGGCCGCCCAGATGGTGATCAGCGGCAGTAGCCGCGAGGACGTCGAGCGACGGCTGCGCGAGGAGTTCGACGTGGCCGACACGGCAGCCGTGCTGGACGAAGTCCTCGGGCCGGCCGGCGAAGCGCCGCCCCGCTAGCCGGCTCCGAACATCGGTCGATCGCCGCACCCGCCTGTTGCGGAGCGATAGCCTCGCTCTTCACGAGGTGAACCCCCGGAGGGGACGTGGCGTCTCAATCACAGCGGGGAGACCGCGAGGGTCTCGACCATGCATGCGCGCGGACACAGGAGGAGCTTGCGCTGCGCGGAGGCCGTGTCAGGCTCCGCCAGCTTCCTCATCTGATCCGCTGCGCCGAATGTCGCGAGTTCCGCCGGGCGCTTCGCCGCCAGCTGCGAGAGCTCGAAGGCGTCGTGGAGGGGCCGCCGACCGGCCTCAGGGAGAGGGTGCTGCAAGCGGCTCGCTCGATGAGGCGCTCCGCTTGATCTGCTCGCGGTAGTCGCGGCAGCCCTCGCACTCGGCGAGGTGCCAGCGGACCACGTTCTGGCGCAGCGAGCCGCCCTTCAGCACACCCAGACGCCTGCGGATCTCGGCGCAGCTCGTCTCCCGGGCGAGCCGTCTCTCGGCAAGGGCACGGCTGGCCCGAAAGACGAGCGACTTGACCTTTGCCGTCGGGCAGCCGAGGATCTGGGCGATCTCTTCGTGCGGCAGCTTCTGGATGCTGGCGAGCAACAGCGCCGTGCGCTGCTGCTCCGGCAGGAAGGAGAGGTCGTGGAGCGCGTCGAGCGCGACCCTGCGGGTCTCGAAGGAGTGCTCAGGGTCCTCGGCCGCAGAGACGGCATCGACGTCGTCTGTCGCCACCTCGTGACGGCGGCGCCAGACGGAAACGCAGTGGTTGTGGGCGATGCGGAAGAGCCACGGCCGCAGCTCGATCGCCGTGGTGTCGTGGGTCAGCGACTTGAAAGCGTTGAGCAGGACCTGCTGAACCGCGTCCTCGGCGTCGTCGCGCGAATGCAGCATCCGCATGCAGTAGGCGTAGAGGGCGGCAGCGTGACGGTCGTATAGCTGCTCGAACGCCCGCTCGTCACCTTCGCGGATCCGATCGATGAGGGCCGCGTCGGAGAGGTGCAGTACGCGCCGGTGCTCAGCGGCCGGCCGGCGAACGCGGGCTGGCCGGCCCGGCAGCAGGCGGGCTCTCTCGTCGCTCTCCTGCTCTGCTGGGCGGTCCGATACGGGGGCGGTTGCCAAGTCCTGGGCTCCCTGGGTTCGGCGGGGCGGATCCTTCGACCAGCGTCAGTTACCCGCTTCTTCGGGAATCGAATCGCGGAATTTGCGGATGCGTGGGATCTCTCGCAACCGACATTCCGCCAGCGGCATTCAATGGGCGGTGCCGGGCTCGAACCGGCGACCTCCTACGTGTAAAGCAGGTGCTCTCCCAACTGAGCTAACCGCCCGCGGCTGAGGTTAGCGACGGCGGTGAGCCCGAGAGTAAGCAGGGCGGGAAGCTCCGGCTCGCGTCGGCGCGGCGTCGGCCGAACGGTGATCCAGCCGAATGCGAGAACGAGAGCCATCAGCGTCAGGCCGCCGCCCCACTGCAGATCGCGGGCCCAGGCCGAGGGCTGACCGTGGTGGGTCAGCGGTGAACGATTGGCCGGGGGCGACCTGTCGGGGAGCGCGAGCTCATCGGGCCCTATCGCTCTTAGGCCGAGGACTTTCTCGGCAACCCCCAGGAGTAGTTGACGCCGACCGCGATCGGGTCCCGGCGCTCATAGAACCGCTGGGCATCGGTGCGCTCGTTGGCGGTCGTCAGCTGGAGGTAGCTGGCGCGGTGGTCGTGGGCCCAGTCCGCAGCGACGTCCAGCAGGGCTGCGCCGATGCCCTGTGAGCGGCGTCCGGGATCGACGGCCAGATCCTCGATCCAGCAGCGGCGGCCGTAGCGGACCGAGTTGAGCTCGATGTACATGCTGCAGAGGCCGACAAGCGAGCCCTTGTCTGTGGCGACGAGGATCGCGCTGCGCTCGCCGGCGATCGCCTCGGCCACCCTGTCGGCGGCTCGCTCGGGCCTCCAGCCCGGCGGCGTCGCCCCCGGCGGGGCGAACAGCCACTCGTACATCGCAAGCACCTGCTCCTCCTCACCGGGGAGCGCTTCGCGAATCTCGACGGCCATCGACGGACTCTAATCGGCCGTCCCCGACCCACGGAGGCCCGGACCCGGCGGCAAAGAAAAACGGCCGGACCGCGCCTGGCGCGATCCGGCCGCTGGCTCACCCGGCAGCGCCGGGCGAGATCCACTGGCTACCGGTTTAGCGGTGTACGACTTCGCAGTTGTCGGAGACGCTGTCGTGGCTGTCGGCGAACACGACGTCGCGGCCACCGCCGCAGTTGACGTGGTCACGACCGCCGCCGTGGACCCTGATCCGGTCCCTGCCGGAGCCGCCGCGGACGTTGTCGCGCCCGGGGCCGCCATTGAGGCGATCGTTGCCGGAGTTGCCGATCACGAGATCGTCTCCCCCCTGGCCGTTCTCGACGTCATCGCCGGGACCACCGCGCAGCTCGTCGTCGCCGGGGCCGCCGTTGATGTCGTCGTCGCCATCGTCGCCGCAGATGTCGTCATCGCCGGAATCGCCGTCGATCTCGTCGTCGCCGCCGTTGCCCTGGATGTTGTCGTCATCCATCGAGCCCGAGAGGTCGTCCGAGTTGTCGTCGCCCGCCTCGTGGTGATCGCCGTTGTCGTCGACCTCACAGGCAGTTGCGCCGTGATCGTCGCCTTCGTCATCGGACGCTCGAGCGATCGAGAGCCCCATGACCAGCGCGCCGATCGCGGCGAGGCTGAAGAGCAACAGTAGGTATCGCTTCATTTCCGCTTCCTTTCCCCCGGCGCGGCCGGGGCTTCGAGATTCGTGCTCCTTGATGGTGAAACACGGCTCGCGGTCAAGGATCACGCTACGGTCCGCGAATCGACCTCGAGATGGACAAAAAGACAGCTCTGGTCATGGGCGCCAGCCGTGGCATCGGCCGGGCAATAGCGACGGCGCTGGCGCGCGAGGGGGCGCGCGTGGCGATGGCGTCGCGCTCGCTGGAGGGGCTCGAGCAGGCGCGCACCACGATCGACGGCGAGACGGCGGCCTTCGAAGCCGACTCCGATGACCTCGAGCGGATGAGCGCGCTGCCGGGCGAGGTCGCCGAGCGATTCGGCCCGGTCGAGATCCTGGTGACGAACACGGGTGGGCCGCCGTTCGGCGGCGCACTCGACAACAGCGAGGAGGAGTGGGACGCCGCCTACCGCTCGCTCGTGCTGGCGCCGCGACGGCTGATCGAGGCCTCGCTTCCCGGAATGCGCGAGCGCGGCTGGGGGCGGATCGTCAACGTCTCCTCGACCTCGGTGCGCGAGCCGATCCCCCACCTGACGCTCTCCAACGCGATGCGAATGGCGGCGGTCGGCTTCTTCAAGACGCTTGCGGGCGAGGTCGGCGCCGACGGCATCACCGTCAACACCGTCGCGACCGGGCGCTTTGGCACCGAGCGCCTCGCCGACGCCGGCGGCTCGCTCGAAGCCGCCGAGGAGCAGGCGCGCAGGGACGTTCCGGCCGCCCGGCTCGGCCGGCCCGAGGAGTACGGCGACCTCGTCGCCTTCCTCTGCTCGACCCGAGCCGCCTACCTGACCGGCGCCGTCATCCCGCTCGACGGCGGCGCCCTGCGATCGGTCTGACCGGCTTCGGGCGCTGATCGGCGTCGCGGCTGCTCAGGCTGAGGAGGCCTTGGGCCGCAGGCCGCCGTGCCAGCGGAGGTGGGCGACCCAGAGGACGCCGATCGCCACCAGCGCCAGGCTCTCGAGCTGGGGCGTAGTCAAGCCGATGACGACGCGGTCGTTGCGGCGAAGGAACTCGACGAGGAGGCGCTCGAGCCCGGAGAGCACGAGGTAGAGGGCGAAGAGGACACCCGGCCGGAAGCGGTCGCGCAGGCGCCAGAGCGCCCAGGCGATCAGCGCCATGCTGAGCGTCTCGTAGACCGGCGTCGGGTGGACCTCCTGGGTCGTCGGCACGGTCCCGTGGGGATAGGACATCGCCCAGGGCCCGTCCCAGGCCTTGCCGTAGTCGCCGTCGCCGGATAGCTGGCAGCCGACCCGGCCGACCGCGTAGCCGAGCGCGAGCGGCGCCGCGGCGAGGTCGAGCAGCCGCAGGCCGAGGAAGCCGCGCCAGCGCGCCCAGAGCGCGACTCCGAGGGCGCCGCCGAGGGCGCCGCCGTACCAGACGAGCCCTGCTCCGGAGAAGAGGTTGCCGAGCAGGTCGTCCTTGACCGAGTCGTAGTTCTGGACCAGGTAATAGAGCCGGGCGCCGACGATGCCGCCGACGATCGCCGCGAAGACCATCTCGTAGGCCCAGTCCGGCGGCTTGCCCCACTCGGCGAAGCGCCGCGAGATCAGCGCCCCGGCGGCGACGAACGCCAGCGCGAACATGATCCCGAAGGTCTGCAGCGTCAACGGGCCGAGGTGGATCTCCGGCTGCATCGCGGCGTCAGGCTATTCGAGCGCGCGATTCGGTTCGCCTAGATAGCCCCGGCGGGAGTTGAACCCGCGCTACCAGGTTGAAAACCTGGCGTGCTAACCGTTACACCACGGGGCCGCGCGCCGATTCTCGCAGCGAGCTCAGCCGAGCAACAGCTCCAGCAGGGCCTTCTGGACGTGGAGGCGGTTCTCGGCCTGGTCCCAGACGGCCGAGCGATCGCCGTAGAGAGCCTCGGCGGTGATCTCCTCGCCGGGGTGGGCGGGCAGGCAGTGGAGGACGATCGCGTCGTCCGCGGCGATCGCGAGGAGCTCTTCGTTCAGCTGGTAGGGAGCGAGGTCGCTGCGGCGGCGGTCGGCGTCGGCCTCGTCGCCCATGCTGACCCAGACGTCGGTGTAGAGGGCGCGGGCGCCGGCTGCCGCTGCCTTGGGGTCGTCGGTCTGATCGGCGGCGACGCCGTCTTCGATCCGGTAGCCCGGCGGCGCCGCGACCACGACCTCGACGCCGGCGCTGCGGCCGACGATCGCCAGCGAGCGGGCGACGTTGTTGCCGTCGCCGACATAGGCGACCCGCAGGCCGCTCAGCTCACCGAAGCGCTCGCGCAGCGTCATCAGGTCGGCGAGCGCCTGGCAGGGATGGTGCTCCGGGGTCAGGGCGTTGACGACCGGGACCGCGGCGTGCTCGGCAAGCTCGGCGACCGCCTCGTGCGAGCCGGAGCGGACGACGATCGCCGAGACATAGCGCGAGAGCACCAGCGCCGTGTCTCGCACCGACTCGCCGCGTGAGAGCTGCAGCTCCTCGCCGCGCAGGACGACCGGCGAGCCGCCGAGCTCGTCGATCCCAACCTCGAACGAGATCCGCGTCCGCGTCGAGGGCTTCTCGAAGACCATCGCGACGCTGCGCCCGGCGAGGACGCCGGCGCCCTCGCTCGGCCGGCCGGCCTTGAGCTCGGTGGCGCGGTCGAGCAGCGCGCCCAGCTCGCCGCCGCTGAGCTCGGCGCCGGTGAGAAAGTGCCTGGTGTCCGCGTCGGAGGCCATCGGGGAAGGCGCCGATACTACGGCCGGCCCGCCGGCCTTCCCGGCAGGCCGGCGGCCACGGGCGCCGTTTCCCGCAACCGCCCGCCTGGGTACGGTGGCGGCGTGCGCATCCGCGCGATCAGCTGGAACCTCTTCCACGGCCGCGACGCGCCGCCCGAGCGCGAGCTGCTGAGCTGGCGCTCGCGCCTGCTGCGGATCAGCGAGCGCGGCGAGACCCACGTCCAGGTCAATCGCGACCTCTACGCCGAGTTCGCCGACCTCCTCGCCCGCGCCGAGTGGGACGTCGCCCTGCTGCAGGAGTGCCCGCCGCGCTGGTCGGACCGGCTGGCGGCCGACTGCGGCGCCGCGGCTCACCGAGTGCTGACCTCGCGCAACTCGCTGGCGCCGCTGCGCCAGCTGGTCGCCCGGCTCAACCCCGACCTCATCGCCTCCGGCGAGGGCGGCTCCAACACGACGCTCGTCAGGCCGGCGGTGGGCCGGATCGTCGAGCGCCGCGACCTCGAGCTGACCCTTCGTCCCGAGCGCCGCGCCCTGGCCTTCTGCCGTCTCGACAGCGGCCTCTGTATCGCCAACCTGCACGCGACCAACGACCGCCCCCCGCTCGCCGCCGAGGAGCTTCGCAGCGCCGCCGCCACCGCCGTGCGCTGGGCCGGCTCGGCGCCGCTGCTGCTCGGCGGCGACCTCAACCTGCGACCGGCCCACGCCGCCGTCTTCGGCGAGCTGGCGCGCCGCTACTCGTTCAGCGAGCCGGCGATCGCGACCGGCATCGACCACCTGCTCGGCCGCGGGCTCGAGGTCGTTGAGCCCGAGCACGCATGGCCGCCGGCGCGGCGTGAGACCCGTGAGCGCGGGCTCGCCCTGCGACTTTCCGACCACGCGCCGGTCGAGGCCTTGTTCGAAACCGCCGTCAGTGGGTAGCATCGACCTCCATGGCGAAGAAAACCAAAAAGACCCCAGCCAAGGCCCAGCAAAAGAGCGCGGACAGCGCCAGCGTCGAGAGCAGCGTGCAGGCATTCCGCGATGCCCTCCAGCGCAGCGTCACCGTCTCGCGCGAGCGGCTTCAGGACGTCGTCGACGACGCCGTCAAGCGCGGGCGGATGACTCGCGGCGACGCCGAGGACCTCGTCAGCCGGCTGATCACCGACGCCCGCGGCCAGACCGAGGGCCTGATTCGCGACCTCGAGCGCCTGCTCGAGCGCGCCCGCAGCCAGACGCTGGATGCCGCCTCACCGGTTCGCAAGCAGACGACCGCCGCCGCGCGCAAGGCGCGCAAGCAGATCGAGGACACCCGGGCAACCGCGGCCAAGCGCCTGCGCGACGTCGCCGACGAGCCGCTGGCCCGTGCCGATCGCCTTCGCCGCCAGGCCGGCCTCGGCAACTTCCCGATCACCGCCTACGACCACCTGAAGGCAAAGCAGATCGTCGACCGGCTCGGCGACCTCTCGCCCGCCGACCTGCGCAAGGTCCGCACCTATGAGGCGCGCAACGCCAAGCGCAAGAGCGTCCTGGCCGCCGCCGACAAGCGCCTGAAGAAGAAATAGCGGCGAAGGGCGACCTCCTCGAGCTGGAGGTCGACAGCCTCGCCAACGGCGGCAACGGCGTGGCCCGCCTCGACGGCTTCGTCGTCTTCGTTGCCGGCGGGCTGCCGGGCGACCGGGTTCGCGCCCGCGTCGAGAAGGCCAAGCGCGGCTACGCCGAGGCCCGTGCGCTGGAGATCCTGCGGCCGAGCGCGGACCGGATCGCCGACGTCTGCGTTCACGGCGGCGAGCCCTGCCCCGGCGCCCCCTGGCAGGGCCTCGCCTACGCCCAGCAGCTCGAGACCAAGCAGGCCCAGGTGGCCGACGCCCTCCAGCGCCTCGGCGGCCTCAGCGACTTCGAGCTCGAGCCGATCGAGCCGGCGCTCGAGCAGTGGCGCTACCGCAACAAGCTCGAGTACAGCTTTGGCTCGGATCAGGGCCGGCTGGTGCTGGGCTTCCACCGCCGCGGCCGCTGGGACGAGGTGACCGACATCGAGGACTGTCACCTCGCCTCCGCGGCCAACAACGCCGAGCGCAACCGGATCCGCGCCTGGGCCGAGCAGCTGCCCGGGGAGATCGGGCCTTACGACCGCCGCGAGCAGCGCGGCGCCCTGCGCAACCTCGTCGTCCGCGAAGGGCGGCGAACCGGTCAGCTGCACACGCGCCTGGTCACCTCACCGGTCGAGCTGCCTCGGCCGCTGCCGGTCGACCTGCACACGGTCGTCGACGAGACGAGCGGGGGGACCGAGGGCGAGACGCGCGTCGTCGGCGAAGCCCAGCTCTCCGAGCGCCTCTTCGAGCTCTCGCTGAGGATCTCCGGCGAGGCCTTCTTCCAGACCAACACCGAGATGGCCGAGCGCCTCTACGCGATCGCCGCCGACGCCGCCGGCCTCAGCGGCAGCGAGCGCGTCTTCGACCTCTACTGCGGCACCGGCACGATCGCCCTCTCGCTGGCGGCCCATGCCGGCGAGGTCTGGGGGCTGGAGCTGAGCGCCCAGGGAATCGCCGACGCCGAGGCCAACGCCACGCGCAACGGCATCGCCAACGCCCACTTCCTCCAGGGCAACGCGCGAACGACGATCCGGCCGCTTCTCGAGCGGGCGGGAGAGCCCGACGTCGTCGTCATCGATCCGCCGCGCGCCGGCCTCTCGGCGAAGATCGTCCGCCGGGTGATCGAGTGCGGCGCCAGGCGCATCGTCTACGTCTCCTGCAACCCGACGACGCTGGCGCCGAACGCCGCCCAGCTCGAGGAGGCCGGTTATAGGCTGCGGCGCGTGAAGCCGGTCGACATGTTCCCGCAGACGCCCCACATCGAGTGCGTGGCGCTGCTGGAGCGGGCATGAGCCGCTCGCGCGGCTTCGGCGTCGCCGCGGGCCTCGACGCCGAGGTCGCCCGCGCCCTCGCCGAGCGCTGCGCTGCGCTCGGCTACGGCTCGCTGTGGTCCAACGACCACCCCGGCGCCAACGGGCTCGAGACGCTGGCCGTCTTCGCCGAGGGCGCACCCGAGCTGGATCTCGGCGTCGCCGTGATGGCGCTCGACCGGCATCAGTCCGAGGGGATCGCAGCGAAGATCGCGGCGGTCGGGCTCGACCCGGCGCGGCTCTGGATCGGCGTCGGCGCCGGCTTCTCGGCCAAGCCGCTGACGACGATGCGCGAGGCGCTGCCGAGCCTGCGCGAGGCGCTGCCCGGCGTCCGCCTCGTGCTCGCCGCGATGGGGCCGAAGATGTGTGCGCTCGCCGGCTCCGGCTACGACGGCGCCTTCTTCAACTGGATGACGCCAGGATTCGCTGCCGAGGCGCGCCGGCACGTCGAACAGGGGGCGGCCGAGGCGGGGCGCGAGACGCCGCCGGTGCTCGGCTACGTCCGCACCGCGGTCGGGCCCGACGCCGCCGGGCGGCTCGCCAAGGAGGAGTCGTTCTACCGCGACCTCCACGACGGCTACCGCAACCACTTCGCCCGGCTCGGCGAGCCCGAGGGCACGGTCGGCGTCGCCGCCGTCGACCGCGACGAGGCCCAGCGCGAGCTGAGCGCCTACGAGGCCCTCGACGTCATCGTCGTCCGCGGCCTCGCCAGCGCCAGCGCCGAGGCGATGGGCGCTGTCGCCGAAGCCGCGGCCGGCTGACGAGCGACCCGCGCGCCCGCCGCTCGGCGGCTGTCAAGATGAAGCCGGTGCAGGGAAGGATGAGAAGCGGAGCCCTCGGCTCGGCGGGAATCGGCTTGACGATGCTGGCGGCCGTGCTGGCGCTGGCACTGCCGGCATCGGCCTCGGCCAGCTCGCCGCTGGGGCACAGCGGCCGCTGGATCACCGACGCGCAGGGCCGCGTCGTCACCCTTCACGGCGTCAACATGGTCTACAAGGTCGCGCCGTATGACCCGGCCGGCGCCGGCTTCGACGCCGAGGACATCGACTTCCTCGCCCGCAAGGGCTTCAACACGGTGCGGCTGGGGCTGATCTACAAGGCGATCGAGCCGAATCCCGGCAGCTACAACGACCGCTATCTCAACCACGTCGCCGCGACCCAGCGGGCGCTCGCCAGGCGCGGCATCTACTCGCTGCTCGACTTCCACCAGGACCTCTACAACGAGCGCTTCCAGGGCGAGGGCTGGCCCGATTGGGCGGTCCAGGACGACGGCCTGCCGGCCGAGCCGCGGCAGGGCT
>JAWVFK010000024.1:0-88164 GCA_033856175.1 Solirubrobacterales bacterium | reverse complement strand
GCGGCGCCACGACGCTGCCCGGGCGGCTGCTGCTGCGGCTCGCGCCCGACGCGATCTCACGGCTCGGCCGCGGCCTCGAGCAGGGGTCAACCGTCGTCAGCTCGACCAATGGCAAGACGACGACGGCCTCGATGATCGCGGCGATCCTGCGCGCCGACGGCCGCGACCCCGTCCACAACCGCGCCGGCTCGAACATGACCTGGGGCGTCGCGACGGCGCTGCTCGAGCAGCGCGGCGACGAGGGACTCTTCGAGGTCGACGAGGCCTGGCTGCCGCAGGTCGCTACCGAGCTCGACGCCAAGCTGCTGGTCCTCGGCAACCTCTTCCGCGACCAGCTCGACCGCTACGGCGAGCTGGAGCACCTGGCCGACGAGTGGGCGGCGCTGGTCGAGGCGCGCAGCGGCAGCACCCGCTTCGCCCTCTGCGCCGACGACCCGCTGATCGCCGATCTCGGCCGCGGCCCCGACGGAGCCGGCGCCAGGCGCGAAGGCGTCACCTACTTCGGTATCGAGGACGTCTCGCAGGCGCTGCCCGAGCTCCAGCACGCCCACGACGCCAAGCACTGCCGCCGCTGCGGCGCCCTCTACGCCTACGAGCGCGCCTTCGTCGGCCACCTCGGCCACTACAGCTGCCCGAACTGCGACGCCGACCGCCCCACCCCCGACGTCGCCGCGACCCGGATCGCGCTGCACGGGATCGCCGGCTCCGACATCGAGATCAGGATTCCCGGCGCCACGCTCGAGCTGAAGCTGCCCCTGCCAGGCCTCTACAACGTCTACAACGCACTCGCCGCGGTGACCGCCGCGCTCGAGCTCGGGGTCGAGCCCGAGCTGATCCGCCAGGGCCTGGAGTCGGTTCGCGCCGTCTTCGGCCGCGTCGAGACGATCGCGGTCGACGACGTCGCCGTCTCGATCCTGCTGATCAAGAACCCGGCCGGGGCCAACGAGGTCCTGCGGACGCTGCAGCTCGAGCGCGGCGGCGGCGAGCTGGACCTCTGGATCGCCCTCAACGACCGCATCGCCGACGGCCGCGACGTCTCCTGGATCTGGGACGCCGACTTCGAGCTGCTCGCCGGCGGTGTGCGACGGGTGATCTGCGCCGGGACCCGCGCCCCGGAGATGGCGCTGCGGCTGAAGTACGCCGGCTGGCCGACCGATCGGATCGAGGTCCGCAACGGTCTCGAGGGCTCGCTCGACGAGGCCGTCCGCGACGCCGATGGCCGCCTCTTTGCCCTGCCCACCTATACCGCCCTGCTCGAGCTGCGGACGCTGCTGACCCGGCGCGGCCTGGCGCGCGCCTACTGGGAATGAGCGGCCCGATGCTCGCAACCCTCCCCCGGGAGGTCATCTGGCACGACGTCGAGTGCGGCGGCTACGCCGCTGACCTGGCGCTCTACGGGCGGCTGGCGAGCCAGGCCAAACGCGCCCCGATCCTTGATCTGGGCGCCGGCTGCGGCCGGGTCGCCCTGGCACTCGCCCGCGCCGGCCATCCGGTCACCGCGGTCGAGCAGGCGCCGGAGCTGGTCGCCGAGCTCGAGCGCCGGGCGCAGGCCGAGCGGCTTGCGATCACCTGCGAGCTCGGCGACGTTCGCGAGCTCGATCTGCTGCCGGCCCGTTTCGGCCTGATCCTGGCGCCGATGCAGCTCGTCCAGCTGCTCGGGGGGCCGGCTGGCCGGCTTGCCCTGCTGCGCCGCGCCCGCGCCCACCTCGCCCCCGGCGGCCGCGCCGCCGTCTCGATCGTCGAGGGCAGGCTGTCCTCCGGCGACGCCGCGTCGCCGCTCGCCGACGTGCGCGAGGAGGGCGGCGCCGTCTTCTCCTCGCTGCCGATCTCCGTCGCCGCGACCGCAGGCGAGATCGTCGTCCGCCGCGAGCGCCGGATCGCCTGGCCCGGCGGCGAACAGAGCGTGCAGGCGCACGAGCAGCGGCTCGACGTCCTCGACGCCGCCACGCTCAGCGAGGAGGCTCGCCAAGCCGGCCTCGCGACCGTCGGGATCGAGCGCCTGGCGGGCGGCGAGCGCCACGTCGACTCCACGGTGATCCTGCTGGAGGCCGCCGATGTCTGAGCGTGGAACCGAGCTCGAGCTGCGCCTGCTGGCCCTCTACCCCGAGCAGATGAACATCTATGCCGATCGCGGCAACATCATCTTCCTCCGCCGTCGCTGCGAGTGGCGGGGCATCGGCTTCGCCTACGCCGCCGCCGGGCCGGGTGAGCCGATCGACGCCGCCGGGCACGACCTCTTCTACATCGGCGGCGGCCAGGACCGCGACCAGGTCCTGGTGGCCGAGGACATGCTGCGCAGCAAGCGCAACTCGCTGGCGATGGCGGTCGAGGACGGCGCCGTCGTCCTCGCCGTCTGTGGCGGCTACCAGCTGCTCGGCCACAGCTACCAGCTGGCCGAGCGCAGGGTGCCCGGGCTCGGCCTCGCCGACCTCGAGACGGTCAGGGAGCCCGGCAAGCGGCTGATCGGCAACGTGGCGATCGAGGTCGTGCTCGAGGGCGCGGCCGATCCGGCCGGCTCCGGCACGGCGCCGCCGCCTGGGAGAGAGCTCGCGGGTTTCGAGAACCACGGTGGCCGCACCCACCTCGGCGCCGAAGCGACGCCGCTCGGACGAGTCCTCTCCGGCCACGGCAACAACAGCAGCGACGGGACCGAAGGAGTGCGGCGCCTCAACATGATCGGGACCTATCTCCACGGCCCGCTGCTGCCGAAGAACGCCTGGCTCGCCGACCTGCTGATCGAGCGCGCCCTCGAGCGGCGCTACGGCGAGCCGATCGAGCTCGAGCCGCTCGACGACTCGCTCGAGCTGGCCGCTCACCGCTCCGCCCGCCAGGCGGCGGGCTGACCGGCCGGGTTAAGCGCCCGTCGAGCCGAAGCCGCCCTCGCCGCGAGCCGTCTCGTCGAGCTCTGCGACCTCGACGACGACGCCGGCGGCGAACGGCGTCAGCAGCAGCTGGGCGATGCGATCGCCGACGGCGATCTCGAACGCCTCCGAGCGATCGGTGTTGAGCAACAGCACCCTGACCTCACCGCGATAGCCGCAGTCGATCAGGCCGGGCGCGTTCACCAGGGCGATGCCGTGGCGGGCGGCGAGGCCCGAGCGCGGCAGCACCAGCCCGGCGTGGCCTTCGGGAATCTCGACCGCGATGCCGGTCGCGACCATCGCCCGCTCGCCGGGGCCGATCTTCGCCGTCTCGGCCGCATAGAGGTCGAGGCCGGCGTCGCCCGGATGCGCCCGTCTCGGCAGGGTCGCCCGGTCGCTCAGTAGGGCAACCCGCAGCTGCATCGAGCGCACCCTACCGGCGGCGTGCGCTGCCGTTGGCGGCGAAGGCCTCGAAGCGGTGGGCCAGCCCGGCCGGAACCCGGGCACGGACGTGGACGCCGTCGGCGGCGTCCTCGCGCTCGAGCTCACCGGCGATCTCGTGCAGCTCGGCGAGCCGCTCGCCGTGCTTGTAGGGGATCACCAGCTCGAGCTCGCGCAGCGTGTCGGCGAAGGCCCTCTCGATCGCGTCCTGGAGGCCCTCGATCCCCGCTCCCTCGCGGGCCGAGATCAGCAGCGAGCCGGGGTGGCGCAGCGCCAGCTCGGTCTGCTCCTCCGGGCTCAGCAGGTCCGCCTTGTTGAAGACGAGGAGCCGCGGCATCTCGCCGGCGCCGATGTCCTCGAGGACCTCGTCGACCGCCGCGATCGCCTTCGCCAGGCCGTCTTCGTCGAGCGAGCCGTCGACGACGTGGACGACGAGGTCGGCGAGCACCGTCTCCTCGAGCGTCGCCTTGAAGGCCTCGACCAGCTGATGCGGCAGCTTGGCGATGAAGCCGACCGTGTCGGTGACGAGATAGGTGCGGCCGCTGTGCTCGTAGGACCGCGTCGTCGGGTCGAGGGTCTGGAAGAGCCGCTCCCCCACTCCGACCTCGGCCCCGGTCAGCGCGTTCAGCAGGGTCGACTTGCCGGCGTTGGTGTAGCCGGCGAGCGCCAGCGACGGCAGTGACGCCCCGGCCCGGCGCGCCCGCATCACCTCACGGTTGCGCTCCAGCCGCTCCAGTCGCCCTCGCAGGCCGGCGATCCGGTCGCGGGCGAGGCGGCGGTCGGTCTCGATCTGGGCCTCGCCCGGTCCGCGCGTGCCGATGCCGCCGCCGAGGCGCTCGAGATGCGTCCAGAGGCCGCGCATCCGCGCCAGGTTGTACTCGAGCTGCGCCAGCTCGACCTGGAGCTTGCCCTCGGCGCTGTGGGCATGGTCGGCGAAGATGTCGAGGATCACCGCGGTGCGGTCGATCACCGGCACGCCCAGCTCGGACTCGAGGTTGCGCTCCTGTCGCGGCGCGAGCTCGTCGTCGCAGGCGACGAGGTTGGCGTCGGCGGCCTTGACCGCCTCCTTCAGCTTGGCCAGCTTGCCGCGGCCGAAGTAACGATCCGGGTCGGGCGCGGAGCGGCGCTGGACCATCTCCCCCGCCGTCGCAACACCGGCTGTCCGCAGCAGCTCCTTGAGCTCGGCGAGCGGGTCTTCGGCGTCGCCCTCGGCGATGACGCCGATCGCCAGCGCTCGCTGGCGTGCCCGCGGGTTGCGAACGCCCGCGCCGCCGGCGGCGTAGCTGCTCTGGGCCTTGCGGCCGCGTCCGTCCTTGCCACCCACGCTCTTGATGTTAGGGGCGGGTCGAGGTGGCGCCCGGCGCGGGCTCGATCGTCGTTTGGCGATTGATCTAGGCTTGCGGCCGTGAAGGTCTTCGTCACCGGCGCCACCGGCTTCATCGGCGGCCACGTCGTCCGCAAGCTGCGCCAGCGCGGCGACGAGGTCGTCTGCCTCGTGCGCAGTCCCGAGAAGGCAGGCGAGCTGAGCGAGCGCGGCTGCCAGCTGGTCTCAGGCGATCTCACCGACTCGACGGCGATCCGCGAGGGAATGCGCGGCGCTGACGCCGTCATCCACGGCGCCGCGATCTACAAGGTCGGGATCCCGAAGAAGCAGCGGCCGGCGCTCTACGAGGCCAACGTCGTCGGCACCGAGAACGTCCTCCGCGCAGCCCTCGACGAGAAGATAGGCAAGGTCGTCTACGTCTCGACCGTCAACGCCTTCGGCAACACCCGCGGCGAGGTCGTCGACGAGACCCACGAGCACGACCGCAACTACGTCTCCTATTACGACGAGACCAAGCACCAGGCCCACCTGATCGCCCGCCAGCTGATCGCCGAGGGCCTGCCCTGCGTGATCGTCCAGCCCGGCGGCGTCTACGGCCCCGACGACCACTCCGAGCTCGGCAACATGGTCGAGCAGTTCCGCAAGCACCGGCTGCCGCTGATCCCCTTTCCCGAGACGGGCCTGACCTTCGTTTACGTCGAGGACGTCGCCGACGGCATCGTCGCCGCCCTCGACAGGGGCAGGCCCGGCGAGGCCTACGTGCTCGGCGGCGAGTTGGGCACCAACCGCGACCTGCTGCAGACGACCGCCCGAGTGCTGGGCCGCCGCAAGCCCACCCGGGGCCTGCCGACCGCGGTGGTCAAGCTATCGGCCCCCGTCGGCCCGGTCGTCGGGCCGCTGCTCGGCTTCCCGCCAAACCTCAGCGAGATGGTCAGCGTCGCCGACGGCGTCACCTACTGGGCCAAGCACGACAAGGCGACGGCCGAGCTGGGCTACTCGCCGCGAGGGCTCGAGCAGGGACTGCGCGACACGCTTGCGGCCGAAGGCAAGCTGCCCGCCTCGGCCTGAGCCTCTCTCCCGGACCCCGCTTTCCAGTCAACCGCGACGCGGCCTAATCAGGCCAGATGCTCGCGCAGGCGCTCGACCGCTTCGCTGATCCGCTCGTCGGGCGTCGTCAGCGATATCCGGAAGAAGCCCTCGCCGCTGGGCCCATACATCGAGCCCGGCGAGACGATCACCGCGGCCTGCTCGAGAACGAGCTCGCAGAATGAGGTCGAGCTGTGGCCCTCGGGCACAGGCGCCCAGACGTAGATCGTGCCCTTCGGCGGATCGACCTCGACGCCGATCTCGCGCAGCGCGCCGATGACGAGGTCGCGCCGGCGCGCGTAGATCGCATTCATCTCCTCGATCGCCTCGCGCGGCCCGTCCAGCGCCGCCGCACCGGCCAGCTGGGTCGCCTCGAAGAGCCCCGAGTCGACGTTCGTCTTCAGCTGCCAGTAGGAGCGCACCGCCTCGGGATTGCCGAGGATCGCGGCGCAGCGCCAGCCGGTCATGTTGAACCCCTTGGAGAGCGAGAAGACCTCGACGCCGACGTCCATCGCCCCTGGGGTCGCGAGGAAGCTCGGCGCGACGTAGCCGTCGTAGGTGGTCTCCGAGTAGGCGCTGTCGTGGACGACGAGCAGCTCGTGCTCGCGGGCGAACTCGACGGCGCGCTCGAAGAACCCCTCGGGCACGATCGCGCCGGTGGGGTTGTTGGGGAAGTTGAGGAACATCAGCCTCGCCTTGGCGGCGATCTCGGCGGACACGGCGTCGAGGTCGGGGGCGAAGCCCAGCTCGGGCTTCAATGGCAGCAGCTCGGCCTTGCCGCCGGCTAGCAGCGGTCCGCCGGTGTAGACCGGGTAACCCGGATCCGATGCCAGCGCGACGTCGCCTGGGTCGAGGAAGGCGAAGCAGAGGTTGTAGATGCACTCCTTCGCTCCGATCGCGGGGATGACCCCGTCCTCGGAATCGATCTCGACGCCGAACCGCGCCGAGTAGAACCGCGCCAGCGCCTCGCGGAACTCGCCGCGGCCTCGGTTCGTCGGGTACTTCTGGTTGCCGGGGTCGGCGACGGCAGCCTGCATCGCTTCGACGACGTGAGGAAACGTCGGGTAGTCGGGGTCGCCGATTCCGAGGCTGATGACGTCGATGCCGGCGGCCTTCTTGTCCGCGACCTTTCGCTCCAGCTCGGCGAACATGTAGGGCGGGAGCGCCTGGACGCGCTTGGAGGGGTCGGTTAGGGCCATGGGGTGCGGAGGCTATCTCTCTCAGGGATCGGTGAATCGGTGCGCGGGATCAGGGACCGGTGGATCGGCCCACGGGATTAGGGACCGGTGGATCGGCGCGCGGGTCCTGTCCCCGGAAAAAATGGACACCTGCGGTACCGGCGTTCCTCGGCGCCCATTTTTTCCGGCGCCACCCGCGCGAGGAACGGTGGCTTATGCGAGCCGTTTGAGGAGCGCGTCTGAGAGTTCTCCGGCGTAGACGCGTTCGGCCCAGCCTGTGAGGAGCACGTCGAGGTTGTCTGACACCGCGACTTCGAGTTCGCCGCCGTCGAGGTTCACCGCTATCGGGCTGGCCGAGCCTCGAAGAAAAGCGGCAATGGCGGCGCCGCTGGCGCCGGTGCCGGAGGAGAGCGTCTCCCCCACGCCGCGTTCCCAGATGCGGGCTCGGACGTTGCTGCCTTCGATTCGGATGAACGAGACGTTGGTTCGATTCGGGAAGAGGTTGCTGTGCTCGATGTCTTGGCCGTATGCCTCGAGGCTGATCGCCTCGACCTCGTCGCCGACGTCGATCACGCATTGGGGGTTGCCGATCGAGACGTGTTGGAAGCTGAACTCGCGGCCGGCCGCGCTGACGATGCCGCGACCGTCGCTGCCGCCACTGGGAAAGTCCGCAGAGCTGGTCGAAGCGCGGCCGATCTCCATTGCGCAGGTTCGCTCGTCGAGGATCTTCGGCCGGACGACGCCTGAGGGGGTGCCGATCGCGAACTCGTCGGCTTCGGTCCAACCGGAGCGGCGCAGGTACATCGCCGCCTCGCGGGCTCCGTTGCCTGACAGCTCGGCCTCGGAGCCGTCGGGGTTGAAGATCCGCAGGTTGGCGACCACGTCGACGTCGCCGGGCGAGAGCAGCAGGATGCCGTCGGCGCCGACGCCGAAGTGGGGCTCGCAGAAGGCGCGAACGCGCTCGGCGGTCAGCTCCCATGGCAGCGCCGCCGCCTCGACGATCGCGTAGTCGTTGCCGAGCGCCTGCCACTTCTCGAACTTCACGGGCGCGCCCTCGCCGGCATCGAGACCTCGGCTCCGATGATCTGGGGCGACGGCATTCCCATCGGCGCGCAGTATCGCTCAGTCGAGGGCGGCGACGATCTCGGCGGCCAGGTCGGCGTCGTCGCGGTCGTCGCGGTCGATCAGCCGCGCGTCGGCGGCGCTGGCGGCGCTGGCGGCGCTGGCCTCGTCGACCATCTTCCGCATCCAGACCAGCTGGCGGCGGGCGTAGCGGCGATGGGCGGCCTTGACCGCCTCGAGATCGCCGGCGGCGAGCTCGCGCAGGCCGATCGCCGCCAGGGCCGTGCGTGAGGCGCCCGCGGCTTCGAACGCACACGCCTCCTCGGCGGCGCCCGCGGCCGCCATCTCCTCGACACGGGCGTCGATCCGAGCCGCCAGCAGCGCGCGCTCGACGGTCAGGCCGACCAGCACACCCGGATGGCGCATCTCGCCGGCCCAGAGCTGCTCGCTGTCGGCCGCCGGCTGGATCCCGGCGCGCTGGAGCTCGACCAGCCGCGCGATTCGCTTGCGGTCGGCGGGATGGACGCCCTCGGCAACATCGTCCTCGAGCTCGGAGCGCAGCGCCTCCGGGCCGCGGGCCGCCAGCTCGGCCTCGACGCCGGCACGGATTTCCGCCGGCACCGGCGGCCGCAGGTCGAGCTCGCTCAGCGCCGCACGCAGGTAGAGGCCCGTGCCGCCGACGACGATCGGCCGCCGGCCCGCGGCGAGCAGCGCGTCGATCTCGCGATGAGCGAGCTCGGCATAGCGGCCGGCGCTGAACTCCTCGCTCGGCTCGATGAAGCCGAGCAGCCGGTGCTCGAGCCGTGCCTGCTCGGCGGCGGTCGCGGCGCCGCTGATCGTCTCCAGCCCGCGGTAGACCTGGATCGAGTCGCAGTTGACCGCCACCGGGTCCTCGCCGCGCTCGCGCAGCTTCTCGGCAATGGCGATCGCCACGCCTGTCTTGCCGACGGCGGTCGGCCCGAAGATCGCCAGCACCTTCATCCTCCGGGGTGGCGAGCTAGGCGGTGCGGCTGAGAAGCCGCTCGGCGCCGCTCAGCGTCATCGACGTCGCCGCGCCGATCTCGACCTCGACCAGCTCACCCGGGGCCGCCGTGCCCTCGAAGTTGACCGCCTTGTTGTGGCGCGTGCGGCCGCGCAGCCGCGTCGGGTCGGTCCGGCTCGGGCCCTCGACGAGCACCTCCATCGTCCGGCCGACGAAGCGCTGGGCGCGCTCACGGGCCCGGCGCTGGACGAGCTCGACGAGCCGCTCCATCCGCTCGCGCTTGACCGGGTGGGGGACGTGGTCGGGCAGCGTCGCCGCCTCGGTCCCGCGCCGTGGCGAGAAGACGAAGGTGAAGGCGCCGTCGTAGCCGACCGCGTCGATCACCTCGAGCGTCTCGGCGAAGTCGGCCTCCGTCTCGCCAGGGAAGCCGACGATGACGTCGGTCGTCAGGGCGCAGTCGGGAACGTGTTCGCGAATCTGGGCGACGCGGTCGAGGTAGCGCTCGCGGTCATAGGTGCGCCGCATCGTCTTCAGCACGCGGCTCGAGCCCGACTGCAGCGGCAGGTGGATGTGCTCGCAGAGCGCCGGCAGCTCCGCGTGGGCACGGATCACGTCCTCGCGCATGTCCTTCGGGTGCGGGCTCGTGTAGCGGATCCGGTCGATGCCCTCGACGGCGTCGACCCGGGACAGCAGCTCGGCGAAGCTGAGCTTGCTCTTGGCCGGCAGGTCGCGCCCGTAGCTGTTGACGTTCTGGCCGAGCAGCGTGACCTCGCGGACCCCCTCCGAGGCGAGCCGCTCGACTTCGGCCACCAGCTCCGCCGCCGGCCTGCTCTGCTCGCGGCCACGGGTCGAGGGGACGATGCAGTAGGAGCAGACGCAGTTGCAGCCCTGGGAAATCTGCAGCCAGCCCTGGAACTCGCGCTCGCGCTTCGCCGGCAGGTGGCCGGAGAAATCCTCGAACTCGAAGTAGCCCTGGGCGGTGATCGAATCGGAGGTCAGGAACTCGGCGAGGCGATGGATCTGGCCGGGGCCGAAGGCGACGTCGACGAAGGGGAAGCGGGCAAAGACCTCCTCCTTGACCGACTGCGCCCAGCAGCCGCCGACGCCGACGATCCGGCTGGGGTCCTCCCCCTTGAGGCGCTTGGCCTCACCGAGGTGGGCGGTGAAGCGGCTGTCGGCAGACTCGCGGATCGAGCAGGTGTTGAAGAGGATCAGGTCGGCCTCGTCGCGCGAGCCGGCCTCGTCGTAGCCGAGCGACTCGAGCATCCCCCGCATCCGCTCGGAGTCGTGCTCGTTCATCTGACAGCCGAACGTCGTGACGTGGTAGCGCTTCACGATCAGGAGGATAGGCGCCGCGCGATGCGCCGGTTAGAGCGCGCTCTACTTGACTGTGAGCTTGCCCTGCATGCCGGCTTCCCGATGGCCAGGGACCGAGCAGTAGAAGTCGTAGCTGCCGGGCTTCAGGGTGATCTGTGCTGTCGCCCGGTTCTTCGTAGTCAGCGCCGTCTTGCCGACGACCGTGGCGCCCTGGGCGATCGTCACGTCGTGCTCGATCACCTGGGGATTGTTGAGAACGAGCGTGTCGGCGCCGGCCTTCGTGCTCACCTGCTTCTGGGTGTAGGCCAGAGTTGTCCCCGGGGCGACGTCGAAAGCGATCTCGGCGCCCTGGGCTCCCTCGCCGGGGCCGCCGTTCTGCGGTGCGACCCGTGCCTGCTTGGGCCGCTGGGTCTCCTTCTCGGCGGCCAGCTTCTCACGGCGGGCCTTCTGCTCCTCGTGGGCGTTGAGGAAGGCGAACGTCGCCGTGGTCGCGACCAGCGCGAGAAACAGGACCACGCCCGCCCGAAAGACACCCGGCGATGGGAAATCGCTGCGGCGAGAGCCGATCCCGAAGGTCGCCAGCGCCAGCAGGACGAGGGCAATGCCGGCGGCGTAGAACGCGGTCTGGTAGTCCATGCGGCGGTGATCCTATCCCAGGCCGTCGGCTGCCCCGGGCGCCGCCGGCAGGTGCTCTCAGGCGGCGCGCTCGCCTGGCTCGGACAGGCGGCGCTCGTAGGCCGCCACCGCCGCGTAGGCCAGCTCGGCGTCGTAGCCCCGTCTGGCCAGAGCCGCGAAGCAGCGTCCCCTGGCGGCGTCGTCATCCGCCGCCTCGCCGCGCCGCCGTAGCACGGCGACGGCGCGCTCCAGCTCACCTTCGTCATCGCCGGCGAGCGCCGACTCGATCAGCTCCGCGCTCACTCCCCGCTGGCCGAGCGCGGCGCGGATTCGCTCGTCGCCCCAGCCGGAGAGCTCGCGCTTGTCCTTGGCGTAGCCGCGGGCGAAGCGTTCGTCATCGAGCGCCCCGGCGGCGCTGAGCTCGGCCAGAACCTCACTGACGTCGTCCTCGGTCGCGCCCCGGCTCTCCAGCCAGGCCGCCATCTCGGCGACCGTCAGCTCCTTGCGGGTCAGCGCCGCCAGCGCCTTCCCGGTCAGCTCGCTCGGGATCATCCCGCCGCTATCGGCGACGACACGGCGGCTCATCGACCGCTCTAGGCGGCCTTCTTCTGCTCAGCTGGCTTCTCGGCGGCAGCCTTCGGCTTGGCCTCGGCCACGGCTTCAACAGTCTCGTTAGCGTCGGCATCGGCATCGGCGCTCTCACCCTCACCCTCGGCCGGCGGCTCGGGAGCGATCGCTATCACCGGCGCGCCCGGCTGGGTGACGCCGAGCTTCTCGTAGACCAGCTTCTCGATCTCCGCCGCCAGATCCGGGTTGTCGACGAGGTACTGCTTGGTGTTGATCCGCCCCTGGCCCAGGCGCAGCTCGCCGTAGGAGAAGAACGAGCCCGACTTCGTGATCAGCTCGTGCTCGAGCCCGAGGTCGAGCAGGCAGCCCTCGCGCGAGATGCCGACGCCGTACTCGACGTCGAACTCGGCCTGGCGGAAGGGCGCCGCCACCTTGTTCTTGACGACCTTGACGCGGACGCGGTTGCCGACCGCCTCGGTGCCCTCCTTGAGGGTCTCGATCCGGCGGATGTCGAGCCGCTGCGACGAGTAGAACTTCAGCGCCCGCCCGCCCGGCTGGGTCTCGGGACTGCCGAAGCTGACGCCGATCTTCTCGCGGATCTGGTTGGTGAAGAGGCAGACCGTGTTGGCCCTGCTGAGGTTGCCGGCGAGCTTGCGCATCGCCTGCGACATCAGCCGCGCCTGGAGGCCGACCTGGACCTCCCCCATTTGCCCCTCGAGCTCGGCCCGCGGCGTCAGCGCGGCGACCGAGTCGACGGCGACGACGTCGACGGCTCCGGAGCGGACGAGGACATCGACGATCTCCAGCGCCTGCTCGCCATAGTCGGGCTGCGAGACGAGCAGCTCGTCGATGTCGACGCCGATATTGCGGGCGTAGATCGGGTCGATCGCGTGCTCGGTGTCGACGAAGGCGCAGACCCCGCCGAGCGCCTGAGCCTCGGCGATGATGTGGTAGATCAGCGTCGTCTTGCCCGAGGACTCGGGGCCGAAGATCTCGACGATGCGGCCGCGCGGAACGCCGCCGATGCCGAGCGCCAGGTCGAGCGAGAGCGCACCGGTCGGAATCGCCTCGACGGCGATCGCGCTGTCGTCGCCGAGCCGCATCAGCGAGCCGGCGCCGAACTCACGTTCGATGTGCGTGAAAGCGGCCTGCAGAGCAGCGTCCTTGGCCTTGGCGTCCTTCGTCTGGTCCTTCGCCTTCGTCTTATCTGTCATCACAGCTCCTTTTGGGCCAATGGGACGTACTCCGCCCCGCAAGGGCCGGAGATTTCAAAGGTAGATCGAGCCTCGGACGGAGAAAGGGGGAACACATGTTCGCCTCCTCCCCATTGCCTCGAACCGGTCTCATCGCGGGCGAGCCTAGGAGGCCCATTGCCATGAAGGACGCGCACTGTGCAAGCAACCTGCGACGCCTCGGCGCATAGACTCGACCGCCCTTGGCCCGCGAGCTTCCCCACGTAGACGGCGTCGAGCACCGCTACCTCGACGTCAACGGCTTCAGCATGCACGTCGCCGAGGCGGGCTCCGGCGACCCCCTGATCCTCCTTCACGGCTGGCCCCAGCACTGGTACATGTGGCGCCAGGTCATCCCCACGCTCGCCGAGCGCTTCCGCCTGATCTGCCCCGACCTGCGCGGCTTCGGCTGGAGCGCGACCCCCGGCCACGGCTACGACCCGCCGACCTTCGCCAAGGACACGATCGCCCTGCTCGACGCGCTCGAGATCGAACGGGCGGGGATCGTCGGCCACGACTGGGGTGGCTACGCAGCGCTGATCGCCGGCACGATCGCGCCCGAGCGCTTCAGCGGCATCGTCTCCTGTAACGTCCCCCACCTCTGGCCGCGGATCACGCCGGCGATCGCCGTCAGCCAGACGCCGCGCAGCTGGTACGCCTCGCTGATATCGGCTCCCGGCCTCGGCCCCTGGGCCCTGAAGAGAGACCTGCCCCGCTTCATCCTCACCCGCGGCAACGGCCGCCAGCCGTTCAGCCCAGAAGAGCTCGAGGGCTACCTGGCGCCGCTGCGCGAGCCGGCCCGGCGCGAGGCGACGATCGCCCTCTATCGCGCCTACCAGCGAATCCTCGTCGCCGGCCTCGCCGGGCGCCCAAAGTGGCCGCCGCTCGATCTGCCGGCGCTCGTCCTCTTCGGCACCAAGGACCTCTGGGTCTCCGAGCGCCTGCTGACCGAGCCGATTCCCCAGGCGCCGCAGCTGCGGATCGAGCGCGCTCCCGGCAGCGGCCACTTCATCGCCAACGAGCGGCCCGACCTGATCATCGACCGCGCGCTCGCGCTCTTCGGCTGATCGGCCGGCGCGAGCCGGCCGCTCCCGGGCCCTCGGGCCGCATAGACTCGCCGGCGATGGCTCGCGAGATGCCCCACGTCGACGGTGTCGAGCATCGCTTCGTCGAGGTAAACGGCTTTCGCATGCACGTCGCCGAGGCCGGCTCAGGACCGCCGCTGGTCCTGCTGCACGGCTGGCCTCAGCACTGGTACGCCTGGAACCGGCTGATCGGGCCGCTCAGCGAGCGCTACCGGGTGATCTGCCCCGACCTGCGCGGCTTTGGCTGGAGCGACGTGCCGCACGACGGCTACGAGAAAGAGCAGCTCGCCAGCGATGTCCTGGCGATGCTCGACGCGCTCGGCGTCGACGAGCCGGTTCGGCTCGCCGGTTACGACTGGGGCGGCTTCGTCGGCTTCCTCTGCTGCCTGCGGGCGCCGGAGCGCTTCGAGCGCTACGTCGCGCTCAACATCATCCACCCCTGGCCGCAGCCGCCCGACGGCCTGCGGGCCCGGCTGAAGACGCTGCGCCGCAACGCCTATCAGTTCATCCTGATCACGCCCGGGCTCGGCAGCTTGACAATCCGCAACCCGGCCTTTGTCAAGAAGGCGCTGAGGAGCTCGAGCTTCGACGCGAGCGTCTGGTCCGAGGAGGAGCTCGAGACCTACGCAGCGCAATGGGCCGAGCCCGGGCGTGGCCGGGCGACGGTCGCCCTCTACCGCGCCTTCCTGCTGCGCGAGCTGAAGCCGCTGCTGGCGGGCCGCTACGCCGGCGAGCGACTGACGACGCCGACCCTGCTTATCACCGGCGCCGCCGATCCCGTCGTCCGCGCCGCCAACATGGGCGGCTTCGAGGACCACGCCGACGATATGACGCTCGAGGACCTGCCCGACTGCGGTCACTGGTCGCCCGCCGAGGCAGCCGACCGGGTGCTGGCGCGAATGGACGAGTTCTTCGCCGCGCCCCCTTCCACGCCCGCTCCTTAGGGTCGCCCAGCGCCCCAGCGCGGCCTGCTTCTAGAGCGGCGCTTCCTCGCCGCCGAGCAGCACCCGCAGCATGTGCAGGGCGACCAGCGCCGAGCGCTCGCGGACGTCCTCGCGGCCGCCGGGAATCAGCGGCTGGCGCTCGAGCGAGCGGCCGTCGCTCGTCTTGGCGCAGAAGCAGACGTAGCCGACAGGCTTGTCCTCGCTGCCGCCTCCCGGCCCGGCGACGCCGGTGACCGAGCAGGCGACATCGGCGCCAAAGCGCTCGAGGGCGCCGTCGGCCATCGCCTCGGCGACCTCTGGCGAGACCGCGCCGTGGCGCTCGATCAGCTCCGCCGGGACGCCCAGCAGCTCGACCTTGGCCTCGTTCGAGTAGCTGACGACACCGCCGGCGAAGTACTCGGAGGCTCCCGGCAGGCGCGTCAGCCGCGCCGCCAGCAGGCCGGCGCTGCACGACTCAGCGATGGCCAGGCGGCGGCCGGCAAGCAGCGCCGCCACCTGCTCGTCGATCGTCGAGCCGTCCTCGCTGAACAGGTAGCGGCCGTGGCGCTGGCCCAGGCCCTCGCGCAGCGTCTCGGCGACCCCCTCCGCCCCGTCGCGGTAGCGAACGTCGACCTCCAGCTCGCCGCCGCGCAGGCAGGTGGTGATCTCGAGGGCATCGAGGCTGGTGTCGACCTCGATCTCCCGCAGGCTCTTGGCGATCTCGGACTCGGGGATGCCGAACAGCCGCAGCGTGTAGCCGTGCAGCTCGGTCGCCCGCCGCAGAACCCTGCGCGCCGGCTCGGCCTTGACCGCCGCCGGCCACATCGCCTGCAGCTCGCGTGGCGGCCCCGGCAGGACGATGACGACGAGCTCGCCGACCGGCACGACCAGCCCCGGAGCGGTCCCGGCGGGGTCGATCGTCGTCGACCCCTGCGGCACCATCGCCTGCTTGCGGTTGGCGTCGCGCAGCGCTTCGGCGTCGAAGCGGAAGCGGCGGGCGAACGAGCGCAGGATCGCGGCGATCTTCTCCTCCATCGACTCGTCGAGCACCATCTCGACGCCGGCGAAGCGGGCGACGGCGTCGGCGGTCAGGTCGTCGGCGGTCGGGCCGAGGCCGCCGCTGGTGACGACGACGTCCATCGCCGAGGACTCCATGAAGCGCAGCGCCGCAAGGACGTCGTCGGGCCGGTCGCCGACGCAGAGGATGTGGGCGACCTCGACGCCGAGCTCGGCGAAGCGCTCGGAGATCCAGGGGCCGTTGCGGTCGGTCACCTTGCCGGTGAGGACCTCGGTGCCCGTGACGACGATGCCGGCGCGAACGCTCACGCGGGCATTGTCCGTGAATACGGCTGGGCTACGAGTCCTCGCCCGCAGCGCCTGCCGAGGCGAGCTCAGCCGTTCCGGGCTCAGGCGGCCTCGCCGCCTCAGGCTCAGGCTCGGCGCCGCCGCCCTTGATCCGCTCGAGGACGCGGTGGACGTCGCCCTCGTTGACGAGGACCTGGCGCGGCTTGGAGCCCTCGTAGCCGGAGATGACGCCGCGGCGCTCGAGCATGTCGATCAGCCGGCCGGCGCGGGTGTAGCCGACGCGCAGGCGGCGCTGGATCATCGAGACCGACGCGGTCTGCGTGTGGACGACGAGCCGAACAGCCTCGTCGAGAAGGTCGTCCTTGTCGGGGTCGAAATCGCCCTCGTCACCGTCGCTCTCGGGCTCTGTGCGCGCCTCGAGTAGCTCCTGCTCGAACTCCGGCTCGCCCTGGCGCGACCAGTGCTCGGCGATCCGCGCGATCTCGTCCTCGCCGACGAAGGCGCCCTGGATCCGCTGCAGCTTCGAGGTACCGGCGCCGCGGAAGAGCATGTCGCCCTGGCCGAGCAGGGCCTCCGCCCCACCCTGGTCGAGGATCACGCGCGAGTCGACCTGGGAGGAGACGGCGAAGGCGATCCGCGCCGGGATGTTGACCTTGATCGTGCCGGTGATGATGTCTGTCGAAGGCCGCTGGGTTGCGAGCACGAGGTGGATGCCGACCGCGCGCGACTTCTGCGCCAGGCGGATGATCGAGTCCTCGACCTCGGCCGGGGCGATCATCATCAGGTCGGCAAGCTCGTCGATGACGCAGAGGATGTGGGGCAGCGGCGCCTCGCCGGCCGCCTTGCGAGACCGGTTGAGCTCGGCGAGGTTGCGCGCCCGCGCCTCGCCCATGACGCCGTAGCGGCTCTCCATCTCGCCGATCAGGTTGTTGAGCATGTTGGCGGCCAGCCGCGGCGCCGTCACGACAGGCGTCAGCAGGTGCGGCACGGTCTCGTAGTGGTTGAGCTCGACGCGCTTGGGGTCGACGAGGCAGAGGCGAACGTCGTTGGGTGAGGCGTGCATCAGGATCGAGCTGAGGATCGCGTTGACGCAGCCGGACTTGCCCGAGCCGGTGGTGCCGGCGACGAGCACGTGCGGCATCTTCGAGATGTCGGTCCAGATCGCATTGCCGGCAATGTCCTTGCCGAGCCAGGCGACGAGCGGCGAGGATCCCTCGGGCCGCCCCTGGTAGATGTCGCCGAGGCGGACGAGGCGGCGGCGGGCGTTGGGAACCTCGACGCCGACGGCCTGCTTGCCCGGGATCGGCGCCAGGATGCGGATGTCGGTCGAAGCGAGGGCGTAGGCGAGGTCGTCCTTGAGCTGGGCGACCTTGGCGACCTTGGTCCCGGGAGCCAGGCGCAGCTCGTAGCGGCTGACGTGGGGCCCGCAGACCGTGCCGACGATCGCCGCCTTGACGCCGAAGTGCCCGAGCGCCTCGACCAGCTTCTTGGCGACGGCGGCCTGGTCGCGCTTGTCGGGGCCCTTCTCGGCCTTGCCGCGGTCGAGCAGCTTCGCCGGCGGCGTGACGTACTCGACCTCCTCCGAGGTCGTGACGCCGCGGGCCTCGCCCATCGGCGTGCGACCCCTGTCCTCGCTCGGCGGCGGCGGCGGCGGCGTGCCGTCGACGTCGGCCGGAGCCTCGTCGCTGTCGGTCTCGTAGAGCTGCTCGTCGAAGTTCTTCGCCGTCGCCCCGCCTGGCGCGTCGGCGGCCGCGCCCTCGTCCTCGGCGGGCTGGTTGAGCTGGGTGATGACGAAGTCCTCGGCGGTGTCGGGCTCCATCAGGTCGGTGACGTTGGCCGCGGTCTCGCCCGCTGCGGTCTCGAGCAGGCCGGTCGGAGCATCGGCGCCGCCGAGGGCGACCGTGCGCGCCTCGTGCCTGGCGCGAGCGTGTTCGGCGACACGGCCGAGCATCGAGGCGACCGAGCGGCCGCTGGCGAGCAGGCCGCCGGCGACGATCAGCGCGATCGCCAGGATGTGCGCGCCGACCCGCTGGAAGAGCGTCGCCGCCGCCCAGTAGAGCGTCTCGCCGACGGCACCGCCGTGGGCCTTGAAGTACTCGGGGGTGAAGAACTCCTGCCCGTGGCGCGCGGGACCGCCGGCGCCGACGCCGCCGGTCTCGGCGGCAAAGGCGAGCAGGACCCCGGCGACCAGGGTCAGGACGCCAACGTTGTAGGAGCGCAGCGAGGGGATGAACGGCTTGAGCACGATCGCCGCCCCGCCCAGAACCAGGAGCAGCGGTACCAGGCTGCGGACGTCGCCGACGGCGTAGCCGAGGCCGACGCGTGCGGCGGCGCCGACCTGGCCACCGTCCCAGCCGCCGTAGAGGACGAATCCGAGGTAGACGCCGAGCGCGGCGAGGGCGATGCCGACCAGGTCGAGGTGGCGCTGCTCGATCTCGCCGAGGCTGGTCAGCGAGAAGCCGCGCTTTCGCGGGCTCGGGCGGCGCTTGGGCGTGCCGCCCCGCGCCCGCGGGCTCGTCTTGCGACGCCGGGTCGCAGGCTGGCGCTTACGTGTGCTGGCCACGGCGTCTTCCTTCGACGTCGCCGTGCCTGACCCTGCGTGAAGCGGCAACCAGGATGACAGCAGCCTGACCACCGGCATAAAGACGAGCTAAAAAGCGGCCGCTGGCCAGGCGAGCGGGTCTAACATCGAACGATGGCTCTGGACGACTCCAGCGGTGGACGCGTCCTCGTCGTCGAGGACGACGACGAGATCAGCGACGTCCTGCGACGCTCGCTGCGCCAGGACGGCTACGAGGTGCGCACCGCCGCCGACGGCGTCGAGGCGCTCGCGCTCGCCGACGAGTTCGTCCCCGACCTGGTGCTGCTGGATCTCGGCCTGCCCCGCCTCGACGGCGTCGAGGTCTGCCGCCGCCTGCGGGCCGAGGGCGACGTGCCGATCCTGATCCTCACCGCCCGCACCGAGACCGGTGACCGCGTCGAGGGCCTCGACAGCGGCGCCGACGACTATCTCGTCAAGCCGTTCGAGCGTGCCGAGCTGGCGGCGCGGATCCGCGCCCTGCTGCGGCGACGGCCGCCGCGCGGCAGCGCCTCGCTCTCGGTCGCCGATCTTCGCCTCAACCCCGACACCCGCGAGGTCCTGCGTGGCGAGCGGGAGATCGAGCTGACCAACCGCGAGTTCGAGCTGCTCGAGTACCTGCTCCACAACAAGCGCCTCGTCGTCTCCCGCGAGCGGCTGCTCGACGACGTCTGGGGCTATGACCCGCTGGCGCCGACGAACACGATCGACGTCTTCATCTCGAACCTGCGCCGCAAGCTCGAGGCCGGCGGCGAGCCACGGCTGCTGCACACCAAGCGCGGCGCCGGCTACGTGCTCAAGGACTAGCCGTGCTCTCGGTGCGACGGCTTCCCGTTCGCTGGCGACTGGCGATCACCTCGGCGATCCTGACGCTCGTCATCCTGATCGCCTTCGCGGTGATCGTCGGCCGCCTGGCGACCCAGCGGCTGCGCAGCGACTTCTCGGCCGAGACCCGCAGCGCCGCCAGCACGCTGGCGATCGAGTCGCACGTCGGCTATGCCCCTGGCAGCGGGGTCATCGTCGAGCACCCGATCCTCGACAGCCTCGTGCTGCCGAACCGCGCCTCGGTCAGGTTCGTCACCGAGGCCGGCACCGTCCTCGCCCGCACCCGCAACGCTCCCCAGCTCGGGCCTCCCCGCCAGGGCCTGCACCACTACGGCGAGCTGCAGGTGGCAGCGCTGCCGGTGCTCGAGAGCTCGCTCGGCCCCGAGACCTTCGTCCAGTACGCCCGCAGCACCGAGTCGCTCGAGGCGACGATCCATCGCCTCTGGCTCTTCCTCGCCTTCGGCGTCATCGGCGGCACGGCGCTGGCGACGCTCGCCGGGCTGGCGATCGCCGGCCGGGCGATGCGGCCGATCTCCTCGTTGACGGCAACCGCCCGTGAGATCGCGAGCACCGGCGACCCCTCCCAGCGGATGCCCGAGCCCCAGACCGAGGACGAGATCGCCGAGCTGGCGCGCACCCTCGACGAGATGCTGCGCTCGCTCGACGCCTCGAAGGCCGAGACGCAGCGGGCGATGCAGCGCCAGCGCGAGCTGGTCGCCGACGCTTCGCACGAGCTGCGGACGCCGCTGACCAGCGTGCTCGCCAACCTCGAGCTGCTCGAGTCGGCGCTCGACCCCTCGCGCCAGGGCGAGGAGTCGGAGATCGTCGGCTCGGCGCTGCGCTCCTCGCGGCGGATGAGCCGCCTCGTTTCCGACCTGCTGCTGCTGGCCCGCGTCGACAGCGGCCGGCTGGGCGGGCGCAGCGTCTGCGACCTTGCGGCGATCGTCAAGGACGCGCTCGCGGAGATTGGCCCCGTCGCCGGCGAGCACTCGATCCGCCTGCTTCGCTCCGAGCCGGCGCGGCTGAGCTGCAACGCCGACGAGCTCCACCAGCTCGCTCGCAACCTGCTCGAGAACGCCGTTCGCCACACGCCCGCGGGCAGCGCCATCGAGGTCTCGGTCTGGAGCGAGAACGGTCTCGCCGTGCTCGAGGTCGCCGACGACGGCCCGGGCATCCCCGACGGCCTCGAGGAGGATGTCTTCGGCCGCTTCGTCCGCGGCGCCGGACCGGCCGACATCGCCGGCTCCGGCGGCACCGGCCTCGGCCTGGCGATCGTCCGCACCGTCGCCGAGTCGCACGGCGGCAGCGTTGGGGTCGAGCGCTCGCAATCGGGCGGCGCCCGCTTCCGCGTCGAGCTGCCGGCGCCCGAGCCCCAGGCGAGCAGCGACGGCGCCGAAGCACCGATGGGCTCGCCGGCAAGCTTTTAGATCCGCTTTAGGACCGCGACTTAGATTCAGCGGCGGACGAGACACCGCCTGTCGAGCTTCGATTACCCCCGAGGCTCGCAGGCAACTTTGACCCAATCCGTTGGGTCAAGGAGCCCGCCACGGTCGCCCTCCCTCGACCGTGGCGGGCAAATCTTTTTCTGGGGCCGCTAGACCTCGACGACGACCGGCAGGACCATCGGCCGGCGGCGCAGGCGGTCGTAGACGAAGGCGGCGACATCGTCGTGGAGGTCCTCCTGGAGCAGGGCGATCTCGCGCATGTCCTCCTTCGCCGCCTGGGCGAGCGAGCGACTGACGACGTCGCGCAACTCCTCGATCAGATCGGTCGTCTCTTCCTCCTCGAGGAAGGGGACGCCGCGGAAGATGATCTCCGGCGGCGCCACCGATGAGCCGTCGTCGGATGAGATCGTCGCGACGACGATGAAGATGCCGTCGGCGGAGATCGCCCGACGGTCGCGCAGGGCGACGTCGTCGGGCTCGCCGATGTCGACGCCGTCGACGAAGATCATGCCGGCGTGGAAGTCCTCGCCGAAGCGGGCGCCGCGCTCGTCGATCTCGAGGGCGACCCCGTTCTGCCCCTGGAAGATGTCCTCGCGGGCGATCCCGACCGACTCGGCGAGCTGGGCGTGGAGGCGCAGGCGCTTGTGGTCGCCGTGGATCGGCAGCACGTGGCGCGGTTTGGTCAGGTTGAGCATCAGCTTCAGCTCCTCCTGCCAGCCGTGGCCGGAGGCGTGGATCGGGGCGTCGGCGGCGGTGATCACCGAGGCGCCGATCTCGAAGATCCGGTCGATCGTCTCGTTGACCGAGCGCTCGTTGCCGGGCACCGGCGTCGCCGAGAAGATCACCGTGTCGCCGGAGTGCAGCTCGATGTCGCGATGATCGTTGTGGGCCATCCGCCGCAGCGCCGAGAGCGGCTCGCCCTGGCTGCCGGTCGAGATCACGACGACCTTCTCGTCGGGGAAGTCCTGGATCTCCTTCGGCTGGATCATCAGCCCCGACGGCGCCGAGGCGATGCCGAGGTTGGAGGCGATGTTGAAGTTCTTGCGCATCGAGCGGCCGACCAGGGCGACCTTGCGATCGAGGCGGGCGGCGGCGTCGATCACCTGCTGGACGCGGTGGACGTTGGATGCGAACGAGGTGACGATGATCCGCCCGGAGCATTTGGCGAAGGCCTCGAGCAGCGCCGGGCCGACGCTCGACTCCGAGGGCGCGATCCCCGGCCGGTCGGCGTTGGTCGAGTCGCCGGCCAGCAGCAGCAGCCCGTCGCGGCCCAGCTCGGCCAGCCGCGAGACGTCGGCGGGCCGGCCGTCGACGGGGGTCTGGTCGAACTTGTAGTCGCCGGTCAGCAGGACGGTGCCGAGCTCGGTCGTCAGCGCGACTGCGCGGGCGTCGGGGATCGAGTGCGACATGTGGACGAACTCGAGCACGAACGGGCCCAGCTCGACCGGCGCGCCGGCGGCGAGCTCGCTGATCTCGACCTCCTGCAGCTTGTGCTCGTCGAGCTTGGAGCGGACGAGGCCGCAGGTCAGGGCGCCGCCGTAGATCGCCGGCGGCACGCCGATCTCCCGCAATACGTAAGGCAGCGCGCCGACGTGGTCCTCGTGGCCGTGGGTGAGGACGATCGCCTCGATGTCGTCGGCACGGTCGCGCAGATAGGAGAAGTCGGGCAGGACGAGGTCGATGCCGAGCATCTCGGCGGTCGGGAACATCAGCCCGGTGTCGACGACGACGATCCGGCCCTCGAACTCGACGACGGTCATGTTCTTGCCGATCTCGCCGAGGCCGCCGAGCGGCAGGATGCGGAGGCTGCCGGAGCTCAAGCTGTGGCCAGCTGGCCGTGGGCTTCGAGCGCGGCGCGGATCGTCGTCCGCTGGGCCTCGTCCGCCTCGACCATCGGCAGCCGCATCCGCGCGCTCGGAATCAGCCCGAGCATCTCGCAGGCGGCCTTGACGGGGATCGGGTTGGTGTCGATCGCGGTGACGGCATAGATCGGCTGCAGCTCGGCGTCGATCTCGCGGGCGCGGTCGAGGTCCCCCCCGGCGGCGGCGTCGTAGAGCTCGCGCATCTGCGGGCCGACGATATGCGAAGCGACGGTGATCCCGCCGGAACCGGCCGACTCCAGCGTGCGCAGGAAGCCGTCGTCGTTGCCGGCGAGGATCTCGAGCCCCTCGATCGGCCCGATCTCGTCGTTGTTGGCCTGCTTGACGGCGACGACGTTGACGATCTCCGCCAGCTCGGCGAGCAGCTCGGGCGGCATGTTGACGACCGTCCGCGAGGGAATGTTGTAGAGGATCACCGGCACGTCTCCGGCTGCCTGGGCGATCGCGCCGAAGTGCTTGCGAAGCCCGGCCGCGTTCGGCTTGTTGTAATACGGCGTCACGGCGAGGACGGCGTCGGCGCCGGCATCGACGGCGGCACGCGTCAGCTCGACCGAGTGCCGCGTGTCGTTGGTGCCGGTGCCGCAGATCAGCAAGGCTTCGTCGCCCACCTCGTCGCGGACGGCCCGCAGCAGCGCGATCTGCTCCTCGTCGGTGAGCGTCGGCGACTCGCCGGTCGTCCCCGCCACGACGAGCCCGTGCGACCCGTTCTCGAGCAGGTACGAGGCGAGGCTGCGCGCGGCAGCCTCATCGACACTTCCATCCTCGGCGAACGGCGTGACCATCGCCGTCAGCACTCCTTGCAGGGCCTTCATGACGGCGCAGTATCGCGCATGGGGGCGAACTTCCTGCGGCCAGACATTGGATAGGTGATTACTCCCCGGCCCTCTCGCCGCCGCCTGGCGCTCAGACGATGTTCATGCAAACCGGCTGTTAGCATTCACCGTGCATGAGCAAGCTTATCCAAATCCGCGACGTACCGGAGGCGGTGCACCGGACCCTGAAGTCCCGCGCCGCATTGAGCGGCCGCTCGCTCTCCGAGTATCTGCGCAACGAGCTCGCACGGATCGCCGGACAGCCCACGATGGACGAGGTCCTCGACAGAATCGCCAAGCTCGACCCGGTCGAGACGGGCGAGTCGAGCGCCGACGCGGTGCGCGCCTTCCGCGACGAGCTCGAGCGCGGTTGATCGTCCTCGATGCCTCAGCGGCAATCGATCTGATTCTGAGACGAGGGTCGGCGAAGTTCGTGGAACGTCATCTGCGCGAGGCGAACGCGGCCGCCCCAGAGCTGATCGATGTCGAGGTTCTCGCCGTGCTTCGCCGCAAAGCGATCCGCCACGAGATCACGGCGGCGGGGGCAAAGCAAGCTCTCAATGCATTCAGCGATCTACCGCTCGCCCGTTACGAGGCCCGACCGCTGCTGCCGCGCGCCTGGGAGCTCCGCCACAACCTCAGCGCGGCGGATGCGCTCTACGTCGCCCTCGCCGAGGGTCTGCACGCGCCGTGGCTGACGATCGACGGCAGTGCCGCAAGGGCCGCGAGGGAGCACACCTCGATCGACGTCCTCAACCCCGACGCTGCGTAGCGCCAACAAAATCGCCCGGTTGCGATCGCCTACCGGCGGCGGTGCCTGGCCCAAGCAGGCGCCGGAAGCTCCGGCTCCCGCCGCCGCGGCGTCGGCCGGACCGTGATCCATCCGAATGCCAGGACCAGCGCCATCAGGGTCATGCCTCCACCCCACTCCAGGTCTCGGGCCCAGGCCGAGGGCTGGCCGCGGTTGACTGCGTATGACTGGCCCGGCGCCGTCGGGTCGTAGCGCCGGAACGGGTTCTCGTTTCGAGTCATCGCCGAACCCGGCGGGCTGAGGCGATCCTGGGCGAGGTCGCCGCCGGACTCCTGGGCGTCGGACGGATTGTCGTTCTCCGACCCCGAGCTCTGCACCGCCGCCTTCTTGGCCTCCTGCCTTGGCCTGGCAGGAGTAGGCGGCGCGACGTTGATCACCGGCGGCGCCGGTGGGAAGAGCGAGAGCGATGGAGCGACGCTGATAGAGGTAGGCGAGGTGAAGAGATTGAGGGTCGGCGTTGAGTTGGAGGGCGGCAGCGGCACCGCTGGGGGTGCGGTCGGGGTCAGGTTGGCACCGAGCGGCGGTGCCGGGGGAACGGGCGGGGTGGGAATGCTGGGCGGCGCGGCCGCGCCCGGAGGCGTGGCCCCCGGCGGGGGAGGCGGCGGGGGAGGCGGCGGGGTAATCGACGGTGGCAACTCGGGCGTGAAGCTCGGGCGAGGCTCGAAGGCGAGGGGATAGGTGGCGACGTGCTCACCTGCCGAGAGGATCGCCAGGGCGTAGGTGCGCGGCTGGTTGCCCGACCCTGCCGCCACATCGCCCGATTGATCGCCGATCGTCCCGACCGCGGCGGAAAGGCAAAGGTAGGGCCCGCAGTCTTGGTCCTGCTCTGAGAGGGCCCGTTGGTCGTCGCTTGCCCCCTCGGCCTTGAGCGGTAGCCAGGGCTTTTCGGGATCAGCGAGGACGAGCGCCCAGCGGTGGGTGATCGCCGCGCTCTTCGGAATGTCATAGAAGCGCTCGGACTGATCGATGCCAAAGGGCTCGCGGGCATAGCCGGTGATCGGCAGCCTTTGGCCGGGACGCAAAAGGCGCTTGCCGCCCCTGACGCCCAGCCAGTCGATCACCGGGCGCTGCTCGACCGTCACCTTGCCGTCCTCGCCAACGTGGACGACCGAGTAGCCCCGCCAAAAGCCGTTTCGGGCGGTGGCGCTGCCGCTTTGCTCGGCGCCCTGGTTGAACTTGCCCCCCGCCGAGGAGGAGACGACGAAGGGGACCGCGCCTGTGAGGCCCTTGTTTATGCCTTGGGCCTGGTCGACCGCATCGCCTGCCGCCGGGACCTGCTCGCGGGCCGCCTTGGCGGCGTCATCGGGGCTCGGCGTCGAGCCGGCGCCAGCTGGGCCCTGGCCGCAAGCGCTTGGCTTTGAGCTATCTGGCGGCAGCTGGGAGTAATCGCCGCCCGGGCAGGGGTAGTGAACGCCGGGGGCAAGGGCCCAGTAGAGGCCGTTCCAGCCCAGCCGTCCCGAGACCACGACCGAGACCTTGTTCTTCAGCATGATCGACTCGAAGGCGGCGGCGTCTGTCTGGGTTTCTGTTGGGCTAATTGGGGCGTAGGTGTAGGTGGGGGTGTTGGAGACCACGATTGCCGCTTGATCGGGAGCTCTCGTGCAGCCTGTGTCGCCTGGGTTTTGGCCGGTGCAGAGGACCTGTTGCAGCCAGGCGGACTGGCCGCTCGGCTCGATTGGGTCCTGCTGGGGGTCTGAGGCTGTTAGGGAGCCCTCGGAGGTGTCGGCGACAACGAGCCTGGCGACCGCCTCCTCGCTTCGCTTGATGTCGAAGGCGTAGTGGGTAGCGCCGCCTTGGGCTTGCTGGGAGATGCCAGAGTCGGGGAGGCGATCGAAACTCAGGCCATGGGCCTGATAACCGCTTGCGCCCCAGGGGGCCATCGCCGTCATCGTCTCGCGCCACTGCTGGTTGTGGCCGGCGCCCGAACTCTGCCGGCTGTCCACACAGAGCTGGTAAAGGCATCCCCGTACACCGCCAAGGTCAAAGCCACCGATTGCCCCGAACAGCGGCTGCTCGGCGTCAAGCAACGGGCCGGCGACAAGATCGATCCAGTTGCGGTGTTTCAGGTCGGCGTCGCTGGGTGTCTCGGCGGTGCTGCTCGTCTGCCCCCGTCCCCCTCCCGCACCCTCGCTTGCATCGCCGCTGAAAAGCGTGAACTGCGGCCCTGCGGGCGCACTCGCTCGTGACTCGATCTCGCCATCGATGCGCCGGGCAATTACATCGGTCGTCAGGTTTGAGCCGTCCATCGGCTTGCAGCCAGTGGCGTCATTGGTGACGGCGGTGAAGTACTGGCAGTCCTGCTTGCCAAAGGTGGCGAAGGAGATCTCGCCCGGGCTTGGCTCGGGGGCGTCGGGCAAAGGCCGGGCGCGGTGCTCAGGGGCGAGCAGGGGATCCCCCGGATCGCTTGAGTAATGCAGCAGCGCCTGTGGAACGGGGTTGCGGTTGAGGTAATCGCGGGCTCCCGTCTCGACCGCCCACGCCTCCGCCTGGCCCGCCCGTGAGCCGGCGACAAGGGCGACCTGGGTCACCTTGGCCTCGTAAAAGCCCATCGCGTTGACCGGGTCGTAGGTGTCGGCGGCGTGAGCCGGCTCAACCCGGTCTCCAGAGACGGTGAGCACGCTGCCGTTGGTGCCGCCGATCAGCGCTCCCTTGGCCGACCCGCCGGCCGCAATTGCAACCGAGTGAAAATCGTCGAGGAACTGCGTGCCGATTCGGCGCCAGGGATCCTCTGCGCCTGGCGAGCGCTGCAAGATCAAGCCGCCGGTGCCGACCGCGTAGCCGCGCCCCGATGCGTCGACGGCGACCGCAGTCAGCCTCTCGCCGAGATTGTCGTCAAAAGCGTCGCCGTCGACCGCAAGGTCCGCCGCGATCCTGCTCTCCAGTGTCCAGCCCCAGCCCCCCGAGCCCAGCTCGCCGCGATAAAGCAGACCCGAGCTGAGCGTCAGATAGGCGCGGTCGGCCCGTGGCATCGAAAGACCGCTTATGTAGTTGGTCGCCGAGACCGCAGGCGGCGCGATGAGGCGAAACTGGCCGCCGGCGGGGCGCCACAAAAGCGCGAGGCTCTTGCCGCCCGCCATCGCCGAGCCATCCGGGCCAATCGCGGCCTCGCTGAGGTCGAGCCCGGTGGAGCAAGGAGGTGACGAGGCAAAGCCCGCGCATGGCCGGTCGGTGGCGGGATCGAGCACCAGTTGCCCGGCGCCCAGATCGGCGATCCGCCCGCTCTCGCCAACGGCGATGCCGCTGCCGTCGGCGCCGACAGCGATCGCATTGACGGCATGAGCCACCGTCGCCCGCTTGGGGTCCCAGTCGGGCACTTTGGTGCCCACGCTCCACCCGGTGGCGCGGTCATAGCGATAGAGCGCGCCGTCTTGGTCACCGAGCCAAAAGCTCCCATCGGCGCCACCGGCCGCCGCCGTGACCGGGGTGTTCTGAGCCGGGTTTGGGGTGTCGGTAAAGAGCTGCTTTGGCGGGTGGTCAGTGTAGTGGTAGAAGTAGAGATCCCGCCGGCAATAGCTCTGCGTGCTACTGCCGAGGCACGACGAGCCCCTGCGCGCCGCCACCCAGAAGCCTCCCTCGCCGTCGCGCGCCGACGCCCCGATGACAGCCTGTCCGTTTTGGAGGTAGTCGGGAGTCGCCCCCAAAAAAGGGTCAGCCAGTACCTCCCAGCGCTCACGCTTGGTATTGAAAGCCAGGCTCGGGGTCTGCCGGTAAGCACCCGAGACGATCAGCGACCGAGTCGACCCGTCCACACCGGTTAGCGCCAGCTGCTGCTGGGGTTCGATCGCGCAGTTCTCGCGTAGGTTCCGGGCGGCAGCGTCGTCCTTTGTCCATGGAGCAAAGCCGTCGTCTCCCAGGCGCAGCATCAGCGACGCCGCGGTGCAGTCGGTGCCCCCAAACTCGCCAACGGCCCAGCCCTGATAACCGCCCGGGGACTTGGTCGCGGCGACCGAGAAGACGCGACCCTGATTGGCGGACACCCGTGCGCTGGCGTTGTCCGAACGCCCGGGGTCCCAGCCGCCGTCTGTGGGGTTGTAGGTGCTGTCGTTGGTTGTGTCGACGCCACCGGTCCAGCTGCCGCCGGGGTCCTTGTAGAGGATCATCGGGTAGGGACTGCTGCCCTGCCCCGTCGCGTCCCGGACCGTCCTGGTCGCGAACAGGTATGTCCGTGCCCCGGCGCCGGCGAGGCGCATGCTCGTGCCCTCAGCCTCAGTCGCACTACCGACCCGAGGAAGCCGCCCGGCGGAATCGCCGCACCGCTCAGGGTCGTTCGAGCAAACCAACCAGTGCGCCCCGTCGAAGTGCAGGAGGTCCCGGTTTCGATTCACCACCGTGTTTCGCCCAATCGCCCAGCCGTCATCGGGTGCGACGAACGCGACGTCGACCAGCTGATCCGTTGAGGAGATGTTTTTGCTCAGGTCCGTCATCGCACCGTGATCGATTGCCCAAAATCCGTTTCGGTAGCGCACCACGGTCGGAGACCCTTTGTACTTCGTGCCGACGGCGACCACCTCGAACTCGTCGTCGTTTGAGGGATCGGAGTCGCTCTCCAAGGGCACTCTGGCGGCCGCGTAGAGGCGCACCCCCGCCGCGGCCAAAGGACCAAGCTGGACGCAGGCGGGGTCGGCCTGGGCTCCGTCCGCCGTCTGGGTGGCGCAGCGCGACCATTTCGAGCCGTCATAGCGGTACAGGGACATGGGCGTGTTCCCGTTGTCACCCGGGCCGACCGCCCACCCCTGCGAGCCGTCGCGGCTCATCACCATCGAGCTGGCCTCCTCGTTTTGGCGAGAGGGCAGGACGGTGTCGGGGGAGCCGGCGGCGAAGAAGTCAGGCTTGGCCAACTGCTCTTTGCGCTGGGCGGCGAGCGGCGGAACGAAGCCCGGATCGCCGCTCAAGGGCTGGTGGTAGCCGGCGTAGGCTTGGGCGTCGGGCAGCGTCGCCGGCTGGTGGCTTTTCTGCGTCCCGCCGGTGGTTTGCTGCTCGCCGCCGGCGATCGCCGGGCCCTCGCCCAGGCGCAGGACCGCGCCGTGGTCGCCGGCCGCCCAGCCGACGCCCTGGGTGCCAACGGCGCGATAAGCGTTGAGGGCGTAGGAGGGGAGCTTGAATAGGGCCTTGGTGGACTGGGCGTACTTGATGTAGCCGGCGGGGGTGCAGAGGTCTTGGGAAGGGAACGGGGCGCTATTGATTGGGTTGGGAGTTGAAGGAGCGAGGTTCTGGGCGTCGGCGCCGGTGCAGCCGTCTATGTTTCCTGTGGAGCGGCTCGGCTGGCTTCCAAGGGGCCCCCCGCTGTAAGGAGAAGGGAGCGGACCGGCGAGCCGCTGGGTAACCGTCGCCGTGGTGTAGGCGATCCCCTGGCCGCTGGAGCGAAGGACGCCCACCGCCCAGTCGGGGATGCCGTCGGGGGGATCGTTGTGGCCGCAGTGGTCGACGCCGCGGCTGTATATCTGCGAATCCGTGCACTGGCGCGTCAGGTCACCGTCGGCCGCGACCAGGCGGGCGCTACATCCGCCCGCTGCGCACACTGACCCTTTGCCGAGCAGCAGCTGCTCGGCGGTGGGGTTCTTCTTGCAGTCCTTATCGGCGAGAGTGTCCGGAACCGCATCTCCCGCCCAGGCGTGGGCGAACGGATAGGCCGAATCTGTCGCGCACTTGCTTCCCACCACAACGCCGTTGGTATTGACGTCAGTCGGGTTGGTGATCGCCGAGGGTGCCTCGACAGAGGACGCCGGCCCGCCGGGGGTGATGAGCACCGAGTCCTTCAGCTGGTCGGCCTGATCGCCCGAGCCCCGGGAGAGAAAGAGCGAGTAGTAGCTCTCCTCGGTGCCGACAACCATGTGCCAGGTGGTGCCATCGTAGCGAAGGAGCGAGGAGTTGTTGTTGGTCGGGCTCTGGGCGCAGCAGCCTGAGGTGACGGCGACTACGTCTGCGTCGGGGGGTGCGCTGTCGCCGGGGGCGAAGCGGATGTCGCGGATGCGAAGGGCGATTGGGGTGTCGGTTTCCACAGCGCCTGCGGTGGAAGCCAAGGCGCTGGTTACGGGGGTCGATTCGAACTTGCCGCCCCTGAAGCTCCAGAGCTGGCCGAGGCCGCCAGCGACGCAGTAGCCCTGCTGGCGCGGCGAGCAGGCCAGGGCGTTGAGGCCGCGCATGTCGGGAGGAAGGTCCGTCAGCTCGCGCCAGCTCCCGTTCTCATAGAGCCAGGCCCTGGCCTTGCCGGCACCCTCTGACTCGTCGCGCTTGGCGTAGTCGGCATCTGACTCGCCGGGATTACGCGCCAGCTCGCGGCGTGGGTAGGAGCCCGTGCCGCCGACGGCGAGGGCTTGATCCTGTGAGATCCAGGCGATTGCGCCGACGAAGCCGGGCTTTGCGGCCGCATCTGCGGGCAGTTGCTCCTTTTGCAGGCTCGCGAGCTGGCCCGGCGGCGCCGAGTAGCGGTAGATCAGCGGCACTCGCTCGCAGCTGTCTGTGTCCTCGGGCTTTGGCTTCTCCGCCTTGCACTTCGATCCCGCGATCAGGCCGTTTTGCTCGTCTTTGAAGCTGAGCGAGTAGAAGTCGGCGTCAAAGGGGGTTAGGCGCGATGCATTGGCGCCGAAGTTGGCGCCCGCGACACGCGTCCAGCCCGCTTGCTCCCCGGGCTGGGCCCGGGGCGTGTAGTCGGTGTTGGTCGCGCTCGGGTCGTCGGTGCTCTTGCCGCCGAGCTCGCCGGCTTCCGGGGTTCCGGTGGGCGTGTCGCCGTGGTTGGCGCTGGCGCCCGTGGCGAGGCCGATGGCGAGAAGGACCGCGATGCCCGCCGTAGCCAGGCGTCTTCCGCGCAAGCGACGCTGCCCTCTTGGCCGGTCCCGGTCCATGCAAGCAGAACGAGCCGGGCGGGCTCGAATGTTGCACGGACTTACCTGACTCGAATGGGCGCCTCCCGCGCTCAGCCGCGCTGGTCAACCACCAAGGCGCTTGATCGCCCGCAGGATCTCGACATCGCCCAGGTCGAGTTGCCTGCCGGATGCCAGCTTCATCGCGATCTGGTCGTCGATCGCCGCGACGATGACCGGGTACCCGTCCAGCTCGATCCGCTCGGCGTGCCGGCGGAGGGCGTCGTAGCCGCCAGATCCCTTCGGCTCGTGAAGGATGTCAATCCAGCCGGCGTCCGTCTCCAGCGTCATCACCTGTGTGCGCTCCAGCAAGGCCGCGTTCAGCTTCACCGGGACCGGCTCGTCCTCGCTGCGAAGCTTCGGATTCAGAGAATTCAACGCCCGGGCGAGGCGTTTCAGGTTCGGCCGGTCGAGGGCAGGACAGATGTCGAGATCCTTTGTGAAGCGCGGCGACCCCAGCGCGATCCGAGCGATGCCGCCGATGACGACGAATTCGACCCGCTCCCCGCCGAGCCTTTCCAGCAGCCGGGAGAGCTCGAACTCCGGCGCCGTGAGCTCGTCGCTCACGCGGCCCGCCGCCGCGACGCGGCGGCGTCCCCGGCGAGACCGCGGAACTGCCGGTACTCGGTCTCGAACCGAGCCAGCCGCTGCGCCGGGGTCATTCGCAGCTGGGCGGCGATCAACGTCTCGTCCACCTCCTCCGTCAGTCGCCGCGATCGCGGCTCGAGTACGTGACCGCAGGCGCGGAGCGCCCTGTCGACCGTGCCGACGGTCGGGTTGCCGCGGCCGGCCTCCAGCCGCGCGACCGCGGACTGGGTCGTCCCGAGCCGCCGCGCAAGCTCAGCTTGGGTGAGCCCCTCTCGCTGCCGGGCCCGCCGGATGAGGTTGCCAACGCTCATAGCATAAAAAGTATAGACCCCGGTTGCTATAGCGGCCGAGCAGCAGCGCCACGGAAACGCAAGGAACGCTACGGGCTGAGAGAGAAGCGCCGCATGCGCAGGACCGGGGCCTGGCGGCGGTAGATCTGGCTGCGCGTCCGGCGCTTCTCCGTCGAAGGCCGGGCCCGGATGGCGCCCAGGCGGCCGTTCAGGAAGCGCAGAGCACGGTGCTGGAGGGTGCGCACGTCGACCGCGCTACGGCCGAGGACCGCCGCGATCTCGGCGTGGGTCATGTCGAGCATGAACCTCAACACCAAGACCTGGCGCTGGGCGAGAGGCAGGCGCTCGATGAAGAGAACGAGGTCGCCGTCGCTGATCCAGTCGAAGCCGCCGAGCGACGGCTCATCGGAGCGGGCTGCCTGGGCGCGCTCCCCAGCGCCGTTCTCATCCAGCTCGAGCCGGTTCGAGCGCCGCAGGCGATCGATCGCCTGGTTGCGCGCCACGGTGAATAGCCAGGCGCGGAAGGGCTCGCTGCGACGGCGGTAGTCGGGGATCTTCTCCATCAGCTTGATGAAGACGTCCTGGGTCAGGTCCTCCGCCTGGTGGCTGTCGTTGACCAGCAGCCGCAGGTAGCTGAAGATCCGGTCGAAGTAGCGACGATAGAGCGCTGTGAAGGCGTCGGGCCCGGCACCGGCTTGGATGCTCGTCACCAGGCGAGCGGTCTCGAGATCCTCGATGTGCTCGGCCGACGGCTCCAGCCGTTCGACGAAGGCGATCTGCGAGACGCTGGTTGGCTGCTTGGCGCTCAAGGCACTCCCCGGCGGCATCATACGCCGCGCCGCGGGTACCGCGCGACGGTTGGGGGGCGAATTGTGAGCCGTCGCCACTTGTCAATGGGTGAGCCCGGACTTCGAGATCGAGGAGGAGCCCGACGTACACCTCCGGGTCTCCTTCCGCACCGACCGTACCGGCCTGGTGGTGAGCTACTCGCTCGTCCTGATCGCCCTACGCGATGGCGGCTGGCAGACGGTGCGCGTCTGGGACAACGCCCATGGCGTCAACGAGATGCATCGCTACACTCGCACCGGTGGCAAGCAGCGTGGGGAGATCTTCTATCGAGGTGATTTTGGGGCGGCGATGCGGGTCGCTCACGCCGAAGCCCTGGCCGCATACCGAGCGATGATCGAATCATGGGATCGATGAGCAGCAACCGCAGCCCCGCGGCGATACAAGCCTCCAGGCGCATGGACGAGGCGATTGACGCCGTCCTGCGCGGCGAGAAGCTCTATCCGAGCCGATCTTCGTTTATCGCTTCCGATCTGCCCAGCACCGGGCGAAACATCGCCGAAAGCAGGCACGACGGCTACACGGCGGTCCTTGTCTTCCCCGACGGGGGAACCCATCTGATCAGACCGACGCTGCACGGTCGGATTCGGGCACTGCTCCACCGCAATCGCTACGGACTGAGCGAGAACCGCCGCACCTCCAGGGCGGGGGCCTGGCGGCGGTAGATCTGACTGCGGCCGAGAGGGTTCCGTTGCCCTGCTGACCGCTCAACCGAACTTTGGGGCCTGAGCGGCGCGCCTACAGCAGCTTGTCGAGCCCGACGGTGAAGCGCTCTGGCAGCGCCGCCACCTTGCGCACCGCCAGCAGCACGCCCGGCATGAAGGAGCTGCGGTCGATCGAGTCGTGGCGGATCGTCAGCGTCTGGCCCTCGCCGCCGAAGACGATCTCTTGGTGGGCCAGCAGGCCCGGCAGGCGGATCGAGTGGATCGGCTCGTGGACGTTGGCGCCGGCCTCGCCGAGCTCGCGGGCGGTGTGAAGGGCTGTGCCGGATGGCGCGTCGAGCTTGGTCGCGCGGTGGAGCTCGACGATCTCGCATTCCGGCATGTGCTCGACGACGCGCTTGGCGGCCTCGATCATCAGCACCGCGCCGAGGGCGAAGTTGGGGGCGACGAAGCAGTTGGACTCGCCGGGCGCGGACTCGGCGGCGGCGCGGGCGGCGTCGAGGTCGAAGCCCGAGGTGCCGACGACGACATGGGTTCCCGACTCGAGGCAGGCGCGGATGTTCTCCGGGGCGCTGTCCGGGGTCGTGAAGTCGACGACGACGTCGGCGCCGTCGAGGGCGGACTCGAGCGAGGTGTTCAGCGAGGGGTCGGCGCGGGCGACCAGATCCATGTCCTCGGCGGCCTCGACCGCCTCGCAGGTCGTCGCGCCCATCTTCCCGGCGGCGCCGGCCACGGCGACGCGGATCATGCCGCTGCGGCCAGGGTCTCGCTGACTGGGGCCAGGGCCTTGCGGAAGCAGTTCTCGTCGGGGCCGATGCAGGCGGCGGAGAGGCCGTCGATCTTGAGGAAGTCGCGGGCGACATCGATGACGTCGTCGGCGCTGACGGCGTCGATCCGCTCGATCAGCTCGTCCAGGGTCAGGATCGGGACGTCGAAGAGCGTCGCTCCGGCCAGCCGCGACATCCGCGCCAGGGTCGACTCCTCGGAGAGGACGATCCGGCCCTTGACGCTCTCCTTGGCGCGCGCCAGCTCGCCGTCGCTGACCTTCTCGGTCGAGATCCGGTCGAGCTCGCTGCCGATTATCTCGACCGCCTCCTCGACGTTGTTGCCGCGGGTGCCGACGTAGAGGGCGAAGATGCCGGCGTCGCGATAGTGGTCGGCGTAGGAGCCGACCGAGTAGGCGAGCCCGCGCTTCTCGCGCACCTCGCGGAAGAGCCGTGACGAGCTGGAGCCGCCGAAGATCGTGTTGAGGACGCGGAAGGCGAAGCGGCGATCGTCATTGCGGTCGATCCCCGGACCGCCGAAGCAGATGTGGTACTGCTCGGTCTCCTTGGCCATGAACGAGGAGGCCGGGCCGGCGGCCGGCGGCTCCCAGGTCCGTGGCTCGCTGCCGGGCGGCGGCGCCAGGAAGCGCTCGGCCAGCTCGACGACGCGGGCGTGCTCGAGGTTGCCCGCCGCGGCGACTACGAGATTCGGGCCGACGTAGTGCGAGCGGTGGTAGCCGCCGATGTCGTCGACCGGGATCGAGCCGATCACCTCGGCGGCGCCCAGAACCCTGCGGCCGAGCGGGTGGCCCGGGAAGACGACGGCGTCGAGGACGTCGTGGACGCGGTCCTGGGGCTCGTCCTCGTACATCGCGATCTCCTCGATCACGACCTGACGCTCGGAGTCGACCTCGTCCTCGGGCATCGTCGGCGCCAGCAGCATCTCGCTCATCAGGTCGAAGGCGCGCTCGGTGTGCTCGTCGAGGAAGCGCGCGTGCAGGTGGGTCGTCTCCTTGCTCGTCGCCGCGTTGAAGGCGGCGCCGATCGCGTCGAACTCCTCGTTCAGCTCGATCGCCGAGTAGCGCTCGGTCCCCTTGAACAGCAGGTGCTCGAGGAAGTGCGAGACGCCGGCCTGCTCGGGGGTCTCGTCGCGCGAGCCGGTGCCGACCCAGAGCCCGAGCGCCACCGAGCGCACCGAAGGCATCGCCTCGGTGACCACCCGCACTCCGGATGGAAGCTCGGTCAGCTGATGGGAGCCGGCGGCCTCGGCCGCCGCTCCCGTTTGCTCGGAGGGGGCTTCGCTCAACGCCTGCTGCGGCGCTCGCCGCCGCGGTCGCGGCCGCCCTCGCCGCCGCCGTTGCGGCCGCCGCCGCTGTCACGCCGGCGCGGGCCGGGATCGCCGGTGCCGACGGTGCTGAGCTCCTCGGCGCTCTTGCCGGCCACCGCCGGGTCGTCGCTGCGGCGCAGGCCGATCCGGCCGCGCTCGCGATCGACCTCGACGACGGTCACGTCGAGTGGATCGCCGGCCGAGAGCACGTCCTCGACCGTCTCGACCCGCTCGCCGGGCTTGACGTTGGAGATGTGCAGCAGGCCGTCGGTGCCCTTGACCAGCTCGACGAAGGCGCCGAACGTGGTCGTCTTGACGACCTTGCCGCTGTAGCGGTCGCCGACCTCGGCCTCCTTGGTCATCGAGGCGATCCTGCTGATGCAGCCGTCGACGAGCTCGCCGGTCGGCGCGTAGACCCGCACCGTGCCGTCGTCGTCGACGTCGATCTCCGCCTCGAACTCCTCGCAGAGGGCGCGAATCGTCTCGCCGCCCTTGCCGATGACGGCGCCGATCTTCTCCGGATCGATCTTGATCGCCTCGATCCGCGGCGCGAACTGAGACATCTGCTCGCGCGGCTCGGAGATCGCCTCGGCCATCTTGCCGAGGATGAACAGCCGGCCCTTGAGGGCCTGCTCGAGCGCGTCGGTGAGGATCTCGAAGGTGACGCCGGTGATCTTGATGTCCATCTGCAGCGCGGTGATGCCCTCGGCGCTGCCGGCGACCTTGAAGTCCATGTCGCCGAGGTGGTCCTCGACGCCGGCGATGTCGGTGAGCACGACGTAGTCGTCGCCCTCCTTGATCAGGCCCATCGCGACGCCCGCCACGGGGGCCGTGACCGGCACGCCGGCGGCCATCAGCGCCATCGACGAGGCACATACCGAGCCCATCGACGACGAGCCGTTGGACTCCAGCGTCTCGGAGACGACCCGGATGACGTAGGGGAACTCCTCCGCGTCGGGGATCGTCGGCACGAGCGCCCGCTCGGCGAGCGCGCCGTGACCGATGTCGCGGCGCTTCGGCCCGCGCATGAAGCCGGCCTCACCCACCGAGAATGGCGGGAAGTTGTAGTGGTGCCAGAACCGCTTCGACGTCGCCAGGCCGAGGTTGTCCAGCCGCATGTCCATGCGACTGGTCCCCAGGGCGACGTTGGAGAGGATCTGCGTCTCGCCGCGGGTGAACAGCGCCGAGCCGTGGACCCGCGGAGCGATGTCGACCTCGCACTCGATCGGCCGGATCTCGTCCTGAGCACGCCCGTCGGGGCGCTTCTTGTCGATCGCGATGTGGCGACGGACGGTCTCCTTCTCGATCTTGCCGAATGCGGCGGCTACCTCGGCGCGACGCTCGGCGTCGGCCTCCTCGCCGTCGGCGGCGCCCGCGTACTGCTCGAGCACCTGCTCCTCGACGGCCTTGACCGCGTCCTGGCGGGCGAGCTTCTCCGGGACCGAGGTGGCCTCGTCGATCGCCTTGCCGTGGGACTCGCGGATCTGGTCGAGCAGCTTCTCGTCGATCTGCGGCTCCTCGACTTCGAGCTTCTCCTTGCCGGCCTTCTGGCGCAGCTCCTCGATCGCCGCGCAGACCTTCTTGATCTCGCCGTGGGCGATGTCGAGCGCGTCGAGGATCTCGGCCTCGCTGACGCCGTTGGCGCCGGCCTCGACCATCAGGATCGCCTCGTCGGTGCCCGCGACCACGAGGTCGAGGTCGAGCTGCTCGAGGTGCTCCTCAGCCGGGTTGACGACGAAGTCGCCGTCGAGCTTGCCCACGCGGACGGCGCCGACATGGGCGGCGACGGGGATGTTCGAGACTGCCAGCGCCGCGGAGGCGCCGTTCATCGCCAGGATGTCGTAGGGGTGGGCGTGCTCGACCGACATCGGCGTGCAGACGAGCTGAGTCTCGTAGTGCCAGCCCTTCGGGAAGAGTGGGCGAATCGGGCGGTCGATCATCCGCGCCGTGAGGGTGCCCTTCTCGCCGGAGCGGCCCTCGCGCCTGAAGAACGAGCCCGGGATCTTGCCCGCGGCGTACATCCGCTCCTCGACGTCCACCGTCAGCGGCAGGAAGTCGACGTCGCGGAGGTTGCCGGCGGTCGCGGTGCAGAGCACCATCGTGTCGCCCGAGCGGACGATCACGGCGCCGCTGGCCTGGCGGGCCATCTTGCCCGTCTCGAAGGAGATCTCGCTCTCGCCGATCTGCGCCGAGACACGGCTAACTTGAAACATGCTCATGTGTGCTTCCTTTCGGCCGCCCGGTTGGCGGCGCGCTTGCTTTTAAGAACTCTCGGTTCTCTAATAGCGGCTGAGGTTACAGGTCCCGCGCCGCGACCGGCGACGGGCCGCTATTTGCGGATGCCGAGCTCGGCGACCAGGGCGCGGTAGCGCTCGAGGTCGTTGCCCTCGAGATAGCGCAGCAGACGGCGGCGCTTGCCGACCAGCATCAGCAGGCCACGGCGCGAGTGGTGGTCCTTGCTGTGGGTGCGCAGGTGCTCGGTGAGCTCGTTGATCCGCTCGGTGAGCAGGGCGACCTGGACCTCGGCTGAGCCGGTGTCGCCGTCGGAGCGGCCGTACTGGCCGATCAACTCTGCTTTTCGATCCTTGGTCAGGCTCATCGATCGGGGCCGAAAGTAGCACAGACGCTGCGTGCCTCCTCGACGTCGCGCTTCATCTGCGCGATCAGCTCCTCGACGCCGGCGAAGCGGCGCTCGCCGCGCAGCCGCTTGACGAAGGCGATTCGCAGCTCGTGGCCGTAGAGGTCGCCGTCGAAGTCGATCAGGTAGGCCTCGATCAGCAGGTTGCGGCCGGCCTCGAAGGTCGGCCGGATGCCGATGCTGACCGCCGCCGGCCGCCCGTCGGCGAAGGCGGCGAAGATCCCATGGCCGGGGATCACCAGGGCGTCGTCCGGAACGATGTTGGCGGTCGGGAAGCCGAGCTCGCGGCCGCGCTGATCGCCGGGCACGACCTCGCCCTGGTACATGAACGGCGCGCCGAGGCAGCGGCGCGCCGCCTCGAGGTCGCCGGCGGCGATCAGGGCGCGGATCCGCGTCGAGGAGACGGTCTCGCCCTCGATCTCGACCAGCGGCGTCACCCGCGTCTCGAACTCGGGGTGCGCGGCAAGCATCTCCGGGTCGCCCTTGGCCTTGGCGCCGAAGCGGAAGTTCTCCCCCACCGAGACGCGGCTGGCGCCGAGCCGCTCGACGAGGACCTTCGAGCAGAAGTCCTCGGGGGCGATCGAGGCGAACTCGCGGTCGAAGGGGATCACCACCAGCTCCTTGACGCCGAGGCCGTCGATCAGGTCGCGCTTGATCTCAAACGAGGTCAGCAGCTTCGGCGCCGCCGCCGGATGCAGGATCGAGAGCGGGTGCGGCTCGAAGGTGAGCACGGTGTCGGCGTCGTCGATGACGGCGCGATGGCCGAGGTGGACGCCGTCGAAGGTGCCGATCGCGACGTGGCGCGGCCGCGGCTCGGCGTCGGGCAGCGAGGTGACTTCGATCGCCATTAGCGCAGCCTCGCAGCGGGGACGAGCTCGGCAACGCGCTCCAGCGAGAGCGGCTTGCCGTCGGCGTCCTCGATCCTGAAGGGACCGATCGCCGTGCGGCGGAGCGACTCGCAGTAGGCGTCGCCCAGGGTCTCGATCAGCGTCCGGACGTAGGTCCCGCTCGAGCACTCGATCTCGAACGTGGCCCGCTCCTCGTCGGCGGAGAGCAGCTCGGCGCGGTGGACGTCGACCTCTCGCTCGGGGGTCTCGACGACCTCGCCGCGGTGGGCCTTGCGGTAGAGCCGCTCGCCGCCGACGCGCACCGCCGAGGTCATCGGCACGCGCTGGCGGACACGTCCCTGCGGCAGCTCGAGCCGCTCGGGTACCTGGCCGGTCTCGCTCAGCTCGCCGTCGGGATCGCCGGTCGAGGAGCGCCAGCCGAGGCGGGCGGTGGCGACGTATGTCTTCGGCAGGGCCATCAGATGACGTTGCAGGCGTGTCGCTCGCCCCAGCAGGACGATCAGCAGGCCGGTGGCGAACGGGTCGAGCGTACCGGCGTGGCCCGCCTTAACGCCACGCTCGCGCCGGATACGGGCGACGACGTCGTGCGAAGTTGGCCCTGCCGGCTTGTCGCAGAGCAGGACGCCGGCATCGCCGGGCGCGGTCGCGGTCATCCGGCTAGGCGGAGACGCGGGCGCTGAGGAAGCCGAGCAGCTCCTCGTAGCTGAGGTCCGTCGAGAACCCCGCGGCGCGGCGATGGCCGCCGCCGCCGTGCTCGCGGGCGATCGCCGAGACGTCGAGCTCGCCGTCGGTAGAGCGCAGGCTGACCTTGCGCGCCTCGCGCCCCTCCTCCATGTGGTCGCGGACGACGGCCGCCAGCGAGGGACCCTCGATCGCGCGGATCTGGTCGATGATGCCCTCGGTCAGCTCCTCGCCGGCGCCGGCCGCCTCGTAGTCCTCGCGCGAGACGTAGGTGATCGCCAGCTGGCCGCCGGAGACGATCTCGACCTTCTCCAGCGCCCGCGCCAGCAGCCGCAGCTTCTGGCTGGGCACGCGCTCGTAGAGGCGGCGATAGGTGTCGCCGACATCGACGCCGGCCTCGATCAGCTCGGCGGCGACGCGATGGGCGCGGGCGTCGGTGTTGTCGTAGGAGAAGCGGCCGGTGTCGGTGACCAGGCCGACGTAGAGCGCCGAGGCGATCTCGGCGGTGACCTCGGCTCCCAGCCGCTGCGCCAGCTCGTAGACGATCTCCGCCGTGCAGGCCGCCTCGACGTCGACGACGTTGATCGTGCCGAAGCGGGTATTGTCGTGGTGGTGGTCGATGTTGAGGACGCGGGCGCCGTCGCGCTGCAGCCAGTCGACCGGGACGCGGTCGATGTTGCCGCAGTCGAGGAAGACCAGCGTCCGGTCTGCCACGTCTGCCGGCGCCTCGTGGAAGACCTCGGTCAGCGCCAGGAAGCGGTACTCGATCGGCAGCGGGAATTCCTTGGCGGCGAGGAACATCACCGAGTCCTTGCCGAGCTGGGTCAGCAGGTGGTGCATGCCGAGCAGCGAGCCGAGCGCGTCGCCGTCGGGGTGCTCGTGGGTGGTCAGCAGGAAGCGGTCGCCGCCGCGGATCTCGTCGACGACGAGATCGAGGTCGCTGCCGATCGTCCCGGTCGTCTCGCTCATTCGTCGAGCAGCTCCCGCAGCCGCACCGCCTTCTCGGCGGTGTCGTCGTAGACGAAGCTCAGCGTCGGCGTTCGCTTCATCCGCACCTCGCCGGCGATCGCCGACTGCAGCACGCCGTGGGCCGAGCGCAGGCCCGACATCGTCTCGGCGCGCTGCTCCTCGTCTCCGAGCACGCTGACGAAGACGCGGGCGCTGCGCAGGTCAGGGCTTGTCTCTACGGCGGTCACGGTGACGAATCCGATGCGTGGATCTTTGAGGTCGGTCGAGATCGCGGCACTGACCACCTCGCGCATGACCTCGTTGACGCGCCGCATCCGTGCGGAGGTCATGGCCTGGCGACTATAGCTCGCCCGCTGAGCCCGCTATGACGCGCATCGGTCAAGCGTCGAGCGTCTGCTCGACCTGCTTCGTGCGGAAGAACTCGAGCATGTCGCCCTCCTTGACGTCGGCGTAGTCCCTGAGGACGACACCGCACTCCATGCCCTCCTCGACCTCGGCGACGTCGTCCTTGAAGCGGCGCAGCGAGCCGAGCTTGCCCTCCCAGATCACGGTGCCGTCGCGGATCAGGCGGACGCTGGCCTCGCGGGTCACCTTGCCGTCGGTGACGACGCAACCGGCGATGTTGCCGACGCGCGAGGCCTTGAAGACCTGCTTGACCTCGGCCTCGCCGAGGCGCTCCTCGACCTCCTCGGGCTCGAGCAGTCCCTCCATCGCCGCGCGCAGCTCCTCGGTGACCTTGTAGATGACCGAGTAGGTGCGGACGTCGATGCCCTCGCGGACGCCGGCGCGGCGCGCCTCACCGAGCGGGCGGACGTTGAAGCCGATGATGATCGCGTTCGACGCCGCGGCGAGCATGACGTCGGACTCGTTGATGCCGCCGGTGGCGGCGTGGATGATGTTGATCGTCACCTGGCGCTGAGGCACCTTGGCGATCTCGTCCTGGAGCGCCTCGAGCGAGCCCGAGACGTCGGCCTTGAGCACGAGGTTGAGCTCCTTGAGCTCACCCTGGCTGGCCTTGGCAAAGACCTCTTCGAGCGTCACCGTGCGCGCCTGGCGGCGGGCCAGCTGCTCGGTCTTGAGCCGGTTGGCGCGCTCGCCGGCCAGCTGGCGGGCGGTGCGGTCGTTCTCGACCACCTGGACCGTCTCACCGGCCTCGCAGACGCCGTCGAAGCCGAGTACCTCGACCGGGGTGCCCGGGCCGGCGCTCTGGACGCGGTCGCCGGTGAAGTCGAGCATCGCCCGCACCTTGCCCCACTGCGGGCCGGCGACGACGGCGTCGCCGACGTTTAGGGTGCCGCGCTCGATCAGGACGCCGACGACGGGCCCGCGGCCGGCGTCGAGCTCGGCCTCGATCACGGTGCCGGTGGCCGGCGCGTCGGGGTTGGCGCCGAGCTCCTCGAGGTCGGCGACCAGCAGGATCATGTCGAGCAGGTTCTCGAGCCCGTCCTTGGTCTTCGCCGAGACGTCGCAGTAGATCGTGTCGCCGCCCCACTCCTCCGGGTTGAGGTCGCGCTGGGCGAGCTCGGTGCGGACGCGGTCGGGCTGGGCGCCCTCCTTGTCGATCTTGTTGACGGCGATCAGCATCGGCACGTCGGCGGCGCGGGCGTGGTCGACCGCCTCCATCGTCTGCGGCATGACGCCGTCGTCGGCGGCGACGACGATCACGGCGATGTCGGTGACGCTGGCGCCACGGGCGCGCATCGCCGTGAAGGCCTCGTGGCCCGGCGTGTCGAGGAAGGTGATCGTCTTCTCGGAGTGGTGGACCTGGTAGGCGCCGATGTGCTGGGTGATGCCGCCGGCCTCACCCGCGGCTACCTCGGTCGAGCGAATCGCGTCGAGCAGCGACGTCTTGCCGTGGTCGACGTGACCCATGATCGTGACGACCGGCGGACGCGGCCGCAGGTCCTCCTCGGCGTCGTCGAACTCGGGCAGCGGCGCCGCGGAGTCCTCGTCGGCGGTGGTGACGATGTCGACCTTGCGGTCGAAGGCCTCGGCGATCGCCTTGACGGTGTCGTCGGCGACGGTCTGGGTGAGCGTCGCCATCTCCCCCATCTCCATCAGCTTCTTGATCACGTCGGCGCTGTTGAGTCCCAGCGTCTCGGCGACCTCGCGCACCGTGGCGCCCGAGTTGACCTTGATGAACTGGGGCTCGACCGCCTGCGCCGGGCCCCGGTCCTCGGGCTCCTCGAGCAGCGGCCGGCGGCGGCGACCGCCTCGGCGCCGCGGCGGGCGCATCGGCGGCGCCTGGCGCATGTCGTCGCGGCGGGCGGCCTGCGAGTCGATGACGACGCGGCGGCGCTTGCGGCTGGCGGCATCTCCGGCGCCGGCGGCGGGCTGAGCCGAGGATGCGGCGGAGGGCGCGGCGGAAGGCTGGGCGCGGCTGCGCTCGGGCACGGGCTTGGTGACGCGCTCGGGGACGGCTGCCTTGCCGCCGGCGGCGCCGTTGGCCTTGGCCGCCGGCTTCGCCTTGGCGGCCGCCTTCGCGGTGGCGGTCTTCGCGGTTGCCGTCTTCGCCTTGGCGGCCGGCTTGGCGGCGCCGTTCGACTTCAAAGCGGCGAGGGCGTCAGATTCCTCGACCGCCGAGGCGGCGGCCTTGGCCTCGATGCCGGCGGCCTTCAGCGCGGCCAGGACTTCCTTGCTGCTGAGGCCCTGGTCCTTGGCGATCTCGTGAACGCGCTTCTTCGCCACTGTCAGCTGGACTCTGCTGCCTGCGTCTCGGGCTCGGCGACGGCTTCGCCAGGCTCATCGGGGGCGTCGGCAGGCTCCTCGTCGGCCTCGTCGGCCGGCTCTTCCTCGTCGGCTTCGTCGGCCGGCTCTTCCTCTTCGGCCGCGTCGGCCGGCTCTTCCTCTTGGGCCACGGGCTCTGCTTCCTCGTCCTCGTCCTCTGCGTCTTCGTCCTCTGCTTCCTCCTCGTCCTCAGCCTCGTCTTCGTCCTCGTCTTCCTCCTCGTCTTCGTCCTCAGCCTCCTCGGCTGCCGCTGCCGCTGCGGCGGTGGCCTGGGCCTCGGCGGCTGCTGCGGCTTCAGCCTCGGCAGCGGCGGCCTCGGCGGCAGCCTGAGCCTCCTCCGCGGCCTTGGCCTCCTCGGCGGCCTGGGCGGCGGCTGCTTCGTCGAAGCTGGCCTCGGCCGGCTCGACGATCCTCGCCACCTCGGCCTCGTCGGCCTCGGGGTTGGAGAGGATGGCGATGTCCTCGTCGCTGACTCCGGTCAGCACGGCGACCTGGTGGGTCTGGAAGCGGGCCAGCGACTGATGCTGGGGCAGGCCGCAGTAGCGCGAGCTGGGCAGCGGCGCGTTCGGGCAGCGGCGGCCGTTGGAGAGGACGGCGAAGCAGCGGCCGTCGGCCTCCTCCTCGCCCTCGTACTCGATCGAGGCATCCTCGCGGCTGAACTCGGTCTCGGACTTGATGTCGACCCGCCAGCCGGTCAGGCGAGCGGCGAGGCGAGCGTTCTGGCCGTCGCGGCCGATCGCCAGCGAGAGCTGGTCGTCGGGAACGATCACCGTCGCCTGCTTGTCGGCGTCGTCGACGAGAACCTCGCGCACGCGAGCCGGCGAGAGCGCCTTGGCGACGAAGCGGGCGGGCTCCTCGTTGTAGGGAATGATGTCGATCTTCTCGCCGCGCAGCTCGGAGACGACCATCCGCACGCGCGAGCCGCGCGGGCCGACGCAGGCGCCGACCGGGTCGACGCCGTCGGCGTGTGAGATAACGGCGATCTTCGAGCGGTAGCCGGGCTCGCGGGCGACGTTGACGATCTCGACGAGCTTGTCGGCGATCTCCGGAACCTCGAGCTCGAACAGCTTCATGATCAGCTCCGGGTGGCGGCGCGAGACGACGATGCTCGGGCCCTTGCTGGCGGAGGAGACGTCGGTGATGACGGCCTTGATCCGCATGCCGTGGTCGTAGCGCTCGCCCCAGACCTGCTCTGACTTCGGCAGCAGCGCCTCGACCCGCTCGCGCAGCTGGACGAGCGTGTAGCGGCTGTCGGACTGCTGGATGATGCCGGTGATCAGCTCGCCGACGCGGTCCTGGTACTCGTCGAACATCATCGCCCGCTCGGCCTCGCGGATCCGCTGCAGGATGACCTGCTTGGCGGTCTGGGCGGCGATCCGGCCGAAGTTCTCCGGCGTCACGTCACGGCTCTTGATCTGATCCTTGTAAGGCTCGAGGCGCTCGAGCTCCAGTTCCGGCTCCTCAGGCTCGCGGCGCTCGCCGGTCTCGGGGTCGACGAGGCCCTGGGGCTCCGGCGTCGCCTCGGCGGTGCCATCGCCGTTCTCGGCCTCCTCGGCGGCGCGCGCCTCCTCGTCGGCGGCCTGCTCGACGAGCAGCCGCTCCTCGAGATCCTCGGGAACGATCAGCTCGAAGACGCGGAAGTCGGCGGTCTGGTGGTCGAGGTCGACACGGGCGTACTTGGCCGACCCCGGGGACTTCTTGTAGGCCGAGAGCAGCGCGTCCTCGAGGGCGTCCATCAGCTTGTCGGCGGCGATGCCCTTCTCCTGCTCGAGGCCCTTGATGGCCTCGACGATCTCCTTGCTCATTGCTGAATCTCCTCGGGTACCAGGTTGGACCGGCCGATTCGCTCGAGCGGGATCTCCAGCTCGCCGTCGCCGGCATCGAGATGAACGCTGCCCTCGTCGGCGCGCAGCAGGCGTCCGGTGAAGCTGCGCCGCCCATCCAGCGGCTCGCGGGTGCGAACGCGCACCTGGCTGCCGAGGTAGCGGCGAAAGTGCTCGGGCTTGGTCAGCGGGCGCTCGGCGCCCGGCGAGGAGACCTCGAGCGAATACTCGGCGAGCAGGTCGCGCAGATGGCTGGTGACCCGCTCGCAGAGCGCTAGGTCGACGCCGTCAGGGCTGTCGATGTAGAGGCGCAGAGCGTCGCGGCCGACCGGCTCGACCGCCAGCAGCTCGACGCCGGGCTCGGCGTCGGCGAGCTTCGTCTCTATGCGGCTCTGTAGGTCGCTCAATTCGTCCTCGTTTTGCCGGTCGATGGCCGAAAAAAAAGTGGGCACACGCCCACTTTTCGACCAGCGATTGGTTCTGAAAAGCGTCTGGCGAGTATAGCCGCGGACGCCTGATCGGCCAAATCGCCGAGGCGAGCTTCGCAGACTCAGCTGCCGCGGGCGAGCCGCTCGCGGTAGATGCGGTAGTCGCGGCGCTCGGGCCGCAGGTTGGCGGCGATCGCGTGGTGATGGCGCGCCCGCTCGCGGCGCCCGGTCAGCGTCAGCGCCCGGGCGAGGCAGAAGTGGGCGTAGTCGTTGACCGGGTGGATCTCGACGACCGCCTCGAACTCGGCCGCCGCCTCGGCGTAGCGGGCGCTGCGGAAGTAGGCGCGCCCGAGCGCCTCGCGCACCGAGCTCTTCTCGGGAGCCTGGCGGGCCGCCTCGGCAAGCGGGACCGCCGCCTGCTCGAAGTCGCCATCCTCGAGCAGCTCCACGCCACGGCGGTAGAGGCTGTAGACGGACTCGGCAGCATCGCCGCGATCGTCGTTCATGCCCCAATTGTAAAAGGCCCCGCCTCCTCAGCTGGGCGCATTGCGGGGGCGGCGGGGCCTATTCCCGCCAGCTCCTCCGCTTCGCGTCCGGGGCTGGGCGGGCTCTGGGCCCATCTCGTCGGCACGCAGCCCGGCGACCCGGTCGAGGATCGCGGCGGCGATCTCGTCCTTCGAGGCGCGCGGCAGTTCGTGCTCTCCCCCGGGCTCGACGATCACGACCTCGTTCGCCTCGGAATCGAAGCCGATGTCGGCGCGCGAGACGTCGTTGAAGACGACGGCGTCGACTCCCTTGCGGGCGAGCTTCTGGCGCGCCCTGTCGATCGCTCCCTCGCCGTGCTCGGCGGCGAAGCCGATCAGCGTCTGCCCCGGCCGCCGCTCAACGGCGAGCCCGGCCAGCACGTCCGCCGTCGGCTCGAGACGGAGATCGAGGCCGTCCCCTTCGCGGACCAGCTTGCCCTCGGCCGGCGCGGCCGGCGTGAAGTCGGCCACCGCGGCCGCCATCAGCAGCACGTCGGCGGTGGCGAACTCGGCGGCGGTCGCCGCCGCCAGCTCGGCGGCGGTCTCGACGGCGACGACGCGGACGCCGGGCGCGGCCGGCAGCGAGACATTGGCCGCGATCACGGTGACGTCGGCTCCCCGAGCCCGCGCCGCGGCGGCGAGGGCCAGCCCCATGCGCCCGCTGGAGCGGTTGCCGATGTAGCGGACCGAGTCGATCGGCTCGCGGGTGCCGCCGGCGGTTATGAGAACCCGCAGCCCGTCCCAGGGGCCGGCCGGCGCCGGCGCCATCGACTCGAGCGCGGCCAGCAGGCGCTCGGGCTGGGCCAGCCGGCCGACGCCGTGCTCGCCGCGCGAGGCAAGCGCGCCCTCCTCGGGGTCGACGACGAGGATGCCGCGCTCGCGCAGCGTCGCCAGGTTGGCCTGGGTCGCGGCGTCCTCGTACATCCGGTTGTTCATCGCCGGCGCCACGGCGCGCGGCGCAGCGCAGGCAAGGAAAGCGGTGGTCAGCATCGAGTCGGCGATGCCGGCGGCGAGCTTGGCGATCGTGTTGGCGCTCGCCGGCGCGATCAGGTAGGCGTCGGCGTTGGCGGCAACCTCGAGGTGGCCGATCGGGTCGTGCTCGGGCGCAGGCTCCCCCGGGAAGCCGCCGCGCATCGGGTCGCGCTCGAACTCGTCGCTCAACACCGGCGCTCCGGTGATCGCCTCGAACGAGGCCGGCCCGACGAAGCGCTTGGCGGCGGGCGTCATCAGCACGCGGACGCCGTGGCCGGCCCTGGTCGCCAGCCGCGCCAGCTCGAGAGCCCTATAGGCGGCGACGCCGCCACTGACACCTAGAAGGAAGCGAGCCATCGAAAGCGGCTCCTTTGGAGGGGGACCGCGCTAGGCGCGGTAGCTGTACTTGAGCTTGCCGGCGGCGACTTCCTCGAGGGCGATCGTGAGGTAGTTGCCGCTGCCGGTATCGACCATCGGCGGGGTGTACTCGTCAAAAGTCCCCTCGGCCAGCGTGTGGTAGTAGGCGTTGATCTGTCGCGCGCGCTTGGCGGCGACGACCACGGCGGCGTAGTGGGAGTCCACGTTTGCCATCAACTTGTCGACACGGGGCTTGATGATCATTGCGCCCGAGTCTAGAGACTCGAAGCCTTCGCCGCGGCAGGGCCCGTTCAGCCGCTTGCCAGCTCGGCGCGAACGACCCGCTCGAGCTCGGCGGCCGCGCGCTCGACCTCGTCGTTGACGATGACGTGGCCGAACTCGTCCTGGGCGGCGAGCTCGGACTCGGCCGTTCGCAACCGCTTCTCGATCGCCTCGGCCGAGTCGGTACCGCGCTCGGCCAGCCGCTTGCGCAGGTCGCTCGCCTCGGGCGGGGCGATGAAGACGAGGACGGCGTCGGGCATCGCGGCGCGGACCTGGCGAGCGCCCTGGACCTCGATCTCCAGGACGACGGAGATGCCGCGCTCCAGCCGGTCGACCACCTCGCTGCGAAGGGTCCCGTAGACGTGGCCCGAGTAGGTCGCGAACTCGAGGAACTCGCCGCCCTCGACGCGCTCGTCGAACTGCGGCCGGGTCAGGAAGTGGTAGTCGCGGCCGTCGAGCTCACCCGGCCGCGGCTCGCGCGTCGTCGCCGAGACCGACATCTCGAGCCCCTCGACCCGGCCAAGCAGCTCGCCGATCAGCGTCCCCTTGCCGACGCCGGAGGGACCGGTGATGACGAAGACCTTGGCCATGTTTCCGCGCCGCTGGTTGGCGGCGGCGCTAGCGGCGCAGCTGGCTAACTAGCTCTGTGCGTTGCCGCTCGGAGAGCCCGCCGATCGTCTTCGACGGTGAGATCCGGCACTGGTTGAGCACGCGATTCGCCTTGACGCGCCCGTACTTGGGGACGGCGAGCAGCATGTCGAAGACCTTCGCCGTCTGGACGTACTCCGGCGGATCGAGCAGCAGGGTTTGGACTCGCGCCTTGCCGGCCTTGAGGTCGCGCTTGAGCTGAGCCCGCTTGCTGCGGATGTCGTTTGCCCGCCGCAACGCCTCCATTCGCTGATCCAGTGACCTCTCGGGAGCGGCGGCGGCGGCAATGGAGGTCTTGGAGGGGGCGGGCACGGCGGCGAGTATATCCACGGCTCGCGGGGCTGCAACGAAGACGTCTCCGTTTTGCGACACATTCGTCCGGCCTCGTTTGGAGAGCCGATCCGCAGCGCTAGGGAGCCGCCGCGACGGACAGCTCGGCGAGCTCGTCGCGAATCCTGGCGCCGGCGCGGGGATCGCGAAAGCTCTCGGTTCCGACGGCGATCGCGGTCGCGCCGGCGGCGATGAAAGCGGCGGCGTGGCGACCGCTGGCTATCCCCCCCATGCCGATGACCGGGATCGACACCGCCGCAGCGACGTCGCTGACCTGGGCCAGGGCGACAGCGCGGATCGCCGCTCCGGAGAGCCCGCCGCGGCCGGCGCCGAGCCAGGGCTCGCCCGTGGCGGCGTCGATCGCCAGCGCCTTCAGGGTGTTGACGAGCGAGACGGCGTCGGCGCCCCCCTCCTCGGCGGCGACGGCGATCTCGGCCGGCGCGGCGACGTTCGGCGTCAGCTTGACGATCAGCGGCTTGGCGCTCAGCGGTCGCAGCGCCTCGAGCAGGGCCCGGGTCTCCTCGGGGCGCTCACCGACGATCAGGCCCGAGTGGACGTTGGGACAGGAGACGTTGAGCTCGAGGGCGGCGACCTCCTCGCGCTCGGCGACGGCGGCGACCAGCCGCGAGAACTCCTCGGCGCTCGTCGCCATCACCGAGACGATCAGCGGCACCCCCAGCTCGGCGAGCTGCGGCAGGTCGTGCTCGAGGAAGCCGGCGAGGCCCTTGTTGGGCAGGCCGATCGAGTTGATCATCCCGGCCGGGGTCTCGTAGAGGCGCGGCGGCGGATTGCCGGCGCGGGGCTCGAGGGTGATCGTCTTCGAGACGAAGGCGGCGAAGGGGAAGTCGTCGAGCAGCGCCTCGCCAAAGGCGCGGCGCGCGGCGATCGCGTCGAAGGTCCCGGAGCCGTTGAGCACCGGGTGCTCGAGCTCGATGCCGGCAATTGACACAGCGCCGACTGCGGGGCTCACCGGTGGCCCGTCCCGGCGACCAGCGCCGTCTGGATCTGATCGCCGCGGACGACCGGGCCGTCGACGCAGAGCCGCATGTAGCCGCCAGCGGCGAGCGGAACGGCGCAGCCGAAGCAGGCGCCGTAGCCGCAGGCCATCGGCGACTCCATCGCCAGCTCGCAGACGACGCCGCGCTCGGCGCACATCGCCCGCACCGCCTCGAGCATCGCCGGTGGCCCGCAGGCATAGACAGGGGCCGTGCCGATGTCGTCGCCCTCGAGCAGCACCCCCAGCAGGTCGGTGACGTAGCCGCGATGGCCGGCGTGGCCGTCCTCGCTGGCCAAGCGCACCTCGGAGCAGCTGAAAAGCGCGAGCCCGCCCGAGTGGTTGCGGTCGCGGAAACCGAGCAGGACGCGTGTCGGCACCCCCGCCCGGCGCAGCGCCTCGGCCCAGACCGCCAGGGGCGCGACGCCGATGCCGCCGCCGACGAGGATCGCCCCCGCCGCGCCGTCGACGAGCGCGCCGGGCGGCGCGAACGGCCGCCCGAGGGGGCCGGTGACCCAGACCTGCTCGCCCTTCGCCAGCGCCGCCAATCGCTCGGTCCCCGGCCCCACAGCCTCGACCAGAAAATCGAGGCGCCGAGCGCCGCCGAGCGCCTCACAGGCGGCGAACGAGAACGCGCGCGGCAGGTAGGGGCGCTCGCCGTCGGAGTCCCAGCGGCTCGCCGCGCTCAACATGTAGAACTGGCCCGCAGCGGGCTCGGGGCCCTCGCCGTCGAGCAGCGAGAAGACCCGGTAGCCGCCGCTGGCGCGGTTGGCGGCGACGTCGCAGAGCCGGCGCCCGAACGGCGCCGTGACGCGCTCGATCTCCTGGCCCTGAGGGGGGCTGGGCGCCGGCGTCGCGCTCACCCCGAGACGCTCTCCCGGCTCTTGGCGCCGTGGAGCTCCTGCAGCGAGCGGACGTCGGCGGGCGCCTCGCGCTGGGCGACGATCGCCCGTGACGCGGCCGAGGCGCCGGTCATCGTCGTCACGCAGGCGACGCCGTGGCGGGCGGCGGCGGTACGGATCTCGTAGCCGTCGCTGCGGGCGCCGCTGCCGGTCGGGGTGTTGATGACTAGGTCGACCTCGCCGTCGCGGATGTAGTCGACGACGTGTGGCGAGCCCTCGCCGATCTTGTTGATCGCCTTGACCGGCACCCCCATCGCCGAGATCGCCTGCGCCGTGCCGCCCGTGGCGAGCAGCTTGAAGCCGAGGTCGTGGAAGCGGGCGGCGATCTGCGTCGCCGCCGGCTTGTCGGTGTCGGTGACCGTGATGAAGACGGTGCCGCTCTCGGGCAGTGAGACGCCGGCCGCGGACTGCGCCTTGCCGAAGGCGGTCGGGAAGTCGGTGGCGATCCCCATCACCTCGCCGGTCGACTTCATCTCCGGGCCGAGGACGGTGTCGGCGCCGGCGAAGCGGGCGAAGGGCAGGACGGCCTCCTTGACGCTGACGTGGGATGGCGAGGGGTCGGGCAGCTCGATATCGGCGAGCCGCTCACCGAGCATCAGCCGGCAGGCGATCTTGGCGAGCGGAGCGCCGATCGCCTTGCTGACGAAGGGCACCGTCCGCGACGCCCGCGGGTTGGCCTCGATCACATGCAGCCGCCCGCCGGCAACCGCGTACTGGATGTTGATCAGCCCGATGACGCCCAGCTCGAGGGCGATCCGGCGCGTCGTCTGGCGGATCTCCTCCAGCATCTCCTCGCCGAGGCTCATCGGCGGCAGCACGCAGGCCGAGTCTCCCGAGTGGACGCCGGCCTCCTCGACGTGCTGCATGATCCCGGCGACGTGGACGTCGCTGCCGTCGGCGAGAGCGTCGACATCGACCTCGATCGCGTTCTCGAGGAAGCGGTCCAGCAGCAGCGGGTGCTCCTGGTCGGCCTTGACGTGGGCGCCGAGGTAGGCGGCGAGGTCATCGGCCGAGTAGCAGATCTCCATCGCCCGGCCGCCGAGGACGTAGGAGGGTCGGACGAGCAGCGGGAAGCCGACCTGCTCGGCGATCACCGCGGCCTCCTCGGCCGAGAGCGCCGTACCGTACGGCGGGTGGGCGATGCCGAGGCGGCGCAGCAGGGCGCCGAAGCGGCCGCGGTCCTCGGCGAGGTCGATCGCGTCGACCGGCGTTCCCAGCAGCCGCACGCCGTGCTCCTCGAGCGCCCGCGCCAGCTTCAGCGGCGTCTGGCCGCCGAACTGGACGATCACGCCCTCGGGCTGCTCGACCTCGACCACGGCGAGGACGTCCTCCTCGGTCAGCGGCTCGAAGTAGAGGCGGTCGGAGGTGTCGTAGTCGGTCGAGACCGTCTCCGGGTTGCAGTTGATCATCACCGCGTCGCGGCCGGACTCGCGCACGGTCATCGCCGCGTGGACGCAGCAGTAGTCGAACTCGATCCCCTGGCCGATCCGGTTGGGGCCGGAGCCGAGGATCACGACCGAGGGGCGATCGCCGCGGTCGACCTCGCCGGCATCGCCCGGGCCGGGGCGCTCGTGGGCCGAGTAGAAGTAGGGCGTCCGCGCCTCGAACTCGGCGGCGCAGGTGTCGACGGCGCGGTAGGTGCGACGCATCCCCTCGGTGCCATCGCCGTCGAGGGCAAGCGTCTGCAGCTCGCGCAGGAACCAGGGGTCGATCGAGGTCCGCTCGCCGACCTCCTCGATCCGGACGCCGCGGCGGAAGGCCTCGAGGATCAGGTCGAAGCGATCGCAGGACGGCGTCTCCAGCAGCCCGAGCAGGTCAGCGGTGGCCTCCGGCAGGCTGACCTCGGCGTCGAGCTCGCGCGAGCGCATCGCCTTGGCGAAGGACTCGCGGAAGGTGCGGCCGATCGCCATCACCTCGCCGACCGACTTCATGTGGGTCGTCAGCTCGCCATCGGCGCCGGGGAACTTCTCGAAGGCGAAGCGCGGGATCTTGGTGACGATGTAGTCAATCGTCGGCTCGAAGGAGGCCGGTGTCGCCGCGGTGATGTCGTTGGGGATCTCCTCGAGCGCGTAGCCGACGGCGAGCTTGGCGGCGATCTTGGCGATCGGGAACCCGGTCGCCTTCGAGGCCAGCGCCGACGAGCGCGAGACGCGCGGGTTCATCTCGATGACGACGATCTCGCCGGTCTCCGGGTTGACGGCGAACTGGACGTTGGAGCCGCCGGTCTCGACGCCGACGGCGCGGATGATCTGGATTGCCTGGTCCCTGAGCTCTTGGTAGAGGCCGTCGGTGAGCGTCTGCGCCGGTGCGACCGTGACCGAATCGCCGGTGTGGACGCCCATCGGGTCGATGTTCTCGATCGAACAGACGATGACGACGTTGTCGTTGCGGTCGCGCATCACCTCGAGCTCGAACTCGCCCCAGCCGATCACCGACTCCTCGACGAGGACCTGGTTGATCGGGCTGGCGGCGAGGCCCTCGGAGACGACCTGGGCCAGCTCGGTCGCCGTGCGGCCGACGCCGCCGCCGCGGCCGCCGAGCGTGAACGCCGGCCGGACGATCGCTGGCAGCTTCAGCTCGCCCTCGCTGAGGGCGCGCTCGGCCTCCCCCACGCTCTCGACGATCAGCGACCACGGCACCCGCAGGCCGGCGCCCTCGACCGTCTGGCGGAAGGCCTCGCGATCCTCGGCGCGGTGGATCGCCTCGTAGTCGGCGCCGATCAGCTCGACGCCGAAGCGCTCGAGCGTGCCGTCGTCGTGGAGGGCCTTGGCGAGGTTGAGCGCCGTCTGGCCGCCGAGCGTCGGCAGCAGCGCGTCGGGGCGCTCGCGCTCGATGATCCGCGTCAGCGGCCCCGGCAGCAGCGGCTCGACGTAGGTCGCGTGGGCGAACTCGGGGTCGGTCATGATCGTCGCCGGATTCGAGTTGACGAGGACAACCTCGTAGCCCTCCTCGATCAGCACCTTGCAGGCCTGGACTCCCGAGTAATCGAACTCGGCCGCCTGGCCGATGACGATCGGCCCCGAGCCGATCAGCAGGATCTTCGAGATGTCGTCGCGCCTAGGCATCGGACCCCTCCGCAGCGAGGGTCAGGAAGCGGTCGAAGAGGTAGCGGGCGTCGTGGGGGCCCGGGCCTGCCTCCGGGTGGTACTGGACCGTTGCACCGGGGACGTCGCGGAGGATCAGGCCCTCGACCGTGCGGTCGTAGAGGTTCAGGTGCGAGAGCTCGGCCTCGCCGAAGTCGGTCTGCCAGCGGATCGGCTCGTCGGTCTCGAGCTTGGCCTCGCCGTTGGGGCCGGCGACGGCGAAGCCGTGGTTCTGCGAGGTGATGTCGATCTTGCCGGTCGCCAGGTCCTTGACGGGGTGGTTGGCGCCGCGGTGGCCGAAGGGCAGCTTGAAGGTCTCGAGGCCGACGGCACGGCAGAGCAGCTGGTGGCCGAGGCAGATGCCGACGACCGGCTTCTTGCCGACGACGCCGCGCACCGTCTCGACGACGTGGTCGAGGGCGGCGGGATCGCCGGGGCCGTTGGCGAGGAAGACGAGGTCGGGCTCCTCGGCGAGCACCTGCTCGGCCGAGGAGCCGCAGGGCAGCAGCGTCAGGCGGCAGTCGCGCTGCCGCAGCTGGCGGACGATCGAGAGCTTGATACCGGTGTCGATGCCGACGACGTGGGGGCCGTCGCCGTCGAAGCGGATCGGCTCGCTCGGGGTGACGGTGCTGGCGAGGTCGGCGCCCTCCATCGAGGGCTCGGCGACGATGCGGTCGTGCGCCTCGGCGGCCGACATCTCGGCGGCGAAGATGCCGCCGCGCATCGCTCCCTTGTCGCGGATGTGGCGGACCAGTGACCGGGTGTCGACGCCGCTGATCGCGGCGACGCCGCAGTCGCGCAGCCAGTCGAGCCAGCCTCCCTCGGCGCTCGCCGCGTCCTCGCTGTTCTTGGCGTCGCGCATGATCACGCCGCGGGCGTGGGCGGAGTCGGACTCCATCGCCGCCGCGCTGACGCCGTAGTTGCCGATCAGCGGATATGTGAAGACGATGATCTGGCCGGCGTAGGAGGGGTCGGTGACCGACTCCTGGTAGCCGGTCATCGCCGTGTTGAAGACGACCTCGCCGGCGATCGGCGAGTCCGCCCCGGCGACGAGGGCGCCGTCGAAGCGGCTGCCGTCCTCGAGCAGGACGAAGCCACCGCGCTCTGCCGGGCCGTTACCTGACAAGGGCCTGGACCTGCTTGAACTCCGGCGCCTCGGCGCCGCCCAGCAGCTCGAACAGAGCCGTCTCGACGCTGGTGACGACGGCGCCGGCCGACTCGACCTTGTGCAGTCCCAGCTCCCAGTTCGCCTTTGTCCGCGAGCCGACGGCGTCGCGGGCGACGTGGACCTCGACGCTCGAGGCCAGCAGGTCGAGCACCGTCTGGTTGACGCAGACGTGGGTCTCGATGCCGCAGACGAGCGCCTGGTCACGGCCGCCGAGGTCGAAGCCCTCGGCCTCGGCCGCCGAGAAGCGCGTCTTCTCCAGTGGCTTGACGTCATCGGGCAGCTGACTGGCCACCTCGGCGACGGTCTCCCCCAGCCCCTTCGGGTACTGCTCGGTGACGAGCACCGGCACCCCCATCGTCCTGGCGCCGGCGACGAGCTTGCCGGCGTTGGTCGCGATCTCGCCGAACGGCGGCACCGCCTTGCGGAATGCCTCCTGGATGTCGACGACGACGAGCGCGGTGCGGTTGCGGTCGAGCTTGCCGCGCTGAGAGCTGACGACCGAAAGCTGTCGGGTCACGCGGCTGCTCCAGAGAGAAAAGAAGCGGCGCTCACGCCGCCGCTCCTATGGCAAAGCTGCGTTGGCGGAAGGCGACCTGGCCGGCGGCGACCGTCATGAGCACGCGGCCGGTCAGGCGGCGGTCGGCGAAGCAGGAGTTCTCCGAGCGGCTCTCGTAGCCCTCGGCGCCCACCTCCCACTCGGCCTCCAGGTCGACGAGCGTGAGGTTGGCGGGCGAGCCCGGCGCCAGGCTCGACGCCGGCAGGTCGAAGAGCTCGGCGCCGGCGCCCAGACGCTCGATCAGCAGTCCGAGGTCGATGATCCCGGCCAGGACGAGGTCGGTGTGGAGGACGGCGAAGGCAGTCTCCAGCCCGGTGACCCCCATCGCCGCCTGCTCGAACGGCACCTCCTTTTCGTCGACCGAGTGGGGCGCGTGGTCGGTGGCGATGCAGTCGATCGTGCCGCTGCGGAGCGCCTCGATCAGCGCCTGGCGGTCGGCCTCGCTGCGAAGCGGCGGGTTCATCTTGAAGCGGGCGTCGAGGCTGCGGACGGCGTCGTCGGTCAGCGTCAGGTGGTGCGGCGTGACCTCGCAGCTGATCGCGGCGCCGGCTTCCTTGGCCGTGGCGACCGCCGCGATCGACTCGATCGCCGAGAGGTGCTGGACGTGGATCCGGCCTTCCTCGTAGAGGGCGATCGCGGCGTCGCGGGCGATCATCGTCGACTCCGAGATCGAGGGGATGCCGGCGAGGCCGAGCGCAGCCGAGACCTCGCCCTCGTGCATCACTCCCTTGCCCGAGAGCGCCGGGTCTTCCTGGTGCAGGGCGATCGAGCCGCCGCAGAGCCGCTGGTACTGAAGCGCCCGCCGCATCAGGCCGGCGTCGCGGATCGGCAGGCCGTCGTCGGAGAAGGCGATCGCGCCGGCGTCGCGCAGCTCGGCCATCTCGACCAGCTCCTGCCCGGCCATGCCCTTTGTGACGTTGGCGAGGAAGCCGATCGGGATGCTCGCCTCGCGCTCGGCGCGCTCGCGCAGCGAGCCGAGGACGGACGCCGAGTCGACCGCCGGCTCGGTGTTGGCCATCGCCAGGATGCCGGCGTAGCCGCCGGCGGCGGCGGCGCGGCTGCCGGTCTCGAGGTCCTCCTCGTCCTCGCGCCCCGGAGTGCGCAGGTGGACGTGAGGGTCGAAGAAGGCGGGGAAGGCGTGCAGGCCCTCGGCGTCGATGACCTCGAGGCCGTCCTCGGCGGCGGAGCCGGGCTCGGCCAGCTCGGCGACCTCGCCGCCGCGAATGACGACGTCGTGCGGCGCGTCGATGCCGGCCCGCGGGTCGACGACGGTCGCCCGCCGCAGCAGTAGGTCGGCGCCGGCACCGCGCCGCCAGCTGAGGAGGTCCAGGGCGCTCACGCCGGCTGGCCGATCCTGGGCGGCTCGGCCGGCTCACCCGGCGTCGCCGTGCCGGCGCGGACGCGATCGCCGCCGGCGAGCAGCTCGTAGAGGATCGCCATGCGGACGACGAGGCCGCTCTCGACCTGCTCGGCGATCAGCGACTGCGGCGAGTCGATCACCTCGGGCGAGAGCTCGACGCCGCGGTTGACCGGTCCCGGGTGCATCAGCAGCTGGCGCGGCGCCAGCCGGCGAGAGTCGATCTGGTAGCGGGCGGCGTACTCGCGCAGCGAGGGGATGAAGCTCTCGCTCATCCGCTCGCGCTGCATCCGCAGGGCGTAGACGACATCGGCCTCGCCGAGGTCGTCGAGGTCGTAGCGGACCTGGCAGCCGAGCTGCTCGATGCCGCGCGGGATCAGCGTCGGCGGGCCGGCGAGCGTCACCTCGGCGCCGAGCGAGCCGAAGGCGAGGATGCCCGAGCGGGCGACGCGGCTGTGGAGGATGTCGCCGACGATCCAGATCTTGCGGCCCTCGAGCGAGCCGAGCCGCCGGCGCAGCGTGAAGACGTCGAGCAGCGCCTGGCTCGGGTGCTCGTGCTTGCCGTCGCCGGCGTTGATCACCGAGGCCTCGACCCAGCGCGAGACCAGCTCGGCGGCGCCGGCGTGCGGCGAGCGGATGACGATCGCCGCCGGGTCGTAGGCCGACAGCGTCATCACCGTGTCCTTGAGCGACTCGCCCTTGTCGACCGCCGATCCCGCCGATTTGATCGAGACCACGTCGGCCGAGAGGCGCTTGGCCGCGAGCTCGAACGACGAGCTGGTCCGCGTCGAGGACTCGAAGAAGAGGTTGACGACGGTGCGGCCGCGCAGGGTCGGCACCTTCTTGATGTCGCGCCGGCCGACCTCGGCGAAGCTCTCGGCGCGCTCGAGGATGCGCTCGATCTGCTCACGCGAGAGGTGCTCGACGGCCAGCAGGTGCTTCACGAGCCCTCCTCTTGGCCGCCGCCGACGCCGGCCCCGGCCGGCGAGCCGGCGACGATCGTCACCTCGTCGACCTCGTCCGACTCCTCGAGCCTGACGTTGACGCGCTCCTCGCGCGCGGTCGGCAGGTTCTTGCCGACGAAGTCGGGGCGGATCGGCAGCTCGCGGTGGCCGCGGTCGACGAGCACGGCGAGCTGGACCCGGCGGGGACGGCCGTAGTCGAAGAGGGCGTCGATCGCGGCGCGGACGGTGCGGCCGGTGAAGAGGACGTCGTCGACCAGGACCACGGTGCGCTCGTCGAGGCCGAAGTCGAGATGGGAGGCGTGGACGACGGGCTGGCGCTGGCCGGCGCCCTCCGCGGCCGGCGGCTGGTCGACGCCGTGGTCGTCGCGGTAGAAGGAGATGTCGATGTCGCCCAGCGGCAGCTCGCTGCCGGTCAGCTCGCCGACCAGGGCGTGCAGGCGCGAGGCGATGTGGGCGCCGCGGGTATGGATGCCGACGATGGCCAACTCGCCATCGGCGTTCTTCTCGACGATCTCGTGAGCGATGCGGACCAGGGTCCGTCGCAGGTCATCGCGGTCTAGTACGACCCTATCTTCCAAAACACGCGCTCCTTCTTGGCCTCTCTGGACCTGGTTAAAGGAACCGACGGGGGGCAGCGTAGCAGTGGGGTTGGCGGTTTCTGAACAGGCGGCGGCGCTGGGGGCGGGTCCTTTCGCAATTCGCGGGGTTTGATTGGCCGGGCCCTGAGGAACGCGACCCCGAGCGCCGGGTCCACGAGAGCTGGGTGCCGGGTCCACCGGACCCTTGGAGGCCGGGTCCTTTCTTGATTTGGGGCCTTTTGGCCCGGATCTGCACTCACCCGCGAGCAGGCTCGCGCGCGAGCCCAGCTCCGGGACAGAGATCCGCCCGGTTGATGGAGCCGGGTCTAGTCCGCCTCGGCGGCGGACCCGGTCTTGGGCTCCGTTGCCTCGCTTGCCTCGGCGGCGGGGCCGGCCTTGGGCTCCGGTGTCTCGCTTGCCTCGGCGGCGGGGCCGGCCTTGGGCTCCGTTGTCTCGCTTGTCTCGGCGGGCCCTTGGTCTTGCAACGCGCCTTTTTTAATTAGCTGAGGAAGGGCCTTTTCGGGGAATGGGATGTCGATTAGGTCGAAGTCCCTTGGGGCGATTGTTGGTTCGAAGGCCTCTCTTGCTTCTTCCAGCACTGCTCCTACGTGGTAGCGGGAGGAGATGTGGACCAGGGCCAGGAGCTTGGTTTTGGCTTCGGCGGCCAGCTCGGCTGCCTGACGGGCTGTTGAATGACCTGTCTCTGCCGCGCGGGCGGTTTCCTCGTCGGCGAAGCTGGCGTCGTGGACCAGGAGCTCGGCGTTTGCTGCCATCGCTGCGGTTCCGGGGCATGGAGCCGTGTCGCCGGTGATGACCACGCGGCGGCTGGGGCGCGGGGCGCCGAGAACGTCGCTCGGGATGACGGTGCCTGCCTCGCCTTCCACCGACTCGCCTCGCTGCAGGGCTCCCCAGGCGGGGCCCTCGGGGACGCCCAGCTCCCTGGCTCGTTCCATGTCGAAGCGGCCCGGGCGGTCCTCCTCTATGAGGGCGTAGCCGTAGGCCGCCATCCGGTGCTCGACCGGGAAGGGGGTGATCTCGTAACCGTCGTGGGGCACCGACTCGGCGGGCTGCAGCTCGATCAGCTGGATGTCGTAGGCGACTCGGCCCATGATCCGCCGCAGCGCCTTGAACAGCTCGCCCAGGCCCGGCGGGCCGTGGATCTTCAGCGGCGCTTCGCGGTCCTGGAGGTCGTAGGTCTTCAGCAGGCCTGGCAGGCCGAGGTAATGATCGGCGTGGTAGTGGGTGATGTAGATCTCGTCGAGCTGGACAAGGCCGGTCGAGCACTGCATCTGGCGCTGGGCACCCTCGCCGCAGTCGAAGAGGATGCGGTCGCCGCCGCGCCGCACGAGCAGGCAGGCGGTGGCCCGGCGCGCAGTCGGCACCGAGCCGCCGGTTCCGAGGAAGGCAAGCGAGAGATCCATGGCGCGGCCTACCGTAGCCGCGACGCCGCCCACGGGCGGTCGGCCCGCTGCAGCCGAACGCCTGCGTAGCCGCCGGCCGCCGTATGAGCCGCGGCTAGACTGGCGCCGAGCGCCCGTAGCTCAGCTGGATAGAGCGCCGCCCTCCGGAGGCGGAGGCCGCAGGTTCGAATCCTGCCGGGCGCGTTTCCGGGAATCGGCGTCGGGTAGTTACTGCGCGCTGATGCCACGGCTGCGACGGATCGACTGCTCGGGGCCGGGGATCTCGCGGCGGCGGCGGGGGCGCGGGTTCGAGTACCTGCGTGAGGATGGGCGGGCGGTTCGCGACCGCAAGACGCTGGCTCGGATCGGGGAGCTGGCGATCCCGCCGGCCTGGAAGGACGTCTGGATCTGCCTCGATCCCTTTGGTCACATCCAGGCGACGGGGATCGATGCCGCCGGGCGCAAGCAGTACCTGTACCACGACACCTGGCACGAGCGGCGTGGCCGTGAGAAGTTCGACCAGACGCTCGACTTCGGCCGCAAGCTGCCGAAGCTGCGCAAGCGCCTGGCGGCCGAGCTCGCCGGTGAGGAGCTCGATCGGGCGCACGTGCTCGCCTGCGCGGTGCGGCTGCTCGACCTCGGCTTCTTTCGCATCGGCAGCGAGCGCTACGTCGAGCTCAACGAGACCTATGGGCTGGCGACGCTGCGCAAGGACCACGTCACGATCGCCGATCACCAGGTCAGCTTCGACTTCCCGGCCAAGAGCGGCCAGCGACGGGTTCAGTCGATCGTCGACGACCAGGTGCTGCCGGTGATCAAGGCTTTGAAGCGGCGCCGCGCCGGCGGTCCGGAGCTGCTCGCCTACCGTCGCAACGGCGGCTGGGCCGACGTCCGCTCGACCGACATCAACGAGTACATAAAGGAGCTCAGCGGCGGCGATTTCAGCGCCAAGGACTTCCGCACCTGGAATGCGACGGTGCTCGCCGCGGTGAACCTCGCCGCGCACCAGCCGAAGGAGCTCTCGCCGACGGCGCGCAAGCGACGGATCAGCGACGCCGTCAAGGTCGTCTCCGAGTACCTCGGCAACACCCCGGCGGTCTGCCGGCGCTCCTACATCGACCCGCGGGTCTTCGACCGCTTCGACTCTGGTGAGACGATCGGCCCGGCGCTCGGCCGCGCCGCCTCGCGCACCGACGACTTCATCGATCGCGAGACGATCGAGCGCGCGGTGATCCGGCTGATCGACTGACCGATCCCCTGGTTGGAGGATCTACGACTTCGCCGGCCGCGCCTCCGGGTGGGCGCGGTACCAATCCAGCGTCAGCGCCAGCCCCTCGCGTAGGTCGACCCGCGGCTCCCAGCCCGTCGTCTGCCGCAGCTTGGTCGAGTCGAGGTACTGGCGGTCGATCTCGCCCGGCGGTGTGCCATCACCGCGAAAGTCGGGGTTCAGCGGGGCGCCGGCGATCTCGCCGAGCAGCTCGACGATCTCACGCACCGCGTGCGGCTCGCCGCCGCCGGCGTTGAAGGCCTCTCCCCTGCCCCGGCCCTCGTCGAGCGCCGCGGCGATCGCCAAGTAGGCGCGGGCCGCATCCTCGACGTAGAGGTAGTCGCGCTCGGGGCTGCCGTCGGAGCGCAGCTGCGGCCGCCGGCCCTCGATCGCCGCCAGCGCCGTCTCCGGGATCAGCCGCGAGAAGTTGAGGTCGCCGCCGCCGTAGAGGTTGGCGAAGCGCGTCACCGCCACCGGCAGCTCATAGGTATGCCAGTAGCTGCGGGCGATCAGGTCGGCGGCCGCTTTGGAGACGTCGTAGGGATAGGTCGGCTGCAACGGCGCGTCCTCGCGGTAGGGCAGCTGCTCGTGGGCGCCGTAGGCCTTGTCCGAGGAGGCGACAACCACCGTCCGCACGCCGGCGCCGCGGCAGGCCTCGAGCAGCTCCCAGGTGCCGCGGATGTTCGACTCGAAGGTCGGCAGCGGCGAGGCGTTGGCGGTGCCGACGATCGTCTGCGCGCCGAGGTGGAAGACGGCGTCGACGCCGCGGCCGGCGATCGTCCGCGCCAGCAGCTCACCGTCGGTCAGCTCGCCGCGGATCAGCTCGACGTCATCGGCGATCCCCTGCAGCTCGAGCCCGGACGTATCGGGGTCACCGCGGTCATAGGCGACGACCGACGCCCCCTCTTCGAGCAGCGCATTGGCGAGCCAGGAGCCGGCGAATCCCTCGGCGCCGGTAACGAGCGCCGCGCGCCCCTTCAAGCGGGTTGCTCCAGGGCGCCCGATGGTTCAGGCTCGTCGCTCCAGACCCGCCAGGGCGGTTGGCCCGACTGCCAGAGGTCGTTGAGCGCGACCGCGTCCTTATAGGTGTCCATGCAGTCCCAGAAGCCCTCGTGGCGATGGGCGTGGAGCTGGCCTTCGGCAGCAAGGCGCTCGAGCGGCTCGCGCTCGAGGACGCTGTCCTCGCTCAGGTAGTCGAGCGCTCCCGGCTCGAAGCAGAAGAAGCCGCCGTTGACCCAGTGCTCGGAGGGCGGCTTCTCGTGGAAGCCGGAAACGCGGTCATCGCCGTCGAGGTCGGCGACGCCGAACTGCAGCGGCGGGCGCACGACGGTGACCGTCGCCAGTCCGCCGTGCTGGCGATGGCGGGCGACCAGCCGATCGAGCTCGACATCGGCGACGCCGTCGGAGTAGGTCGCGAGAAAGGTGCCGTCGCTGAGGCGATCGGCCAGCCGGGCAATCCGCCCGCCGGTCGGCGTGTCGTCGCCGGTCGGCACGCACTCGATCTCGACCCCGGCCGGCCAGCTCTCAGCGGCGACGAAGCCCTCGATCATCTCGCCGCGAAAGCCGGTCGCGAGGATGAAGCGGTGAAAGCCCTGCGCCGCGTAGATTCGGATCACATGCCAGAGGATCGGTCGGCCGCCGATCTCGACCAGCGCCTTCGGCATCGACTCGGTGCGCTCGCGCAGCCGCGTGCCGCGGCCGCCGCAGAGAATCGCTGTCTTCAACCGCCCGCTACAGCCGGCAGGATCGTCACCTCGTCGCCATCCTTGACGGCGGTGTCGAGACCGTTCTGGAAGCGAATGTCCTCGCCCGATACGTAGACGTTGACGAAGCGGCGCAGGTCCCCGTCCTGGGTGATCCGCTCGCGCAGGTCGCTGTGGAGATGGAAGACGCCGTCGAGCGCCTCGCCGACCGTCGAGCCCTCGACCTCGACCTCGGCGTCGCCGCCGGTGACGGCGCGCAGCTGGGTTGGGATCTTGACGGTGACTGCCATGGCTCTGCGGCTCCTCTAGGCGGCGACTTGCTCGTGCTCGACCGTGCGCTCGAAGTCCTCCAGCGTCGGCTCGATCTCGTGCATCGCGAATCTATCGCGAGTCGCGTCGAGGGTCTTCAGCCCTTCGCCGGTGATGTAGGCGACGACGCGCTCGCCGCGATCGATCTCGCCGCGCTCGGCGAGCTTGGCCAGCGTCGCGACGGTGACGCCGCCGGCGGTCTCGGTGAAGATCCCCGTCGTCTCGGCGAGCAGGCGGATGCCGTCGCGGATCTCCTGGTCGGTGACCGAGTCGATCGAGCCCTCGGTCCGCCGCGCCAGCTCGAGCGCGTAGGGGCCGTCGGCCGGGTCGCCGATCGCCAGGCTCTTGGCGATCGTGTCCGGCTTGACCGGCTTGCAGATCTCCCAGCCGGCCTCGAAGGCGGCGGCGACGGGGTTGCAGCCCTCGGCCTGGGCGCCGTTGAAGGTCGGCAGCTCGCCCTCGACGAGGCCGATATCGAGCCACTCCTCCAAGCCGCGGCCGACCTTGGTGAACAGCGAGCCCGAGGCGATCGGGATGACGACGCGGTCGGGCATCGTCCAGCCGAGCTGTTCGACCGTCTCGTAGGCGAGCGTCTTCGAGCCCTCGGCGTAATAGGGGCGGAGGTTGACGTTGACGAAAGCCCACGGCCGCGTCTCGGCGAGCTGGGTGCAGAGGCGGTTGACGTCGTCGTAGGTGCCGCGAACGCCGACGAGCTTGGTGCCGTAGACGCCGGTGGCGAGCAGCTTCTGCTCCTCGAGGTCGGCGGGGACGAAGACGTAGGAGTCGAGACCGGCGGCGGCGGCGTGGGCGGCGACGGCGTTGGCGAGGTTGCCGGTCGAGGCACAGGCGACGGTGTCGAAGCCCAGCTCGCGCGCCTTGGCGACGGCGACGGCGACGACGCGATCCTTGAAGGAGTGGGTCGGGTTGGCGGCGTCGTTCTTGATCCAGAGCTCACCAAGGCCGAGGTGGTCGGCGAGGCGGTCGGCGCGAACAAGCGGCGTCAGGCCTGGCTCGAGCGGATCCTGCGGACGACCCTCGAAGGGCAGGAAGTCGGCGTAGCGCCAGATCCCGGCTGAGCCGGCCTGGATCTTTCGCTTGGTCTCCTCCGGGTCGAAGCCGGAGAAGTCATAGGAGGTCTCGAGCGGGCCGAAGCACTGCTCGCAGACGAAGCGGGCCTCGAGCGGGTAGGTCGTCCCGCATTCCTTGCATTTGAGAGCTTGAAGAGCCATGGTCCAAAAAAAACCTCTGCGAGGGATCAGCAGAGGTCCGGTTGGACTTCCACATCTCCCAGGCGTCGAATCTGCGCTGCTTGCCTGCTGGAGTTGGCACCTTCCCCGGACCGAAGTCCGAGAGGGTTGCCGGGGTTTCATAGGGCCAGTCCCTCCACCCCTCGTGATGTGGTGAGGCTATGTCTGACCGGCGACTATACCAGCGCCTTCCGCGCCTTCAAAACCCCAAGCGGCGCTACCTCGGTGTGGTCCGTTTGATCCATGACATCCATTGATGAAACGGACCACGTCGGGGTCATACGGCTTCGGCCGGTGATCGCGGCTGCTCGCCGCAGTCGCCCGCCATCGTCGCCCGCGGCGCCGGGCCCTCCCGCAGCGGGCGATCGGGGTTGCGGATGCCGATGGCGGAGACCAGCCCGCCGAGGATCATCAGCGCGCCGGCGATGCCCGCGCCGAGGTGGAACCCGGACAGCGCCGCATCGTCGATCGCCGGTCCCAGCCGCTCTCTCGTAGCCGGATCGAGCTTCTGGCCCCTGCTGCCGGCGATCGGCCGCAGCTTCGCCTCGGCGACCGCCTGCCGAGCGGCGGAATCGAGGCGCTGCCCCCTCAGGCGCGCGTCGAGCTGGGAGCCGAAGTGAGCCGCGATCACCGCGCCGAGAACGGCAATCGCGAGCAGCCCGGCGACCCTCGAGACGCCGTTGTTGACCCCCGAGGCGATGCCGGCGTGGCGCTCCTCGACCGAGTTGAGGACGGTGGTGGTAAGCGGCGCGACCGTGGCGGAGAGACCGAGGCCGAAGACGAGCAGCGCCGGCAGCACGTCGCGGAGGTAGTCGGCGTGAAGGTCGACGCGAAGCATCAGCAGCATCCCGAGACCGCCGACGATCGGACCCAGGGTCATCGGCAGCCGCGGGCCGGAGCGGGCGGTCAGCCTGCCAAAGCGCGGCGAGAGCAGGAAGAGGCAGGCAGAGACCGGCGTCGTCGCCATTCCGGCATCGAGCGGGCTGTAGCCGGCGACCTGCTGGAGGAAGAGGCTGATGAAGAAGAAGCCGCCGATCAGGCCGGAGTAGACGGTCAGCGTCGCCAGGTTGGCGACGGCGAAGTTGCGGACACGGAAGAGCGACAGCGGCAGCATCGGATAGCGGGTTCGGGCCTCGTGCCAGATGAATGCCGCGAGACAGGCGACGCCAGCGATCAGCGGGATCGCGACGAGCGGATCGCTCCAGCCATGGGTGGGCTGCTCGATCAGCGCGAAGACGGGCCCGCCGAATCCCGCCGCGGAAAGCGCGATCCCCGTGGCGTCGATGCCGGGGACCGCATCGGGATCGGAGCTCTCCTCGACCGCCCGGGAGGTCAGGACCAGCGTCGCGATCACGAGCGGCACGTTGATCCCGAAGATCCAGCGCCACGACAGAGCCTCGATCAGCGCTCCGCCACCGGCCGGCCCGATCACGGTTGAGATCCCGCTCCAAGCAGTCCATGTCCCGATCGCCTTTCCGCGCGCCTCGCCCTCGAAGGTCGCCGCGAGGATCGCCAGCGACCCGGGCACGAGCAGCGCCCCGGCCATTCCCTGCAGCCCGCGAGCGGCGATCAGCACGCCGGTCGACGGCGCCAGCGCGCAGAGCGCCGAGGTGACCCCGAAGCCGGCGAGCCCGAGCATGAACAGCCGGCGGCGGCCGAACTTGTCGCCAAGCGACCCACCGACGAGCAGCAGCGAGACGAGCGCCAGCAGATAGGCCTCGACGACCCACTGCTGGGCCGCGAGCCCGGTGCCGAGATCAGCCTGGATCGAGGGCAGCGCCACATTGACGACGGTCGCGTCGAGAAAGACGATCGTCGAGCCGAGGATCGTGGCGATGAGCGTGAGGGTCTGTCGCCCGCTGGGAGTCCCTGGCATGGCCTACGGCTCGGGTGGCTCGCGCAGCTGGTGGGCGGGCGTGAAGAAGTTGCGGTAGGCCAGGGTCGTCGCGGTCAGCCCGGCCAGGGCGACGCTGCCGAGCAGGACGTAGAGCAAGATCAGCTGCAGGCGGACGGCATCGGTTGGCTCGGCGCCGGCGAGGAGCATGCCGACCATCGTGCCGGGGAAGAAGATGACGCCGGTTGTCTTCGTCGAGTCGACCAGGGCGATCATCCCTGAGCGCAAGGCCCGTCTCATGGTTGGGGCTGCGGCCTGGGTCGAGCTGGCTCCCAGGGCCAGGGCCGCTTCGATCTGGTGGGCCGAGTCGCGCATCTCGTCGCCGAGGCGGTTGAGCGCCACCGCCGCCGCGGTCATCGAGTTGCCGATGACCATGCCTCCCACCGGGACCAGATAGCGGGGCTGGGCTTTGAAGATGCCGAGAGCCACCACCAGGCCCAGGGTCAGGCTGCCGGCCAAGGCGAGCGCCAGCAGCAGGGGCCAGAAGGCTCCCGGCACGGTTCGCGCGCGACGGCGCGCGGTCAGCGCGCCGAAGAAGACCATCGCCGCGATCAGGACGACGACGAAGACCAGCTTGTCCTGCTCGAAGATGATCTTGATCACGTAACCGACGGCTGTCAGCTGCAGGAACGAGCGGATGACCGCGATCGCGATGTCGCCCTCCAGCTCGGCTCGGCGCCAGATCGATACCGCGGCGGCCAGCGCGACCAGCACCAGCGATGCGAGGACCTCGCCGAGGGTGACGTGGATGCTGACGCTCGTCGCCGCGAGCATGGTCACCTCGCCAGCACCTCCGCCACCTGGCCCTGGCCGACGACCCGCCCCTCCTCCATCGTCACGACCCAGTCGGCCATTCGCCGCGCCTGCTCCAGATCGTGCGTGACCAGGACCAGCGAGAGGTCGAATGACTCGCGCAGCGAGGCCAGCGTCGCCTCGACCGCGTCTCGCGCGGCGGCATCTAGCGCCGAGGTCGGCTCGTCGAGCAGCAGCACCTTTGGCTGCTGTGCCAGCGCCCTCGCCAGCATCACCCGCTGCTGCTCGCCGACCGAGAGCTGAGAGCCATCACGCTCGGCGAACGACCCATCCAGCCCGGCCGCCTCCAGCATCTCCCCCACATCGACTTCCTCCCGCCCCGCCAGCCGTGCCGCGAACTCGACGTTCTCCCCCGCCGAGCCCGCCAGCAGCGCCGGCAACTGAGGCACCAGCCCGACCTCGCGCCGCAGCGCCAGCGGGTCGAGCTCGCGCACATCTGTCCCGCGATACCGCACCGCCCCTGCATCCGGATCGGCCAAGCGGTTCAGCAGCCGCAGCAGTGTCGACTTGCCCGACCCCGACGGACCGGCGACGCAGCTCGCGCCCGCGGGGATCTCGGCGGTCACCTCGCTCAGGACCTGGCGCTCGGCCCGCCGCAGCGAAACGCCGTCGAGATCGAATAGCGCCGCCATCCGGGGAAGATACGACCGATGGCCTGGACCCCGATGCCCGAACACGTCCGGCCGATGCTCGCCCGGCTCGGCCAGCTCCCCGAGGGGGACGACAGCGACTGGGGGTTCGAGATCAAGTGGGACGGGGTTCGTGCCCTCGCCTACCTCCAGAAGGGCAAGGCCAGCTTCGAGAGCCGCTCGCTCGAGCGGATCAGCCACCGCTATCCGGAGCTGCGCAGTCTCGCCGAGGCCCTCGCTCCCCATGACTGCCTGCTCGACGGCGAGATCGTCGCCCTCGACGAGGACGGCCGGCCCAGCTTTCAGCTGCTGCAGAGCCGCATGGGCGTCTCCAGCACGGAGACGATCGCCCGGCGTGCGGCCGAGAGCCCGGTCACCTACATGGCCTTCGACCTCCTCCATCTCGACGGCGCCTCGACGATGCCGCTCCCCTACTCCGAGCGCCGCGAGCTGCTCGCCGGGCTCGACATCGCCGGGCCCAACTGGCAGGCGCCGCGCCATCACGTCGGCGAAGGCCGGGCGTTGCTCGAGATGGCGCGCCGCCAGTCGCTCGAGGGGATCGTCGGCAAGTTGCTGGCCAGCCCCTACCGTGCCGGCAGCCGCAGCGGCGAGTGGATCAAGGTCCGCAACCGGCCGCGCCAGGAGTTCGTCATCGGCGGCTGGACGCCGGGCGAGGGCTCGCGGCACGGCAGCTTCGGCGCCCTGCTGCTCGGCTACTTCGACGCCAGCCGCGAGGAGGCCCAGCGCCGGGGTGAGCCGCAGCGCTTCCTCTTCGCCGGCGGGGTCGGCACCGGCTTCACCGATAGCGAGCTGGCGCGGCTGACGCCGCTGCTGCACGAGCGCGAGCGGACGACGAACCCATTCGAGCCGGCGATCGGCGGCCCCAAGCGCCGTGACTCGCGCTTCTGCGAACCCGATCTGGTCTGCGAAGTCGAGTACACCGAGTGGACCCGCGAGAACACCCTCCGCCAGGCCTCCTACAAGGGGCTTCGCGACGACAAGGACGCGCGCGACGTCATCCGCGAGGGCTGAGCGCCGCAAGATGTCTCCCGGTTGGGCCCCTACCCCCAGGGGTACTCTGAAGGTTGTCGAAGGAGCACTGACACCTATGGACGCGAGGAACCATGCCTAGAGCGATTTGGAGCGGAGCGATCAGCTTCGGGCTGCTGAACGTGCCCGTCAAGCTCTACAGCGCCGTCTCCTCGAAGAAGATCTCGTTCCGCGAGCTGCGCGAGGGCGACGGTGCGCGGATCCGCCACAAGCGGGTCGCCGAGGACTCCGGCGAGGAGGTGCCCTACGAGAAGATCGTCAAGGGCTACGAGCTGGCGCCCGACCAGTACGTCGTGCTGACACGCGACGACCTCGCCGAGCTCGACCCGAAGCGGACGCGGGCGATCGAGATCCAGGACTTCGTCGACCTCGACGAGATCGACCCGATCTACTTCGACCACCCCTATTACCTCGGGCCCGACAAGGGCGCCGAGCGCGCCTACTCGCTGCTCGTCCAGGCGATGAGGGAGTCGGGCAGGGTCGCCGTCGCGCGCTTCGTCCTGCGCAACAAGGAGAACCTCGCCGTCATCCGGCCGATGGGCGACGTGCTGACGATGGCGACGATGCGCTTCGCCGACGAGGTCGTCCGCCCCGACGACCTCGAGGACGTGATGCCCGACAAGGCCGAGAAGCCGAAGCCCCAGGAGCTGAAGATGGCCCAGTCGCTGATCGACTCGCTCGCCAGCGAGTTCGACCCCTCCAAGTACAAGGATGAGTACCGCGACGAGCTGATGGGCTTGATCGAGCGCAAAGCCGCCGGCGAGGACGTAGTCACCCCGGTCAGCGAAGCGCCGAAGCCGACCAAGGCCCCCGACCTGATGGCGGCGCTCGAGGAGAGCCTCGCTGCGGTCCGCGGCGAGGAGCTCGGTAAGGGCGCCGCCAAGGCGAAGGCCAAGGCAAAGGTCAGCGCCAACGGCGCCCGCCCCAAGGCGACAACCAAGCGCAAGCCCGCCGCCAAGCGCAAGCCGAAGGCGAAGTCTGGCCGCTGACTCACTAGTCGAGATCGAGGGGCGGGAGCTGAAGCTCACCAACCTCGACAAGGTCATCTACCCCTCCGCCGGCTTCACCAAGGGGGAGATGATCGACTACTACGCGAGGATCGCGCCGGTAATGCTCGAGCACCTGCGGGCACGGCCGATCACGCTGAAGCGCTACCCGCACGGCTCCGAGGGCGAGTTCTTCTACGAGAAGCGCTGCCCCAAGCACCGCCCCCCCTGGGTCAAGACGGCGACGGTGCTGGCCGGCCCGCGCGCCGGCAACATCGACTTCTGCCTCTGCGAGGACACGCCGTCGCTGGTCTGGCTGGCCCAGCTGGCGACGATCGAGATCCACCCCTCGCTTTCGCTGGCGAAGAAGATCGAGCGGCCAACGGTGATCGCCTTCGATCTCGACCCGGGACCGCCGGCCGACATCGTCGACTGCTGCCGGATCGGCCTGCGGGTGCGCGAGCTGTTCGAGCACTTCGGCCTGGAGTGCTTCGCCAAGACGACGGGGTCGAAGGGGCTGCAGGTCTACGCGCCGCTGAACACGGCGACCTCATACGACGAGACGAAGCCCTTCGCCCAGGCGGTGGCACAGCTGCTGGAGAAGCAAACCCCCGACGAGGTCCTCTCGAAGATGAGCAAGGACCTGCGCAAGGGCAAGGTCTTCGTCGACTGGAGCCAGAACCACCAGCGCAAGACGACGGTGGCGGTCTACTCGCTGCGGGCGCGGGAACGGCCGACGGCGTCGACCCCGGTGAGCTGGGCCGAGATCGAGAAGGCGCTGAAGCGCAAGGACCCCGACCTGCTGCGGTTCGAGGCCGGTGAGGTCCTCGAGCGGGTCGACAAGCACGGCGACCTCTTCGAGCCGGTGCTGAAGCTGAAGCAGAAGCTGCCGAAGCTCGGGGCGCTGGACGACTGACCGGCGCCTCAGCCGTCAACAGCCGGTGCAACAACCCGCACATCTCGCATCGGGAAGTCGCCGAGGTTGCTGGTCAAGATGACAGCCCCGTGTGACCGCGCGGTGCCGGCTATGAGGGCGTCCGCGGTGTGGATCGTCCGGCCACGCTTGGCGAACTGCGCCTGGTAGGCCCCGGCCCTGGCGGCGGCGTCACGGCCGGTGTCCAGGAAGTGCAGTCGGTTGAGCAGGTCAGTAGCCGGCTTCTCTTCCCTGGGCACGACACCACGGCGGATCTCAGCGACGCTGACGCAGCATGTACAGAGCGAGTGGCCGGCCGCTAGAAGCTCGAGCAGCTGGCCCTTTATGTCCTCATCGCCACGAAGGTGATCGATGAGGACGTTCGTATCGAGCAGATAGAGGCTCAGCCCGGCGACTCCGTGCGTCGGGTCTTGCGCACCCACTCTGCAGCCGACTCGCGATCGCGCCAATGGTGGTACGCCGGCCCGCGGGCGATCCCTGACGTAGCCTCGATCGCGTCCACCAACTCCATCCGCTCGAGCTTCTCGCGAGCAGCCTCTTCGAGAAAACGGCTTCGTCCCCGCGAGCCGGCAACCCGATCCACCGCATCGAGAACATCGTCTGCCATCACGACATGCGTGCGAGCCATCGTCCGGTCCCTCCTAAGTCCCATTGGAAGTCCCATTGACTGTAGCAATGCCCGGCGGCCGATTAAGGACGTCATCTATCCGGTTAAGCGGACAGGCCGAAAATCTCTCCCCCTCAGTCGCGCGAGCGGTACCGCGCCCAGGCTGGCGATGGGACTTCGGGCTCGCGGCGTTTTGGCGTCGGGCGGACGGTAATCCAGCCGAAGGCGAAGACGAGCGCCATCAGCGTCAGGCCTCCGCCCCATTGGAGGTCGCGGGCCCAGGCCGAGGGCTGGGCGTGGTGGGCGAGCGGCGTGATCGATTGGCCCGGCGCTATGCGGTCGCGGCGCGTGGCCTCGTTGGGCGAGCTGCGCGGGCTCTCGTGGCGGCTCATGCCGAGATCGCCGGCCGAGCCCTTGGTCTCGTCGGCGACGTGGCCGGTGCCCTCGGCTGTGGGGCTATCCGCCTCCGACCCCGAGCTCTGAACCGCCGCCTTCTTGGCCTCCTGCCTCGGTCGCGCAGGAGTAGGCGGCGCAACATTGATCACCGGCGGCGCCGGCGGGAAGAGCGAGAGCGATGGAGCGACGCTGATTGACGTTGGCGAGGTGAAGAGGTTGAGCGTTGGGGTCGAGTTAGAAGGTGGCAGCGGCACCGCAGGCGGAGCGGTCGGGGTCAGGTTGGCGCCCAGGGGTGGCGCCGGGGGAACGGGAGGCGTCGGGATGTTGGGCGGAGGTCCACCGGTGGGAGGAGTGGTCGCAGGGGGTGGCGGTGGAGCAGGCGGAGGAGGATTGATCGGCGGTGGTGGCTCAGGTGTGAAGCTCGGCTTGGGCTCGAAGACCAACGGGTAGGTGGCGGCCTTCTCGGCGACCGAGAGCATCCCGATCGCGAAGGTGCGCTCATGCGAGCCCGAGCCTGCTTGGATCTGGCCGCTCTGGGGGTCGATCGTCGCGATCGGATCGGCCTCTGTTCCCTGGTTCAGGCAGACGTAGGGGTCGCAGGGGTTTGTCGGGTCGCTTTGATCGGCGCCGTGATCGGCTTTGAGCGCCAGCCAGGGCTTGTCGGGATCGGCCCTCAACAGGTCGTAGCGGTGGGTGATCGCGGCGTTTGAGATCTCGTCGTCGCGGACCTCGAAGAGCTTGGTGCTGCCGTAGACCAGCCCAACCGGCTCGCGACCGACCCCATTCAGCTTCTGCCTCTGGCCGGGCCGCATCACGTGGCGACTGGCAGAGATCGAGAGCCAGTCGAGCACTGGGCGCTGCTCGACTATCGTCTTGTCCGGGTCGCCCGAGGGATCGAGGCGAACGATCGTGTAGCCGTGCCAGAAGCCGGCGGGGGCTGAGGTGTCGCTTGCGTCCTCGGCGAACTTGCCGCCGCCTGAGGCGACGACGAAGGGGATCGGCGATCCCTGGCCGGGAAGTGAGGGGGGCGGGCCGTTCGGGTAGGAGCCGCCCGGTTGAGGGTCGTGCGTGCCAAAGGGTGAGGTGAGGTAATAAAGGCCATTCCAGCCGATCCGCCCCGAGACAACGACGTTCGCGTGGTTGTCGAAGAGCGTCTTTTCGAAGACCGCTGCATCGGCGCCCTGGATCTGGCTTTGGCTTTGACCGTAGGAGTAGGTGGGTGTGTTGGTGACGACGATCGCCTGCTCGGTGGGCTCGCGCGTGCAGGGCTCGTTGCCGGTGCCGCTCTTGCCGGCAAGGCAGAGCATCTGGTCGAGCCAGACGGCCTGGCCGGCGGGCTCGACCGGGTTCTGGATCGGATCGGAGCCCGAGAGGGACTTCAACGATGTGTCGACGAAGACGAGGCGGGCGATCTTCTGGCCGTCGCGGCTGACGTCGAAGGCGTAGTGGGTCGAGGCGCCGCCGGTCTTGACCCGCGTTTCCCCGACCGGCGCGCAGGCGGGTGGTTGGGCGCCTGCCGCGGTGCCACTTGTGTCTGGCGCGGCGCAGGGAGGCGCCACGGCGCTCGCATCGCCGGCGCTGCCGGAGACGCCCGCCGCGCCCAGCGCGCCCGGCAGCTTCTTCTCGTCGGGGCGAACGGTGTTGGCGCCGTCGCCGACCCGCTCGAAGCTGAGGCCGTTTGCGTCGGCGGACGAAGTGCCGCCCCAGGGCGCCAGCTGACCGGCCATCGCCTGGCGCCAAACCAAGTTGTCGCCGGCCGACGGCGTGCCGGGGATGGCGGCGGCATTGGCGCTGGCGCAGTACCCCCCGGTTGCACAGAACGTAGGCGCCGAGACGTCACCGCCACCGGGGGTGGCGAAGAACGGCACTCCCTGGCGATCGAGCTTGTTGGCGACCAGCTCCGCGAAGCGGCGCAGCCTGATCTCGCCCGGGGTCTCGTTGCCGGCGTTGCTGCCCGCGACATTCGGCGCCGGAGAATGGACGTTGCGACCGGTCGCAGGCGAGCCGACCGTGTCGGTCATGTCGCCGCTGAAGACCGAGAAGGCGGGGCCGCCGGCCCGGCTCGAGCGCGTCGCGATCTCGGCGACGATGCGCTTTGTGTAGGTCTCGTAGTCCTCGTTGGTCAGCGCCATCTCGAGGCAGCCGTTTACGTTCTGGTAGCCATGCCTGTTCATGCAGCGGGTGCCGCCGAAGGTCGCAAAGGAGAGCTCGTCCTGGCGCGGCGCCGCCACGTCCGGTAGCGGTGCGGCACGGCGCTCGGGGCTGAGCAGCGGCTCGCCCGAGGCGTTGGTGTAGTGAAGGACGGCGCTGTTGCCGGAGGGGGTCCCCTGAAGCGTCGCCCAGGCCTCGGTCTGGCCGGCGCTCGGGCCCGGGAGCAGTGCCAGGCCGACCACCGGCTCTTTGTCGTTGAAGGCGAGGCCAACGTTACGCAGATCGATGTTGGCCGAGATATCGGGCACCCTCGCTGTCTCAAAGCGCCCGTTCGTGTAGGTGTAGATCGCGCCGCGCTCGGCGCCGAGCAGCGCTCCATTGCCGCCACCCGTCGGCAGCGCGACCGCGGTGAAGTTGTCGAGGAACTGGGTCTTCAGCCGCTGCCAGGGGTGAGCACTATCTCCCGAGCGCCGCAGGACCACGCCCTTGTCGCCGACCGCGAAGCCGTGGCCAGAGGCATCTAGGGCGATCGCCCGCAGGGCGCTCTGCTGGCCGGTGGCATCTAACGTCAGCGTGTCGCCCTTCTCATTCGTGTTCTCGAGCGTCCATGTCCACCGCCCAGGCGCTCCCATGTCGCCGCGGAAGAGGAAGCCGGAGTCGGTCGTCAGGTAGGCGCGATGAGACCTCGGCATCGAGACGGCGGTGATCGTCGTCTGCGAGGCGGCGTCAGGCTTGGCGATCGCCTGGAAGGCGCCGCTCGCGCCATCGCGCCAGAGAAGCGCCATGTTCCTGCCGGCGACGATCGCCGAGCCGTCGTCGGCGACGGAGGCGGCGAGCAGATCACGGCTGGTGCCGCAGGGGGGCTTGACGTCAGCGAGGTCACAGAGCGTGCCTGCCGCATCGTCGAGCTTCACCGTGTCGCCGGCGATGTCGGCGATCCTGCCCCTCTCGCCGACGACGACGCCAACGCCCGACTCGTTGACCGCGATCGCGCTCCCCTCCGAGGGCCGGGTGACGACGCGGCCCGGATCCCAGCCGGAGACCCTCAGCTTGTCCCAGCCACTGGCGCGATCGTAGCGATAGATGGTGTCTGAGTTGGTGGCGAGCCAGAGTTGGCCGTTTGCGCCCGGTGCCGCGCCGACGATCCAGCCCTCGTGACCGGCGGGGCTCGGAACCTCGCTGAACACCGGCTTTGGCGGGTGGTCTGTGTAGTGGAGGAAGTGCTGATGAGCATTGATCGTGCGAGCCGCCCAGAAGCCGCCCTCGCCGTCGGGCGTCATCGTATCGGCGCCACCGCCGCGTTCGGAAAGACTGACCGCGGAGTCGACGATCTCCCAGCGCTCGGCGGTGGGGTTGAACTTGTAAAGAGACGTTGACTGGACATAGGCGTCGAGGCCGCGGTCGGAGTTGGGGATCATCAGCTGCGTGCGCGTCTGCGTTCTGCCGCCGATCGCGTCGGTGTCGAACGGGCGCCAACCCTCGTTTGCCTTAAGCCGCAGGTCCAAAGGTCCGTTCGTCGAACCGGTGCCGCCGCCACCCGCGACACCTACGTCGGCGCTCGTACGATCACCGAGGGCCCAGCCCTCATAGGCATCGCCAAGGGCACGCCTGCCGACGGCGAGCGAGTTGATCCGCATCGCCTGATCACCACAGTCGCGGTTGGGGGCGGAGGTCCGCGGCTTGGTGGCGGGGTCGTACTTGCTCGCGTCGTAACCGGGGTCGAGGCTGCCATCAGCGCCGTCGAAGCTGCCGTGCCAGCGATCCCCGCCACGGTCGTGGTAGAGGATCACCGGACAGACCTGGCCGCTGGAGGCGGTGCCACCAACGGCGGGCGTTCGGTTGCCGTAGAGATAGACACGATCGCCGGCGCTCAGCAGCCCCAGCCCGCCGCCGGCAGCCTTGATCGTCGGCAACGTCGCGCTTGAACCGTCGCTGGCCAGGCTCAGGTGGCCCTCCGCCTTGTCGAAGCAAGCGTCCGATTCATCGGTGCACTGCACCCAGCGTGCGCCGTCGTCCTTGCCATCGTCCTTGCCATCGCTGTAGTGGAAGATTTTGGACATGGACTGGTTGCCACCGAAGTCGCCAATCGTCGCGAGCATCCAGCCGTCGTCCGGAGCGGTGAAAACGACGTCGGCAAGCGTGGAGTTGGTCACCTGCTGCCTGGCCCCCGGGTCCTCGAAGCTCCAGCGCCCGTCGCGGAAGCGGAGGATCACCGGCGTCGGATCCTGGCCGGGGCGCTCGATGTAGGCCGAGCCAATGGCGACGGCCCCGAACTCGTCGTCGTTGGAGGGGTCGGAGTCCTTTTCAAGCGGCACGCGGGCGATCGCCTGCAGGCGGACCGATGACAGCTTCCCTTTGGCATCGGGGAAGGAGCGAATCGCCGCAACCGACGCGCAGGCGGGGTCCACCGGCAGCTGACCCGGGATTCCGGCTATGTCGCAGAGGCTCCAGGTCGAGCCGTCGTAGTGGTACAGCGTGGTCACGCCGTTGCCGGTGCCGCTGCCCAAGGGGCCGACCGCCCAGCCCTCGCGCCCGTCGCGGCTGATCGCGATCGAGCGGGCGCTGGTGCCGACCGCACTCCCTGCGCTTGCGCCGCTCGCGTCGGGAACGCCGGCCGAGACCATCCGCGGATCGTCGAGTTTCTCGCTCGGCTGGGAGGCTAGTGAGGGCACAAGACCCGCCTCGCTGTTCGACGCCGGTGTCTTCGCCTGATAGGGCGAAGCGTCGGGGAGCTTGGCCGTGCGGTGCGCGCCGAGCTTGGGCGGGTCGGGCTCGGGCGTCTGCTTGGAGACCGTGTCGCCGTTGAGCTTGAGGATCGCGCCGTGGTCGCCGACCGCCCAGCCCGAGGCAGAGTCGCCGATAATGTCGATCGCGTTCAGGCCATAGGAGGGGAGCAGGAAGTAGGGGGCCTTCGCCCAGGCCTGGAGCTTTTCCTGGGTGGTGGGCCTGTAGTTGAGGCTAGTGATCTCCGAGGTTGGGACCCCGAATGTGCCGCCGATTCCCTTCGGGTCGTAATACAACGGCAGCGAGATCGTGTCGGGCCTGAAGCCGGGGCGCTGCGGGTTGGCCCAGAGCAGACCACGGGCACCCAGGCCCGGCTTTTCAGCCTCGGTGGAGCGCAGCTTGCCGACGACCCAGTCAGGTACTCCGTCAGAGCTTTCAGTTGAGCCCTCATGGGCTCCACAATTGAGGTCATTGCCATTTGAGTAGCTGGCCGGGCTGCCGCGGCGCTGCCCGAGCAGGTTCTCGACATCGATATTGCCGGTGTTGGCGACCACGAAGGTATCTATCGATAGATCGCCGTCGCCGGCCACGAGTCTTGCGGTGTTGAGGCTGACTCGGGTCAGATCGCCGGCGTCGTAAATAAGAGGCTGAACGCCAGCGTCTATGTGGGCGCCTAGGGGAACTGGGCTCGGGTTGCCACCGTCCTGGTCGAGGCAGTACCTGGTGGTGAGCTGCGAGGGCGGCTCGCCGGCCTGCACCGGCCCGCCGGGGCTGGCGATGGCCGAAGCTTTGACTGGACTCTGATTTGAGGCGGCATTGGCACCGCCCTTTTCAGCAAGCCCCGCCATCAATGAGTAGAAGCTGTCGGGGTGTGACTGGCGCGGGTCTGTGCTGTCGACGCTTTGGAGGGCATCGTTGCCAGCCGGCCCGGTACTTGGCAAGCCCGACGCGGTGGGGCCAAACCTGAGCGACCAGGCGTACCAGGCGCTGCGGTTCGTGGTTGTAAGCAGTCGTGGAACGTTCTTCGCCGAGCTGTCCGCGCAGCAGCCGGCGGTGACGGCCAGAGCCCACGATGAGCCATCTGTATTTGCACCGGGAACGAAGCGGATCTGACGCACGCGGGAACGGAAGCGGGACGCAAAACGAATCTCCGCGTCACTGGAAGTGGCCGGCGGGGGGCCCTGAGAGTCGATCTGGCCGCCTTTGCCGTCGTTGCCGACAAACTTGCCGTTCTGCCACTTCCAGATCTGGCCGAGCGCACCGGCGAAGCAGAGGTCGGAGGCGAGCGCCCTGTCGCAGTCGAGAGCGCTGAGGCCACCCATGCCGCGGCGGGGATAGGCCTTGGCCGGCTCCGAGACGGGGGGCGGAGCGCTGACGGGGTCCGTCAACTTTTGGCCGGCGCCAGGGCCCGGGGAAGAGCGTGGACACGGCACTCCGTCGGGGCCTACCGACGCGCCATCCACTGAGCAGGCTTTGAGGCGGGCCGCATAGGCAACCGGATTGGGAAGACCGGAAAGGCCGTTTTTTTCAACACCCGCCGGCAAGAGGTTGGGGTCGTTGGGATCGGCGGTTGAATATGGAGGCGCGCTCGTGCCGGGGATTGAAATCCCATTCGCATCGACCGCCTGCGGCGTCTCCTGGGTCGGCAGGTCCTTGGTGATCTCCTTCCACTTGCCGTCGCCGTCTGAGTTGAAGAGCCAGGCACGGGCAGAGCCGGCGGGGTCGCACTTGGAGCCATAGGCGCCGACGAGGCGCTTTCGCAGGCCGGTGCTCGTGCCGGGGGCGTCGTTGAGCACGTCCCACTGCTGACACTCGTCCTTGTAGGCGGGCTCGCGGCGCGGGTAGCGGCCGGTGCCGCCGACGGCGAGCGCCTGGCCGGTGTTGGAGATCCAGGCGATCGCGCCTACGTATCCCGGGTCGTTGCCTCCGGGTAGATCGACCTTGCGCCACTCGGGGCCGTGGGCCGCGTCGAAGGTCTTGTACTGGTAGAGGACTGGCTTGCAGCCCGACTCCTTGGTCGTGCTGCCGTCCTCGTTGGGCTCTGAGTTCTCGCAGGTGGCTCCGCCGGCAAAGCCCCCGACGCCCTGCTGGGTCGAGAAGGCGACCGAGTAGAGGTTGTCGTTAAAGGAGGTGACGGAGCCGAAACGGACCTTGGTCGCGGGGTCGTTCGCGGAGTCCTTCCATGCGGCGCCGGCTACCTGCTGGAACAGCTCGGTCTCGCTGGGGGTGCCAGGGGTCTGGTCGGTGTTGGGACAGGTGTTGGCGGCGACCCCTCCCTGCTCACAGGTGGCATAGGGATCGGGAACTACAGGCAGAGCCGGGTCTTCGGCGCGGGCGACGGCGGCCAGCGAAGTGGCGGCCAGAGCGGCAAGCACTGCGATGGCAAGGCGGCGGCTCAAGATCCCTCGACTCCGCTCGGGATGACCGGGGATGCGCTCGGGGTGACCGAGGTGCGCTCAGGATGACAATGCGCCTGGCCGCAGGAATGTCGGTTTGAGCGCCCCACTGCCCTAACAATCAGCGGCGGGCGGGTTTCGCCACACCTATTTGCTCAGGGCGTGATCAGCGCAGGGCGTAGCGGCGGCTGCGCATCACTGGCGCCAGCCTGACGCGGCGGCGCAGGGTGCGGTCACGACGGCCGGCCGCCGTGGCACCGCGGGCGCCGCGGTTCTGGATCGCGCCCAGGCGCGTCTCGAGGTACTTCAAGGCTCTGTGCTGAAGCATCCTCACGTCGCTGGGCTTGCGGTCGAGGACCGTCGCGATCTCGGCGCTCGAAAGATCGAGCATGTAGCGGAGCATCAGGACCTGGCGCTGGGGCAGCGGCAGGCGCTCGACGAGGATCGTTAGGTCCTGATCCGAGAGCCAGCCGGGCAGTGCCGCGGCGAGGCTTTCGCCGTTGACGCGATCGTCGCGCATCAGCTCGACCGGATCGGTCGGCTCCATCCGGCCCTGACGCTCCAGATGGCGGATCGTCAGGTTGCGGACGACGACGAAGAGCCAGGCTCGGAAGGGCTGGGCGCGGCGCTCGTAGGCGCCGATCTTCTCGAAGACGCGGGTGAAGACCTGCTGGGCCAGGTCCTCGGCCTCGTGCGAATCCTTCAGCGCGACGCGCAGGTAGCCGTAGACGCGGTCGAAGTAGCGCTGGTAGAGCGCCGTGAAGGGCTCGCGCTCACCCGCCTGGATGCGGATGACCAGACGGGCGGTGTCGAGGTCTTCGAAGTGCTCGGCCGTCGGCTCGATGCGCTCGTGGAAGCTGACCGCCGGCGAGCCCGTCCTCGCCCGGCCAGGTGCCGCTGATTTCGTCCTAGCTCCGTCCACCCCGCCGCGATCTTAGGTGGCCGCTCGGCGGCGCGTCAAGGAGCAAGTGGCTCGACTGGCGCGGCCGGGACGGACGTCGCCAGCGGAGCATGAGCCCCGAGCCAGGCCTCGATGTCGCCCAGCACGCGGTCGCGGTCGGGCTTCGGCTCGTTGATCAACTCGTGGAAGAAGCCCTCGTAGACCTTCAACGTCTTGTCGGCCGACGAGGCGCGGTCGTAGATCATTTGGCCGCCCTCGTTGCGGACGATCGGGTCGCCGGTGCCGATCATGACCAGCAGCGGCAGCTCGATCTGCCCCGCGCGCTCTTCGAAGCCCTCGACGGCCTCGGCCAGCTCGGCCGCCGTGCGGGCGGGGACCTTGCCGACGTGGACGAGCGGGTCGTTGACGTAGCGGGCCACCTCGTCGGGGTCGCGGCTGACGCCATCGGCCGGAAAGCCGAAGGTCCCGGTGTTGGGGGCGAGCCGCGACAGCACCCGCGCGATCACTCTGATCGCCAGCGAGGCCGTCTCGAGCCACGCCACCGGTGAGGAGAGGATCAGCGCCGGCAGCTTGGCCTGGTGTTCGAAGGTGTAGGCGATCGCGATGCAGCCGCCCATGCTGTGGCCAAGGAGGATCGGCGGCCCGGCAGGCTCCTCGGCAGCCACCAGGTCGACGAAGCGGTCCAGATCTGCGACCACGTATGAGAGACGATCGATCTGCATCCGCGCCCCGTCCGAGCGCCCGTGGCCGCGGTGGTCGTTTATGTAGACCGCCCAGCCCGCCGGCACCAGGCGGTCGACGAGGTAGTTGTAGCGGCCACCGTGCTCGCCGGCGCCGTGCGAGACGACGAGCTTGCCCCGCGGCTCGCCGTCCGGCAGCCAGCCCTGCCAGTAGATCTCGGCGCCGCGCTCGCCCTCGAAGCTGCCGTCGACGTGGCGCATCGGCCTAGAACGGCTGCCGGACCACCGGCTTGCGCGTTGCCTGGACCTCGTCGAGGCGCCGGACCGGTGTCGTGTAGGGCGCCTGGCGGGCGATCTCGGGATCGTCCTCGGCCTCGGCGAGGATCGCCTCGACGGCGTCGGCGAAACCGTCGAGCGACTCCTTGGCCTCGGTCTCGGTCGGCTCGATCATCAGCGCCTCGTCGACGAGCAGCGGGAAGTAGACGGTCGGCGGGTGCATGCCGAAGTCGAGCAGGCGCTTGGCGATGTCGAGCGTCCTGATTCCCAGCTCCTTCTTCGCCCCCGCTCCGGAGAGGACGAACTCGTGCATGCAGGGGCGGTCGAAGGCGACGGGCAGGTAGCGGCCGGCGCGGCCCTCGCGCATCCTTGCCAGCAGGTAGTTGGCGTTCAGCACCGCGGTCTCCGAAGCCTCGGTGAGGCCGTCGCCGCCGAGGCTGAGGATGTAGGCCAGCGAGCGGACGAAGACGCCGAAGTTGCCCTGGAAGCCGCGCAGGCGGCCGATCGATTTCGGCCGATCGTGGTCGAGGTCGTAGACCGCTACGTCGGAGCCGTTCGAGGGCTCGCGGCGAACGACCTGGGGCCGCGGCAGGAAGGGCTCGATCCGCTCCGAGACGGCGATCGGCCCGGCGCCCGGGCCCCCTCCCCCGTGCGGCTGGCTGAACGACTTGTGGAGGTTGACGTGGACGATGTCGAAGCCCATGTCGCCGGGCCGGCAGTGGCCCATAATCGCGTTGAGGTTGGCACCGTCGTAGTAGAGCGTGCCGCCGGCCTCGTGGACGATCGCCGCGATCTCGGCGATGTTCTCGTCGAAGAGGCCGAGGGTGTTGGGGTTGGTCAACATCAGGCAGGCCGTCTCGGGTCCCGCCTTGGCGCGCAGGTCCTCGACGTCCACTCCGCCGCGCTCGTTGGTCTCCACCTTGACCGCCGTGTAACCGGCCATCGTCACCGTCGCCGGGTTGGTGCCGTGGGCCGTGTCGGGGGTCAGCACCTGGTGGCGCGACTCGCCGCGGTCCTCGTGGTAGGCGCGGGTCAGCAGCAGGCCGGCGAGCTCGCCGTGTGAGCCGGCCGACGGCTGGAGGCTGACGTGCGGCAAGCCGCAAATTTCAGCGAGGGCGGACTGCAGGTGCCACATCAGCTCGAGCGCTCCCTGGGCCCGGGCCGGCCGCTGGGCCGGATGGAGGCGCGCGTGGCCGGGGAGCGCGGCGACGCGCTCGTTGAGGCGCGGGTTGTGCTTCATCGTGCAGGAGCCGAGCGGATAGAAGCCCGAGTCGAGGTCGAAGTTGCGGCGCGAGATCCGGTTGTAGTGGCGAACGATCTCGGGCTCGGCGATCTCGGGCAGCTGCGGCGGCTCCGCGCGCAGCAGGTTCGAGGGGATCAGCTCTGCCAGCGGCGTCTCCGGCACCCCAGCCGCGGGGATCGCCGCGGCGCGCCGGCCCGGCTTCGAGCGCTCGAAGATCGTCACGGCGCGGTCGCGCTGCATCGGCGTCTCGGTGCAGGCGCCGGAAGGGGGCGTCGCTGAGCCGGCGATGGGGAGCCCCTCGCTGCTCATCCGACCACGCTCTCGGTGGTGCGGCAGGAGGCGATCGCACTGCCCAGCACGTTCGCCAGTCTGTCGATCTCTGCTGGCGTCCGCCGCTCGGTGATCGCGACAAGCAGGCCGTCCTCGTACTCGGGATAGTCCCGCCCGAGCGGATAGCCGGCGGCGATGCCCTCGGCGGCGCAGAGGTCGAGGACGCGATCGACGGGCGCCGCCAGCCGGACCGCGAACTCGCGGACGACCGGCGCGTCGTGGAACAGCTCGACACCGTCGACGGCGGCCAGCTGCTCACGGGCATAGGCCGTGCGCCTGGCCATCAGCTCTCCCAGCTCGACGAAGCCCTGCTTGCCGAGCCAGGCGAGGTGGATCATCCCGGCGAGCGCGTTCAGCGCCTGGGCGGTGCAGATGTTGTGGGTCGCCTTCTCGCGGCGGATGTGCTGCTCGCGCGTCTGCAGCGCGAGGACGAAGCCGCGGCGGCCGTCGACGTCGACGGTCTCACCGGCGATCCGGCCCGGCATCCGCCGGATGTGGTCCTGCTTGGCGCAGAAGAAGCCGAACGAGGGGCCGCCGTAGTCGAGGCGATTGCCGAGCGGCTGACCTTCGCCGAGGGCGACGTCGCAGCCGCATTCGCCCGGCGGCCTCAGCACCCCGAGCGTCATCGGGTCGACGGCGGCGATGACCAGGGCGCCGGCCTCGCGCGCCGAGGCGCCGAGCGCCTCGAGGTCCTCCACTCCGCCGAGGAAGTTCGGGTTCTGCAGGAAGACGGCGGCTGTCTGGTCATCGACGGCCTCTGCCAGCGCGGCGCCGTCGGTGAGCCCGCCCTCGAGGCCGACCTCGACGATCTCGGCGGGGTAGCCGGCGGCGTAGGTGGCCAGCGTCTCGCGGCTGTGGGGATGGAGGCCGCGCGAGACGACGAAGCGCCGGCGGCCGGTCGCCGCGATCGCCAGGTAGCCGGCGGAGGCGACCGAGGACGGCCCCTCGTAGAGCGAGGCGTTCGAGACCGGCAGGCCGGTCAGCTCCGACATCGCCGTCTGGAACTCGAACATCGCCTGCAGCCCACCCTGGGAGATCTCCGGCTGGTAGGGCGTATAGGGGGTCAGGAACTCGGAGCGGCTGGTGATCGCGTCGACGATCGCCGGCACGTAGTGGTCGTACATCCCGGCGCCGATGAAGCAGACCTCGTCGTCGGCGTTGGCGTTGCGGGCGGCGAGAGCGGCGAGGCGGCGGTGAACCTCGTCCTCGGAGAGGCCGGGCTCGAGGGCGAGTTTGCCTTCGAGCCGAACCCCCTCGGGGATGCCGGCGAAGAGCTCGTCGATCGACCCAGCCCCGATCGCGGCGAGCATCTCGGCCCGGTCGGCCTCGGTGGCGGAGGTGTAGCGGCTCATCGGATCGGTTTCGGCTGGCCTAGCCCTCGCCCAGCAGCGCCTGGTAGGCGGCGGCGTCGAGAAGCGAGTCGAGCTCGGCGGGTTCGGAGAGCTCGACCTTGACCATCCAGCCCTCACCGTAGGGGTCGGAGTTGACGTTCTCGGGAGCATCGGCGAGGGCGGTGTTGACCTCGACGATCCGCCCCGAAAGCGGCGCGATCACGTCGGAGACGGCCTTGACCGACTCGACCTCGGCGTAGGCGGCGTCCTTCGTCACCTCGGCCCCCTCCTCGGGCGGCTCGAAGAAGACGACCTCGCCGAGCGAGTCCTGGGCGTACCAGGTGACGCCGAAGGTCGCGATGGAATTCTCCACCCTGGCCCAGTCGTGCTGGGGGTGGTAGCGCAGATCCTCCGGGTAGTGCTCCTCGCTCAAGCTCGCTCCTCTCTCACTTTGGACGTTGATACAGGGGCTTGGACTCGACCCGCGCCTGGCGGCGGCGGCCGCGGACATCGATCTCGACCTCGGTTCCGGGCTCGGCGAGCTCGGCGCGGACGTAGGCCATGCCGATGCCGCGGTCCAGCGAAGGCGAGTGGGTGCCGCTGGTGACGACGCCGGCGACATCATCGCCGACGACGACCTCGTTGCCCTGGCGCGGGATGCCGGCGCCGACGATCTCGAAGGGGGCGAGCAGCTCGGCGAGACCTTCGGCGCGAACGCGGGCGACCGCCTCGGCGCCGACGAAGCCGGTGGCCTCGGCGCAGCACCAGCCGAGGCCGGCCTCGATCGGCGTCCGCTCGGTCGAGAGGTCGTTGCCGTAGAGCGGGTAGCAGACCTCCAGCCGCAGGGTGTCCCGAGCGCCGAGCCCGCAGGGGACGACGCCGGCGTTCAGCAGGCGGCTCCAGACATCGGCGGCGACAGCGGGCTCGATCAGCAGCTCGACCCCATCCTCGCCGGTGTAGCCCGTGCCGCAGACGATCCCCTGGGCGCCGGCGATCCGCAGCTGCCGGGCGTGCATCCGCGGCGCCAGCTCGATCTCCAGCGCCGCAGCGGCGATCTGGCGCGCCCGCGGGCCCTGCACCGCGAGCATCGCCCAGCGGTCGGCGACGTCGATCACGTGGACGTCGAAGTCGCGGCTGACGGTCGCGAACCACTCGAGATCGCGCTCGTGGTTGGCGGCGTTGGTCACCGTCAGGAAGCGGTCCTCGCCGAGGCGGTAGGTGAAGAGGTCGTCGAGGACGCCGCCGTCCTCCTGGCACAGACACGAGTACTGGGCGCCGCCGATCGCGATCTTGGCGACGTCGTTGCTGAGCAGCCGCTGCAGGAACTCGACCGCCTGGCGCCCCTCGCTGAGGATCTCTCCCATATGCGAGACGTCGAAGACGCCGGCGTGGGTCCGCACGGCCATGTGCTCGGCCCTGATCCCCTCGTACTGAACCGGCATCTCGAAGCCGGCGAACGGCACGAGCTTGCCGCCGGCCTCCTCGTGCTGCTCGAAGAGCGGCGTCCTGCGGAGGGCGGCGGTCGTCACCCGAGGCAGGCTACCGGCCGCCTGACCCCGTCCGAGGCGCGACCGAACGGAAAAGGGGCGCGGCGCTCGAAAGCGCCGCGCCCCACGATCCGGTTGGCGGCTTCAGCCGCCGCCGTGCGACTCCTAGAGATCGAAGTCGATGCTGCCCGTGACGTGGTACCAGACGCCGGGATCGCTTCCGTTGGGGTTGGAGTCGATCTCGTTCAGGTGAAGGACGCCGCCGCCGGAGCCGTTGGCATTGACCGTCACCGTCACAGCCGCTTCGCGACCGACGTAGACGCCGGCCGCAAGCGCACCGCCGGCGCTACTGCCGACCCCACTCATCGAGAAGCCGTCCCCGTAGTGGTCGAAATCGTCCGATGGATACATTGCGCCGCCGCCACTGAGGTTGACCAGCGATGCAGGGGTTGACGAGCTGAACGTCCCCGCCCGCCACCATTGAACGGAGGTCGTGCTCGTGCCCGCCGGTGTGACGCGGGTGCACGGGAAATACGGGCCCCAGGTCCCGTCGAGCTGGCCGCTTCCGTTATCGACATGCCAGTAGTCGTCGACCGCGCAGTCGTAGTGGTTGAGCTTCGCGGCGGCTGAGGCGCTGGCGCCTCCGAATACGACGGCCAGAGCTGTGGCCGCCAGGGCTAGAACTGCAATCGAGCGCTTCATATTGCTCCTTTGTGTTCGGGCCAGCGCCTGAGCAAATCGCGACGCGATCGGGCGCGAAACCCGGGTTTCTCCTCCGGACGCAGACGATCCTGGCTGCCTGGCCAAACTTCCGCCTCACCGATTACGGACAAGAACCCAGGCCGGTTTGCTGACTCCCATAAAGGCCTGCCTGCGAGGCGGCTCCGAGGGCTCCCTTGCAGCGGCTTCCCCGGCGCACATCCCCGCCGTCCGCAACGAAAGTCGCCGCTGCGGCGTTATTCAACCGATCCCCGATGCGTTATTCGTTTTGATGGCACCAACGTCGGCCGCAGCGGTCGGAGCAGCTCCAGCGGACATCCCCCGCCTGGCGCGCAACCTGATGGCTCGAGCACCCCAGCTCAAGCAGGCCGTCCTGGCGCGGGTGCGCCAGCTGGCGCCACAGCCCAAGCGCGATCAGGACCCGGACCGGGTCGCCGCGATGCTCGCCGCGATCGAAGCCGGCGTCGACTCGTGGCTCGAACATCTGCGCGAAGGCGAGTCTGAGGACTTCAACCTGCCGGCCGCGGCCTGGGCGAACGCGCGGCTCGCAGCGCAGGACCGGCTGCCGCTGAGCAGCACTCTGCAGAGCTACGTCACCGGCTATCTCGTCAGCTGGGAGTTCATCGTCGAAGAGGCCACCAAGCTCGGCGGCACGGAGGCCGAGCGGGTCGCCCTGCTGCAACGGGTTGCGGTGCTCGAGATGGCCTACCTCAACCAGCTGATCACGCACGTCTCCGACGAGTACATGCGCGAGCGCGAGCGAATGGCGCGGAGCCGCGAGCAGCGGGCGATTCGGCTGGTCCGCGAGGTGCTGAACGGCGCCGACGTCCCCGTCGGCGAGCTCGGCTACGACCTCCACGGCCATCATCTCTGCCTCGTCGTCGCCGGCGAGCAGCCCGACGGCATCGCCCATCGGCTCGGCGAGGCGCTCGACCGGCAACTGCTGGTGATCCCGCAGACCGAGCGCAGTGCCTGGGTATGGCTTGGCGGACGAGCCCCGCTCGAGCCCGGGCTCATCACCGCCTCCCTCGGCCGTGTCGAACCGGCCGACCAGATGCTGGCGCTCGGCGAGCCGGCGGTCGGTGTCGCCGGCTTCCGCCAGACGCATCAGGAGGCGCTTGCCGCCTACGCGGTCGCCCAGCGCCTGCCCGCGCCCGTCACGCGCTACGGCGATGTCTCCCTGGTTGCCTGGGGGCTGCGCGAGGAAAGCCTCGGCCGAGCCTTCGTCCGCCGCTACCTCGACCGGCTCGGCGACCCGACGGGACGCGGAAGCGTCCTTCGCGAGACGCTCACGGCGTACTTCGCCTCCGGTCACAACGCCTCCTCCGCCGCGGCAAGCCTCGGCGTTCACGAGCGAACCGTGACCTATCGGCTGCGGACGATCGAGGAGCGGATCGCCTGCTCGATCCATTCCTGCCGAGCGGAGCTGGAGACGGCGCTCCGCCTCGAGCAGGCTCTAACGAGCTGGCCCGCGCCGGAGGTCGGCACCGGCCGGCACGCCTAGAGCCGAAGTGCCTAGTCCTTGAGGAAGGAGGGCACGTCGATGTCGTCGGCTTCGATCTCGAGCGAGACCTTCTCGCGGTCGATGCCAGAGCCGCGGCGGCGCGCCTGACGGCGAATTCGCTGCGGCGCCCGAGCCAGGAGCTCGAAGCCCTGGAACCCGGTCGCGATGACCGTCACCCGGACCTCGTCGCCCATCATCGGGTCGACGACGGCGCCGAAGATGATGTTGGCGTCGTCGGTCGCCGTCTGCATGACGATCTCGGCGGCCTCGTTGACCTCGAACAGGCCGAGGTCCTCGCCGCCGGTGATGTTCAGCAGCATGCCGCGGGCGCCCTCGACCGAGTCCTCGATCAGCGGCGAGCTCATCGCCGTCTTGGCGGCCTCGGCGGCGCGGTTCTCACCGTTGCCGATGCCGACGCCCATAAGCGCCGAGCCGGCGTCGTGCATGACGGTCTTGACGTCGGCGAAGTCGAGGTTGATCAGGCCCGGGATCGTGATCAGGTCGGTGATGCCCTGGACGCCCTGGCGGAGGATGTCGTCGGCGGCGCGGAAGGCGTCGAGGACGCTGGTCCGGCGCTCGACGACCTGGAGCAGCTTCTCGTTGGGAACGACGATCAGCGTGTCGACCTCGTTGCGCAGCTTCTCGATTCCCTCGAGCGCGTTCTGCATCCGGCGCTTGCCCTCGAACTCG
>JAWVFK010000023.1:0-58799 GCA_033856175.1 Solirubrobacterales bacterium | reverse complement strand
GGATTGCCCCCGGCCACTATCCAGCCATCGTTAGGGCTCGAGAAGGCGAGATCAGTGACGGGGCCGGGGGGGCCACCACCGACCGGGTTCAACTGGTCCGTCCATGTCTCATCCACCGCCCAGCGGCCGTCGTGGTAGCGCAGCACCGGTTCCCTGCCCGTCTTGTCGGGCGTGCCCGCGGCGATCACCTCGAAGTCATCGGCCTTGGTCGGGTCGGAGCTGTTCTCCATCGGGATGCGGGCGATCGCGGTGAGCTGGACACCGGTGCTATCGAAATGAGCGAGCGGCCAGAGCGCCTCGCAGGCGGGATCGGCCTTGATCACACCCTCAACCGAGTCGGTGCCGCAGCGCCGCCAGCGGCCGGCGTCAAAGTGAAAGAGGGTCATCTGTGCCGACAAGATTTGGCCTATAGTCGAAAATGGGCCGATCGCCCAACCCTCAGAGCCGTCGCGGCTCATCACCACCTGGTTGACGCTCTCGCCGTCGCCGTGGGGATTGGGAGAGCCGTAGGAGGTCATCTTGGGCGCCGAGAGCTTCTCGAGCGGCTGTGAGGCGCGAGCCGGCACCTCTCCCGGGTCGGTCGTCAGGGAAGGCTTGGTCGACTCGTAGGGCTGGCGCGGAGGAGCGGGAGCGGCGCGCTTGGCGCCTAAGGCAGGGGCGCTTTCCTTTTGCAGCGTGCCGCCGGCCCCCGCCTCGTTGCCCCCGAGGCGCTCGATCGCGCCGCGGTCGCCGACCCCCCAGCCGATGCCTGACTCGGCGGCGAAGGTAAAGTCGTTGAGGAAGTAGGAGGAAAGGTTGAACAGATAGCCCGACTTAGCCTGCTCGGCCGCCTTGTCGTTGGGCTGGCATTTGGTCGCGTTGTCTTGGGCAGGGGTGCGGTTGCCGGGGCAGGCGACCGGGAAGGGGGCGTCGATGTTGGGGCCATCGGCGGTGTTGCCGCCGTTGGTCAGACCGAATGTCCGGGCAGTCGTTGTGTAGGCGACGCCGCGCCGAGCTCCTCTGAGGCCGCCGACCGCCCAGTCGATAAAGCCGTCGTTGGAACCTGCGGCACCTCCTGCCAGCCGATCGGCGAGGGTCAGCTGGTGATTTTGGAAGTCGCCATCGCCGGCGACGAGCCTTGCCGAGCTCACCCACGGCCTGAAGGCGTCGTAGGCCAGACGTTTGACCGTTGTGTAGTTCACGTGGACGATCTGGGAGGGCCGCTCGCCAACACGCTCGGGGCCACCGGAGGTGACGAGATAGGAGCCGTCAGGAGAGCCCGCCACTGCGTAATAGCTATCACCAAGGGCAAGGCTGTCGACGGAAAGTCCATAAGCGTCCTGTTGAGTGATGAAGGCGCCCCATGTCCCACGGTCCTTGGAATAGACCATCGCCCGCCCGTTGCTGGCGTCGGGATCGGGAAGGCTCGAGCAGCAGCCGCTCATCACGGCGGTCGCAGCATTACCGAGCGCACCAAAATTGACCGCCCGCATTCGGTAGTGCCACTGACAATTCCAGCTGCTCTTGCAGGGAGAGCTGGCGTTCGTAACCTTGTCAGTTGTCCCGTTGGCTGCCAGCTCGGGCCTCACGACCGCCTTTGACGGTGCATCCGGGCTCGGGTCCGGTCGCCACGGCTTGGGGTCGAAAGCGCCGTCCTGCCACATCCAGATCTGCTGCAGGGCGCCGGCCATCGCGCACTCGTTCGATGGGGTGCCGCAGGCGACGACGTCGGTCGCGGCGTCCAGGGCGATCATGCCGCGCATGCCGCGCGGCAGGCCATTGCCCGGGGTGCCGAGGTCCTGCCAGTCGCCGTCTGAGAAAAGCCAGGCGCGGCCCTTGCCGGCGGCGTCGTGGTCTTGGCGCCAGCGGTCCTCGCAGAGGGCGCGAGCCTCGCGGACGTCTCTGGGGGTGATCACGGACTGGCTCGAATCGACAGTTGGCAGCTGGCCGAGCACGGTTGAACCGGTGCCAGGGACGAGCCCGGGCTTGTGGCCGTCGGGGTTGATGTCGGCGGCGTTGGCGTTCTTGGCGCCCTCCTGGGCGCAGTCCTTGGGGTCCGTCACGTCGCTTGGAATCGCCGGCTCGCGGCGGGGGTAGCCGCCGCAGGTGGGGTTCTCGGCGCTCGGATAGGGCGGGTTGCCCTCGTAGGGGGGATTGGCGGCGACCTGGGGACAGTTCGCGTTTGGCGAGCCGGAGCCGCCGACGGCCAGGACACGCTGGCCGTGGGCTTTGTTGTCGAGGTTGTGGAGCCAGCTGATCGCGCCGACGAAGCCGGGGGTGTCGCCCTTGTAGGAGGGCTGCCAGATCGGGCCGAACTGCGAGTTATCGGTGTAGCGGTAGATGACCGGGACGCGCTCGCAGGTGTTGAGGAAAGGGGTTATGCGGTCCTGGTAGTCCTTGTTTGACTCGCCGTGGTTCTGGGGCGAGGCGTCCTCGCGGCACTGCGAGCCGCCGGCGAAGCCGTTGCGGGAGTTGGCAAAGGAGACGGTGTAGAAGTCGACCGTCGGCGGGATTGGGGCTTTTTGGTTTTGCACCGTGTCGTCGTAGCCGGTCGGCTTGGTCGCGCCGGGATAGACGGAACCGGCCCACTGGGCCCAGGAGAGCTTGGTGCCGTCCTTGGCGATCGGCGTGTAGTTGTTGTCGCAGCCGGCGCCCTGGGTCGTCGAGCCTGCGGGGGTCTTGTCGACCTGGTCCTGGCAGGCCTGGCCGGGGTCCTGGGGGATCTGGCTGGTCGGGTCGCCCGGATTTACCGGCAGGGCGGGATCAGCAGCACGCGCGGTCGTTGCAACAAGGGCCGCCGCAGCCAAGGCCAGCGCCAGCAAAGTCCCGGCAGACCGGCGCGATTGGGCTCTCCCTTCCTCCATCGTGCCCAACTAAATAGGTGGGCGCCTGGTTTCGTGACAACGAGTTTGCCCGCGCGGGGCTGCGGCTGCCTTGGCTTAGCGCGGCGACCGCAGCGCCCAGCGGCGGGCGCGGAGCACGCGGGCCTGGCGCAGCGGACCGCGGATGCGCGCGCGCTCGCGACCTACCGGCCTGCGGCCGACTGCGCTGAGGCGTTGCTCGAGAAAGCGCAGCCCGCGGCTTTGCAGGGCCCGCACGTCGTCCTGGCTGCGCCCCAGAACCTCGCCGATCTCGGCGGCCGGCAGGTCGAGCATGAAGCGCAGGAACAACACCTGCCGTTGAGCGAGCGGCAGCCGCTCGACGAAGAGCAGCAGGTCTCGGTCCGAGATCCAGCGCAGGGCTGACGGCATCTCCTGGTCGGCAGCCGAGGCGTTCTCACGGTGGCGGTCGAGCAGGTCGGGCTGCGTCGCCTCGACGCGGGCGTGCTTCTGGAGGTGGCCCAGCGCACCGTTGCGAACGATCGTGAAGAGCCAGGCCCTGAAGGGGCGGCCGCGCTGCTCGTAGCGCGGCAACGCCTCGAGCACCTGCATGAAGATCTGCTGAGCGGCGTCCTCGGCCTCCTGGGTCTGACCGAGCGCGACCTTCAGGTAGCCGTAGACGCGATCGAAGTAGCGCTCGTAAAGCTCGGCGAACGCCGACGAGTCTCCGGATTGGAAGCGAAGCACCACGCGGGCCGCTTGGTGGTCCTCGGCGGCGTCGGGCGGCCCCTCGACCCGTTCGACGAACCTCAGACCGCGCGGCCGGCTGCCATTCGATCGCCCATGACGATCACTCGCGGCACTGCGCTCTGCGGAAGCCCCATCCATCGCCCGCATCGTAACCGCGGCCCGGACGGCGGGCAACGGGGAACCGTCGCGGCTAGGCCGCGTCGCCGGCGGGCTCGTCGCCCGCGTCGCCGTCGTCGTCGCCCTTGATGGCGGCGGCGCCGACCTTCTCGGGCTCGGCCTTCTTCTTCGGCTTCGCTGCCGGCTTGCGGCGTGGCTTGACGATGCGCAGCTTCAGCGGCCGATCCTCGTCGTCGCCGGACTCGTCGCGCTCGACCATGACGGTGGCGCCGGGGGTCATCGGGCCTTGCTTGAGGACCTCGTCGGCGAGCGGGTCTTCGATGTAGCGCTGGATCGCGCGGCGCAGCGGGCGGGCGCCCATCGAGGGGTCCCAGCCCTTCTCCACCAGCAGGTCCTTGGCCTCGTCGGTCAGCGCCAGCTGCAGCTCGTGCTCGGCGACCTGGACGCGGACGCGGTTGATCATCAGGTCGACGACCTCCCTGACCTCATCCTTGGTCAGCTTGTGGAAGACGATCACCTCGTCGATCCGGTTGAGGAACTCGGGGCGGAAGACCTTCTTCAGCTCGCCCATGATGCCCTTCTTCATGTCCTCGTAGGAGACGCCGACCTCGTCGTCGGAGACCGTGAAGCCGATGCCGGTGTTCCTGGCGATCTCGGCGGCGCCGATGTTCGAGGTCATGATCACGATCGCGTTGCGGAAGTCGACCGTGCGCCCCTGGGCGTCGGTGAGCCTGCCGTCCTCGAGGATCTGCAGCAGGATGTTGAAGACGTCGGGGTGGGCCTTCTCGATCTCGTCGAGCAGCAGCACCGAGTAGGGCTTGCGCCGCACGGCCTCGGTCAGCTGGCCGCCCTCGTCGTAGCCGATGTAGCCCGGCGGTGAGCCGACCAGCCGCGAAACGGCGTGCTTCTCCATGTACTCCGACATGTCGATGCGGATCATCGACTCCTCGTCGCCGAAGAGGAACTCGGCGAGCGTCCGCGCCAGCTCGGTCTTGCCGACGCCGGAGGGGCCAAGGAAGATGAACGAGCCGGCCGGGCGCTTGGGGTCCTTGATGCCGGCGCGCGAGCGGCGGATCGCCTTCGAGACGGCGGTGATCGCGACCTGCTGGCCGATGACGCGCTTGTGCAGCTCGTCCTCCATCCGGATCAGCTTCTTGGTCTCGGCCTCGGTCAGCTTGAAGACGGGGATGCCGGTCCACATCGAGACGATGTCGGCGACCTCTTCCTCGCCGATCTCTGGCCGCTCGCCGCCCTCGCCCGAGGACCACTCGTCCTCGAGCTCGCGCTTCTTGGTCGTCAGCTGGCGCTCCTGGTCGCGGAGGTTGGCGGCGGTCTCGAACTCCTGGGCCTCGATCGCCTCCTCCTTGGCGCGGCGCGTGCGCTCGATCTCCTCCTCGAGGTCGCGATAGACCGGCGGTTGGGTCATCGACTTGATCCGCATCCGTGAGGCGGCCTCGTCGATCAGGTCGATCGCCTTGTCGGGCAGGAAACGGTCGGAGATGTAGCGGTCGGCGAGCTCGGCGGCTGCCTTCAGCGCCTCGTCGGTGATCGTCACGCGATGGTGCTGCTCGTAGCGCTCGCGCAGGCCCTCGAGGATCTTGACGCTCTCCTCCGGCGAGGGCTGGTCGACCTTGATCTGCTGGAAGCGGCGCTCGAGAGCGCTGTCGCGCTCGAGGTACTTGCGGTACTCGTCGAGCGTCGTCGCGCCGATCGTCTGCAGCTCGCCGCGGGCGAGCGCCGGCTTGAGAATCGAGGCGGCGTCGATCGCGCCCTCGGCGGCGCCGGCGCCGACGAGGTTGTGGAGCTCGTCGATGAAGAGGACGATGTCGCCGCGCTGGGTGATCTCCTTCATCACCTTCTTGAGGCGCTCCTCGAACTCGCCGCGGTACTTGGAGCCGGCGACGAGCGCGGCGAGGTCGAGCGTGTAGATCTGCTTGCCCTTGAGCAGCTCGGGAACCTCGCCCTTGGTGATCCGAGCGGCGAGGCCCTCGACGACGGCGGTCTTGCCGACGCCGGGCTCACCGAGCAGGACCGGGTTGTTCTTGGTCCGCCGGGAGAGGATCTGCATGATCCGCTCGATCTCGGTCTCGCGGCCGATCACCGGGTCGAGCTTGCCCTCGGCGGCGAGCTTGGTCAGGTTGCGGCCGAACTGGTCGAGCAGCTTCGAGGACTTCTTGCCCTCGCCGGGACCGCCGGCGGGCCCGCTGCTGCCGCCCTGGCGGCGACCGCCGGGACCGGAGAGCATGCGGATGACCTCGTTGCGGATCTTCTCCGAGTCGGCGTCGAAGTCGAGCAGGATGCGGGCGGCGACGCCCTCGTTCTCGCGGACGAGGCCGAGCAGGATGTGCTCGGTGCCGATGTAGTTGTGGCCGAGGGAAAGCGCTTCGCGCAGCGCCAGCTCGAGAACCTTCTTGGCGCGTGGCGTGAACGGGATCTGGCCGGAGGTGACCTCCTCGCCGGAGCCGACGATGCGGACGACCTGGGCGCGGACGCGCTCGACGGTGATGTCGAGCGACTCGAGGACGCGGGCGGCGAGCCCCTCCTCCTCGCGCAGCAGCCCGAGCAGGATGTGCTCGGTGCCGATGTAGTTGTGCTTGAGCGTGCGGGCCTCTTCCTGCGCGAGGACGACGACCTGTCTAGCTCTTTCTGTAAATCTCTCGAACAAGGCTCTGGCTCAGTATCGGTCGGTGGGCTTGGGTTGCGTTAGTCGAGGTCTTTCGGGGACGCGACAGCACCGGCGGTCAAGTCCTCTTTCACTCGGCTGGGTAGCTGCCGACGGATCTGACCTCCGGTCTGTTTGTGGGACGGCGAGAGACCATCATACCTGGGGCCGTACCCCGGCCCTGCAGGCTGAATCCCCGCTATTTGCGGCAGCCGGGAGCGCGAATGGGGCGTCGGGGGTGCGAATGGTGCGCCTTCCGTCGTCCATTCGTGACGGCTGGCCTCTGTTCGGCGCATTTCGCCGGAGTACGCTGCTTCCAATGGAACGGACCACCTGGACCGACGAGAGGCTGGACGACTTCAGGGGCGACGTCGGCGGACGCTTCGACCAGGTCGACGCTCGCTTCGATCGGGTCGACACCCGCTTCGACCGGGTCGAAGCAGATATCCGCGACACGCGCATCGAGCTCCGCGGCGAGATCGCCGGCCTCCGCACCGAGCTGACCGGTCAGATCGAGGCCCTGCGGATCACGCTGATCCGCGTGGGCGGCGGAATCCTCGCGGGCCTCGTCGGCGTCATCGTGGCGACGATCCTCGCCCGCGGCTGAGCATCATTGCGAGATTGAGTCGTCACATCTGCCGATCTCTCGTCGCATCCCGTCTCCTACGTTCCGGCATCGATGGAACTCTCGGGCAACGCCACGACGATTCTCAACGCCGCGATCGCCGGCTTTGCGGTCCTCGGCGGAATCATGGCGACTTTCAGCGGCTCCCTGGCGGCAACCGCTTACTGGACCGGTAAGTCGCGAGAGGAACTCGCCGACAGTGTCAATGAGGGCATCGCCCTTGGCTTCACGCTCGGTGCGCCCGCGGCCATGTTCGCGCTTATTCTTGTGGGAGGAGCTTGAGCCTCAATGATCCGTGTACCGCCAGCCCACCTGCCGATCATCTTCGTGATCAGTTGCGCCGTTTCGAGCTTTCTCGGCATTGGCGTCATGGCGTGGGGCTTCCCGATCTGGCCGCTGCTGGCAGCTCCATACGTGGGCGGCATGACATACCTCCTCGTGCTGGCCTGGCGTCAGTGGCCTGAGCTGCAACGGGACCGGCATGAGGCGCGACGCCGCGACCGGGCAACCCCTATTCGCTGACAGCGCTCAGCGCATCGCCGGGAACAGCACGACCTCGCGCAGGGAGTGGGCGCCGGTCAGCATCATCACCAGGCGGTCGATGCCGAGGCCGACGCCGCTGGTCGGCGGCATGCCCTGCTCGAGGGCTCGCAGGAAGTCCTCGTCGTAGGGCTGGGCCTCCTCGTCGCCGCGCTCGGCCTCGTCGCGCTGCTGCTCGAAGCGGCGGCGCTGCTCGTCGGGGTCGTTGAGCTCGCTGAAGGCATTGGCGATCTCGACGCCGCCGATGAAGGCCTCCCAGCGCTCGACCAGCCCCTCCTCGCTGCGGTGGCGCTTGGCAAACGGCGAGAGCTCCACCGGGTAGTCGACGATGAAGGTCGGCTGGATCAGCTTCGGCTCGACGCGCTTGGAGAGCAGGCCGTCGACGAGCTTGCCCCAGCCCTCAGCCGGGTCGGGCTCCGTGCCGATTGCCGCCGCCAGCGCCTCCCTCGTCGGGTGCTCGGCGATGTCGATGCCGGTCTCGTCGCGGATCGCCTCGCGCAGACTGATCCGCCGCCAGGGCGGCGCCAGCTCGATCGTTTCGCCGTCGCGCTCAACGGTCGTGCGGCCGAGGACCTCTCCGGCGACGCCTGAGACGAGCTGCTCGAGGCGCTCGGCGCCATCGTTGTAGTCGGCGTAGGCCTCGTACCACTCGAGCATCGTGAACTCGGGGTTGTGCTTATGGGAGATCCCCTCGTTGCGGAAGTCCTTGCCGAGCTCGTAGACGCGGTCGATGCCGCCGACGACGCAGCGCTTTAGATAGAGCTCGGTGGCGATCCGCAGGTAGAGGTCGCGGTCGAGCGCGTTGTGATGGGTCGTGAACGGGCGCGCCAGGGCGCCGCCGTAGAGCGGCTGCAGCACCGGCGTCTCGACCTCGACGAAGCCGCGTTGCTCGAGCCAGGAGCGGATCGCGGTCACGGTCTGGCCGCGGACGGCGAACAGCTCCCGCGTGTCCTCGTTGGCGATCAGATCGAGCTCGCGGTGGCGGTAGCGGGTCTCGACGTCCTCGAGGCCGTGGAACTTCTCCGGCGGCGGCCGCAGGCTCTTGGCAAGCAGCGTCCAGCCGTCGACGCGCAGGCTCAGCTCGCCCCGCCGCGAGGCAAAGACGGTGCCCTCGATGCCGACGATGTCGCCGAGGTCGAGGCCGATCAGCCCCTCGTGCTCGGCCTCGCCAATGACGTCGGCGCGCGAGTGAACCTGGATCTGGCCAGAGCCGTCGCGGAGGTCGATGAAGGCCGCCTTGCCGTGGCCGCGCCGGGCGTGGATGCGGCCGGCGACGCGATAGCCGGACTCAGTCTCGGTGCCGGCTTCGAGATCCGCATGGGCCGCGCGCACCTCGGCGATCGGCGTGCGCCCGGGGTAGTCATGCGGAAACGGCTCGATCCCCTCGCCGCGCAGGCGCTCGAGCTTCAGCCTGCGCTCAGCGAGGTGATCGGATGCGTCGCGCTCGTCGGCCGGGTCGCTCATTGCGAGCGAGCCTAACGGCGAGCCAAGCGGCTCGTCAGGCGGTTTCGATCTTGGTGATCTTGAGCTTGCGCTTGGGCCCGCGCGGGACCTCGACCGTGACGATCTCGCCGCGCTTGTGGCCGAGCAGCGCCTTGCCGATCGGCGACTCGTTCGAGAGCTTGTGGTCGCCGGGGTCGGCCTCGGCCGAGCCGACGATCTGGAACTTCTGCGAGTCGCCCGACTTCTGGTCCTTGACGTGGACGACGGCACCGACGCCGACCGCCTCGGTGTCGATCTGCTTCTCGTCGATCACCGTGGCGCGGCGGATTCGCTCCTCGAGGGTGGCGATCTTGCCTTCGAGCATCGCCTGCTCGTTCTTGGCGTCGTCGTACTCGGCGTTCTCGGAGATGTCGCCGAACTCGCGCGCCTCCTTGATCCGCTCGGCTACCTCGCGACGACGGGTCGTCGTCATCTGCTCGAGCTCGCTCTTGAGCTTCTCGAGACCCTCAGGCGTGATTACGGACTCGCGACTCACTGGCTCCTCTTCCTCCGATTGACTTCCCAGGCCGAGGGAGCGACTGGCTCCCTCAAATCAAAAACCGCCCGGCCGGCTACGCCACTGTGGCGTGCCGCTCCAGGCAGGGCGCGGCATTATAGCGAGGGGAATCAGCGGCCCCGAGGAGCTCGGCGACGAGCCCGCGGGCGCTATCGAGGTCGGCCGCCTGCTGCAGCTCGAGCTCGACCGCCCTCGGCGCCGACAGCCGCTCCAGGTACCAGGGATAGAACTTGCGCAGGTAGCGGGTGGCGCGCTCAGGCCCGAGGTGCTCCTGGGCGCGATCGATCGTCCACAGCAGCTCCTCGACGACCGCGGCCGCAGCCGGCGGCTCCGCCCGGCGGCCGGTCAGCTGCTCGAAGATCCAGGGGTTGCCGAGCGAGCCGCGGGCGATCATCACGGCGTCGGCGCCCGACTCCTCGTAGGCGCGCCGCGCCGCCTCGGCCGAGTCGAGCCCGCCCGAGACGATCACCGGGATCTCGACCCGATCGACGAGCTCACGCGCCAGCGCGTAGTCGGGCTGCCCCTTGTGCTGGATCGCCGCCGGCCGCGGGTGAAAGCCGATCGCCGCCACGCCGGCTTCCTCGGCCAGCCGGATCGCCAGCTCGAAGCCGGAGCGGTCTCCCACCTGGACGCCGGAGCGCAGCTTGACGGTGACGGGGACGCCTCCCCCCTCGATCGCGCCGCGGGCGATCGCCAGCGCCAGCTCCGGCTGTTGCAGCAGGCCGGCGCCGGCGCCCGTCTTGCAGACCTTGCGGACCGGGCAACCCATGTTGATGTCGATCAGGTCGGCGCCGGCCTCGGCGACGATCGCCGCCGCCGAGCGCATCACCTCGGCGTCGTGGCCGAAGAGCTGGACCGAGACCGGATGCTCGTCGGGGTGGATTGCCAGCAGCTCGCGCAGCGTGCGCTCGTTGCGGTAGTGGAGCCCGAAGCTCGAGACCATCTCCGAGACGGCGAGCCCAGCGCCGTGGCGACGCGCCTGCAGGCGGACGAACCAGTTGCCGATGCCGGCGAGCGGCGCCAGCAGGACGCGGTTGGCGATCTCGATGCCGCCGATCCGGAACGGCGCCGTCAGCGGAGCCTGGCTCGAGGCCGGCTCAGGCGTTGCGGTCATGGATCAACCGTAGCCCGGTCAGGGTCAGCAGATCGTCGATCTCGTCGATCGTCTCGCAGAACGGCACGATCGAGCTCGCGAGGCCGCCGGTGGCGATGAAGGCGACTCCCTCCCCCAGCTCGGCCTCGATCCGGCGGGCGATCGCGTCGATCGCGCCGGCGAAGCCGTAGACGATGCCGGCCTGAATCGACTGCGCGGTGGTCTTGCCGATCACCGCCTCGGGCTCGACGAGGTCGACCTTGGGCAGCTTGGCGGCGCGCTCGGTCAGCGCCGCCATCGAGATCTCGACGCCGGGGCCGATGACGCCGCCCAGGTACTCGCCCTCGTCGGAGACGGCGTCGAAGGTGATCGCGGTGCCGAAGTCGACGACGACGCAGGCCTCGCCGAAGCGCTCGTAAGCGGCGACCGCGTTGACGAGGCGATCGGCGCCGAGCTCGTGGGGGTTGTCCATCTTGATCGGCATCCCCGTCTTCAGCGCCGGGCCGACGATCTCGCACGGCGCGTGCAGGTAGCGGTCGGCCATGCCGGTGTACTCCGGCGCCAGCGCCGGCACGACGCAGGAGACGATGATCGCCGAGACCGCCTCCAGCTCGCGCTTTCGCAGGCTCAGGAGGTTGCCGATCTGGACCGCCAGCTCGTCGGCCGTCGCCTGTGGCTCGGTGGCGAAGCGCCAGTGCTCGTCGAGCTCCGCCCCGTCGAAGACCCCGACGTGCGTCTGCGTGTTGCCAACGTCGACCGCGAGTAGCACGGTCGTGATTATGGTCGGCGGCGGATCGGTCAGTGCAGCCGGGCTGGCATAGGATGAGCCGATGACAGCCACCCTGTATGCCCTGCCCGGCTCCCACCCCTCGATGACCGCGCGCCTGATGCTCGAGCGCAAGGGCATCGTCTACAAGCGCCGCGATCTGATCCCGATCGCCTCGAAGGGAGTGCTCCGCGCCGCCGGCTTCCCCGGGATCACGGTGCCGGCGTTGAAGCTGGACGACACCAAGGTCCAGGGCAGCAAGGAGATCGCCCGTGAGCTCGATCGCGTCCAGCCCGAGCCGCCGCTTTTCCCCGCCGACGCCGAGCAGCGCGTCGCCGTCGAGGGAGCCGAGACCTGGGGAGACGAGGTCCTCCAGCCGGTCGCCCGGCGCATCCTCTGGAACGGGCTGAAGCGGGACCGCTCGACGATCCGCAGCTACAGCGAAGGCCCGGTGATGGGCGTCCCGGTCGGAATCGCCGCCAAGACAGCGGCGCCGATCGTCGCGATGTCGGCTCGCTTCAACCACGCCGACAACGACACCGTCAAGGCAGACCTCGCCTCGCTGCCGTCGCTGCTCGACCGCGTCGACCGCTGGATCGAGCAGGGAGTGATCGGTGGCGACCAGCCCAACGCCGCCGACTACCAGATCGCCACGAGCCTGCGGCTGCTGATGACGATGGACGACCTGCGATCGCTGATCGAAGCCCGCCCCGCGGGCAAGCTGGCCCTCCGCCTGGCCCCGCACTACCCCGGCCACCTGCCGGCGGTGCTGCCACCGGAGTGGCTCGCCGAGCTGCGCAACTAGCGCCCCGGGCCCGCTTAACTAGCGTTCGCACCATGGGTGAGCTGGGCGAACTGCTCGAATTGCTCCATGGCGCCGATCGGAGCTTCCAGACCGCCGTTGCCGAGTTTCGCGTCTGGGCCGCTGCGGGGCACGAGTCGCGGATACGGATCTGGTTCGAGCCCCCTGACCGCATCCGCGAGGAGCGCGAAGGCGACCTCGCCGCCACTTTGCGCGTTGGCGTGCGCGCGGGCGATCGCTGGTGGACCTACAGCGACCACCTCGGCGCGATCACCAATGAAGCCCCGAACGAGGGGCACGGGATCGGCACGATGCTTCAGTTCTTCTTTCAGCCGTGGCCTCTCGCCAGCGTCCTGCGGATGGAGCTAGTCGGCCGGGGCAGGCAAGCAGACCGACCGACGTGGCGGGTGCTTGCCAAGCCGCTCGCGGATGGCAACCCGGATATGCATCTTGGAGTCCGCTTTCGCCTGCACTCGCTGGCTGGCGAGGCCGATGATTACCTCCTCGACGTCGACCAGGAGCGCGGTTTGATCTTGCGCGTCGAGGCTCGTCGGCACGGTGAGGCAGTCCAGATCCACGAGGCGACCGAGCTGGTCCTCGATGCCCCGATAGATCCGGAGCGCTTCGTCTTCGAGCCGCCGGAGGGCGAGGAGGTCCAGACGTTTCGGGATCTCGCGCCGGACGTCAGCCAGCTTCCCTTGCACGAGGCGGTTGGGAAGGTGCCGTTCACCGTCTACGTGCCGGCCCGCGTGCCGGACAACTGGAGGCTCCGAGCCAGCGTCTTCGCCGCACGCGAGCGCCCGCCGATACCTGCATGGATCACGGTCTGGTACAGCACTGAGGACGCCAGCGGAGAGGTGCATATCTCGGAGACGAAGATCGATGACGATCACTGGCGCACGATCACGCAATCCGACGATTGGCACGAGATCGAGACCGGGTCTGGGACGACGAGGGCATTTCGGGGGCCGAACGATGTCGAGCAGGCGCTGGTCATGCGGCGAATGGGCGATACGCGGGTGACGCTGAGCTCGCAGAGCGTCGGCGTTGAGACATTGATCGAGCTGGCCGAGGCGCTTGTGCCGGCCTCCAAGGCACCTCCACGCATCTAAGCCCCCGACTGTCAGCTCGCCGCAGGGGGAGAAGAAGTGCGCCGTCAGCCTTGAGCAGACATGTCAGCGCACTCGCGTGCCCGCGATCGAAGGGGTGGATACCATGGAGTATGTGAGTATGAAGCGCATAACGATGAGCCTGAGCCCCGACCTCGCTTACCGCGTGGTGCGCGAGGCACGCCTTCGGCACACGTCGGTCTCGGCCGTGATCAGAGACGCCCTCGATGAGCACTTCGGGACGGCGCCGGAGGGCAAGCGAAAGCTTCCTTTCGCTGCGCTTGGCGAGAGCAAGGAGGGTGACGTCGGCATCCGCGCCGAGGAATACCTCAAAGATCTTGGGTTCGGCGAAGATTCTCTCGGTCGTTGACAGCGGACCGCTCTATGCGGCGGTCGACCGCCGAGAGCCGCTTCACCAGCTCTGCAGAGATACGCTCGAAAGGAGCGATCTTCGACCTGTCGTACCGACGCTGGTGATCGCTGAGGTCAGCTATCTCATCGAGCAGAAGCTGGGTGCCGTCGCGGCCGCCCGGTTCCTTGGCGTTCTCGGCGAGCTCGAGGTCGAGCAGCCTTACCCAGAGGACTGGGCGAGGATCGGCGAGCTGACCGAGCGCTACGGCAACATCGGCCTGGGTGGGACCGACGCATCCGTCGTCGCGCTCGCAGAGCGACTCGAAACCCCGGCGATCATCACCCTCGACCACAGGCATTTCGCCACCGTGCGGCCCCGTCACTGCGAGGCGTTCGAGCTGCTGCCCGAGCTCTAGCTGAGATCGCCGACGCGCTCAGCCCGCTGGCCCGGCGCCAGCGCTTCGAGTGACGCGTCCAGTCGCCTGCCGTCAGGCAGCGTCAGCTCGGGGTCGAGCTCGAGCAGCGGGACGAGGACGAAGCGGCGGCTCGTGACCTCGGGGTGAGGGAGCGTCAGGCGCTCGGTCTCCAGCTCGAGGTCGCCGAGCAGCAGCAGGTCGATGTCGAGGGGCCGCGGTGCGTGGCGGGGGGCTGTGAGGGTGCGGCCGCGCTCGACCTCTATCTCCTTGCAGACGTCGAGCAGGGCCTCCGGGTCGAGGTCGGTGCGAATGCGGGCGCAGGCGTTGAGGAAGTCGGGCTGGTCGAGGATCTCCCCCACCGGCTCCGTCTCATAGGTCGAGGAGACGGCCTCGAGCTCGATGCCGCGCTCGCGCAGGCCGTCGAGCCCGGCGCGGAGCTGCGCCTCGCGGTCGCCGACGTTGGAGCCGAGACCGAGGTAGCCGACCCGCCCCACGCGCCTCAGCGGTCCTCGTCCTCGTCGTCCTCCTCGGGCTCGGTGCGGTCGTGGACGACCTCGACGGCGATCTCCTCGAGCGCCAGAGGCAGCGGCGGCTCGGGCTTGGCGGCGCGGACGCGGACGCTGTCGCAGCCGAAGCGCTCCATCAGCCGCTCGCCGACGACGTGGCAGAGGCGCTCGAGCGTCCTGTAGCTGCGCTCGGTCGCGGCGAGGGCAACGATGTCGCAGACCTGCGCGTAGTCGACAGTGTCCTCGAGCCGATCGGTCAGCACGGCGTCGCAGTCGGGGACGTCGAAGCTGATGTCGAACTCGAGCCGCTGGCCGATCTCCTGCTCGGCGTCGCTGACGCCGTGGTGCGTGTAGATCGAGAGCCCACGCAGATCGATCTCGACGCTCGAGTTGAGGCCGTTGTCGTGGGCTTCCACGCGCGCAGCCTAGTTGACCGGTGAGCGGGCGCCAAGGATCGCCTCGGCAACCCTCAGCGCCTCGCTGACTTCGCGGACGTCGTGGACGCGCAGCATGCGGGCGCCGGCGCGGAGCGCCAGGACAGAGGTGGCGATCGTGCCGCCGAGCCGCTCGTCTACGGGGGCGCCTGTGAGCTTGCCGAGGAAGCTCTTGCGCGAGGTGCCGACGACGAGCGGCGGGCCGATCGCCGTCAGCTCGTCGAGGCGGCGAAGCAGCTCGAGATTGTGCTCGAGGGTCTTGCCAAAGCCGATGCCGGGGTCGAGCCAGATCCGCTGCTCGGCGACGCCCTCGGCGACGGCGAGCGCGAGGCGCTGCTCGAGGAAGGCCCTGACGTCGTCGACGACGTCGTCGTAGGCCGGGCTCTCCTGCATCGTCCGCGGCGTTCCCTGCATGTGCATCAGCACCAGCTCGGCATCGCGCTCGGCGCAGAGCGCGGCGATCCCGGGCGACTCGCGCAGCGCGGTGACGTCGTTGACGATCGTCGCGCCGGCGTCCAGAGCGGCGCGGGCGACCTCGAGCTTCGAGGTGTCGATCGAGATCGGCGCGCCCACGTCGCCGAGCCCCTCGATCACCGGCAGGACTCGGGCGATCTCCTCCTCGGCGCCGACCGCCGCGGCGCCGGGCCGGGTCGACTCGCCGCCGATGTCGAGGACGTCGGCCCCCTGCGCAACCAGCTCGCGCCCGTGCCGGATCGCAGCCGCCGGCTCGAGAAACAACCCTCCGTCCGAGAACGAGTCGGGCGTCACGTTGACGACGCCCATGACCCGGACGGGACCGCTAGCGCTCAGCCCGCATCTCCGCGGTGCCGCCGGCGAGCCCTGGCCGCGGCGGCGTCAGGCCCGGCCGCGGCGCCTCACGCCCGACTCGCTCGGGCTCCGGCTCGGCGACCGGCGGCGGCACCTCCTCGACGTCCTCGTCGCCGAAGACGTCCTCGGCGCTGGCGCCGCTCAGCAGCTGCTCGAACTGCTCGCTGTCGATCGTCTCGCGCTCCAGCAGGATCTTCGAGATTCGGTCCAGGGAGTCGTGGCGCTCGGTGAGGATGTCCTTCGCAGTCTGGTGGGCCTCCTCGACCATGCGGCGGATCTCGTCGTCGATCTCGCGGGCGATCTCGTCGGAGTAGTCGGGCTCGGCGGAAAACTCGCGACCGAGGAAGGGAAGGCCGCGATCGTGGCCGAAGACACGCGGGCCGAGGCGCTCCGACATGCCGTAGCGCATGACCATCTGCTTCGCGGTCTCGGTCACCTTCTCGAGGTCGTTGGACGCCCCGGTCGTGATCTCCTCGAAGACGATCTCCTCGGCGGCGCGGCCTCCCAGCGTCATCGCCATCGTGTCGCCAAGCTCGGCGCGGGTCGTCAGGAACTTGTCCTCGGTCGGCAGCGAGATCGTGTAGCCGAGCGCCTGGCCGCGGCTGATGATCGAGATCTTGTGAACGGGGTCGCAGTTCGGCAGCACGTGGCCGACGATCGCGTGGCCGAGCTCATGGTAGGCGGTGATCAGGCGCTCCTTCTCGCTCATCACGCGGCTCTTCTTCTCGGGGCCGGCGATCACCCGCATGATCCCCTCCTCGAGCTCGTGCATCGTGATCTCGCGCTTGTTCGAGCGGGCGGTCAGCAGCGCCGCCTCGTTGATCAGGTTGGCGAGGTCGGCGCCGGTGAAGCCAGGGGTCTGGCCGGCGAGCGTGTCGAGGTCGATCGCCTTGGCGAGGGGCTTGCCGCGGGTGTGGACCTCGAGGATCGCCCGGCGGCCCTTGCGGTCGGGGCGGTCGACGACGATCTGGCGGTCGAAGCGGCCCGGCCGCAGCAGCGCCGGATCGAGGATGTCGGGGCGGTTGGTCGCCGCGATCAAGATGATGTTGTCCTTCATCTCGAAGCCGTCCATCTCGACGAGCAGCTGGTTTAGCGTCTGCTCGCGCTCGTCGTGGCCACCACCCATGCCGGCGCCGCGGTGGCGGCCGACCGCGTCGATCTCGTCCATGAAGATGATGCAGGGCGAGTTCTGCTTGGCCTGCTCGAAGAGATCGCGGACACGGCTGGCGCCGACGCCGACGAACATCTCGACGAAGTCCGAGCCTGAGATCGAGAAGAACGGCACCCCGGCCTCACCAGCGACGGCGCGGGCGAGCAGCGTCTTGCCGGTGCCCGGAGGGCCGTAGAGCAGGACGCCCTTGGGGATGCGGGCGCCGAGCGCCTGGAACTTCTTCGGGTTCTCGAGGAACTCCTTGATCTCGTGCAACTCCTGGACGGCCTCATCGGCGCCGGCGACGTCGCGGAAGTTGATCTTCGGCGCGTCGACCGACATTCGCTTGGCGCGCGACTTGCCGAAGCTCATCACCTTCGAGCCGCCGCCTTGCATCTGGTTCATCAGGAAGATCCAGAAGCCGAAGAAGAGCAGGAAGGGAAGGATGTAGGTGAGCAGGCCGAGCAGGCTCGAGCCGCCCTTGCCCTTGACGACGGTCTTGACCTGGTGCTGGTCGAGGCGGTTGACCAGCGCGACCTCGTAGTTGTCCGGGTAGCCGGTCGAGAAGTGCTTGCCGTCGGTCTCCTTGACGTCGAGCGTGTTGTCCTTCGTGTTGATCGTGACCTGGTTGACCTGGCCGTGGTCGATCTGGTGAAGGAGCTCGTTGAAGGTCGGGGGATGGGTCTTCGGCCCAGGGCTGATCAGGCGCTGGGCAAAGAAGGCCAGCACGATCACAACGAGGATCGGGAAAGCAGCGCTCCTGAAGAACCGTCTCACGAGAAATTCAGCGTACCAGGGGCTTTTCGTCGCCAGGCACGAACAACGCGCCGCTGAGGCCCGACCTGCGCGCGCGGCGCAGGCTCACTCCTCGAGCGCGGCGACGTAGCGGAGATTGCGAAAACGCTGGCGATGGTCGAGGCCGTAGCCGATCACGAAGCGGTTCGGGATCTCGAAGCCGACGTAGCGGGGCTTGACCTCGACCCGCCGCCGCTCGGGCTTGGTCAGCAGCGCGCAGACCTCGAGCGAGCGCGGATTGCGCGCGCTCAGATTCCGCATCAGGTACTGGAGGGTCAGCCCGGAGTCGACGATGTCCTCGACGATCAGCACGTCGCGACCGCCGATCGGCGAGTCGAGGTCCTTGAGGATGCGAACGACGCCCGAGGAATCGGTCGCCGAGCCGTAGCTGGATAGCGCCATGAAGTCGACCTCGCAGGAGACGGTCAGGTGACGCATCAGGTCGGCGAGAAAGAGGACGGCGCCCCTGAGGATCGCGACCATGACGAGGTCGCGGCCCTCGTAGTCGCGGTTGATCTCCTGCGCCAGCTCGGCGACGCGCGCCGCCAGCGCGTCGGCCTCGACGAGCACCTCCCCGATCCCGCCTTCGTTCATTGGCGCGAGTCTAGATACATCACCTGGGACGGCATCCCCTGGGAGTTACTCGCCGAGGCGGGCGCTGATCAATGCCGCCTGGCGGGAGTCGCGGCGCAGCTTGAACTCCTCGGAGACGGCGACGCCGGCGACCCAGGCGACCTGGCCCTTGGCGATCACCACCGGCAGCGTATGCCGCAGCGACCGCGGCACCCGGTTGTCGGTGAAGAGGTCTTGGAGCGTCTTCGTGCCGTCGAGCCCGAGCGGGCGCATGCGGTCGCCGTCCTGCCAGGCGCGGACGACGAGCTCGTCGCCAAGCGAATGGGCGTCCAGAGCTGCGACCTCGGGACCGGTCGGCGGCTGCACCGCCTCGGGGCTATCGAGCTCGGCGCCCAGGCGCCAGCGGCCGAAGCGGCAGCTCCCCGGCACGGTCAGGCGCGCTGCCTGCGGCGGCGCCGGCTGGCTCGCCGCCGTCTCGAAGCGGATCGTCCCCGCCTCGCAGACGGCGTGAAGGCCGCCTCCCAGCTCGAGCGTCCCGCCCTCGGGACGGGTCGCCAGCCGCCAGATCTCGTTGATGCGGCGACGGCCCAGGGCGACCTGCTCGCCGGCGGCGCGCTCGGCGAGCGCCCGCAGTGCCAGCCGCCGCAGCCCTGGCTGAAGGCCGGTCAGGCCGGCGACCATGACGACGGTGGCGTCTCCCCCGGCCCCCGCCTCTTCGAGCACGCTGGCGACAAGCCTGTCGAGGACATCGGCCTCCTCGGCCAGCTCGGCGCGGGTCTCGGCGATGTTCGCCTCGGCCGCGTCGCTGAGCTCGCGCAGCACCGGCAGGACTTCGGCGCGGATGCGGTTACGGGCGTAGCCCGGATCCTCGTTGGAGGGGTCGTCGCGGAAGGGCAGCGCCGCGGCGATCGCCAGCCGCCGCGTCGCCGCGCGGTCGAACGAGAGCAGCGGTCGGATCAGGCTGCCGCGCTTGGCAGGCATGCCGAGCAATGCCCGCCTCCCCGGCGAGCTCGCCAGGCGGTAGATGACTGTCTCGGCGACATCGCTGCGGGTGTGGCCGGTGGCGACGAACTCGCCGCCGCTGCGCCGTCGCAGCTCCTCGGCGGCCGCGTAGCGGGCCTCGCGCGCCGCCGCCTGGACGTTGCCGGCTGGCAGCTCGGGGCGCTTGACCTCGAGGTCGATGCGGAGGTTGCCGCAGAGGTGGCGGCAGGTCTGCTCGTCGGCGTCCGAGTCCTCGCGCAGGCCGTAGTTGAGGTGCAGCGCGGTGAGGCCACCGGGGGCGCAGATCTGCGAGAGCGCCGCGGCGGCGCAGGCGGAGTCGGGCCCGCCCGAGACGAGGACGACGCCATGGCTGCCAGAGCGGACCAGCCCGCTGCGGACGACGACGCGCTTCAGCTCTGCGAGCGCGTCGGCGGGCATGCGGATGATTCTAGTTCCGCGCCGGCCGTCATCGAACCGCTGTGCAGGCGAAGCGGGCCCGCGCGCGCGCTGGCCTTAGGTTGCGGCCTTCTCCGGGTCAGCACGGACGATCACGGTGTCGGCGACGGGAATGATCTCGTCGACGGCGAGATCGGCGCGCTTGGCGTGCTCGCGAATCGCCTCGGGGCTGCTCGCCTGGTAGACGCAGACCGTACCGACGCGCCCTTCTCCCTCATCGAGCACGTAGCTGCGGATCCAGCGAATGTCGTCCGACATCTCCTCGTCGCCGACCGCTCGCGAACGCTCCGCTGCTTCGCCCAGCTCGTCGCCCGAAGCCCAGGCGCTGCGCCTGAGAATGACGTAGGTGTCCATGACTCTCCTCCTCTGAGTTTGACCGACCCAATCGGGAGCGACCCTAACAACAGTGGGATCGTTTTACTCAGTCCGCCGCCTGCCTCACCACGTAGAGCTCGACCGGGGCCGGGAAGCCCTTGAGGTTGACCTCGCCGATCGGGTCGAAGTCGAGGAACTCGGAGCGCTTGATCGCGTCGCGGACCGGCTCGGTGACCAGGACCTCGCCGCCGAGGGCGCGGTTGACGACGCGGTGGGCGAGGTTGACCTCGCTGCCGAAGTAGTCGCCGTCGCGGTAGACGGCGCTGCCGTAGTGGAGGCCGACGCGCGGGCGCGGGCGCTCCTGGAAGAGGCCGAGGAAGCCGACGGCCCACTCGGTCAGCGTCACCGGATCGCGGGAGACGATCATCACCTCGTCGCCGATCGTCTTGACGATCGTCGACTCCGCCGGCAGCGTCGCCTCGACGCTGTCGACAAAGCGCTCGACGAGGTCGATCGCCTCCTCGTCGCCCTCCTCCTCGGTGTAGCGGGTGAAGCCGGTGAGGTCGACGAAGCAGAGCGCCATCTTGACGCGGGTCAGCCCGCGCTGGGTGCGGGTCTCCCCCTCCTCCATGTGGCCGACGACGTCCTGCTCTATGTAGAAGCGCAGGTAGCGGTTGTGCATGTAGTCCATCAGCGGCGCCGCCACCGGCAGCAGGTCGGCGGCGAGGCCCTCCATCTCACCGGCCATGTCGAGCGGCGCGACGCGGTCCCTCATCAAGGGCTCGTGGACGTAGACGTGGAAGAGGCGGACCTCGGCGTCGGCGATCTTGCGCAGCGACTGCGCGTAGACGCGGACCAATTGGAGGAAGGCGATCAGCGGGAAGCCCGAGTCGAGAACGCTGGCGCAGTGCTCCATCGCCTTGAGGTCGGCGGCGTTGAGCGTGCCCTCGCGCCCCACGGGGGTGCCCAGCAGCGTCATCAGCCGCTCGATCAGCTCGGCCTCGAGGCCGGTTCGCGCGGCCGCCTCGGCCGGGCTGATGCTCTCCTCGACGCCGGGAAAGAGCTCCTCGGAGAAGCCGAAGGCGAGACGGCCGTCCTGCGCTGCCTCTCTAAGATCGTCGAGCGAGTAGCCACGCTCGCGCATCCGCGCGACGACCCTGCCCTGCGCCGCCGCGGCGGCGGTGAAGCGGCCGTCGCGGACCGGAACGAGCCCCTCCTCCGCCCAGCGCTTCAGGGTCGCCGTCGAGACCCCGGCCCGCCGCGACGCTTCGGCAAGGGAGATCTCGGCATCCATGTCTATCTAGATGGCGAGGTGCGGATAGTCCTTGGCGACGATCTCGCTGTAACGATCGAGGATCGGCCGGTTCGCCGGGAAGTAGCGAAGCGCCGCGCGGGCATCGCACGAGGTCGAGATCCGCTTGCGGACGATCGCGATCGCGATGTTCTCCTTGCCCTGCAGATAGCTGTTGGCGACGTCGGCGCTCATCTTCATCGTCAGCTTCGGCTTCCAGTCGATCTTGTCGGAGAACTTCCAGTGCAGGCGCTCGACGGACTCGTCACCCGGCCCGATGTTCAGCACGAGCCCGAGGTCGGAGATCTCGAACCGCTGCTGCAGCCCGGCCGCCCGCAGCTTCGGCCCGAGCTTCGGGTCGGCGTCGAGCTCCTCGAGAACCCGGTTGAGGATCTTGCGAAGCTCGCGCTTGGACTTGAAGGCGCTCATCTGGATCGCCTAAAGAAAGGCCGATCCGCGCTTGACCAGGTTGTCGTACACCTTCGCCTGGATCGTCGCACGGATCTGCTCGGCGAGCTCGAAGACGAGGCGGCGGTCCTCGGCGGCCTCGGGCGGGTATTCGGAGAGGTCCACGGGCTCGCAGAACTCGATTCGCCAGCGCGACGGCAGCGGCACCAGCCCCAGGGGCCCAAGCAGGGGGAAAGTCGGCGTGACCGGGGCGAAGGGCGCGCCGGCGATCCGCGCCAGCGCCCGCGAATCGCCGAGCATCGGGTAGATCTCCTCGGCGCCGACGACGGCGACGGGGACGATCGGCGAACCGGTGCGCAGCGCGACCTCGATGAAGCCGCCGCGGCCGAAGCGCTGCAGCCGGTAGCGCTCGGAGAACGGCTTGCCGGTTCCCTTGACCCCCTCGGGGAAGGCCATCACCAGGTTGTCCTGCTCGAGCAGCCGGGTGGCGTTGTGGGGGCTGGCGGGAACGCCGCCGCCCTTGCGCATCAGGTAGCTGAGGAAGGGCAGCTCGAAGGCCCAATCGAGCACGAGCGGCCGCGGCCAGCGCGGCAGCGGGTGCTCCTTCATCAGCGCCGTCACCATCATCGTCGCGTCGAAGGGGAAGAGCGACCCGGAGTGGTTGGCGACGACGAGGGCTCGGCCATGCGAGGGGACGTTGGCTAGGCCGGTCGACTCGATCCGCCACCAGCGCTCGTAGAGCAGCTCGAGGAAGGGATAGATCGCCTCGGCGAGCTCCTCGTCGAAGCCCCACTCGTCCTCGGCGTACTCGCCCCGCACCCGGTGACCGATCCGCTCGACCGAATCCTGAAGCCGGCGCGGCAGGGCGCCGGCGGCGCGCTCCAGCGCCCCCAGCGGCTCGAGGCCGGCGTCGATCGCCCGGCGCATCTGGCGCAGGAAGTCGAAGGCCAATTCGGGCATCGCGACACTCTCGGCGCGGCGCGGCGGCTCGGGTGCCCGGCGGATCGCCCGCCGCCGGCCCGGCGGCATCCGCAGCGGCCGCCCCTGCCGGGTGCGGCTCACGCCGGCACCCGCAGCTTGCGCGGGTCGGCGAGGCCTGGAAGCCGGATGACGCGCTCGTGGGGTGAGCGGGCGAGGAAGTCGCTGACCGCTTCCACCGCGTCGTAGTGCGGCGTGAAGCCGACCTCTTCGCGCAGCCGCCGGTTGTCGACGCCGCGACCGTGGCGCAGCAGCATCACCCCGTCGCCGTAGAGATCCGCCGCGCCGAGCTGCTTGCCCAGCCGCGCGAAGAGGGGGCCGAAGAGCGGGTGCGGCACCGGCAGCGCCGGCCGACCGGCCATCCTCAGCAGCCGGCTGAGCGAGATCGACCCGGCCGGAGCGACGTTGACGGCACCGCGGACGGGGTTGCGAACAGCGGCCAGCAGCGCTCCCGTCGCATCGTCGGCGTGGAGCAGCTGCAGGCGGGGATCGAAGCCGAGCTGGGTCGGCACGACCGGCAGCGAGAGGTAGCGGACCAGCGGCGTCTTCAACCCCGGGCCGATCTCGGGCTGGTAGCGCAACATGCAGCAGACGACGTCGGGCCGGCGCGCGGCGAAGGTCTCGAAGTAGGTCTCGAGCTCACCGATGTCGCGCTGGAAGCGCGTCTCGAGAGGCCGCTCGCCGGCCATCTGCTCGGTGTGGAAAGACGGCGCCGAACCCTCGGAGCCGTAGATCGCCGCCGAGCCGCGGACGACGATCCGCTCGAGCGTCGGCGTCTGCTCGCAGGCGGCCAGCAGCTGCAGCGTGCCGATCACGTTGATGTCGTGAAGGGAGCGCGCCGGCTTGTCCTCCTCCGGATACCAGAGGATGCCGCAGTGAACGATCGTGTCGACCTCGGTCCGCGGCAGCAGCCGCGACAGCTCGGGGCTGCGGACGTCCATGCGGATGAACTCGGTGTTGCCGAGGTCGCTGGGCGGATCGGCGGTGTCGATGCCGCCGAGCCACGACACAGCCGGATCGCGTTGCAGCCGGCGGGCAACCTCGACGCCCCAGTGACTGGCGAGCCCGGTGATGAGAACGCGATGACCGTCGGCCATCGCTACTTCTCCTGCTGTTTGTCTTTGCCGCTGGGCGCCTTCGAAAGCCCGAGCGCCGACTCGAGCTCCCCGATCCGCTTGCGCAGCGAGTCGAGCTCCTTCTCGACGATCTCGCGCGCGCCCTGGCCGCGGCGAACGGCCTCGTCGAGCAGCTCCTGGGCGCGCCCGCGCGTGCCGGCGGCCGAGTCGGTGACGGCGGCAAAGGTCCGCTCCACCGCGTTGCGGAGCTCGTCGGCCAGGCCCTGGTCCTTGCGTTGCTCGCTCATCTGCCGTTCAGATTATTGGCTCGGCCGTGAAGCGCCGCCGGCCGGCGGCTAGAGCTGACCGGACATATTCTTGGCGCGCGTGCCGGTGCATCTTCGTCCCAGCGCTCCGATCGCCGCCGACGCGCTCCTGCCCGGCGATCCCGGTCGCGCCCTGCTGCTGGCCCAGGAACTGATGACGGAGCCGCGGATGAGCAATCACCGCCGCGGCCTCTGGGGGTATCACGGCCACACCGAGTCGGGGCGCGAGCTGACGATTCAGTCCACCGGCGTCGGCGGGCCGAGCGCCGCGATCGTGATCGAGGAGCTGATCGAGCTCGGCGTGCGGCGGGCGATCCGCGTCGGCACCTGCGGCGCGCTCGACCCGCAGCTCGGTCTCGGCCAGCTCGTCGTCGTCAGCGGCGCCTTGGCCGACGACGGCACGAGCCAGGCGCTCGGGTCGCGTGGCGTGATCGAGCCCCACCCGGCGCTGACCGAGGCGCTTCGCGCTGCGGCGCCCGAGGCCGTGGCCGGCCCGGTCGCCAGCACCGATCTGTTCTACGAGCCCGATCCCACGGCGCGCGAGCGCTGGGTCGAGGCGGGCTGCATCGCCGTCGAGATGGAGGCGGCGACGCTGCTCACGCTTGCGGCCCGACATGCGATTCAGGCCGCCTGCGTGCTGATCGTCTCCGACACCGGCCCCGCCGACGCTCGTCAGAGGCTCGACGACGAGCAGCTCGAGCAACGCGCCCGCGAGATGGGCCGCGCCGCACTAGCGGCGCTTGAAGGCTAAACCTCAGGTTTAGGCTGAGCTTGACGACTGGCGCGCCGGGGGGCGGTCAGTGAGTCGATCGCATTCTCCAACTCCTCGACCCGATCCGCCAGCGAGCGCAGGCGCCGCTCGAGGCGGTCGACATCGCTGGCGGCGGGCACGTCGAGCGCCCCCATCGCGGTGCGGCGGGCGGCGAGGGCGCGCTCGCGGGCTCCGCTGGCCGCGTGAACCGCCTGGCTGAAGAGCGGGTTATCGAGCAGGGCCTGGGCGACGTCCCCGAGCGCCTCCTCGCTGCGCTGCGAGAGCCGCTCGCGAAACCCCGGCTCCTCCATCGACTGTTCGTCGTCTCCCACGCCGAGAACTTTAGCTCGCCCGACCGCCAATCCGATGCTTGCGCCGATGTCTTCGATCTTCCCCTTGCCAGGCGGCGGTTGTGCGTTGCACACGACCGTCCGAACAGGTAGCTTTCGCGTGCCTGCGGCCAGGGGGATTCGACGACAGGGAGATCCCTGCCGGCAGCAGGCAAGAGAGATTGCCGCCAGCGATGAGAACCAAGCTCCTGCTAACCCTTGCCAGCGCCGCGTTCATCGCGGTCAGCGCGGCCGCGATCGCCGGGGCCGCACCGCTGATCGACCTGACGACGAAGGTCCCCTCCTCGGCGCCGATCCACGTCGACCTGCCGGGCCAGCCGACCCACCTCTCGCTTCCGGTCTGCGCCGACGGCGTCGACAACGACGGCGACGGCAAGGTCGACCTCGCCGACCCCGGCTGCGCCTCCTCGCTCGGCGCCAGCGAAGGTCAGCCCCAGGGCAGCGGTGGCCCGGGCAAGAAGCACCGCCGCCGTCACCATCGCCGCGGCAGTGGCAGCGGCGCCGGCGGTGGCACCAGCGGCGGCCAGTGGTCCGAGGGGCTGCCGGGCGGCGGCGATCTCAGCTCCCCCTCTCGGGGCCGCTCGCGTCACATGAGCAAGCGCCAGCAGCAGCGGATCGAGAAGCGGGCGATCCGCGACTCGAACGGCGCCCCGACCAACTCCAACCCCGGGCTAACCGTCGCCGACTTCGGCCCCGCCCCACTCGGCGTCCCCAACTTCGTCATCGACCAGTTCCAGATCCCGCCCTTCCTGCTGCCGATCTACCAGGCCTGCGGCACCCAGTACGGCATCCCCTGGGAGGTGCTGGCGTCGATCAACAAGATCGAGACGGCGTTCGGCACCAACCTCAACGTCTCCTCGGCCGGCGCCGTCGGCTGGATGCAGTTCCTGCCATCGACCTGGAAGTCGTGGGGCGTCGATGCGAACAACGACGGCGACAAGGATCCGTACAACCCGGTCGACGCGATCTGCTCCGCCGCTCGCTACCTGCGGGCCGCCGGCGGCGACCGTGACCTGCGCCGCGGCATCTTCGCCTACAACCACGCCGACTGGTACGTCGACGAGGTCCTGCTCTACGCCCGCTCCTACGGCAAGCTTCCCGACGACCTGCTCGGCTCGCTGACCGGCCTCACCGAGGGCGCCCACTTCCCGGTCGCCGCCAGGGCGCGCTACGCCGACGACATCTCCGAGCGCGAGGCGGTCCGCCGCGCCAAGGGGCACCGCAGCGCGGCCGGCAACGTCGCCGACGTCTTCGCCTCCTCGCCGACGCGGCGCGGAATAAACATCTACTCGCGCCCCGGCGCTCCGGTCGTCGCCGTCAACGACGGCGTGATCAGAAAGATCGGCAGCAACGCCAAGCTCGGCAACTACATAGTCCTCCAGGACGCCTACGGCAACAGCTACACCTACGCGCAGCTCGGCAAGGTCTCGAAGGTCTACCCGGCGCCGAAGGAGAAGCAGCTCGGCGCAAAGGACTTCCAGCTGGTCAAGCCGACGCGCGATCGCAAGCCCAACGCGCCGGCGACCGCCGGGTTGAAGCGACGCCCGGGCCAGGCCCCGGCCAGCGAGAGCTCGCCGGCGCGCCAGCGCAGCGCCGCCGGCAAGGGCGCCGTCAACACCGAGGATCTGCGCCAGCGGCTCTTCGCCCTGCCGCAGCGGCCCCACAACGCCGAGCGCGCCGGCCTCAGCGGCCAGCTCGACTCGATGCTCGGCGACCACGTTCCCGGCTACTCGACCTTCAAGGGCTACATCTCCGACGTCTTCCAGTTCAAGCCCTCGCAGAGCGAGCTGAAGCCGCTGCGCAAGGGCGCCAAGGTCGTCGGCGGCACGATCCTCGGCCGCATCGGCAAGAGCGCTGCCCCCCACGTCCACTTCTCGATCAGGCCGGCCGGTCGCGGCGCGCCGCGGATCGACCCGAAGCCGATCCTCGACGGTTGGAAACTGCTCGAGTCGACCGCCCTCTATCGCGCCGCCGGCAAGAACGCGCTCGCGGGCGGCGCCAGCGTCGGCCAGGTCCTGCTGATGAGCAAGACCAGCCTCGAGCGCCGCGTTCTCGCCGACCCGCGGATCGAGACCTACGCCTGCGGCCGCACCGACATCCAGTCCGGGCAGGTCGACCGCCGCGTCCTGGCGACGCTCGAGTACCTCGTCGCCCGCGGCTACCGCCTGACGATCACGTCGCTGAAGTGCGGCCACGGCTTCCTCACGGCGAGCGGCAACGTCAGCGAGCACTCTTCCGGCAACGCCGTCGACATCGCTCAGGTCAACGGCATCCCGATCCTCGGCCACCAGGGCAAGGGCTCGATCACCGAGAGCGTGATCCGCGACCTGCTCAAGCTCCAGGGCCCGATGCGCCCGCATCAGATCATCTCGTTGATGAAGCTTGGCCCCCCGACCTTCGCCCTCTCAGACCACGCCGACCACATCCACGTCGGCTTCCACCCGCTCTATGGCAGCGGCAAGCTCGGCCAGGAGTTCGCCCGCCTGCTGAAGCCGTCTCAATGGACGCGACTGATCGGCCGGATCGCCGAGATCCCGCAGCCCACCGTCTCCCGCAAGCCGTCGAAGTACTCGCTCCCGGTCGGCGGCCGCGGCAAGCGCGCCTCGGGCGCCCACCAGGGCGAATAGCCCAGCTCTTCGGCTTCCTCCAGTTCGAGCTGCCGGCGACGGCCGGGCTGAGCGACGCGCGCTACGTCACCCGCGACGCCGACGAGGCTGTGGAGCGGATCGTCGTCATCCGGACCCTGGGCAGCTCTCGCCCGGCCCGCCGCTGGCGCAGACGGCGACGCAGGGAGCCCGAAGCGACCGGGGCGACTCGGGTCACCGTCATCGACGCCGCCCCGCTCGGCGAAGAGCGGGCGGCAAAGGAGTGGCTCGAGCGCGCCTGTCGAGGCGCCCGCGGCTCAGCGCTGGCCGCCGAGGCGGTCGCGACGCTGCTGCGAGCTCTCGACGAGCACGGCTCGCTCACCGCGGAGCCGGCCTCCGAGAAGGTCGAAGCACTCGAGCCGTCACGCTGCCGTGCCGGCTACGGGGACGGCAAGACGGTGGCCGAGGGTCGCTTCGCCGAGGCGCGCGAGCTCGAGCCGCCGCCGGCCCAGCGATAGAGGCCTACCGGCCCTTCCACTGCGGCTTGCGCTTGCCGAGGAAGGCACCGATGCCCTCACGCGCGTCCTCGGAGCCAAAGGCGGCGACGAAGCCCTCCTTCTCGGCCTCGATCCCGGCGTCGAGGTCGGGCTGGGCCGAGACCTTCTTGATCTGGCCGACGGCCACCGGCGCCTGGCCGGCGAGCTTGCGGGCCCAGCCGAGCGAGGTGTCGAAGAGCTCGTGGTCAGGCACGACCTCGTGGGCGAGGCCGAACTCATAGGCCTGCGCCGCCGAGATCGGCTGGCCGATCAGGTTCATCTCCAGCGCCTTCGCCTCGCCAACCAGGCGCGGCAGCCGCTGGGTTCCGCCGAAGCCAGGAATGATCCCGAGGTCGATCTCGGGCTGGCCGAAGCTGGCCGACTCGGCGGCGATGCGGAAGTCACAGGCCATCGCCAGCTCGCAGCCGCCGCCGAGGGCGAGCGAGTTGACCGAGGCGATCGTGACGACCGGCGATAGCTCCATCCGCCGCAGGACCGTGTGACCGCCGTCGAGCAGGGCCTTGCCGGCGCCCGGGTCGGTCATCTTCGTGAACTCCTTGATGTCGGCGCCGGCGCAGAAGACGGCGAAGTTCGAGGAGGCGACGACGACGGCCCGAATCGAGCCATCGCCCTCGACGTGGTCCCAGAGGGCGCCGAGGTCGGCGACTACCTGGGGCGAGATCGGGTTGGTCGGCGGCCGGTTGAGCCAGAAGATGGCGACGTCGCCGCGGGTCTCGAGCAGGATCGTCTCCTTCTGCTCGAAGCCGTCGTCGGGCTGGGGGTAGGTGAAGAACCCCTGGCCGGACTTCTTGCCGAGCCTTCCCTGGTTGACCAGGCGCTTGAGGATCGGCGGCGCGGCGAAGCCCTCGCCCCACTCGCGCTCGGCGACCTCGAGCCGCTCCAGCATGTCGTCGAGCCCGGCCTCGTCGGCGCGGGCGAGCGGGCCCGGCAGGATGCCGGCTCCCATCATCATGCCGAGGTCGATGTCCTTGGTGCCGGCGACGCCCTCGTCAAGCACCATGCAGGCCTCGTTGAACGCCTTGAGCTGGAAGCGCTCGACGACGCTCGTCGTTGCGGTCTCGGTTGCGGCTTCCATCAGTCGTTTCCTCCGTGGGGGTAGTAGCCCTGGCCGGTCTTCTGACCGAGGTTGCCGGCCTCGACGAGCTCCTTCATCTTCGGGTGGACGTAGAAGCGGTCGCCGTAGCTCTGATGCAGGTGCTCGGCGACGTGCAGAACGGTGTCGAGCCCGAGCAGGTCGGTGAGGTAGAACGGTCCCATCGGCGTCACCTTGGCGTCGGCGATCTGCTTGTCGATCTCGGGGATCGCCTCACCCGACTCATCGGCGTGGCGCCAGATCTCCGAGGCTGCCGAGTTGAGCACCCGGTTGACGACGAAGCCCGGGTCCTCGGCGCAGCGGATCGGGTTCTTGCGGATCTGCATCGCGAAGTTGGCCGCCGCCTGGGCGGTCTCCTCGGAGGTGTCGTCGCCCTCGACGATCTCGATCAGGCGCATGATCGACGCCGGGTAGAAGAAGTGGAAGCCGACGACCTTGTCGGGCCGGCTCGTCGCGCTGCCGATCTCGGAGATCGATAGCGCCGAGGTGTTCGAGGCGAGGATCGCGTGGCCGGGGGTGACCTCGTCGAGGTCGGCGAAGACCGCCTGCTTGACCTCCATCCGCTCCGGCACCGCCTCGATGACGAAGTCGACGTCGCCGAAGCCCTCGTACTCGGTGGTGCCGCTGATCAGCCCGAGCGTCTCCTCGAGCCGCTCGTCGGCCTGGGCCTGGTCGATCTTCTCCTTCTTGACGAGACCGGCGAGCTGGCCCTGGGTGACCTCGCGGGCCTTCTCGAGACCGGCGTCGATGAACTTCTGATCCACGTCCTTCATCACCACCGGGATCTGGGCCGAGGCGATCACCTGGGCGATCTCGCCGCCCATCGTGCCGGCGCCGAGCACGGCTGCCTTGAAAACGAACATCTGCTGCGATCCTCCGAGTTTGGGGCGCCGAAGGCTATTGGTTTCGGCCGTAGATCTCCCGCTTGATCAGCGTCACCGAGCGGATCACCGAGTCGAGGAAGGGCTCGACGTCGGCGACGAGCTGCTTGTAGTGCTTGCGCCCGGCCGGGGTGACCGAGTAGTAGCGGCGGGTGCGCTTGTCCGGATGCTCCCAGCGGCCCTCGATCAGCCCGCCGGCCTCGAGCTCGCGCAGCAGCGGATACATCGTGTTGGGGTTGACCGAGATCACGCCCTGGGTCAGCTCCTCGATCGCCTCGATCAGGCGGTTGCCATAGGCCGGCTCGGCCGAGATCAGATGGAGGACCAGCAGCGGGAAGACGTCGCGGCGACGGATCTCGCCGCCGAAGACGTCAGATGGGCGCCCGCCGCGGGGCCGGCGGCGCCGCTTCGCGCCCGCCGGCGTCTCGGCGGCACGAACGGCGTCGGCAACGGCATCCGAGACCTGCTTGCCCTTCTGCGCCATGGGGCCGAGTCTACGGCCCTGTTACGGATAAGTCCCACAATCGCGACGATGCGCGCTGGCATGTTATTTGCACCCATATAGGGTGCTAGCATCATGCTCACACGGATGGCAGCCATACAGGTCAAGAACGTTCCCGAGGATCTGCACGACGCTCTGCGCGCTCGAGCCAAGCAGGAGGGTATGAGCGTGAGCGAATACCTCCTGCGGCTCCTGCAACGAGACCTGAGCCGGCCATCTCAGCGCGAGTGGCTCGAGTCGCTCAAGCGGCTGGAGCCGACCGGCGAGATCGATGCCGTCGCTGCAGTGCATGCGGGCCGTGCCGAGAGGGACGAGCAGATTGCCAGCGCTGTCCGTCGTCGTTGACTCGTCCGCCCTGGTCGAGCTGCTGACCCAGAGCTCTCGCGCAACCGCCGTGGAAGCCGCGATCGGCGAGGCCGAGGTGCTGGCGCCCGACCTGATCTTTGCGGAAACGCTTTCCGCCCTCCGAGGGCTCGAGCGCGGCGGCGTGCTGACGCCTCGCCAAGCTGAGCTTGCCTGGGCTGGACTCCGCTCGTCGCGGATCGAGCAGATCCCGTCGGAGGGACTGCTCGACGGCGCCTGGCAGCTCCGCCAGAGCGTCTCGGTGTACGACGCGTTTTACGTCACGCTGGCGCGGCTGCTCGGCTGCCCGCTCGTCACGGGCGACATGCGGCTGGCGCGGGTGAAGGGGCTGGGCATCCCCGTGCTCATCGTCTGATCGGCTGCGGTGGGCATAAAAAGAGCCGCCGGCACTGGCCGGCGGCTCTGTGAAGCGGGTGCTCGTCGTGCTCAGACGGTGGCTGCGGCCTGGGCCGACTGGCTCTCCTCGGAGTCGCGGGCCTGCTTGGCCTCAGCCTCGGGCTGGGGCTCGGAGACCTGGCGCGGGGCCAGAACCTCACGGGCGATGACGAGGCGCTGAATCTGCGACGTGCCCTCGTAGAGCTGCATGATCTTGGCGTCGCGCATCAGCTTCTCGACCGGGTACTCCTTGATGAAGCCGTAGCCGCCGTAGACCTGCACGGCGTCGACGGTGATCTCCATCGCGCTGTCGGCTGCGAAGCGCTTGGCATGCGAGGACTGCAGCGTGTTGCGCTTGCCCTGGTCGAGCAGGACGCCCGACTGCCAGACGAGCAGGCGAGCCGCCTCGATCTTGGTCGCCATGTCGGCGATCATGAACTGGATCGCCTGGTGCATCGCGATCGGGACGCCGAACTGGACGCGCTCCTTCGAGTACTCGCAGGCGAACTCGAAAGCGGCGCGGGCGATGCCGACGGCGAGCGCCGAGACGCCCGGCCGCGTGCGGTCGAGGGTCATCATCGCGAGCTTGAAGCCCTTGTTCTCCTCGCCCAGCATGTTCTCCGCCGGGATCTCGACCTCGTCGAAGCTGATCGTCGCCGTGTTCGACGCGCGCTGACCGAGCTTGTCCTCCTTCTTGTCGACGCTGACCCCATCGAGGTCACGGTCGACGATGAAGGCGGTGATGCCGCGGTGGCCGGCGTCCGGGTCCGTCTTGGCGTAGACGGTGTACCAGGAGGCGTGGCTGCCGTTGGTGATGAAGCACTTCGAGCCGGAGATGACGTACTTGTCGCCCTTCTTGACGGCGCGCGTCTTCATGCCGCTGACGTCCGAGCCGGCGTCCGGCTCGGTCAGGCAGAACGAGGCGAGCTTCGGCTCCTCGGCGAGCATGCCGAGGTACTTCTTCTTGGTCTCGTCGGAGCCACCGAGGATGACCGGAGCCGAGGCGAGGCCGTTGGCGGTCAGCGAGGTGCCGATGCCTGAGCAGCCCCAGCCCATCTCCTCCTCGATCAGACAACCGGAGAGGTAGTCGAGCCCGGGCCCGCCGTAGGCCTCGGGGATGTGGGTGTTCATCAACCCGACCTCCCACGCCTTCTCGACGACCTCCTGCGGCCAGGTGCTGTCGCGGTCGTACTCCCAGGCGACTGGGCGCATTTCCTTCTCGGCAAAGTTATGGGCGAGCTCGCGTAGGTCCTTCTGCTCGTCGGTAAGCGTGAAATCAACCACTGTCTCGGGGCTCCTTTACTGCGTCTGGATTCGAGCTGGGCAACAGAATAAGCGCACCGGCCGCGCCTTCGGCAAGCCGGCACACCGACTGATTGACTGGTCAGTCAACCAGTGCCCGAAAGCGTACCTGATCTCAGCGACGCCGTTCCCCGCTGGCGGGCGCATCGCTCTAGCCTGTGGGCCCAGTGGCGCTCATCGACAGCGGGTCCATCTTCATCCTCGTGGCGATCGTCGCGCTGCCGATCGCCGGTGTCGCCTTCGCCTTCGCCGGCAGCGCGCTGAAGACGCTCGGCAAGGGCCGCTTCGCAATCGAGCAGGAGCCGCCGCCGCGCTCGGGCGGGCTGACCGCGCCGCCGGTCTCCGCCGCCGTTCGCGAGGCGGAGATCCGCCAGATGGTCGAGGCGAAGTCCTACCGGCGGGTCGCCCGCGGCGAGGCTGCGCTCGACGTCGAGGCGGAGGTGGCTCGACTGCTCGAAGCTCAACCGGCGCCGCAGCGGCTCGGCCACGACGCCGAGCTGCGCGAGGAGGTCCGCCAGCTCGTCGTCGCCCGCAACGAGCGCCGGATGCGCCGCGGCGACGCGCCGCTCGACGTCGAGAGCGAGGTCCAGCGCCAGCTGCGCGACCTCGAGAACCTCGGCCAATGACCGATGCCCGGTGGGCGACTGCGAGCGCTCGCGGCGGCGGCCCGGTTAGCCCCGCGCCGAGTCAGGTATATATCCCCCATGGCGGCCAACCCCGAGATCGGCAAGCCGGTCGTGGAGCTCGAAGACCTCCTCGTCCAGCCCGGCACCTACTTCAACCCGCAGACCGAGGTGCTCGTCGTCGTCGACGACTCGACCGCCCTCGACCAGGAGATCTTCAACATGGAGGCCTACGAGGGAGCTGACTGGGTGCGGATCTCCGACGAGGTCCCCGTCGATGAGCCTCGCCGCGACGAGCTGCTCGAGACCTTCCAGACCCACTACCACCCCGGCAGCATCGGCGCGGTGTCGGAGACGGCGCTGGAGCAGGACGACGGCGAAGAGGACGAGGGCGAGGAAGAGCAGGGCCAGGAGCCCGGCCGCGAGGACTAGCTTCGCGACGCTCGCGCCCTGGCCTCAGACCAGGGCGAAGGTCAGCGCGAGCGCCAGATAGAGGACGAGCAGCTGCAGGCCCTCCTGCCAGGTGGTGCGGCCGTCGCGCGTGAACCAGGCGGCGAGCAGCACGGATAGGCCGAGCGCCGCCAGCTCGTAGGCATTGAGCACGAGCGGCATCGTCCCCGGCCCGATCGCAAACGAGGCGAGGACCAGAAGCGGCGCCACGAGCAGTGCGACCTGGGCGCTCGAGCCGATCGCGATCGAGACCGCGAGGTCCATCTGGTTCTTTGCCGCGACCAGGACCGCCACCCAGTGCTCGGCGGCGTTGCCGACGATCGCGACGACGACCGCGCCGATGAAGAACTCGCTCAGCCCGATCGTCTCCGAGGCGGCGGCGATCGAGCCGACGAGGATCTCCGACATCAGGCCGACCAGCACCCCCGCTATCGCCAGCATCGCGACCGAGCGGCGCACGCTCCAGCCCTCATGCTCCTCCTCGATCTCCGCCAGCCGCTGGTACTCGCGCAGCGAGGCCCGCAGGCTGAGCGCGTAGCCGAGGATCAGCAGCCCGCAGACGATCGCCGATACGAGCTCGACCGCGCCGCCGAAGCTGACTCGCTCGGCGTGAACGGTCGGCAGGCTCTCGCCGCTGGCGAGGGCGAAGGCGGCCAGCGCCAGCGGCGCCGCGCCGGCGATCAGCAGCATCCGCGTCTGCAGGCGCACGGCGCTGGTGCTGAAGCGCTGCGGCCCCTGTTGCAATCCACCGACGAGCATCGAGGCGCCGAGCACGAGCAGGATGTTGCCGATGACCGAGCCGATCAGCGAAGCCTTGACGACCTCGTGCAGGCCGGCACCGAGGGCGAACAACGCGACGATCAGCTCGGGCGCGTTGCCGAAGGTGACGTTGAGAATCCCCCCCACTCCCGGCCCGGAGCGCGCTGCCAGCTCCTCGGTGGCGTCGCCCATCAGCGCCGCCGGGGGAATCAGCCCGAGCGCGGCGACGAAGAAGATCACGGTGGCGGGCGCCCCGACCAGATCGAGGACGATGGCCGCCGGGATCAGCGGCGTCAGGTAATAGGGCCAGCTCAAGGGCGGCGAAGCTTATGGCGCGGCCGGCTGCGTGGACCCCTCACTAGACTTGGCGCGATGAGGATCCGGCGCTTCGGCGAGACAGGCCTCGAGGCATCGGAGATCGGCTTCGGCACCTGGGCGCTGGGGTCGAACTGGTGGGGCGATGTCAGCGAGGCAGATGGTGAGCGGCTGCTGCTCGAGGCCGTCGAGCTCGGCATCACCTTCTTCGACACCGGCGACGCCTACGGCCAGGGCGCCAACGAGGAGCTCGTCGGCCGCGTCCTCGCCCCCCACCGCGACCGCGTCCAGCTCTCGACGAAGTTCGGCTACGACCTTCACGCCGACCGCCAGGAGCACTCCGAGGGCGAGCGCCCCCAGCGCTGGGATGGCGCCTTCATCCGCGAGGCCCTCGAGGCGAGCCTGACCCGGCTGAGGACGGACCGCGTCGACCTCTACCAACTGCACAACCCGCGCATGGACGCGATCGAGAGCGACGAGTGCTTCGCGACGCTCGAGGCGCTCAGGGACGAGGGCAAGATCCGCTACTACGGCATCGCCCTCGGCCCGGCGATCGGCTGGCGCGAGGAGGGGCTGCGGGCGCTGCGCGAGCGTGAGCTGGCCTCGGTCCAGACCGTCTACAACCTGCTCGAGCAGCAGCCCGGCGACGACTTCCTCGCCGTCGCCGCCGAACGCGGCGCCGGCGTGATGGCGCGGGTCCCGACCTCCAGCGGCCTGCTCGACGACAACCTCACGCTCGAGACCGAGTTCACGGGCTCCGACCACCGCCGTCACCGGCCGCGCAAATGGCTGGTCGAGGGCCTGCAGAAGATCGACCGCATCCGCTTCCTCTGCGAGCAGGGCAGCGGCCGGACGATGGCGCAGGCGGCGCTCCGCTTCATCCTCGCCCAGCCGCAGATGGCCTCGGTGATCCCGACGATCACCAACGAGCGCGAGCTGCGCGAGTACGCCGGCGCCGCCGACGTCCCCGACCTCAGCCCAGAGGAGCTCGAGCGGGTCGGCGAGCTCTACGAGCGAAACTTCGACGTCGAGCCGGCCGCGGTCTAGCCACCGCGCCCGAGAGAGGAGCGCCATCGCGATGGCAACCAGCAACTACAGGATCGTCGAGCGCGGCGAGGCCGAGAACTGGATGGCGGGCTACGAGGGCTTCGGCGAGATGCTCTCCTACAGCGGCCCGCTGGAGGCCGAGCAGGTCGCCCTCACGCTGCGGCGGATGCCCGCGGGGACCGGCGGGCGCGGCAGCTACGGGCACAGCCACAAGACCCAGGAGGAGGTCGTGCTCGTGCTCGCCGGCAAGGTTCGCTTCAAGATCGACGACGACGAGTTCGACGCCGGCCCGGGAACGGCCGTCAGGCTCGCCCCCGAGGCGGTCCGCTCAATTCACAACGACGGCCCCGACGAGGCCGAGGTGATCCTCGTCTCCCAGCGCGGCGACCCGCGCGAGGACGCCGTCAAGCACGAAGACTTCTGGCCGGCTACTGACTGAGCTGCGAGGCGCAGGCCGCGATCGCGGCCTGGTCCTTCGCCGCCTGCAGGCAGGCGAGGTACTTCTGCGACTGCGCTGAGCTGGGCCCACCGGTCGGCGCACCGCCGGCACCGCCGGCACTCGACGAGCCGCCGGCGCTGGCGCCGCCCAAACCGCCGAGCGCGCCGAGGCCGCCCGGGATGCCCAGCTGGGTGAGCAGCTCGCTGAGCGGCTTGGCGCCGCTGGGAGCCTTGATCGTCTGCGGCTTGTTGAGGTCGCTGATGCCGAACGAGAAGGCGAGGTCGGCGGTCGATCCGGAGCTGGCGATGCTCAGGTTGACGTCGATCTTGCGCAGGATCTTGTCCTTCTCGCCGCTGAAGACGTCGAAGTGCGCGGTCTTGACTGCCTTCTTCAGCTGGTCGAGCTGAGCCGAGTTGGGCAGCTGGGTGCCGGTCGGCACGTTGAGGTTGCCGGCCTGGCTGAGGATTTTCTTGAGATCGTCGACCGCCTTCGAGATGTTGGCGTCGGCGGAGATGTGGATCGTGCTGGCGCCGTTGACGTCCTCGGTCCCCTCGTTCTTGAGGTTGGTCAGCCAGTCCTTGGGGCTGACGCCGAGCTTGCCGAACGGATTGGCCGACTGCGAGGAGTTGCTCTTGCTCTGCGCCTGCAGCTGCGACTTGAACTGCTCGAAGGTCGTGCTTGGGACTTCGTAGTCGGTGTTCTTGTAGTTGACGAACGCCTTGTCGCCGGTCGAGGCGATGCCGCCGCTGAACGAGATGCTCTGGCCGCTGCCGGAGCCGCTGACCGTCGCGTTGAGGTCGAACTTGCCGAGCTTGCCCTTGCCCTGGCTCTCGAAGGGGCCGTTCAGCTTGGCGTCGAACGAGCCGCCGTTCTTGCCCTTGGCGCTGACCTTGAAAGAGAGGTCGAGGTTGCCGCTGTGGATGTCCTTCTTGCCCGAGAAGGTCTCGTTGATGACCTTCTGCGGATCCTCGCCGTTGCTGGAGCTCCCACCTCCGCCGCAGGCGGCGATGCCGACGGTGAGAAGGACGGCGAAGAACGCAAATACCAGGGCTCTTATGCGGCTCAAGACGAAGCTCTCCTTGCTCGGTGGATCTGAACGGAGCACGTTAGCGGAATGGCGTTACCCTCGCGAGCGGTGGAATCGGTCCTCGGACAGGCGTCTTGCGAGCGTGGGCTGAGCGGTCCTTGGGGTTGCCGATGACTGAGCGCGTCTGCCCGAGCTGCGCCGCCGCCAACCCCGAGCAGGCCAGGTTCTGCATGTCGTGCGGAGCCGCGCTCGAGGCTCCGCTCGAGGAGCGCCGCCAGGCGACCGTGCTCTTCGCCGACCTCTCCGGCTACACCGCGGCGACCGAGAGCATGGATCCCGAGGCGGCCAAGGCGCTGGTCGACCGGGCACTGCGGCGCCTCGGCGAGGAGATCGAGCGCTATGGCGGCTCGATCGACAAGTACATCGGCGACAACGTCATGGGCGTCTTCGGCGCCCCGGTCGCCCACGAGGACGACCCCGAGCGCGCCGTCCGCGCCGCGCTGGCGATGCAGGCGGCGATGGGCGAGGTCAACGAGCGCGCCGGCGGCGCCAGCTTCTCGCTGCGCGTCGGCATCAACACCGGCGAGGTGATGGCCGGCTCGGTCGGTGACGGCTACACGGTGATCGGCGACGTCGTCAACGTCGCCTCGCGACTGCAGTCCGCGGCTCGGCCGGGGACGGTCACGGTCGGTGCGGCGACGCACAGGGCGACACGGGCGACGGTCGAGTATGTCGAGCTGGCGCCGCTGACGCTGAAGGGAAAGTCCGAGCCGGTCCCCGCCTGGGAAGCGGTCGCGGTGCTGACGGCGGGGCCGGTGCGCCACTCGGCGGGGCGCAGCGCGACGCCGCTGATCGGGCGCGAGGACGAGCTGGGGCTGCTGCGCTCGGTCTTCGAGCGCGTCGTTCGCGAGAGCAGCCCCCACCTGGTCACCGTGCTCGGTCAGGCCGGCGTCGGCAAGTCGAGGCTGCTGCGCGAGCTCGACGCCGCCCTCGCCGACGACGCCGACGCGCCGGCGCTCCGTCAGGGCCTCTGCCCTCCCTACGGCACCGGCATCGCCTACTGGGCGATCGGCGAGGTCATCCGCGCCGAGCTCGAGATCCTCGACGGCGACTCCGCCGAGGAGGCATGGCGCAAGCTGCGAGAGGGGGTCGCCCGCCTCGCCGCCGAGGCCGAGGACGACGAGGGGCCCGAGGCCGCGGAGCGCAGCGCGGCGCTGATCGCACGGCCGCTCGGCATCGAGGTTCCGGGCGGCGCCCTCGAGCGCGAGTCCGAGGACCCGCAGCGAACGCGCGAGGCGCTCTTCTCGGCGATCCGCGGCCTCGTCGAGTCGATCGCCAGGCGGCGGCCCCTGCTGCTGGCCTTCGAGGACATCCACTGGGCCGACGAGGGCATGCTCGACCTGATCGAGTACCTGGCCCGCTGGGTGCGCGGGCCGCTGCTGCTGGTCTGCCTCGCCCGCGAGGACCTGCTCGAGCGGCGGCCCGGCTGGGGCGGCGGCGGCCGCAACGGCACCACGCTGGCGCTGGAGCCGCTGAGCGAGGCCGAGACGCGGCAGCTCGTCGAGGCGCTCTTCCCCGGCGGCAACGGCGACTCGGGCTCGGCGGTGCCGCTGGTCGCCGAGCGCGCCGGCGGCAATCCGCTGTTCGCCGAGGAGATGGTCAACCGGCTGATCGAGGAGGGCTCGATCGAGGCGGCGACGCTGCCGGACTCGGTCCAGTCGCTGCTCGCCGCCCGCCTCGACTCGCTCGACTCGCTCGAGCGGCGGCTGCTCCAGCACGCCGCCGTCGTCGGCCAGACCTTCTGGGAGGGGTCGCTGGGCGAGGCCGCGCGCGACCAGGGGCTCGACCTGGCCGGCGTCCTCGCCGCGCTCCAGGAGAAGGACCTGATCGTTCCGCGCAGCGCCAGCCGGCTCTCGGGGGAGCGCGAGTACGCCTTCAAGCACGTGCTGATCCGCGACGTCGCCTACGCGATGCTGCCGAAGGCGCTGCGGGCACGCAAGCACGTCGACGTCGGCCGCTTCATCGAGGAGCGCGCGGGCGAGCGTCCCGACGCCGTCGTCGCGATGGTCGCCGACCATTACAGCCGCGCCGCCTCCTACGGTCGCGAGGCCGACCTCGACGCCGGCGAGCAGCGCCAGCTGCAGGCGAAGGCGGGCCGCTATCTGGAAGCCGCCGGTGACGCCGCCGCCAACCTCTACTCGAACCAGGAGGCGCTCGGCCACTATGCCGCCGCGCTCGAGCACGGCGACGAGCTCGACACCGACACGCACGCCCGCATCGGCGAGAAGGAGGGCGACGTCGCCCTGCGGCTCGGCCGGGTCGACGCCGCGGTGGAGGTCTGGGAGCACTGCCTCGAGCACCACCGGCGCGAGGAGAACCTGGCGCGGATCGGCGACCTCCACCGCAAGGTCGGCGCGGCGCTCTGGCACAAGGGCGACCGCGAAGCGTCGATCGACCACTACCAGAAGGGCATCGACCTGCTCAAGGACGGCCCGCCCTGCCTCGAGCTCGTCCGCCTCTACGAGGAAGCGGCGTCGCTCTACATGCACACCGGCGACAACATGCTCGCCATCTACGCCTCGGAGAAGGCGCTGCGGCTGGCCGAGCGGCTGGGCGAGGCGACGGCGGCGAGTCGCGCCCACGGCATCTTCGGCCGCGTCTTCGGCCGTATCGGCGACGCCGCCAAGGCGCGGCAGAATCTCGAGCGCTCGGTCGAGCTGGCCCGCGGCTCCGACCAGGGCGAGGCGGTGCGGGCGCTGCTGACGCTCGGCTACCACCTCGAGGTATCCGAGGCCGCCTACGACGCCGCCCGCGCCGCCTACTCGGAGGCGCTCGAGATCTCGCAGCGGCTCGGCGACCTACCCTCGCAGGTCGAGCTGCACTCGGCGCTCGCCCAGCTCGCCGTCTACCGCGCCGACTGGGAGGAGGTCGAGCGCTCGGCCGAGGCCAGCGCCGCGCTCGCCGAGCGCGAGGGCCTGGTGGGCAAGCTCTGCTTCCCGTTCGTGATGCGCGGCATCCTCGCCTGGCACGCCGGTCAGTGGGACGCCGCCGAGCGCGCCTGCCGGCGGGCTCACGAGATCGGCGAGCAGGTCGGCCGCTCCGAGGTGGCCTTCTCGGCCCTCTTCTGGCTGGCGGCGACGCTGCGCGACCGCGGCGAGCACACCGCCGCCGACACGGCGCTCTCCCAGGCGCTCGACATCTGCGAGCGCGCCGGATTGATCGCCCAGTCGGTCGAGGCGATCTCGGCGCGGGCGGTAACGCTCGCCCTCGGCGGCCGGCTCGAGCACGCCCGCGAAGCCGCCGAGGAGGCGACCCACCTCGCCGAGCGGCTGCACTATCCGGTCGGCGAGGCGGCGACGGCCGAGGCCAACGGCGCGACCGACGCCGACTCGGGTCGCGGCGCCGCGACCCTGACCGAGGCGGCGGCGGCCTGGAGCAAGCTCGGCAGGCCGCTCGACGCCCAGCGCTGCGAGCGGCTGCGGGCCTGGGTCCTCGGAGAAGCAGACGCCGCGGTCCATACAATCGAGCCGTGAGCAACAAGCTGCACGAGCGCCACTACACGGTCGCCGAGGCCAACGCCCTGCTGCCGCAGGTCAAGCCGCTGCTGCAGCGGTTGCGCGACGCCAAGGACATGCTGACCGACGAGGAGGCCCACGAGGTCCTCGCCGAGGTCGCGCCGACCAACGGCGGCGGCGAGCGCGGTCGCCAGGTCGGCGAGGCGTTCCTCGAGGTTCGCCGGCTGGTCGAGGCCGTCCAGGGGGCCGGCATCCTGATCCGCGACGTCGACCGTGGTCTGATCGACTTCCCGGCGATGCGCGAGGATCGCGAGGTCTACCTCTGCTGGGAGCTGGGCGAGGACGAGGTCGCGTGGTGGCACGAGCTCGACTCCGGCCACCGCGAGCGCAAGCCGCTCGACTGAGCCTCGTGGCCAAGGCGTTTCGATCCCTGGGGCCGAACGAGCGGCTCGGCGCGATCGGCTGCCTCATCGTCCTCGCCAGCATGTTCCTGCCCTGGTACGGCCTCGATGTCAGCGGCGGCATCGTCAAGACCGGGTTCGGCGCCTTCGACTGGCTGGTGGCGGCGCTGCTGCTGACGATCGGCGCCGTGCTGGCGATGCTCTACGAGACGACGCGGGGCCGCGTCCTGCCGGAGCCCGTGACCGAGGCCAAGCTGCTTCTGGTCGCCGGCGGCTGGTCGGCGCTGCTGCTGATCTACGACATGGCCGACCGGCCAACCCTGCAGGAGGTGCCGTCGCATCCGACCTTCGGCGTCCACTACGGCCTGCTGATCGCGCTGGCGGGCGCCGCGCTGATGGTGCTGGCGGGATTTCGCGGCGTCGCGCCGCACCACCATCACCACGGCGGCGGCGGGCATCTTCGCCGCCACCGGCCCTGAGCGGACCGTGGGCCTAGCTGCCGGGCGGGTAGATCCCCGGGCCCGGCGGCGGCGGCTCGTCGTTGGTGGCGATCAGCGCCAGCGGCAGCAGGAAGGTCGACAGGAAGATCAGCGCGATGCCGATGGCCACGAGCCAGCGGGTGCGCCAGATGTGGCCGGCGGTGGCGACGCAGAAGCCGACCACCATCGTCGCCAGGTAGGGGCCGAGGCTGTGCGGCAGGACGCTCCCGAGGACGAGGCTCACCGCCGCATTATCGCCGCCCGTATCATCCGGCCATGCCCGTCCTGAAGACACCGGGATCGGTCGAGGAGGTCAAGCGCGCCCTCGCCGAGGTCGACTATCTGGCAGACGAGTCTGCGGCGCTGGTCTCCTTCCTCGCCCAGCAGCTCGGCAAGCCGGTGCTCGTCGAGGGGCCGGCGGGGGTCGGCAAGACCGAGCTGGCGAAGGCGCTCTCACGCGCCACCGGCCGCCAGCTGATCCGCCTGCAGTGCTACGAGGGGCTCGACGAGGCCAAGGCCCTCTACGAGTGGAACTACCGCAAGCAGCTGCTGCGAATCCAGGCCGGCTCGACCGGCGAGAGCGACGGGCCCGGCTGGGACTCCGTCCACGACGACATCTTCAGCGACGAGTTCCTGCTGACGCGGCCGCTGATGACCGCGATCACGAGCACCGAGCCGGTCGTCCTGCTGATCGACGAGATCGACAAGACCGACCAGGAGTTCGAGGCGATGCTGCTGGAGGTGCTCTCGGACTTCCAGATCTCGATTCCCGAGCTCGGCGTGATCGAGGCGAAGACGCGGCCGATCGTCGTGCTGACCTCGAACAACTCGCGCGAGCTGACCGAGGCGCTGAAGCGCCGCTGCCTCTACCTCTGGCTCGACTACCCCGAGGTCGAGCGCGAGATGGAGATCGTCCGCCTGCACGCGCCGGAGCTGGACGAGGCGCTGGCGCGGCGGCTGGTCGAGGTCGTCCACATGGTGCGGGCCCTCGACCTCAAGAAGCCGCCCTCGATCGCCGAGTCGATCGACTGGGCGCGGACGCTGCTGCTGATGGGGGTCGAGGAGATCGACCGCGGCGTCTTCGAGCAGTCGATGAGCATCATCGTCAAGCACCGCACCGACATCGACCTCGTCGCCGAGCGGGTGGGCGTGCGGCTCGGCGAGGGCCGGCTGGGCGCGGAGGCGCAGGGCTGAGCGCCACTTCGGGGTTCGCCCCGCAGCTGATCGAGTTCTGCGAGGAGCTGCGCCGCGAGGGGCTCTCGGTCGGCACCTCGGAGATCCTCGACGCCTTCGAGGCGCTGCAGCGGATCTCCTGGACCGAGCCCGCCGACTTCCGCGAGGCGCTGGCGGCGACCGTCGCCAAGTCGCAGGAGGACCGCCGCGTCTTCGAGCTGCTCTTCGACCGCTTCTTCTTCCGCGGCGCCGAGCAGGCGGCGCTCGACGAGGCGATCAGGGAGGAGCGCTTCTCCGGCGCCGACGCCATCGACCTCGAGGAGCTGCGCGACGCCGTCCGCCAGGCGATCGTCGAGGGCCGCGACGGCGACATGCGCGACCTGGCGCGGCTGGCGATCGCCGCCTTCGGCCGCGGCGGCGAGGGCTCGGGGGTGATCGGCGTCGACGTCCAGCGGATCCGCCGCACCCTGGGATTGCAGGCGGGACAGCCGCAGCCCGAGGACGGCGGCGCCGTGCTCGACCGCGAGGCGCTGACCCGCTTCGAGCGCCACCTGCGGCGCGAGCTCGAGCGAGCGCAGATCGAGCGAACCGAGCAGCTGCCGCCCTCGCGGCCGCTCGCCGAGCTCGACCGGGCGCTGCCGACCAGCCCGACCCAGGACCTCGCCTCGGTCCATCGCGCGGTGACCCAGCTCAAGCGCCGCCTGGCGACGCTCGGCAACGAGCAGCGCGGCCGCCAGCGCAGCCGGATCGTCGACGTCCGCCGAACGATGCGCGCCTCGCTCGAGACCGGCGGCGTCCCGTTGCGGCTGAAGACGCGGCCGAAGCGGCCGCGGCGTCCGGAGATCTACGTTCTCTGCGACGTCTCGACCTCGGTGACCTCGGCCAGCGTCTTCTTCCTATCGGTGCTGCACGCGCTCCACGACTCGTTCCGCAAGCTGCGCAGCTTCGTCTTCATCGAGCGGATCTCCGAGGTCACCGACATCTTCGAGCACGAGCGCGACTTCCGCGCGATCTCCGAGCGGGTCAGCCGCGAGGGCGGCGTCGCCGACGTCTCCGGCTACACCGACTACGGCCGCGTCTGGCTCGAGTTCGGCGAGCAGATCGCCGACGAGCTGGGCCCGCGCTCGACGATCATCGTCCTCGGCGACGCGCGGACCAACGGCCGCGAGCCCCACGCCGACGCGCTCGCCGCGGTGGCGGCGCGGGCGGGCCGCACCTTCTGGCTGAACCCCGAGCCGAAGCTCTACTGGAACTACGGCGACTCGGTGATGGCCGCCTACGAGAAGCACTGTGACGGCGCCTTCGAGTGCTGGACGACAAAGCACCTCGAGAACTTCGTCAACGTCGTCGCCGGAGCGGCGCCGGTGCCGAGCTAGCGGCTGGCGCGGCGAGTAGGCTACGACCGCAACAGGGGGGCTCGCGGGTTAGCGGGCTGAGATAGCGCCTCAATCCTTCAATCCCCGGCGCTGACCCTTTGAACCTGTGCGGTAATGCGCGCGAAGGGAAAGCTCAAGATCAATGGCCTCGGCCACGCCTTCGGGGCGCTCGTCGCGATCGAGCGGCTCGACTTGGAGATCGACGAGCACGAGGTGGTTGGTCTCGTCGGCCCGTCCGGATGCGGCAAGTCGACTCTGCTCGAGTTGATCGGCGGCCTGCGCGATCCCTCGCGGGGTGAGATCACGGTTGGCGAGCAAGCCGGAGCGCGCGAGCGGCTCGCCGGCTGTGCCTACATGCCACAGCGCGACCTGCTGCTCCCCTGGCTGAGCGCGATCGACAACGCCTCGCTGGCGCTGCGCAATCGGGGCCTCGGGCGCGCGGCGGCGCGCGGGGCCGCCGGGCCACTCTTCGAGCGCTTCGGGCTCGCCGGATTCGAGCGCTCGACGCCGGCCGAGCTCTCCGGCGGCATGCGCCAGCGCGTCGCCTTCCTGCGGACGCTGATCGCCGGCAAGCCGGTGCTGCTGCTCGACGAGCCGTTCGCCTCACTCGACACGATCACGCGGGCCGAGATGCAGTCCTGGCTCGCCGCCGCCCTCGCCGCCGAGCCGCGCACCGTCGTCCTCGTCACCCACGACGTCGAGGAGGCGCTCTATCTATGCGATCGGGTCGTCGTCCTCTCGGCGCGGCCCGGGCGCGCAGTGGCGACGATCGCCTCGCCGGGACCGCGGGCCGAGGACAGGCTGGCCGAGATCACCTCGCCAGAGTTCGGACAGGCGCGCCACCTGGCCCTCGAGGCCCTGGCCGGCGGCATGGCGCGGGTGCCCTCGTGAGGCGCTGGCTCGCCCCGGCGACGATCGTCATCGGCCTGATCGGCGCCTGGCAGCTCGCCGCCAGCGTCGGCTGGCTCGCCTCGGCGCTCAAGATCCAGGACTTCCTCGTGCCGGCGCCGAGCGCGATCGCCGACTCGCTCTGGCATGACCGCTCTCTGCTTGCCGAGGAGGGCTGGGTGACGCTGCGCGAGATCGTCCTCGGCTTCGGGCTCGCGGCATTGCTCGGCATCGGCTTCGCCGCCGTCCTTCACCTCTCCCCCGCGCTGCGCCGGGCGCTCTACCCGCTGCTCGTCGCCTCGCAGACGGTGCCGATCATCGTCGTCGCGCCGATCCTCGTCGTCTGGTTCGGCTTCGGCATCGCGCCGAAGCTGGCGATCATCGCGCTGATCTGCTTCTTCCCGATCACCGTCAACACCCTCGACGGCCTCGGCTCGGTCGACCGCGAGATGGTCAAGCTGATGCGGACCCTGGACGCGAGCCGCTGGCAGGTCCTGCGCCGGGTCGAGGCACCGGCGGCGCTGCCCTTCGCCTTCAGCGGCGCCAAGGTCGCCGTCGCCGTCGCCGTGATCGGCGCGGTCTTCGGCGAATGGGCGGGCTCGGAGGCGGGACTCGGCCACCTGATGCTCCAGGCCTCGGCCCAACTCGAGACCGCGCGGCTCTTCGCCGCCGTCGTCGTGCTCTCGGTCTTTGCCATCGGACTGTTCGGGCTGCTCTCGCTGCTCGAGCGACGCCTCGCCTGGTGGCGCTTCCAGTGACCAACTCCTGGCCCCCTGCCGATTTCGAATAGAAAGCGAGCACCAATGCCCCGCAAGTCGACCTCGATCGCCCTCGCCGCCGCAGCGCTCATCGCCGCTCTGCCGCTGGCCGCCTGCGGTGAGAAGTCGGAGAAGCTCTCGCCGACGACGCAGGCGATCGACGTCTCACTCGACTACGCGCCCAACGCCGACCACATCGGCATCTACCAGGCGCTGGCGAAGGGCTACTTCAAGGAAGCTGGGCTCGACGTCCGCCTGCACACTCCGTCGGACACCTCGTCGCCGCTGAAGGAGGCCGCCGCCGGCCGGGTCGACCTGGCGATCACCTACGAGCCGGAGATCTTCATCGCCCGCGAGCAGGGCCTCGAGGTCCAGGCAGTCGGCGCCCTGGTCAACCGGCCGCTGACCTCGCTGATCTCGCTGCCGAAGGCGAAGATCGCGACCGCCGCCGATCTCAGCGGCAAGCGGATCGCCAACGCCGGGCTTGCCTTCCAGACCGGCTTCCTCGACGCCATCCTCAATCAGGCGGGCGTCCCCGCCGGCGACGTCAAGCAGGTCGACGTCCAGCAGGGGCTGCTGCCGGCGATCATCAGCGGCAAGGCCGACGCGATCTTCGGCGGCTACCCGAACGTCGAGGGAGTCAGCCTCGAGCGGCGCAAGCTGAAGCCGCAGATTGCCACCGCCGACAAGCTCGGCGTGCCGACCTACAACGAGCTCGTCTTCGCTACCGCGACGAAGGGGGTCGAGGCCGATCCCAAGCGGATCCAGCTCTTCCTCGCCGCCCTGGCGCGCGGCACCAAGGACGCGCTGAAGAGTCCCGCCGCCGGCATCGCCGAGCTCGGGCGCCAGGAGGGCGTCCTCGACGCGAAGCTGCTGGGGCCGGAGGTAAAGGCGACGCTCCCCTACCTCGAGCGCGCCGGCGGCAAGCCCTTCGGCTACATGGACCCGCGGCAGTGGCAGGACTTCGCCGGCTGGATGCGCGACAACGCGATCATCCAGAACCTGCCGAAGGCGGCCGACGCCTTCACGAACGACCACCTGCCGGGCCGGATCCGCTAGCCGAGCGGGGCGCGGCTCAGGCAGCGAGCCGCAGGGGCGGGCCCTGGGCGATGCGGCCGTGAAGGCCGACGAGGGCGAACGTCCCCGCCAGGCCGCGATAGGGCTCGTAGGGCGCGAAGAACTCCTCGACCTCGGCGATCGTGGCGCGGCGGCCGAAATTTGCGAGCCGGCCGACGAGCTTGATGTAGCCGAGGTCGCCGGCCGGCAGCGAGTCCGGATCGCCACGGCCGTTGAGAGCCAGCATCTGCTGCGTCCACGACCCGATCTCCGGGGTGGCCAGCAGCCGCTGATCGGTCGCCGGATCGGCGGGGTCGATCCGGCCCGCGACGATCTCTCGCGCGACCGCGATCAGCGCCAGCGCCCGCTTCGGCGCCAGCCCGAGTGCGACGAGCTCCGCCGGCGCCAGCGCTGCGATCGTCGCCGGGCTGGGAACGTCGCGCAGCCAATCGGGTCCCGTCGCCCCCCAGCGGCGGCTGATCCGCCGCTGGATCTCGAGCGCCTCAGCGGCCTCGATCAGCTGCTGGCAGATCGCTCCGAGCAGCGCCTCCCAGGCGAAGGGCCGGCGGCGGGGCCGGATCCAGGGCCGCCGCCGGATCACCGGGCCGAGCAGCGGATCGCCCTTGAAGCGGCGGAAGAACTCGCTCATGTCCTCGTCGATCCCGAGCGCGAAGCGCATCCGCTCGATCGCCGCGATCAGGACGTCTTCATCGGCCGCCACCTCGGTGACCTCGGTGACGTCTGCGGCGACAGCCTCGAGGCAGACCTCGCCCGAGCGAGTCAGCCAGCCCCGGACGACGACCGGCCGGCCCTCGACGTGGAGCAGGCGGCTGACGACCCCCTGGCGCACCCGCAGGACGCCGTCCGGCGCGCTGCCCCCAGGCAACCGCAGCGGCGAGCGCGGGCGAACCCGCACCTCCAGCCCAGCTGGTGCGAGGCTCACTTGCCGAGCAGATGGATGTCGACGAGAAACGAACGGCTGGCGATCACGCTGGCCGGCCGCGCGAGCTGCTTGGGCACTCGCCGGGCGGGCCGCTTCGAACCGCCGCCCCAGGCGGCACGCACCGCGGCAACCGTCGCCGCCCCGGCGACCAGGCCACCGGCAGCGACGAGCGCGGCCGCGGCAACCTCACCGCGGCGCTCCAGCTGCCCGGGCTCGCGCCTCAGGGGAAGCAGACGCTCCCCGTCATCGACGAGCTCGCCCTCGATCTCCTCGACCTCACTCACCCGGCGCAGTCTAATCGCGACAGCGGCCGCGTTCGACCGCTACAGCGCCTTCTCGTAGAGCCGGTACTTCTTGATCACCTTGCCGCCCATGCCCTCCATGGCGCGGTTCATCGGCTCGTTGGTCTCGAGGATCCAGCCGGTCTCGCCGCCGGGGATGCCGTCGGGCGAGGCCTCCTCGAGGTGGCGGATGTAGAAGGCGGCGGCGATGCCGAGGTGCTGGTGCTCGGGCTTGACGCCGAGGGCGAAGACGCGGACGAGGTCGATCTTTGGCTTCTGGCGCAGGAAGGTCAGCCAGCCGAACGGCAGCAGACGGCCGTTCATCTTGGCGAGCACCTGGTTGATGTCGGGCAGGGTCAGCGCCGCCCCCAGCACCTCGCCGTCACGCTCGGCGATGAAGGTCCAGCGCTCGTCGATGATCGGCTTGAGGTTCTTGGCCTGGAAGGCGACCTCCTCGTCGGTGACCGGGACGAAGCCCCAGTTGTGGCCCCAGGCGGCGTTGTAGACCTCCATGAAGCGCTGGACCTCGTTCTCGAGGTCCTTGACTCGCATGTTGCGAATCGTCACGCCGTGCTCGTTGACGCACTGCTCGGCGGCGGCGTGGATCATCGGATGGAACTTGCCCTGCTCGTGCATCTGCTCGGTCAGGTGCAGGAACCACATCAGCACGTCCATCGTCTTCGCCATCCCGGTGGCCTCGATCAGCTCCTTGTAATAGGGCGGCTGCCAGGGCTGGAGGATCATCGGCGCGACGTCGTAGCCCTCGATCAGCAGCCCGAGCTCGTCGTTGGTCGTGAAGTCCATCGGTCCGAGCATCCGCTCGCGCCCCCGCTCGCGCAGCCAGCTCGACGCTGCGTCGAGCAGCGCCGTCGCCACCTCGGGGTCATTCTCGGTCTCGAAGAACCCGAACATGCCGTCGTTGCCGCCCTGGTAGGTGTCCCAGCGGCTGTCGATCTGGGCGCTGATCCGGCCGACAGGCTTGCCGTCGCGCTCGGCGAGGAAGAGCTCGACCTCGGCATGCTTGAAGTAGGGGTTCTTGCGGCGGTTGAGGAACTGGCGCCGCTCGAAGCGCAGCGGCGGCACCCAGGGGGTGCCGCGATGCAGCCGGTAGGGCAGCTCGATGAAGCGGTTGAGGTCGCGCCGGCCGGCGACGGGCCGGACGGTCAGCTCGGAGCTGGGCACGCGGGGACCGTATCGCGGCGACGACGATCGCGACCGGGCGCAGCGGCGACAGCAGCCCCCACGCCTGGGCGCATGGAACACTTCCCCCTGTGACCGAGACGAAGTCCCCGGTTGACGTCTTTGCCAAGGCGCGCAACCACGAGCGCTCCGAGCAGCTCGCCGCGGCCAAGGAGGCCGACCTGCTGCCCTATTTTCGCCTGCTCACCTCGCAGGCCGGCCCGATCGTCGAGATGGAGGGGCGCGAGACGATCATGCTCGGCTCCAACAACTACCTCGGGCTGACCGGCGACGAGCGCGTCAAGGGTGCGGCGCGCGACGCCCTCGACCGCTACGGCACGGCGCTGACCGGCTCACGGCTGCTGAACGGCACGATCCCCCTCCACATCGAGCTCGAGCGCGAGATCGCCGAGTGGATGGAGACCGAGGACGCGATCGTCTTCACGACCGGCTACCAGGCGAACGTCGGCTGCATCGGCACGATCCTCGAGCCGGGCGACACCGTTATCTGCGACTCCGGCGACCACGCCTCGATCCTCGACGGCTGCCGGCTCTCGGGGGCCAAGCTGCGCCCCTTTCGCCACAACCGGATCGACAAGCTCGAGCGGATGCTCGAGCGCGCGGCGGGCGATGGCGGCGGCGTGCTCGTCGTCGTCGACGGCGTCTACTCGATGGAGGGCGACATCTGCGACCTGCCGCCGGTCGTCGAGCTCTGCCAGCGCTACGGCGCCAGGTTGATGGTCGACGAGGCCCACGGCGTCGGCGTGCTCGGCGCTCGTGGCGCCGGCGCCTGCGAGCTCTTCGGCCTCGAGGACAAGGTGGATCTGCGGATGGGCACCTTCTCCAAGAGCCTGGCTTCCTGCGGCGGCTTCATCGCCGGCCCGGAGGACGTCATCGAGTACCTGCGCGTCTCGGCGCGCTCGTTCATCTTCTCCGCCGCCGGGGTGCCGGCGGCGGTCGGCGCCGCGCTGGCGGCGGTGCGGATCTGCCGCAGCGAGGGCGGCCCGCTGCTCGCTGCGCTGCTCGACAACGCCCGTTACCTCCACGACGGGCTCAGCCAGCTCGGCCTGCAGGTCGTCGAGCCGACCAGGCTGCCCGACGGCTCGGCGGCGATCACGCCAGTGGTCCCGGTCGTCGTCGGCGAGGACTGGCAGGCGGTGCTGCTCTGGCGAGCGCTCTACGACGCCGGCGTCTACACCAACGTCGCCATCCACCCCGCCGTGCCGCCGGGCGGGGCGCTGCTGCGGACGAGCCTGATGGCGACGCACGAGCGCGAGCATCTGGACCGCGCCCTGGAGATCTTCGCCCGGGTGATCGAGCAGTTCCCCGATCTCCCCCGGTCCGCCTGATCCGCCCCCGCCGCCACTCTGGACCGCTACTTCATCCCTCGCTTGGGGGACTTTGAGCTTGTCCAAGATTGGACAAGATCATTCGGGCAGAAAAAAGGTGCTCTTAGCGGGTGAGCCATTCCTGGATTCGGGGTCTCGGTTGATCCTGCGGCCGCGAGACCACTAGGTTCCTCCAAGCCCGCAAGCACCTGGGCGGCAACGAAAGGAAGCGAGAGAGAAGGGCCTTCCGTTCGCCGAGCTCCGGGGCTGCAAGCAAGACGTAACGCGAACCCTTACGGGAGGAGAGACGATGCCAACAGCGTCACCAGTAGCCCCTGCGCCAGATCATGCTTCGGCGCCCCAGCACATGCAGGCCCTCGCCTATGCGAACAGGGTGCGGCTTGCCCGAGCAGCGCTGAAGCGGTCGATCGGCAGCTGCGAGCTGGGCGCCGGCGATGTCGTCCGCGACTGCCCCTGGTTCACCGAGACGATGACCCTGATTGAGCTGCTGACCAGTCAGCGGCGCTGGGGAAGGACGCGTGCCCGCAAGCTGCTGCTGTCGCTGGCGCTGAACGAGAACAAGCGCCTGGGCACGCTGACCGAGCGCCAGCGCGAGATGCTCGCCGCCGAACTCGAGGTCCGCGGCTCCGGCCGGCTCGAGCAACTGGCAACCGCCGAGCCGGTGCTCGCCGCCTGAGGCGAGCCGGTCCGGCGTCAGGCCGCGCTGCTCCTAGCCGCGGTAGCCGCCGACGCGGAACGAGGCGCCGCCGGAGCGGCGGCGAAACAGCGCCCTGAGGCCGACGCTGGCCAGCGCGAAGACCGCGATGCCGGCGCCGACCCTCATTCCTGGGGCCAGGCTCTGGGCGAGGACGAAGAGCGCGGCGATCGTCAGCACCCCGGCGGTCCCCGCCAGCAGCATCGTGTGCGAGCGGTAGCCGGCGAGATGCTCGCGGACCGAGAGCTCGAGGCCGGCGAGCGAGCCCAGCGCCAGGCCGCCGCCGATCATCACCGTGCCCTGGTAGCCGCGGATCAGAAAGCCGGCGACGAGCAGGACGAGAGCGGTCAGCACCATCAGCTCGACCAGGGGAAACGAGCCCCAGGGGGCGGCCGGCGCATCGTCGAGGCGGGACTTGCGCTGCGAAGCCCGCTTCGCCGGCTGCGGCTCCGGCTCAGAGGCGGCCGGCGCGGGGGCGGCAGGACGTGGCCGCGGCTTGCGGCGCTTGCGAGAGCTGCGCGCCATCTAGATCAGTCCGGCGGGGTGTTGGCGCGGGACGCGGCTGGGCCGCGCCCCGGAAGTCAGGGGCAACCGGAGGAGATCTTGACTCGCCACCAGCCCATCAGCATGCCGATCGGCCCAAGCTTCGGCTTCGCGTGCCAGTGCTTGCAGCCCGGCTCGCCGATGTCCTGGTTGGAGACGCGTAGCCAGCGGTAGCGCTGCGGCGCTCGCACCATCTCCTCGAGCAGGTCGCGGTTTCGCTCCTCGATCTCGAGGCGCGCGTTGAGCTGGCCGTGAGCGGCGCCGACCTGCAGCGCCAGCGCGTCGCGGACCTGCTCGAGCTCAGCGATGCCGAGGATGCGGGGGCCGCCGGCCGCGGCGATCTCCCAGTGCATTCCCCGCCGCGGGAAGGCGGCGCTCAGCAGCTCGCCCAGCTCGCGCTCCATGCGGACGATCTGGCGGCGAAGCTCGCGGCGGATGAGGCGATCGCGGTCCGCATCGACGACGGCCGGACCGCCGCCGAAGCCATCGATCTCAACGGCAGCGGGGCGAGCGAAGGCTCCGCTTCGGGGTGCAGCCTCTCGTTGAACTAGCTCGGGCACCGACTCCCTCCTCGCCGTGGGCGTCTCATCTTAAACGACCCCTGCGACCCAAAACCACCCTCAACCCTCCAGCAGCGCCGCGCTCGCCAGCCATAGCGCCTCCTCGACGGCGATCTCGGGAACGCCCTGGACCTGGGTCGCGACCAGCACGGTTCGCGCCGTCTTCGGATCGACGCCGCGGCCCGCCGCGGTCGCGCCGAAGAGCAGCGCCAGCGCTCGCGCCTCGTCGGCGATCACCAGCGTCCCCTCGGCAAGGGGCGCCGGCCTGCCCTCGAACGACTCGTCGGCCGTGGTCGCGCGGATGCCGATGCGGCCCTCGACGCGGTCGGCGTCGAAGGCCCGCAGGGCGACGCCGGTCTCGGCGATCGCGATCGTCAGGGCGTCGTCGAGGAGGTTGCGGCTCTTGAACTCGCCGTCCTTCATCCGCCCCAGAACCAGCCGCTCGACCGGGCTCGGCTGGCCGTCGGGGTCGAGGCCGATGTTGCGCAGAAAGACGCGATAGGCGAAGGGGATCGCGCGCTGGCGCAGATTGACCGCCTGGGCGCCGTAGAACCGATCCGAGAGGTCGTGCAGCCGCTCCTTGACCGCCACCGAGCTGCGGCCGGATCCTCGCTCGATCGTCGTGTAGCGGAGCGCCAGGCCGGGGAACTCGGCGGCGATCTCCTCGTCGATCCAGCCGGTCTCGGGGACGCCCTCGCCGGTTGCCGTCGTGTCACGCGGGTCGGCGGCCATCAGCGCGAGGCGTCGGCGCGCCGCGCCGACGCGGCGCGCAGCTGCTCGACGCGAGCGGCGAGCCCGGCATCGTCCAGGCGGCCGATGCTGGCGCCCATCAGGATGCCGCCGGGATAGGCGAAGGCGGTGGTGGGACAGCCGCCGATCCGGTAGAGGTCGCTGACGGCGCCGTCGCGATCGATCCCGACCGGCATCTTCCAGCCGCGCTCGCCGACGATGCGGCGCACAGTCTGGCGCGAGTCGCGGATATCGACGCTGAGGAAGTTGACGCGACCACGGTAGCGCCCGGCGACGCGATCGACGACGTCCTGCGCGCGCTGGCAGCTGGCGCCGCGGGTGAACCAGAACGACAGCACGAGGGGGCGGTCGAAGTAGTCGCAGACGTTGACGATGCCGGGGCCGCGAACCCGGCATGCCGGCTTGCGGCGATCAGCGGCCGGGCAGGGGTTGGCGGCGGTCTCGCAGTCGTCCTGGGCGACGTTGGCGTCGCCGACCACGCTCCCCCTGACCTCCGGCACGGCGAACTGGGCAAGCGGCAGCTCATGGGTCTCGTCGCGCAGGCCGAGGACGCCCGAGTGGCGCGTGTTGACCATGTTGACGGCGGCGATGCCGACGATGACGAGGAAGGCGAGCCCGACAGCCTGCGAGTAGCGCCGGCCTGGCGCCGGGCGCTGCGGCTGGCGCTCGGTCATCGCCGCGCCGGGCGCAGCGCCGCCAGGCGCGGGCGGACCGCCGCGACGGCGTCGCCGACCGTGGCGAAGCGCTCCTCGGCGAGCACGAGCACCGCCGGCAGCACCAGCATCACGCCCAGCAGGGCGACGCCGAGGTCGACGACGGTGACGACGCCGAAGTCGCGCAGCATGCGGATGTCGCTGACGATCAGGGCGGCGAAGCCGGCGATCGCGGTGATGCCCGAGGCGAGCACGGCGGCGCCGGTCAGCGCGTAGCCGTGACGCAGCGCCTCGCCGATCGAGCGGCCACCCTCGCGCTCCTCCCAGTAGCGAGCCGAGAGCAGGACGCTGAACTCGGTGGCGATCGCGATCACCAGCGCGCCGAGCGTGGCCGACATCGGGTTGAGCGGGATGTCCATCGCCGCCAGCACCAGAGCCGACCAGCCGCTGGCCAGGGCGATCGGCACGAGCGGCACCAGCGCCCGCCGGCGCGAGCGCAGGGCGACCAGCAGCGCCAGGGCGACGGCGACGAGGCCCGCGAGCGTCAGCCAGTAGCGGCTGTCTGAGAGCGATGTGCTGGCCTGGGCGGCGAGCGCCGGCAGCCCGGCGACCTCGGCGGTGACGCCTGGCGGCGGCCCGTTGTCGGGTCCCGGTGGGTCGATCTGGCGGCGGATCCCCTCGATCAGCCGCTGCTGGTCGTCGAGCGGCATCACGCGGATGCCGAAGGCGATGTTGGCGGTGTGGCCGATCGCGCCGGTCAGCGGGTTGCGGGTGATTACGGCCTGCGAGGCGTAGCGGGGGATCGTGTCGATCAGCGCCCGGGCCCGTTCCTCGGTGTAGCCGCCGGCGTTGCTGGCGAAGAGGTCAGGCAGGGAGGCGGCCGGGCAGAGGCGGGCCTTGGCGCAGGTCGGGAACTCGCCGCGGAAGCCGTTGGCGGCGAGGACGCGCTGCTGGAACTCGCGCATCCACTTGATCGTCGCCGGGGCGGTCAGGTCGGGTGCGTCGACGGCGACGTCGAGCTCACCCGAGACGCCGGTGGCCTTCTGCAGCTCGTTGACGCCGCGGATCGCCGGCAGGTCCTGCGGCACCAGCTCGCGGATGTCGGTGGTCACCGGCGTCTGCGTGCCGGCGACCCAGCCGGTGACGGCGAGCGCCGTCGCGACGACGAGGACCCGGCCGGGGTTGCTGATCGCCACCGCCAGCGAATGCTTGCCGACGGCTCGAATCGTCTCGATCGCTCGCGCGCGCTGGCGGGCGAACCGGCCCTCCGAGAGGCGGGCCCAGCGCCGCCCGGCCCCCGCGGCGTCGTCGGCGTCGCCCTGGCGGCCGAGGACGGCGAAGCCCACCGTCATCGCCAGCACGAAAGCGATCGCGATGCCGACGACGAGCAGCAGGCCGAAGGAGCGAACCATCGGCACCGGCGAGAGCCAGAGGACGGCGAAGCCGGCGGCGGTCGCCAGGCAGGCTGTGCCGATCACCGGGGCACCGCGGGCGGCGGCCGCCCTCGCGGCTTCGGCAGCCGAGGCCCCGTCGCCGCGGATCTCGTTGAAGCGGGCCTGGAACTGGATCGCGTAGTCGACGGCGAGGCCGACTAGGACCGGCAGGACGGCGATCGAGGCCATCGTCAGCGCGCCGCCGCTGAGGGCGAGCAAGCCGAAGGTGATCCCGGCCGCGGCGAGCGCCAGCAGCAGCGGCAGCAGCCGCAACGGCGGCCCGAAGACCAGCGCCAGGGTCGCCGCCATCACCAGCACCGCCGCGATCAGCAGGACGACGATCGCGCTCTTCAGAGTCGAGGCGAGGCCCTCGACGACCACGGGCACGCCGCTGACCACGTAGCTGCCGCGGTCGAGGGCAAAGCGCGGATCGGTGACCGCCTCGTCATAGAGGGCGATCGCCTGCTTTCGCTGAGCCTCGGAGAGATCGGGCTGGAGGCGGATCGAGATCAGCGCGGCGTCGCGGCTGGGGAACAGATAGGAGAAGCGCGACTTCGGCGTCCCCGCCGGGCGGCGGGTGTCGAAGACGACCTGGCTGACGAAGAGCGGGTCCTCGAGCCGCGGGATGTGGTCGATGCCGTACTGGGCGCCGAGCTGGAGCAGGCTGCTCTCGAACTGGCTGATCACCGCCTGGGCCGCGGCCGCGCCGCCGGTCTTCTGGGCGGCACGCGCCTGCGCCTGAACGGCCTGGATCTGGCCGCGGAGCAGCTGCTGGATGCCGGTCACCGCCTGGTTGAGGAAGGTGGCCGGGCCGTAGACGACGCGGCTGGGCGCGAGGTCGGCAATCCTGCGGCAGACGCCCGTGGGGGCGGCGCCGTTCGCGGCGGGTCGGCCGGAGAGGCAGGCCTCGAGCTGCAGCAGCACGCCGAGGTTCCGCGTCAGCACCAGCTGTCGCAGGTCGCCCTTGACGAGGATGACGACGGCGTCGTCGCCGAACTGGCGCTTGAAGCGCTGCGTCGCCTTGTAGGTCGCCGAGCCGTGGTCGGCCAGGGTGTCGGTGCCGGCGTCGGTCGGCAGCCGCAGCGCCGCGACCGCGCCGCCGATGGCGACGATCGCGCAGACGGCGACGACCAGCCGGGCGTGGCGGACACACCACGCGGTCACGCTTGCCGCCGAGCGAGCGAACTTCATCCAGACAGATTAGGGCGAGGCGTCAGCCTGCGAGCCGGATCGCCGGCAGCGCCGGCGGCCACGCTCAGTCCATCGACAGCGGGCCCTCTACGTCGGCGTTGAGGAACTGGGAGACGAACTCGTTCTCCGAGTTGAAGAGCTCGTCGGAGGGGCCGCTCTCGACGATCTTGCCCTTCCAGAGGACGGCGATGAAGTCGGCGATCCGCCTCGCCGTGCCGAGGTCGTGGCTGATGACGAGATAGCAGCCGCCGTTCTCCTCGTGGACCTCGCGGATCAGCTCGCAGAGCAGCGCCGTGCGGACCGGGTCGAGGCCGGAGTCGGGCTCGTCGAACATGACGATCGCCGGGTCCAGCACCAGCGCCCGGGCGAAGCCGGCGCGCTTGCGCATCCCGCCCGAGAGCTCGTTCGGCATCTTGTAGTGCGCCTCGCCGAGGCCGACCTCCTTGAGCCGCCGGCCGACGATGTCGGAGATCTCGTCCTCGCCCTTGTCGGTGTGCTGGCGCAGCGGGAAGGCGACGTTGTCGTAGATGTTCATCGAGCCGAACAGCGCGCCGTCCTGGAACAGCAGGCCGAACTTCTTGCGGACCTCGAAGAGCTCGTCGTCGGTCATGTTGGGAATCGACTCGCCGTGGACGAGGACGTCGCCGGAGTCGGGGTAGAGCAGGCCGACGATGTGCTTGATCAGCACGCTCTTGCCGGTTCCCGACGGGCCGAGGACCATCGAGATCTGGTTGTCGGGAAGGCCCAGGTTCAGCCCGTTGAGGATCCGGGTGCGGCCGAACTGCTTGACGAGGTCGATGATCTCGATCGCGTCCTCGCCGCCGTGGTCGCGCTTCTCGCCGGTGTGCCAGCGATAGGGGTCGGGGTCGCTGGGGTCGACGCCGGGAATGATGTACTCGCGCAGCGGCGCCGAACCGGACTGGGTCGGCTGGCCTGCTTCCTGGCGCTGCGCAGCACGCTCCGCAGCCGCGGAGCCACGCGCGCTTTCGGGCTCGGGCGCGTCGGCGCCGGTCTCTGGGGTCGTGTTCGGGTCGTCAACCAACGGTTCTCTCCTTTAGCCGCCTATCGGGGCTCGCGGATTGGCGCCCCAGAAAATCAAAGTTCCAAGCATGCCGATGACGTGGACGAGGACGATGTTCAAGACCATCGACTTCGCCGTCGCCGTGCCCACGCCGACCGGACCTCCGGAGGCCGTGTAGCCGTAGTAGCAGCCGACGAGCACGATCACCGTCGCCATCGCCATCCCCTTGATCACGCTGTAGACGAGATCGGGCGGGTTCTGGAACATCCAGAAGATCAGGAAGTAGCCGCCGGAGGAGACATCGCCGATCTGCTTGACGACGGCGAGCCAGGAGGCGAAGTAGCCGATCCCGACCGCGGCCAGGTACATGAACGGCAGCGTCACCCAGGCTGCCAGCAGCCGCGTCGCCGCGAGGAAGGTCATCGGCGGAACGCCCATGACCTCGAGGGCGTCGATCTCGTCGGAGATCCGCATCGCGCCGAGCTCGGCGACGATCCCGGTGCCAACCTTGGCGGCCATCATGTAACCGAAGGCGTAGGGGATGACCTCGCGCAGATCGCACCAGGCGGCAAAGACGCCGGCGTAGGCGGGGGCGCCAACGGAGCGGTTGAAGTAGGCACCCTCGATGCCGCACTGCAGGCCGAGGATGAAGACGAGGCCCCAGATCACCATCGTCGAGCCGAGGATGAGGATGCCCGCCTGGCGCAGCGACTCACCGAAGAAGGCGAAGACGCGGCCCGAGTAGACGAGGCCGGCGACGCGCGAGCAGAAGCGGGCGATCTCGCCGATCGACGAGGCCCAGCCGCGCGGAACCGCCATCCAGCCCTGCATCAGCGCTCACCCCGCGATGTGGCAATGCGAGACCCGGGCATGGACGTGAGCATGGTCACTTGATCTGCGAGATGTCGGGATGGGTGGCAAGCAGGGTCTGGGTGAAGACGTAGTTGAGGGCAAAGACGCCCATGAAGGCGATCACCACCGCCTCGTTGACCGCACGGCCGACGCCGGCGGCA
>JAWVFK010000022.1:0-70819 GCA_033856175.1 Solirubrobacterales bacterium | reverse complement strand
GGGGGTCTGCGGCGGCCAGCGATTTGAGCGAGGTGTCGAGGACGACCAACCTCATCAGCGCCTTGCCGTCGCGCTTTATGTCGAGGGCGTAGTGGGTGTGGGCGCCGCCGGTGGGGATCTTCTGGTCACCCGCCGGCCCGGTGACCGTCTGGTCGCCGATCGCATGGTGCGGGTTCTTGTCGCCTATTAAGCCAGCACCGCTGCTTATCGCCTTGGTGGGATCCTCGATGGTCTGGTCCGGAGCGGCATCGGTTGGATCTGCAATTGTGTGTTGAACATCCTTGGTCGGATCCTCCACCGATTGATTCCCGGGTTCAACTCGAGTCCCGCCGGTGTCGACGGGCTCGAAGGTCACACCGTGACTCGAATGGGCTTCGCCGGCTCCCCATGGCGCGGGCATGGACTCCATCGATTGCCTCCAGCTCAGCGACGACTTGCTGGAGCTCGAGGGTGTGCAGAAGCGCTGGACGAGCGGATCACAGACCTGGAGCTTCGCCGTATCCCGCTCTCCGCCCGTGCCATAAACAGGTATTCCTGCGTGGGCCATTGGTCCCCCGATGAGGTCCGCCCAGCGATTGAGAGTCAGGCTGTCGTCCAGGGCGGTGTTCGTGGTAAACGGTTCGTTCGTCCCAGCCGAGTCGGAGACGTCGCCGGTGAACAACGCAAAGTCTGGGCCGGTCGATTCGCGGGACCCCCCAACGATGGAATCCCTCACGCTTCGAGCGGCAACGTCGTTCGCCTGGTTGGCACCGGTCAGCTCAGGGCAAACGCCTGGTCCAGCGTCAAACTGACAGTTCGAATTTCCGAAGGCCGCAAAGCTGATCGCGTGCGCGGGGACGCTCGGTGTATCGGACAGCGCGCCAGCCGCGGTGCTTTCGCCACGGAGCTTCGGGTCGTCCGGGTTGCTGGAGTAGTGCAGGACGGCGGCTGCGAGAGGTTGGCGATTTTCGCTGACGTAGTCGGCTACCGAGGTGACGTTCCACGCTTCGATTTCACCATCCCGGTAGCCACGCAGCGCTGCTATCCCCATCGAGTGCGAGCCACTGTCCCAGGCGCCATAGTCGCTCGGGCGGTAATGGTCCGCGTTCCGTGCAGGTAGAAATTCGCCGTCAGCCTTCGTGAGGATGAGCCCGTTACTACCGCCGATCAATGCGCCGTGACTGTCCGGACCGAGCGTGACCGTCTGCAGGTCGTCGAGATGGCCGGACTCCAGCCGTTTCCAGGGTGGCTTGCCTGAGCCGGTCCGCTCGACGAGCGTGCCCTCGTCCCCGACGGCATACCCATGCCCGGAGGAGTCGACAGCGATGTCACGCAGGATCTGGGGAGTCCTGAAGGCGTCCCTCGTTATGGAATCGCCGAACCGATCCTCGTCCTCACGCTGCCAGCCCCAGTCAGGACCGTCCAATACGCCCCTGTAGATCTCGCCCTGGTTTGTGGTGAGCCAGGCCCGGTCGGGGTCCGGAAGCGAAATCGCCGTGATCGTCGAGAAGGTTGCCGTGGGCGGCGGGCTTATCGCATGAAACGCTGCCGCAGCGCCGTTCCTGTAGAGCAGGGCCCGGTCGTCGCCGCCGACCATCGCCGCTCCTCCGTCTGAAACCGCGGCGGCCCTCAAGGTTCGCCCAGTCCCGCAGGGCGCGCCAGCAGGATGCTCTCGCGAGCAAAGAATCCCTGCCGCCGGATCGAGGATGCCACCACGTCGGCCCACGTCTGCGATCCGACCGTTCTTGCCGACCACAACGCCGCTCCCATCACCGCCAATGGCTATCGCAAAAGCCGGCGAAGGGTTGGTAACCACTCGACCGGGGTCCCAGCCGGGGATATGGAGCTTGTCCCACCCCGTCGCTCGGTCGTACCGGTAAACCACATCGGTATTCGTCGCAATCCAGAGGCTACCGTCCGCACCTCCGGCGGCGGCTGTCACCTCTTCGCGTATCGGGTGCGGGACGTCCCGAAACACCTCGTACGAGGACCGCATCGAGTACCTGTAGAACCAGCTCTGCGTGGCGAGCGCAGGATCACCCACCACCCATATGCCCCCCCGGTTGTCAGACGCCAGCGCCGCCACGGAGGCCTGCCTGTCCCATGCAGTCCCTTCGCCGGTTGTGGGAAATGGGGTGCGCAGCACTGTCCAACGTCGATCAGCAGGATTCCGCCAGAGGACAGGCCCGGTCGGATCAGGGGTATTTTCCACGCCGGTCGCGACGAAGACGCTTCCGCGACCTTGCGCGCCGGGGACCACAACCGCGTGGGCATGTACCTTCGAGTCCGGGAACGTCTTCTTTGGGAGGTCGTGCGGGACCAGATAATCGCCCGCCGCCCCGGTTGGGGGGGCCAGATGCCAGCTGGTGCCGGTGGAGTCCGACTCCACGAGCGCTGTATCCATGGTGCTCTTTCGCGCACGAATCGCCTGGCCGGACGCGTGTACTCCCGCTGGGGTGAAGAAACCTACCCCGAGCCCGGTGAAGGTGTCATCCGCTGCCTTTCCAACGGAAAGCGTGGTCAAATCGCCCTGCGTGGCAGGGTTGTTTGGATCTGTCCTGCGAGGGTCGAACGCAGCCTTCCAGCACCCGGAGTCATCCGCCTCTGAGCAGCTGCCAGGGTCCTTGTAAACGATGACCGGATAGTGGGTGCCCGATCCTTGCGTAGTGGAATCGATGCTCGTGTCGGATTGAGCCACGGTGCCATACGCATAGAGACGATCGCCAGCGTTGGTCAGGTGGATGTCTGTTGCTATTCCTTTCAGCGGAAGAACTCCCGCAGCATCACGGCATTCGCCGCGATCCTCGGTCTTGCCGTCCCCGGGGGTGCATGAGCGCCACCTATGCCCATCGAAGTGGTATAGGCCTGGAGTTCCAGTGCCGATCCCGTGCACCCAACCGTCGTCCGGTGCGGAGAAGGCGAGGTCCGTAACGGTCTGTTGCGAACCGAGGTTAGCCAGCTGCTCGGTGCCCTCCTCATCAACCCTCCAGCGGCCGTCGTGGTAGCGGATCAACGGCTTGGAGGCGTTGTCCCCCGGAGGGTTGTTGCCGATCGCGATCGCCTCGAAGTCGTCGTCGTTGTTCGGATCTGCGTCGTACTCGGTGGGGATGCGGGCGATGGTGGTCAACTTGACGCCTGAGTTGAGCCCCCCGCCGCGGTGTGCCAGGGGCGCCAGGGCGGAACACGCGGGGTCAGCCGCGATTACGCCCTCAACCGAGTCGACACCGCACCGCTGCCACTGCCCAGCCGTGAAGTGGTAGAGGGCCGTCTTGTTGCGCCCGGATTCGATTGGGCCCCCCGTCGCCCACCCCTCCGAGCCATCTCTGCTCATCGCGATCGTGCCGATCTCCTCGGTGAATGGGTTCCCCCCGTGGGGGTTGGGGCTGCCGTACGCGGTGGGAACCGGCTCTGGTGACGGATCGCCCTGCTCAAATCCCAGGGTAGGCACGGCCCCCGGGGCTCCCTCCGGTGTGGCCTCCGCGACCGCGTAAGGAGAGCGGTCTGGGAGGGCTGCCTGTCGCCGCGCTCCCACATTCGGCCTGACCTCAGGCGGGAGGGTCCCACCTGAGGCGGAACTGTCGCCGCCGAGCCGCTCGATTGCACCACGGTCGCCGACACCCCAGCCCACTCCGCTGTTGCCGACCATCGTGAACCCACGCAGGGCGTAGGAGCTGAGCGTGAAATATGCCCCAGACTTCGTCTCATTCGGCAGCCGAGCGGAATCCTCCGCCTGGCATTTTGTGGAGAGATTGGTCCCTGTGGTGGCCCCCCCCGGAAGATCGCTTCCTCCCGGACAGTCGATGGGATAGGGGGCATCCACGTTTCCCTGAATGCCGGACGTCAGAGTGGTCGTGAAAGCCGCCCCTTGGCCGGTCGTCTTGAGGGATCCCACCGCCCAGTCCATCAGGTTGTCTCCGCCCGGGTATTGGGCACGATGCGGGGTGCCCGCCTCGCGGTCAAGGAAGTTCGGCTGCTGTCCCTGGGAGTCGCCGTCCCCCGCGACGAGTCGCACGGCCCCGGCCGTATAGCGCAAGCTCTCACCGCCGGGGGGAAACTCGCCGTTGCCCCCACAGGGGTCTCCGTTGGTGATTTGGGCCCCGGGCTCTCCCCTAACGGGCGGGCCGCCGGGAGAGAAGAGATAGGACCGGGTTAGGCAGTCGTAGGCCCCTCGATTGCTGAACTTGCCAAAGGTCAGTGCGTAGAGGCTGTCCGGAATCGTCACATTTTGGCCGGAAGGAGCCGGCTGCCCTACCGACCAGGCACCATTCTCAGGATTGAAGGTGAGGGACCGGCCGCCATTTCGGACCGGATCGGGGTGGGTGACTGCTGAGCAGCAGCCGGCGGTCACCGCGCCCGCGCCCTTCGTCGTCTGGTCGACAGAGGGCACGAAGCGAATTGCCCGGACCCTGAAGTGCCAGTCGCAGCTCGTCGCATCGCCACATTTCGAGCCTCCGTTGAGAATAGAGTGCGACGGTCCAGCGTCCGGGTCGGCTCGCCACGGCAGTGCATCGAAGTCGCCGTCCTTCCACATCCAGATCTGCTGCAGCGCACCGGCGAAGGCGCACTCGGTTGTGCCACCAGGACAGTCGTCCGGACGCAGGGAGGCGTCGACGGCCTGCATCCCTCGGGCTCCCTCTGGCACGTCCTGCGGTTGCCACTCTTCGTCACTGAAGAGCCAGGCCCGCCCCTTGCCGGCCGGGTCGTGCTCCTGGCGCCACCGGTCCTCGCAATCGGCGATCGCCTTGCGAGGGTCGGTGACAATCGTGCCTTGATCGGCCTCGAGATACGGGAAGACCAAGTCTCCCCTCGGCCGGACGGAAGGCGGGCTGCCTTCCGCATCAGCCTTCACAGCTCCCTGCTGGCACGCCTTTGCTGCGTCATCCGGGATCGCCTCTTCGCGGTCCACATAGCGACCGTCGCCCCCAACCGCGAGAGCCCGCAGACCGTGCAAGTTCGTGTCCTGGTTGCGAAGCCACGTTACGGCTCCCACATAGCCGGGCTGATCCGACCGATACGCCTCGTGCCAGATCGGCCCTTCCTGCGTGTTGTCGGTGTAGCGATAGATCACCGGGACGCGGGTGCACTGATCGAGAAAATCGGTCAGCGCCTGGCCACTCATCCCTGGCGGCGGATCGTCTTTGCACGCCGCGCCGCCGGCCAAGCCGTTGTGGGGATTGAGAAAGCTGACCGAGTAAAGGCTGGCTGTGAGCGGGACCTTGGAATTGGTCTGGGCCGGGTCATAACCGGGATGCGGTGCGCCTGGGAATACCGCGCCCGCAACCTGTGTCCAACCCAGAGCCGAGCCATCCTTTGGGATTGGGGTGAACTTGTTGTCGCAGCCAAGCGCGCCCGGGTTCGCTGCCGCGGTCTGATCGGCGCAGGTCTTACCGGGGTCGGAGGGAACCTGGGTGGTTGGATCGCCGGGGTTTGGGGCTGGGTCGTCGGCGCGGGCGACGGTGGCGGTGGCCGCGATCAGCAGCGCCGCGACAACGAAGCCGGCGCGCCGGCGCGCCGGCGCGCAGCCCAGCCGCAGTGTCTTACCAGAAGCACCCATCTGCCCGAAGAACCGGCCACCTGCCCGGAGCGCGGCAGGAACTTCGGCGCAGCGACTGCAGCCGCGTGCGTCAGCGCCCGAGGGCGCTACCAGCGCGTCAGCGCAAACCGCCGCATCCGCAACACCGGCGCCTGCTTGCGGCAGCGCTGGACGGCGCGGTCGCGGCGCCTGACCGGGCGGCCGACCGCCGTCAGGCGCTCGCGCAGGAAGCCGATCGCCCGCGACTGCAGCTTGCGGACGTCGCCGGGGGTGCGGCCGACGGCCTCGGCGATCTCGCTCGCGGTCAATCCCATCAGGTAGCGCATTGCCAGGATCTGCCGTTGGGCCAGCGGCAGTCGCTCGATGAAGATCAGCAGGTCCTGGTCGGAGATCCAGTCGAGCGCCCGCAGGTCACCATCGCCGTTTTCGGCCTCGCCGTCGCGCCAGCGGTCGATCTGCTCCGGGTCGGTGACGTCGAGCCGACCCAGCTTCTCGGCTCGCGAGATCCCCCGGTTGCGGACGATCGTGAACAGCCAGGCTCGGAACGGCTGGCCGCGCCGCTCGTAGCGCGGCAGCGCCTCGAAGGTCTGCATGAAGACCTGCTGGGCGGCGTCCTCGGCCTCGTGGATGTCGCGCAGGACGACGCGAAGGTAGCCGTAGACGCGCTCGAAGTAGCGCGTATAGAGACAGGAGAAGGCGTCGCTGTCACCGGCCTGGAAGGCGATCACCACGCGCGCGGTGTCGAGGTCCTCGAGGTGCTCCCCGTCGGCCTCGACGCGCTCGACGAAGGAGACCCGCACCGCGGACCGCTCGATCTCCTCTGTCTCTTCCCTCCGCCTCAATGGCGCCTCGCCGCCGATGCTACCTCCTGACGGCGCCGGCGGCGACGGTTCCTGCGGCTGACATACTGCCGCGCCTTGATCGAGCTGCAGAGCCATTCCATCTACTCCGACGGCGAGCTCGAGCCGGCGGGAGTGGTCGAGGCGGCAGCCGCCGCCGGAGTGACGACGCTCGCGCTGACCGACCATGACGCGATCGCCGGCGTCGCCGCGGCGGCGGCGACCGCCGAGGCCCACAGCGTCGAGCTGGTTCCGGCGGTCGAGATGTCGTGCGTCCACGAGTTCGCCGACGACCTCCACATGCTCGGCTACTGGCTCGACACGGAGGCGATCGCCCCGGCCTGCGAGCGCGCCCAACAGGAGCGGATCCATCGGGCCGAGGAGATCATCGAGAACCTGCGCGGCTACGGCTTCGACATCAGCCTCGCCGACGCGATCGCCGAGTCGGGCGACGCGCTGTCGATCGGCCGGCCGCATATCGCTCGCGCCGCCGGCGCCAAGCCAAACGAGATGGGCGCCTTCTTCGAGGAGTACCTCGTGCCCGGCGCCAAGGCGTTCGTGCCGCGGCGCTGGCCGACGGCGGCCCAGGCGACCGAGCTGATCCACGAGGCGGGCGGCGTCGCCGTCGTCGCCCACCCATTCTGGGACGTCAAGGACCCGGTCAAGGTCCGCCAGCTGATCGAGGCGCTCGACATCGAGGGCGTCGAGTGCTTCTACCCGGCCCACACCCCCGAGCAGACGAAGTTCGTCCTCGAGCTCTGCGAGGAGCTCGGGCTCACCCCCACCGCCTCCTCGGACTTCCACGGCCCGAACCACAAGACCTTCGCCCGCTTCGGCGCCTATGACACCTACGGCCTCGGCGAGCCGCAGGTTCCGCCCCGGCGCTAGCTCACCCGTCCAATATTCCCGAGGCAGGTTTCGCCTGGAGCCTGCCTGGGTACCCGCTTCTTGCTGGCAGGGGATACAGCTTTCGGGAACCCATCTAAGGACGGAGAGAGATCATCGAAGCGCAAACGACAACTGAGACCCCCCGCACGGATCCCAAGCCGGATCCGTTTCCTCTTTATGGACGCCGCAGCAAGAGTGCCGACGACGAGTCCCCGCGGCCGCGGCCGCGTCTGAGCCTCGTCCAGGCCTATCTGCGCACCCGCGAAGGCCGCGGCTAGGCAGATCAACCTCTGAGCGCCGCCGGCCTCAGCCGGCGGCTGAGGCACGTCGATGTTCCTGATCACCAAGCGACCCGGTCAAAAGACCCAGGTCAAGTTCATGCCCGGCTGCCTGCTCTGGTCGCTGCTGATCTCCGTCGCGCTGACGGTGCTGATCAACCTGCTGATCCGCGCCTTCTAGCGCCCGTCGCGTCGTCTGGCTAGACGGCGGCGACGACGTCGGCAACCGGGATCAGCTCGCGGGTCTCGAGGTACTCGATGATCTTGCGGGCCGACTCCTCGGGGGTCTCCGACTCGGTCTCGAGCACGAGCTCCGGGTTCTCCGGCGGCTCGTAGGGATCCGACACTCCCGTGAACTCCTTGATCTCACCAGAGCGCGCCTTGGCATAGAGGCCCTTGACGTCGCGGCGCTCGCACTCCTCGACCGAGGCCTCGACATAGGCCTCGATGAAGCGCTCGCCCATCAGCTCGCGGGCCTCGTCGCGGATCTCGCGGTATGGCGAGATCGCGGCGGTGATCACCGGCACGCCGTTGCGGGAGAGCAGGTCGGCGACGAAGGCGATCCGCCTGATGTTGGTGTCGCGGTCCTCCTTCGAGAACCCGAGCCCCTTGGAGAGGTTCTCGCGAACGACATCGCCGTCGAGGATCTCGAGCCGCGAGCCGCGGTCGCGCAGCTCCTGCTCGAGGATGCCGCTGATCGTCGTCTTGCCTGCACCGGATAGCCCTGTGAACCAGAGCGTGAAGCCCTTCTCGCCAGCCATTTAATCCTCCTGTTGCCTGTATGCCTCGACCAGGATCTCGGCGATCTCGGGCCGCGTGAATTCCTCCGGCAGGGTCTCGCCTGCGGCGAGCATCTCTCGAACCTTCGTGCCGGAGAGAAAGAGATGGGAGCTCGACTCGTGCGGGCAGGTCTTGCCCGAGACGACCGTCTTGCACTCCTCGCACCAGAAAGCGTGCTCGAAGAACAGCGGCTGGATGCCGAGCTCCTCGACGGGGATGTCGTCGAAGATGTGATGGGCGTCGAACGTGCCGTAGTAGTTGCCGACGCCGGCGTGGTCGCGGCCGACGATGAAGTGCGTGCAGCCGTAGTTACGCCGCTCGATCGCGTGCAGGACCGCCTCGCGCGGGCCGGCGTAGCGCATCGCCAGCGGGTTGACCGACAGCACGACGCGATCGGCGGGGTAGTAGTGATCGAGCAGCTCCTCGTAGCAGCGCAGGCGCAGGTCGGCGGGGATGTCGTCGGACTTCGTCTCGCCGATCACCGGGTGCAGGAAGAGGCCGTCGGTGGTCTCCAGCGCCGCCTTGGTCAGGTACTCGTGGGCGCGGTGGATCGGGTTGCGCGTCTGAAAGGCGACGATCGTCTTCCAGCCGCGCTCGGCGAACAGCGCCCGCGACTCGGCCGGCGACAGCAGGTGCCGGGTGAAGATCTCGTCGTGGTCGGGCAGCTCATCGACCTCGATCGGGCCCGCCAGGCAGCGGCTGCCCTCGGCGCGAATCGCGGCGACGCCCGGGTGGGCGTCCTCGGTCGTGCGGTAGACGAGCTCGGCCTCACGGTCGATGTCGCGCTCCCAGACCTCCTCGACGGTCAGCCGGCCCAGCGCCTTGCCGTTCGGGGCGCTCAGCTCGACGACATCGCCCTCGGCTGCGTCGAGATCGGTCGCCAGGACGATCGGGATTGGCCAGACACCGCCGTCGGCAAGCCGCATCGTCTCGATCACCGACTCCCAGTCGGCCGAGCCCTGGAAGCCGTCGAGCGGCGCGAAGCCGCCGTTGGCGATCAGCTCGAAGTCCGCCGTCTGGCGTGCAGACAGGGTCAGTTTCAGCGCAGTCGTGGTCGCTCCGTTAGCCATCGGGTTAAGCCCTTTCGTTTATCCGTGCAGTCCGCACTCGGTCTTTTCGGCATCCGCCCAGCGCCCGGCCCTGATGCCGCTGCCGGCGCCCGGAGGGCGCGTGCAGTGCGTGCAGCCGATCGAGGGATAACCGCGGTCATGAAGGGGGTTGTAGGGGACGTCGTTCTCGACGATGTAGTTCCAGACGTCCTTTTCGGTCCAGTCCGCAAGCGGGTTCAGCTTCCAGAGGCCGAAGCGCTTGTCGTAGCCGAACTTCTTCGCGCCGGCGCGCGTCTGCGACTCCTCGCGGCGGATGCCGGAGACCCAGCAGTCGACCTCGGAGAGCGCCTCGCGCATCGGCTCGACCTTGCGCAGCTCGCAGCAGAAGTCGGGGTTGCTGGCCCAGAGCTCGTCGCCGTGGCGCGCCGCCTGCTCGTCGAGCGTCAGGTTGTGAAAGCGCTCGAACTCGATTCCGTAGTGCTCGGCGAGCCGATCCTTGGTCTCGTAGGTCTCCGGGAAGAGGACGTCGGTGTCGAGGTAGAAGAAGCGCGTCGTCGGGTCGATCTTCTGGGCGATGTCGATGATCACCGATGAGGTCTTCTGGAACGAGCAGGCGAAGAAGAGCTTGGGGTGGAAGGTCTCGATCGCCCACTCGAGCGCCTCCTGGGTGGAGCGGCCCTCGAGCCAGGCGGTGACCTCCTCGGCGTCGAGGAAGCTCTACTGGCTCGGTGCGATCGTGCTCAGCGAGGGAGGAGGCATCAGATCGCGCACTCCCCTTCGCCGCGCTCGACCTTGAACTTGGCGCTGCGGTTCCAGTCGATGAACTGCTGCAGGCTCTCGGCGTTGAACTCGCCGGGCAGCGTCAGGTCCTTGACGAGAGCCTCGAAGTCGTCCGTGCCGACGCGCTCGACGTAGGCGTTGAACTCCTCGCCCTCGTTGCGGCCGGACTCGTAGTGGCGGATCCAGCGCTCGACCGCCTCGGGGACGCGCTTGGCCGGGAGCCTGACCTTGAGTCGCTTACCGATCACGACCTGCCCCTTCTCGAACTGACCGCCGAGATGGGCGATGTAGGCGGGCATCTGGTGCTCGCCGACCTTGATCGAGGCGCCGTAGAAGCCGATCGTGCTGACGTGATGCTGGCTGCAGCCGTTGGGGCAGCCGCTCATCTTGATGTGGATCGCCCGCGTTAGCGGGTCGCTGATGTCCATCGCCTCGACGCGCTCCTGGACGGCCTCGTTGAGGCCCATCGAGCTGGTGATGCCGAGCTTGCAGCTGTCGGTGCCGGGGCAGCTGACGACGTCGGTGATCTCGCGCGGGCCGGGATCGCCGAGGCCGAGCTCCTTGAGCCGCTGCCAGACGTCGTAGACGGCCTCGTCGCGGACCCAGCGCAGGACGAAGTTCTGCTGCACCGTCGTCCGCGCGTAGCCGCCGGTGAACTCGCGCATGATCTCCGCCAGGCCGTGGAACTGCTCGGGCGAGAGGTCGCCGCGGGTGATCTTGACCTCGACGGCGTTGAAGCCCTGCTGGCGCTGGGGCTGGACATTGGCGGCGCGGAAGCGCTCGAACTCGGAGCGGTCGCCGTTGGGGCTGGCATGGCTGGCCGGCGGCGGCGCGTGGGCCTCCTCGTCGTCGTCGTAGCGCAGCCGCTGAACGTCGAACTCGCGCTCGGCGACCCAGTCGCCCTCGAGCTCCTCGTCGACCAGCCTGCGGAACTCCTCGATGCCGATCTTGTCGACCAGCACCTTGATCCGGGCGCGGGCGCGGTTGACCCGCAGCCAGTCCTGGCGATCGAAGATCCGCACGGCCGCCTCGGTGATCTTGAGGTAGTCGCCGTTGTCGGCGGCAACGAACTCGGAGAGGGTCGGCGCGACGCGGGGCATGATCGAGGTGCCGCCGCCGACGACGACCTTGAAGCCACGCTCGCCGTCGCGAACCTTGGGGATGAAGCCGATGTCGTGGATGCCAGTGATCGCGCGGTCCTCGTCGCTGGCGGTGAAGGCGGTCTTCCACTTGCGCGGCATCAGCTGAGTGGTCGGGTGGCGAACGAAGTAGCGAACGTAGGCGCCCGCGTAGGGAGTCGGGTCGAAGGGCTCGTCGGCGCTGATCCCGGCCCAGGGATCGCCGGTGACGTTGCGGACGGTGTTGCCGCAGCCCTCGCGGGAGGAGAGCTTGGCCTCGCCGAGCTCGCGGATCAGCTTGGCGGCGTCGGGGAGCGGCACGTGGTGGAGCTGGATGTTCTGCCGCGTCGTCACGTGGCCCTTCTTCAGCGGCACCCACTTCTCGACGACGCTGCCGAAGGCGTCCATCTGCTCCGGGGTGATGCCGCCGAACGGCAGCTTGACGCGGATCATCTGGACGGGAGGCTCGGAGGGCTGGCGCTGGCCGTAGACACCCTGCTTGAGGCGGAAGCCGATGAACTGCTCCTCGGTCAGCTCCTTGCGCAGGAACTTGCCGGCCTCGGAGTCGAAGTCATCGAACTCGCGCTCGATGATCGGGATCACGTGGCCAGGGACGTTGTCGTAGGTCTCGGGGTTCTCGAGGCTGCCAATACGGCCCTTGCCGTGCTGGTCCTTGCCGACGTCCTGGTCGAGCTCGATGCCTGGCGCTTTGGTGGAGGCTTCCATCTGCCTATCTCCTCGGGGTGCGGTGGTTCCGCACCGTTGACGGCTGCAGCTTGGCGAATATAGCAAAACCTGACCGGATTTCAGGGATTTAAGTCGACCGATCCGGTGAAGATGATCGAAGGCGGCCTCGGCCCTCCCTCGATGGGCGGGCGACCGCGATGGTGGTCAGGGAGATCTAGTCGACGTCCGTGCCCTCGATCAGGAAGGCGACGCGCACGTGAGCGCGGAACTCGTCGAGGTTCTCACCGCGCAGCCCGGTCGAGACGATGTCGACCGCGCGGATGTTGCGCAGCGATCCCTGCGCCGACTTCAGCGCCTGCTGGGCGGCGTCGTCACTGGACTTCTTCGAGCTGCCCACCAGCTCGATGATCTTGACTACGGCCATTCGTGCCTCCTTGGGGGGACGGGGGTACCGGCAGTTCTATCGCAGCGCGGCCAGAGCGCGAGCGCCGTCAACCTAGGTGACGCCGCAGGCGGCGCCACAGTGAGCTCTCCCCTGCTCCGCCTTGGCGCGATTCGAGGTCCAGACGGCCTCGCAGCCTCGCCCGGTCCGCGAGCAGCTTCGCCACCCGCTCCTGCAGTCGCTCGATCTGCCGCTCGCCGCCGAGGGCGGCCCAATCCGGAAAACCGTCCGGATGCGGCGCGGCGCCCTCGCGGGAGTAGATCTCGATCAGCTGCGCGCCGACCTCGGCGGCGTCGAAATGGCGCTCGACGAAGGGCCGTCCGGCCGCGCCCAGCCTCCGCCGCAGCTCGCGGTCCTCGACCAGCAGCCTCATCCGCTCGCTGAAGTCATCCGGACTGGCGTCGTGGATCGGCAGGTCGGGATACGCGGCTCGGACCACCGGCAGCAGATAGGCGACGGCGACACGACCGCTGGCCATCGCCTCGACCGAGACGATTCCGTGATCGCCGGCGATCAGCTGGTCGACGACGATGTCGGCTTCGCAGAGCAGCTTCTTCGCCTCGTCGTGCTGGACGTTCTCGACCAGCCTGAAGTCGAGCGCCACCCCATCGCGGCGAAGCCGCTCGACGCCGGCGAGGACGAGATCGGTCCCCTTCAGCTCGCGACGGCTCGGCATGTGCAGGACGACGGGCGTCTCCCGGTCAGGCGGATCGCCCACGGGCCACTCGCTGAGATCGAAGATCCGCCCGACCGCCGTCGCGTCAGGCACGTAGGAGAGCAGCTCCGGAGAGTGGACGAGCATCGTGTTCGCATAGGTCCGCCAAACGTGGATGCTCTTGGCGAGGCGGTCATCGCGGTCGCCGACGACCTCGCTCGGCAGCAGCTCGGCATAGGGGTTGACCTCTTGCTGGACGCGACCGCTGCGGCAATCGGATCCCCAGAAGGAGACGACGACCTTCTTGCCGAGGGCGCGCAGCAGCGGCAGGTCCCAGAGCGGTGGGATCCGGGCCCGGCCGGGGAAGAGCGAGCGGCCGTAGTGGAAGTGGAAGACGTCGAAGCGCTCGACCGCTTCGCCGAGCGCCCGCCAGACCTCGTCGATCGCCTCGGCGTCGCCGAACGGCACGACGCGGTCGGCGTCGAAGCCGAAGCGCGACTCGCCCGAGCTCCAGACCTCGGCCTCGTGACCCAGACGGCGCTGCGCGCCGGCCATCAGCGAGGCCTGTCCGGCGATGTTGCGGGGAGCGTGGAGGATCCGCATCGCGAGAGGGTCAGCCGTCGCCGCGGCTGCGCATGACCCGGGCCGGGGTGCCGGCCGCCACCGCCAGCGAGGGGATGTCGGCGGTGACCACCGAGCCGGCGCCGACCCGCGCGCCCCTGCCGATCGTCACCCCCGGCAGCAGGATCGTGCCGATGCCGATGTCGGCATCGTCCTCGATCGTGACCGGGTCGAAGCGAACCGCCGCTTCGATTATTGGCTTCTCCGGCCCCTCCTCCTCATGCTCCGAGGTGAGGATCCTGACGCCGGGGCCGATGCCGACGTTCTCTCCGATCGTCAGGCCGCCGGCCGAGCCGAGGTAGCACTGCTCGCCGATCCAGCTGCCGGCGCCGATCCTCATCTCGTTGCGGTGATAGCCCTTGAGGATCGTCCCGTGGCCGACGTAGACACCGGCGCCGACGCTGATGCTGGCGGGATGAAAGACGAGCACGGTCGGCTCGATCACCGCTCCCTCGCCGAAGGCCGCAAGCTCGCCGGGGTCCCAGCGGCCATCGCCATGCGAGCTGCGCTCCATCGGCCGAAAGCTAGTCGCTTTGAGGCGGGCTGGGCGACGACGCACGGTTTACCCTGCCTGGCGTGACCATCCCCTCAGAGCTTCGCGGCACCTCCGCCCTGGTGACCGGCGGCGCGGGCTTCATCGGTGGCCACGTCGTCGAGGCGCTGCTCGGCGCGGGGGTCGAGCGTGTCGCAGTCCTCGACGACTTCTCGCTCGGCAACGAGGCGAACCTCCAGGCCGTCTCGGACAGCCCGGCGCTGACGGTCGAGCGTGGCGATTGCGCCAACCTCGCGGCTCTCGAACGGCTCGCCGGCGAGCCGTTCGACCTCTGCTTCAACATGGCGGTCATCCCGCTGCCGGCCTCGCTCGAGGACCCGCGCCGCGTCGTCGACCACAACGTCGCCATGACCACGGCGGTCTGCGAGCTCGGCCGAGCCGGAGGCTTCGGGCGGCTGGTCCAGTTCTCCTCGTCGGAGGCCTACGGCACGGCGCAGTCCGTGCCGATGTCCGAGGACCACCCACTGCTGCCGACGACCCCCTACGCGGCCAGCAAGGCGGCGACCGACCTGATCGCACTCAGCTATGCCGAGACCTTCGGCCTCGAGGGTGTCGTCGTGCGGCCCTTCAACACCTTCGGGCCGCGCCAGAACCCGGGTGCCTACGCCGGACTGATCCCGACGGTGATCGGCAACGTCAGGCGAGGCGAGCCGGTGACGATCCACGGCGATGGCGAGCAGACGCGCGACTACGCCTACGTCACCGATGTCGTAGCCGGGGTGCTGGCGGCGGCGGCCTCTGCCGAGGCGACCGGGCGCTCGATCAACCTCGGCAGTGGCGAAGAGCACACCGTCAAGGAGCTGATCCGCGTGATCCTGGAGTCGCTCGGCGAGCCGGACTGGCCGGTCGAGCACGGTCCCGACCGCCCCGGGGACGTTCGCCGCCTGCTCGCCGACACGACGCTGGCCGCCGAGCTGCTCGGCTACGCGCCGGCCGTCGGCCTTGAAGACGGGATGCGCGAGACCGTCAGCTGGTACCTCGCCAATCCCGACCGCGCCGCCAGCGCGGCGCCGGCCGGCTAGCGCGAGCCGCGGCTGAGCCCTTCGCGCACCGCGGCGACGATCCGCTCGGCGTCGGTGAGCTCGAGCCGCTGGTGGGCCGGCAGGGCGATCGTCTGCCGGCAGGCGCGCCATGAGTTGGGCAGGTTGCCGGGCTCGGTTCCGCAGGCGCGCATGAACGCCGGCTCGGCGTGGAGTGCGTACGTGCCGAGGGTCGACTCGACGCCCTGTCCGCGCAGGAACTCGACGAGGCCGTCGCGGTCGCGGTCGTCGTCGAGGATCGCGACGTAGGACTGGTAGGGGTGGCGCCTTCCCTCAGGCTCCAGCTGGGGGGTGATCCCGTCGAGCGCCGAGAGCCCCGCGCTGAGCTCGGCGGCAAAGCGGCGCCGCGACTCGACCACCGCCTCGAAGCCCTCCACCTGGAGGGCGCCGAGCGCCGCCTGGAGCTCGCTCATGCGGAAGTTCGCGCCGGCTTCGACGAAGCGGGCCTTCCAGCCGTCGGCCTCGCCGCCGTGGTTGCGAAGCAGGCGCATGCGCTCGGCCAGCGCTTGATCCTCGGTCGTGACCATCCCGCCCTCGCCGGTCGTCAGCGACTTGCGTGGGTGAAAGGAGAAGCAGGAGGCGGCTCCGAAGACGCCGCAGCGGCGATCGCCCTGAGCACCGCCGAGCGAGCAGGCGGCGTCGCAGACCAGCGGCAGGCCGAGCTTCGCGGCGAGCGGCTCGATCGCCTCGTAGTCGGCGGGCAGGCCGAAGACGTCGACGCTGACGAGCGCAGCCGTCGCAGGCCCGGCCGCGGCGGCGAGCGCTTCGGGGTCGACACACCAGCTGCCGGGCTCGACGTCGACGAGGCGAACGCTGGCGCCGAGGCGCAGCGCCGCGTTGGCCGTCGCCGGGTAGGTGAAGTCGGGAACCAGGACCTCGTCGCCGGGACCGATCCCAAGAGCCATCAGCGACAGCTCCAGGGCCGTCGTCGCCGAGGTCGTCGCGACGCCATGGGCGGCGCCGCAATAGGCCGCGATCAGCCGCTCGAACCTGGCGACGTTCGGGCCCTGGGTGAGCCGGCCGCTCGCCAGCACCTCCTTCAGGGCGGCGACGGCTCCCTCGCCGAAGACAGGCTCGGCCAGTCGCAGCGGCCGCTCGCTGCTCGGCTCGGAGCTCAACTGAGGGCTGCCGTCGAGCGCTCGGGCACCTCGACCTCGTGGCGCTCCCCCGACCGCTGCACGGCCTCGGCGGTCAGCAGCGCGGCCAGCCCTTCGCCGCCGCCGACCGCCGGCGCCTCGCCACTCTCGAGCGCACTCAGGAACTCCTCCCACTGGACGCGCAACGGCTCGCGGCGCTCGATCGCGTAGCGGATCATGTCGCCCTCGCCGCCGCCCCTCATCTCGGCGAGCGCGGCCCAGTCGGTCGTCGCCCGCGGGTGCTCGTAGAAATAGAGATCCTGGGTGAGGTAGTCGACGACGAACATCCCCTTCTCGCCGGTGACGCTCAGCTGGCGGATCTTCGCCGGCGTCATCCAGTTGACCTCGAGCAGGCCGGTGACGTCGGCGCCGAGGCGGAGCGTCGCGCAGAGCAGGTCCTCGCCGTCGTCGGTGAGCCGCCGCGACGTCTCGGCGAAGACGCGCTCGACCTCGCTGCCGGTGAGGTAGCGCATCAGGTCGATGTCGTGGGTGGCGAGGTCGAAGGCGACCCCGAGCATCTTGGTGCGACCTGGAAAGGGGCTGAGCCGGCGGGCATGGAGCTGATAGATCTGCCCGAGCATTCCTTCGTCGAGCTTCTGCTTCAGCGCCCGGACGGCCGGGTTGAAGCGCTCGACGTAGCCGACGGCCAGCAACACGCCGCCGGCCTCGGCCTGGCGCAGCAGCGACGTCGCCTCGGCGGAGGTCGCCGCCATCGGCTTCTCGACGAAGACGGGCACGCCCGCGGCGATCGAGGCGCCGGCGAGCTCGGCCAGCAGCGGCGCCGGAGCTGCGATACAGGTGAAGTCGGGCTCCGTCTGCTCGAGTGCCTCGGCGAGGCTCTCGAAGGCGCCGATGCTCGGGCGCTCGGCGATCGCGGCAGCCCGGCGCTCAGCGTCGGGATCGATGACGCCAACGACCTCGACATCGGGCAGGGCGCCGAGAACGCGCAGGTGGTGGCCGCCCATCTGGCCGAGGCCGGCGATGACGCCGCGATGGATCTTGCGCTCAGCGCTCATGCGCAAGCCCGACGCCCTCGAGCAGCGCCGCCCGCTGCCATGGGCTCTGCGACGGCTTGGCCGCTGGCGGCGCCGGCGCCGTGTCGAGGAGGAACTGCTCGATCGCCGCAGCGATCGCCGCCGCTTCCTGCGGCGAGGCGCCGGGCGCCCGCAGCTCGAAGCGGGGGCGGCGGTTCCCGCGCTTGCCGTTGCTGGCGGCCACGCGGCGACTCTAGTTCATGGCGGCGCCGGCTCAATCGCCGCTTTGCTCGCCGAGGCGGCTCAGGTGAGAGGGCCGTAGAGAGCTTCGGCGAGCCCCATCAGGATGCCCATGTCGCCGAAGGCGAAGCGCGGCTTGCCGGGCGCGCCGGCATAGCTCCCCCAGCCGAGGCGGTAGCGCTTGACCTGCTCCGCCATGCTTCGCGCCCAGGCACGGTCGCGGCGGCTGCTCCAGCTGATCGCGCGCAGCCCATACCCCAGCGCGCCGAGGTGCGCGGGCAGGTTGCGGGAGAGATCGCGCCAGCGGCCCATCGAAGGCATGTGCCACCAGCGGCCACGCACCTCGAAGCGACCGAGGCTTCCGCGCACCCGCGCGAGGTCGAATCCGCTCCCCAGGCTTCCTCCGTAGCGGCGGTAGTCCTCGATCGCCACCGCGGTCGCCGTCGCGTGATCGAAGTCGTTCGGACGCGAGCCGCGGGAGCTGTAGCGCCAGTAGTGATTTCCGCGCGAGTCGGTGCGCCTGGCGCCCCCCAGGCCGTCGATCGAGGCGTCGGCGAGACCCCGCAGCTCCGTCCGCTCAGGATCGGCGACCAGCGAGCTGTAGCGCTGGACCTGAGCCGCCATCAGCGCGGCGACGTTGTAGACATCGGCTTCCTCGTCTGGGTCGAAGAAGTCGTAGGCAAAGAGGCCGCGGGGCGTGAAGCCATCGCCGCCGCGGTAGGGCGCCAGGATCCCCTCGATCGTCGCCTGGATCGGGCTCGCCGGCGCGGCGGGATCGGTCGCCAGCCAATCGAGCAGGCCCTCCATCGCGGCTGCGCTGGTCACGGTGTACTCGTGATTCGGCGGGTTGACGCTGCCGTCGCCGAAGGCGTCGAAGGCGACCGGCAGGCCGTAGCCGACGACGCCGTTGGCGTTTATGTCGCTGTTGTCGAGCAGCCATTGGCCGCAGACCCTCATCCGGTCGAGAGCGTCCGTGCTGCCCGTGGCGTGGTAGCGGCGCGCCTCCGCCGAAATGACTCCGCCGTAGGTCATCGGCTCATCCAGCCGCGTCGAGTGGTTGAACTCGCGCCCGCGCCCGGGGTGCGCCGGGTCCAGGGTCGCGACGATCGAGCGGTAATGCGCCGTCGTCAGCGGTCCGACGTGGGTGCGCGCGGAGGCTGTCGCCGGCAGTCCGACCGCAAGCAGCGCAAGCGCGACGCAGGCGCCGCGCCGAGACCAGGTCAAGCGTTGGATCTTCGCCAAGGCGACCATCACCTATTGGAACAGTTTCGACCAGGGAGAAGTTTTGATCGACATCGCCCCCACCGGCAGCTCTGTAGGCTGCGGGACCGCGCGATGCCGCTCCCGGCCCCGGCGGGCCCTCGTATGGCAATGGCAGACGACAAGACGACTGAAGTCGCGATCGGCCTCGCCGGCGCCGGCTACTGGGGCTCGAAGCTCGCCCGCAACATCTTCGAGGCCGGCAATTGCCGCCTGGCGGCGATCTCCGATCCCGATGCCGCCAACCTCGAGGCGGCGATCTCGCGCTATCCGGGCACGCGCGGGCTGACCTCGCTCGAGGACCTGCTCGCCGACGAGGAGATCGACGGCGTCGTCCTGGCCACGCCTGCCTCGCAGCATGCCGAGCACGCTCGGATGGCGCTCGAAGCCGGCAAGCACGCGATGGTCGAGAAGCCGATGGCGCTCTCGGTTGCCGATGCCGACGAGCTCTGCGAGCTGGCCGACTCCACCGGCCTGACGCTGATGGTCGGCCACACCTTCCTCTACAGCGAGCCGGTTCGCCAGCTGCGCAAGTTGATCGTCGACGGAGATCTAGGCCAGGTCCTCTACGTCTACGCCCAGCGCCTCAATCTCGGCAAGATCCGCCAGGACCTCAACGCGCTCTGGAACTTCGCCCCCCACGACATCTCGATCCTGATGTACCTGCTCGGCGGCTTTCCGCAGCGAGTCAGCGCCCGCCAGTTCAGCGTCCTCGACCACGAGCTCGCCGACATGGCGTTCGTCGTCCTCGAATTCGCCGACGGGATCGTCGGCCATATCCACGAGTCCTGGCTGGATCCGCGCAAGGTCCGCCAGATCACCGTCGTCGGCGACGAGAAGATGGCCGTCTACGACGACACCGACGTCGACGCTCCGCTGGCGATCTACGACAAGGGCGTGACCCGCGCGCCCGCTCATCTCGAGGGCGTTCCCGGGGGCTCCGGCAGCTTCGGCGAGTTCAAGCTCGCGGTGCGGGCCGGCGATGTCGTCCTACCCAGGGTCCAGGGCCGCGAGCCGCTGCGGGTCGAGATCGAGCACTTCGCCGAGTGCATCGCCGAGAGCACGAGGCCACTGACCGACGCCGTCCAGGGCCGCGAGGTCGTCGCCGTGCTGGAGGCCGCCGAGCGCTCGGCCGCCGCAGACGGCGCCGCCGTCGCGATCGAGACGAGGGCCCGTGAGCATTCCGCTTCTTGACATCCACGCCCAGCACGCGCCGATCCGCGCCGAGCTCGATGAGGCGATAGCCCGCGTCATCGGCCACGGCAAGTTCGTCTCCGGGCCCGAGGTCGCGAGCTTCGAGAAGTCATTCGCCGGCTACTGCGGCGCCGCCGAGGCGATCGGCGTCTCCAGCGGCACCTCGGCGCTGACCGTCGGCCTGCGCGCCGCCGGCGTCAAGCCGGGCGACGAGGTGATCACGACGCCGATGACCTTCATCGCCACCGTCGAGGCGATCTTCGAGGCCGGCGCGATTCCGGTCCTCGTCGATCCGAGCCCCGAGACGGCGCTGCTCGAGGCCGACGCGGTCGAGGCGGCGATCGGCGAGCGGACGGCGGCGATCCTCGTCGTTCACCTCTATGGGCAGACGGTTGACCTGACGGCGTTCCGCGAGCTCGCCGACCGCCGCAAGCTGATCCTCGGCGAGGACGCCGCCCAGGCCCACGGCGCCAAGTGGAACGACAAGACGGCCGGCTCGGTAGGCGACTTCGCGACCTTCTCCTTCTTCCCCGGCAAGAACCTCGGCTGCCTCGGCGACGGCGGCGCGATCACGACCCAGGACGCCGAGATCGCCCGCCGGGCGCGGTCGCTGCGCGACCATGGCCGCGCCGAGAAGTATCGCCACGACGAGCTCGGCACCAACGCCCGCCTCGACACGCTGCAGGCGGCGATCCTCGACGTCAAGCTCCCCCACCTCGACGCCTGGACCGAGGCTCGCCGGCGCCACGCCGCCTTCTATGACGAGGCCTTCTCCACGGTTGACGGAATCGAGCCGATCGCCTGCCGGCCCGAGGCGACCCACGTCTACCACCAGTACGTCGTCCGCTCCCCCGAGCGCGACGCCGCCCTCGAGCTGCTGGCCGGGCGCGGCGTCTCGAGCGCGGTCCACTACCCGATCCCGCTGAACCGCCAGCCGGCGCTCGCGGGCCACGCCGAGCTCAACGGCTTCCCCAACGCCGACCGGCTGGGAACCGAGATCTTCTCGCTGCCGGTCTTTCCGGAGCTCACGGACGAGCAGCGCGACCACGTCGTCGCGACGGTCAGCGAGCACGCCGCCGGCGTCGCCCGCGCCCCCGCCTAGAGCCGGCCCCGACTCAGAGCGGGATGTTGCCGTGCTTGCGCTTCGGCTGCTCGACGCGCTTGGTCTGCAGCGTGCGCAGGGCGCGGATCAGCTTGGGCCGCGTCTCGTGCGGCACGATCACGTCGTCGATGTAGCCGCGCTCGGCCGCCGAGTAGGGGTTGGCGAACTTCGCCTTGTAGTCGTCCATCAGCTTCTGCCGGCGCTCGTCGGGGGTCGGCGAGGTGGCGATGTCGCGGCGGTAGATGATGTTGACGGCGCCTTCGGGCCCCATCACAGCGACCTCCGCCGTCGGCCAGGCGAAGTTGAAGTCGGCGAGCATGTGCTTGGAGTTCATGACGTCGTAGGCGCCGCCGTAGGCCTTGCGGGTGACGACGGTCAGCTTCGGCACGGTCGCCTCGGTGAAGGCGTAGAGCAGCTTGGCGCCGTGGCGGATGATCCCGCCCCACTCCTGCGAGGTCCCGGGCAGGAAGCCCGGCACGTCGCAGAAGGTCAGCAGCGGGATGTTGAAGGCGTCGCAGGTGCGGACGAAGCGCGCCGCCTTCTCCGATGACTCGATGTCGAGGACGCCGGCCAGGTGCTTGGGCTGGTTCCCGACCACGCCGACCGGATGGCCGTCGAGGCGTGAAAAGCCGACGATGATGTTCTGGGCCCAGTGCTCCTGGACCTCGAAGAACTCGCCGTCGTCGACGATCAGCGAAACGACATCACGCATGTCGTAGGGCTTCGAGGGGTCGTCGGGGACGACCGAGTCGAGCGCCTCCTCCTCGCGGTCGGGGTCGTCGCTCGGCTCGACCCGCGGCGGCAGCTCGAGGTTGTTTAGCGGCAGGAACGACATCAGGTAGCGGGCGTCCTCGAGGCACTGCTCCTCGTTCTCGGCGGCGAAGTGGGCGACGCCCGACTTCGTGTTGTGGGTCATCGCGCCGCCGAGCTCCTCGAACTCGACCTCCTCGCCGGTGACCGTCTTGATCACCTCGGGGCCGGTGATGAACATGTGCGAGGTCTCCTTGACCATGAAGATGAAGTCGGTCATCGCCGGCGAGTAGACGGCGCCGCCGGCGCAGGGGCCCATGATCAGGCTGATCTGCGGGATCACGCCCGAGCACTGGACGTTGCGGACGAAGACGTCACCGTAGGCGCCGAGCGAGACGACGCCCTCCTGGATGCGGGCGCCGCCGGAGTCGTTGATGCCGATGACGGGGGCGCCGACCTTGGCGGCGAGGTCCATCACCTTGCACATCTTCTCCGCCATGACCTCGCCGAGCGAGCCGCCGAAGACGGTGAAGTCCTGGCTGAAGACGAAGACGGTGCGACCGTCGATCGTGCCGTAGCCGGTGACGACGGCGTCGCCCCAGGGCCGGCGCTTGTCCATCTCGAACTCGTAGGTGCGGTGGCGAACGAAGGTGTCGAGCTCCTCGAACGAGCCCGGGTCGAGCAGCTTCTCGATCCGCTCGCGCGCGGTCAGCTTGCCCTTGGCATGCTGCTTCTCGACGGCATCCTCGGAGGCCGAGTGGATCGCGGCTTCGCGCAGCTCGCGCAGGTAGGCGAGCTTCTCGTCGTGGGTCTCAGGGGACTTCTGGCGCACCGGGCGGCGATTCTATGCGGCGGGACGTCGCCCGCGGGCCCGGGCTAGATCTGGTTGAGGAGGATCTCGACCTTGTCATCGTCGAGTGCGGCGGAGGCCAGATCCGGCCCGGCGGCGCCATCGAAATTGCCCACGGCGAGCGAGATCGGGAAGCCGCCGGCCGCATAGTCGGTCTTCGGGCCGAAGCGCCCCCTGCTCCTGCCGAGCAGGACGGAGACCGTGTCGTCGTCGGAGTTCGCCACCGCGAGATCGAGCCGCTTGCCTGCGTCGAGCTTGCGAGCGACGACGTAGTTCGGGTTCATCCCGACGGGATAGTCCTGCCGCGCCGTGAAGCGGCCGTCGCCCCTGCCGCGCAGCACGCTGACGTCGGCATCGCCCTGGTTGACGGCGGCGATGTCCTTGCGGCCGTCGCCATTGAAGTCGCCGACCGCGACCGACTGCGGCATCGAGCCGACCGCATGGGCCCGGCGGTGACCGAAGCGGCCGTCGCCCTTGCCGAGCAGGACCGCGATCGCGTTGTCCATCTCGTTCGCGAAGACGAGATCCCGCAGATGGTCGCCGTTGAAGTCGCCGGCGGTCACCGAGCGCGGCGTGTTGCCGACACCGAACTTGAGCTGCTTGGCGAATCTGTCATGCCCCTTGCCCAGAAGGATCGAGACGTTCTTGCTGGCGCCATTGGCTACCGCCAGGTCGCTCATGCCGTCGCGGTTGAAGTCGCCGACGGCAACCGCCCGCGGCGAGGTGCCGACGGCAAACTTCTTCCTCGGGGCGAACGTCCCGTCGCCCCGACCACCGAGGATCGAAACGTCGTCATTGCCCTGGTCGGCCACCGCGAGGTCCAGCCTGCGATTGCCATCGAAGTTGCCGACCGCGACGAAGCGCGGCATGTCGCCCACCGGAAAGGGAGTTCGAGGGTTGAAGGTGCCGTTGCCGTTGCCGTTGCCGAGCAGCACGGACACCGTGTCGTCGTTGAAGTCAGCGCTGACGACGTCCAGCTTGCCGTCGCCGTTGAAGTCGGCACTCGCAACCGACTCGGGCTGGTCGCCGACCGGATAGCCGACCGGAGGGTCGAAGCCGGCGAGGGCCACGGCCGCGCAAAGTGCGAGCGTCAGCCCGGCCAAAAGAATCGTCGCGAGTGTCCTGCGTCCCACCGCCGGCCACGATAGCCGCAACGGCGGGCTCCGTCAAAGAGGGCTCAGCCGCGCGAGAACGGCTGGCTCTCGGTCGCCGCCAGATCCTCGAGGACGCGCTCGAGCACGGCGTCCTCGCGATCGGGGCGCGAGCGAACGGAGACGTTGGTGCCCCAGCCCTTCTCGCTGAGGGCGATCTCGAGCTCGATGCTGTCGTCGTCGTTGCGCCAGACGATCATCTCGCCGTCGCGGCGCTCGACGGCCTCGATCTCGGACTCGATGCCCGCGAGCACGGAGACCCAGCCGCGGGCGCGGTCCTCGTCCTCGACGAGCTCCCAGACCTCCGGCGGCGATTTGATCAAAGTCCTTTCGACGGGACTCATGGGCTGGCTTTCGCCGCTGGCCGAACCCTCTCCTGCCTGCGGCCGCCGGGGGCCGAAACTTGCAGCCCGGCGAACGGGCTAGAAGAAGGCGCCACCCTTGTACTCGCCGAAGATCTCGCGCATCGCGCCGCAGACCTCGCCGATCGACCCTCCTGCGCGCAGCGCATCCTTGATCGGGTACAGCAGGTTGCCCTCGCCGCGGGCGACGTCGCGCAGGGCATCGAGGCGCCGCTCGACCTCGGCGATGTCGCGCGCCTGCTTGAAGGCCGCGAGCCGCTTCAGCTGGCGCTGCTCGGACTCCGGGTCCACCCTGAGGATGTCGATGTCGTCGACGACGTCGGTGACGTACTTGTTGACGCCGACGATGACGTCCTGGCCCGTCCGCGCGCGCTCCTGGTAGCCGAAGGCCGACTCCTCGATCTCGCGCTGGATGAACTCGAGCGCGTTGACGGAGCCGCCGAGCTCCTCGACCTTGCCCATCAGCTCCCAGGCGCGCCCCTCGATCTCGTCGGTCAGCGACTCGATGAAGTAGGAGCCGGCAAAGGGATCGACGCTGTCGGCGGCGCCAGACTCGTGGGCGAGCACCTGCTGGGTGCGCAGGGCGATCCGCGCCGAGCGCTCGGTCGGCAGCGCCAGGGCCTCGTCGAAGCCGTTGGTGTGCAGCGACTGGGTGCCGCCGCAGACCGCGGCGAAGCCCTGCAGGGCGACGCGGATGATGTTGACCTCGGGCTGCTGGGCCTGCAGCGTGACGCCGCCTGTCTGGGTGTGGAAGCGGATCTTCATCGCCGAGTCGTCGCTGGCGCCGAACCGCTCGCTCATGATCTTTGCCCACATCCGGCGGGCGGCGCGGAACTTGGCGACCTCCTGAAAGACGTTGTTGTGGCAGTTGAAGAAGAAGGCGAGCCGCTTGCCGAACTTGTCGACCTCGAGCCCGGCGGCGAGGCCGGCGTCGACGTAGGCGATCGCGTTGGCGAGGGTGAAGGCGACCTCCTGCACCGCCGAGCAGCCCTTCTCGCGGATGTGGTAGCCCGAGATCGAGATCGTGTTCCACTTCGGAACGTGCTCGTCGCAGTAGGCGAAGATGTCGGTGGTCAGCCGCATCGTCGGCTGCGGCGGATAGATGTAGTTGCCGCGGGCGACGTACTCCTTGAGGACGTCGTTCTGGACGGTGCCGCGCAGCTTCTCGGCCGCCACTCCCTGCTCCTCGCCGACGAGCTCGTAGAGCAGCAGCAGGATCGCCGCCGGCGCGTTGATCGTCATCGAGGTCGAGACGCTGTCGAGGGGGATCTGGTCGAAGCAGATCCGCATGTCCTCGATCGTGTCGATGGCGACGCCGGTGCGGCCGACCTCGCCGCGGCAGAGCGGGTCGTCGGAGTCGCGGCCGAGCTGCGTCGGCAGGTCGAAGGCCATCGAGAGGCCGGTCGAGCCGTGCTCGATCAGATAGCGATAGCGCTCGTTGGTCTCCTCGGCGGTCGCGAAGCCCGCGTACTGGCGCATCGTCCAGAGCCGGTCTCGGTACATGCCGGGATGGATGCCGCGGGTGTAGGGGAACTCGCCCGGCTCGCCGAGCCGTTCCTCGAGGCCCGGCCCGACGTCGCCGGCGTCGTAGACCGTGTCGATCTCGATGCCGGAATCGGTGAAGACGCGCTCGTCGTCGGGACCGACGAGCGGCGCGATCGAGCGCGAGAGCTCTTCGTCAGCGCTGGTGGCCATCGCGGCGAAGGATAGAGATGGCCTAGTGAGGCGCCGGCTCGCCCTCGGCGCCGCCGGCTGACGATTGCCGCGACAGAGCCGCCATCTCCTCGTAAAGGGCCAGGAACTTCTTCGACTCCTGCTGCCAGTTGAAGATCTTCGACGCCGCGATCGCATTGCCGCGCAGCCGCTCGTAGAGCTCGCTGTCGCCAAGCAGGCGATTGATCGCATCGGCGAGGCCGTCGGGGTCGCCCGGGTCGCAGAGCAGGCCGACCTCGTGCTCCTCGACGACCTTCTCCATCACCGGCATCCGTGTCGCCACGACCGGCAGGCCGGCGGCGAGGTACTCGAAGAGCTTGTTGGGCGAGATCCAGTAGGCGTTGAGGCTCTTGCCGTCGATCGGAGCGACCCCGATCGTCGCCCCGGCGGTGTAGGAGAGCAGCTCCTCGGGCGGCACCGGGCCGGTCAGGCGAACGCGATCGCCGAGGCCCTCGGCGTCGATCGTTTCCTGCAGCTCGGCCATCGAGACGCCGGTGCCCATCATCACGACGGCGCCACGATCGAGCTGCTTCGCGGCCTCGACGAGATGCTCGACGCCGCGCTCGGGCTGGATCATTCCCTGGTAGAGGACGATCGGCTCCTCGCTGCCGTTGAGCTCGGCCTTGCGGCGCAGCCGCTCGGATGAGCCCTCGGGGATCCGCTCGGGCAGGTCGGGGCAGTTGAGCAGGACCATCGGAGTCTCGATGCCATAGCGGCGAGCAAGCTCCTCGGCGATCGGGTCGCAGACGGTGATGACGCGGTCGGCCCGCTTGATCAGGCGTTGCTCGATCCGGCGCCAGATCCGCCGCTCCATCGGCGAGACCATCTGGCGCTCGATGAAGATCTCGTGCGAGTCGTAGACGAGCGGCGAGCCGCGGCGACGGGCAGCGGCGGCGGCCAGCGGCAGCGTGTTGAGGTCGTGGGCGTGGAAGACGTCGAACGGCGGCAGCTCTTCGACGAGCTTCAGCGCCCGGCGGGAGTAGTCGAGCAACATCATCTGGCGGTAGAGCAGGCTGCGGCGCTTCTGCGGGCTCGGCCATCGCGACGCCGGCGCAGCGGGTCGATCCTGGGGGGCCGGCCAGCGTTGGCGCAGCGAGGGCAGGGCGCGCCGGGCGACGTCACCGGGCAGGCGCTTCGCCAGCCGCCAGGCGCGGGAGAAGAAGCGGACGACGCGCTTGTTGATCGGGTCGCGAAAGATCCGCCGGATCGTGAAGCCGTCGCGCTCCTCGACCGCCGGCTGCTCCTTGCGCTTCCAGCCAATGAGATCGACGCTGTGGCCCTGGGCGACCAGCGCGCCGGCCTCGCGGAAGACGCGCGAGTCGTTGCTCAGCGGGTTGTAGACGAACATGCAGACACGCATCGGCTCAGGCTCCTTCGGCCACGGCGCTCAGAGGCCGGTCGGCCCCCAGCTCCTCGTAGAGCTGCACCAGCTTGGCGGATTCGCGGTCCCAGTTGAACAGCTTCGACGCCTCGATGGCGTTGCGGCGGCAGCGCTCGTAGAGCTCCGGGTCCGAGAGCAGGCGGTCGATCGCGGCGGCGAGGCCCTCCGCGTCGTCGGGCTCGCAGATCAGGCCGACCTCGTGCTCGTCGACGATCCTCTCCATCACCGGCATCCGCGTGACGACGACCGGAAGGCCTGCGGCGAGGTACTCGAAGAGCTTGTTCGGCGAGACCCAGTACGAGTTGAGGCTGCTGCCGTCGAAGGGGGCGACGCCGATGCTGGCCGCCGCCGTGTAGGCGGGCAGCTCCTCGGGCGGGACGGGCCCGGTCATGCGGACGCGACTGGTCAGGCCGGCGGCCTCGATCTGATCCTGGAGCTTCGCCTGGGAGAGGCCCTTGCCCATGATCACGACGGCGCCGCGATCGATGCGACCGGCGGCATCGATCAGCGTCTCGAGCCCGCGCTCCGGCTGAACCATGCCCTGATAGAGCACGATTGGCTCCTCGGTCCCATCGAGGCCGGCCTTCTGCCGCAGCAGCTCGGACGAGCGCGAAGGTGGGTCGTTGGCGCGTTCCGGGCAGTTCATCAGCACCATCGGGGTCTCGACGCCGTAGCGGCGCGCGAGTTCGTCGGCGATCGGCTCGCAGACCGTGATCACGCGGTCGGCGCGGCCGATCAGCCGTGCCTCGATCCGCCGCCAGATCCGCCGCTCGGCAGAGCCGATGATCTGGCGCTCGATGAAGATCTCGTGCGAGTCGTAGACCAGACGGCCGCCGGCGCGACGGGCGGCTTTCTCGGCGACCGGCAGCGTGTTGAGGTCATGGGCATGGAAGACGTCGAAGGGCGGCAGCTCCTCGAGAAGGCGCAGCGTGCGCTTCCAGTAGTCGCGGACCGTGAGCTGGCGGCGTAGGAGGCTCTTGCGCCGCGCGCCGCCCGGCGCCGCACCGGCCGATGAGGCCTGCGGCTGGGAGGGCGGAGAGAGCTCGGGGTCGAACCGAGGCGGCTCATCGCGCTGGCTGAGCGGAAAGCGCCAGCGCCGAAGGTTGCCCGCCATCCGCAGGGCCGTGAAGAAAACGGCTCGCAGGGCGCTGCGGCGGCGGCGCCACCGCAGGCGCAGCGAGACATGTGGCACTCGGCGAATCGTGAAGCCGTCGCGCTCCTCGACCAGGGGCAGGCCACGTCTATGGGCCGCGATCAGCTCGACGGTGTCGCCCCTGGCGACCAGGGACGCGGCCTCGCGGAAGACGCGCGAGTCGTTGGTCAGCGGGTTGTAGACGAACATGCAGACGCGCATGGGGCGTCGCGCCTGGCTGGGCGCTCAGTCGAGCGCGCCGACGAGGCTCTCGACGCCGGCCTTCTCGATCGTCTGCTTGAGCCCGTCGCGCAGCTCGACCTTCGGCTCCCAGCCGAGCAGCTGCTTGGCACGGCTGATGTCGGGCTGGCGGATCTGGGGGTCGTCGATCGGCAGCGCCTCGAAGACGATCTCGGAGCGCGAGCCGGTGACCTCGATCACGGTCTCGGCGAGCTCGAGCAGGCTCTTCTCGACCGGATTGCCGATGTTGACCGGCAGGTGGGCGTCGGACTCCATCAGCAGGATCAGGCCCTCGATCAGATCGTCGACGTAACAGAAGCTGCGGGTCTGGCTGCCGTCGCCGAAGACGGTGACGGGCTTGTCCTGGAGCGCCTCGCGCAGGAAGGTGGGAATCGCCCGACCGTCGTGGGGGCGCATTCGAGGCCCATAGGTATTAAAGATTCGCGAGATGCAGGTGTCGACGCCCTGCTGGCGGTGGTAGGCCATCGTCAGCGCCTCGGCGTAGCGCTTGGCCTCGTCGTAGACGCCGCGCGGGCCGATCGGGTTGACGTGGCCCCAGTAGTCCTCGGTCTGCGGGTGGATCTGGGGATCGCCGTAGACCTCCGAGGTCGAGGCCAGCAGGAAGCGGGAGCGCTTGCGCTTGGCGACGCCGAGCATGTGGTGGGTGCCGTAGGAGCCGACCTTGAGCGTGTGCAGAGGCAGGCGGGCGTAGTCGATCGGGCTGGCGGGCGAGGCGAGGTGGTAGATGAAGTCAACCTCGCCGTCGACCTCGACGTACTCGGTGAGGTCCTGGTTGATGAACTCGAAGCCCCGATCGCGGAGGTGGGCGATGTTCTTGAGCGAGCCGGTGTCGAGGTTGTCGATGCAGACGACCTCGTGCCCCCGCTCGAGCAGCTGCTCGCAGAGATGGGAGCCGAGGAAGCCGGCGCCGCCGGTGACAACGCATCTGCTCATACGCGGGCGAGGATAGCGTCGCCCCGGCGCCCGGCCGGCCACCGCCACGACGGCTGCAAAGCCGCGAGCGGCGTTTGTCGGCCGAGTGCAGGGGTAAGCGGGGTCTGCATTGACAACGAGATGGGGGCTGATAGTCGTCGCGATCGCCGGATCGGCGTTGGTCTCCGGTTGCGGGCCATTGACCGCCAACGAATTGCGCGAGGAGGTCAGCGGGCTCCACTCCAATGCCGCCGAAGGGGCGCTGATGGCGCACGAGGTGGCTCTCAACAAGAGCCGCTCGACATTGACGCGCGTCCACGCTCAGGAGCTCTCGGCGGACAACGCCGCCAGCGAGGAGAAGCTGAGCGACGCGATCGTCAGCAACGGCCTCCAGCACGACGTCAACGAGGCGATCGGGCTCGCCGATGAAGCCGCCACCACGCTCGACCAGCTGGCCCTCGATCCCAAGGACGAGGCCACGGCGGCCGACGCCGAGCGCAAGCTGATGGGCATAGCCGCCAAGCTCGACCAGCTGAAGGCCGGGCTTTGAACTCGAAGATCTTCCAGATCGCTCTCGGCATCCTCGCCGCGATCGGCGGCTTCGTCGACATCGGCGACATCGTCTTCGCGTCGCAGTCGGGGGCCGCCTATGGCTATGGCCTGATCTGGGCGGTCCTCGTCGGCGTCATCGGCATCGCCACCTTCGCCGAGATGTCCGGCCGCGTCGCGATCGCGAGCCAGCGACCCGTGTTCGCGGTCGTCCGCCAGCGGCTGGGGTTCGGCGCCGGCCTGATCACCCTGATCGCCTCGCAGGTGGTCAACCTGCTGACGCTGACGGCCGAGATCGGCGGCATCGCGATCGTCCTCAACCTCTTCTTCGAGGTGACCTACTCGACGTTCATCCCGATCGCCGTGATCGCGCTGGCGATCATCATCTGGGTGACGCCGTTCGAGTGGATCGAGAAGCTCTTCGGCTACATCGGCCTGGCGATGCTCGTCTTCCTCGTCTCGGCGATCCACCTGCACCCGGACTGGAGCGCGATCGGCCACGGCGCGATCCCACACGGCCACAGCACCGCCCTCTACTGGTACTTCGCCGTCGGCCTGATCGCCGCCGGGCTGATGCCCTACGAGGTCTACTTCTATTCCTCGGGGGCGATCGAGGAGCGCTGGAAGACCAAGGACCTCGGCATCAACCGCGCCAACGCCCTGCTCGGCTTCGGCCTCGGCGGCCTGCTCTCGATCTCGCTGATCGTCCTCGCCGCCGAGGTCTTTCACCCGCTCGGCGTCCAGCCGTCGTTCCTGGCGACCCCGATCCTCTCGGCTGGCGTCGCCTTCGGCGAGATCGGGATCGTCATCGCCATGGTCGGCGTGCTGTTCGCCGTCGGCGGCGCGGCGATCGACTCCTGCTTCTCCGGCGCCTACAACATGGCCCAGTTCCTCGGCTGGGAGTGGGGCAAGTACCGCAAGGCGGCCGGGGCGCCGCGATTCACGATCTCCTGGATGGTGATGCTGGCGCTGGCCTTCATCATCGTCTCGACGGGGGTCGACCCGGTCGCGGTGACCGAGTACTCGGTGATCTTCTCGGTCTTCGCCCTGCCGCTGACCTACTTCCCGCTGCTGCTGATCGCCCGCGACAAGACCTTTATGGGCAAGCATGCGAACGGGCCGCTGGCGACGTTCATGGGTTGGCTCTACTTCCTCGTGATCATCGTCGCCGCGGTCGCCGCCGTGCCGCTGATGTTCATCACCAACGTGGGAGCGGGCTGATGCGCGAGGACGAGTTCGATGTCGTCTACCGCCTGCTCGACGACGACCTCGTCGACAGCGAGGACCGCCGCTGCGGCCGCGTCGACGACATCGAGCTCGAAGGCGGCGTCGGTCAGGACACCCACCTGAGCGCGATCCTCAGCGGTCCCGGCGCCTGGCGGCAGCGCTTCCCGCGGCGGATGCGCAGGCTCGCCGCCCGGGTTTTCAGCGAGGAGACAGTGCGGGTGCCGTGGGGAGAGGTCAAGGAGATCGACGTGGCCGTCCACCTCAAGCGCCGGGCGAGCGACCTCGGCCTCGGTCATGGCGACGACGTCGCCGGCGCCTTCATCGCCAAGATTCCGGGGGCGTGGTGAGGCTCACCGACCTGCTCGGCTGCCGGGTGGAGACCAGCGAGGGCAAGCGGCTCGGCCACGTCGTCGACGTCCGCGTCGCACGACGGTCGAACTCGGCCAGGGACCGCGCTGACCAGCAGTGGCGGATCACCGGCCTGCTGATCGGCCATCGCGGGCTGCTGGAGCGGCTCGGGACTCAGCGCTCGGAGCGGCAGAAGCCGACGCACGAGGACGACATCATCGGCTGGGAGCGAATCGAGCGGATCGGCGACGACGGAAAGATCGTCGTCAGCCAAGCCAGCGGCTGATCCTTACTCAGTATTTATCTGCATTCCTCGCAAAGTGCGAGAACTTTGCTCGTTTTCTCGCAGTTTGCGGGAACTGACCACATCTCTCGGGGGGGAGAACTTTTTCTCCTATTCCCTTTTACAGGGGAATGTCACAGTGGGCGACATTTTCCGTGATGACAATTGCGGACAAGCGAGAGGTGGCGGTGATGGTACCTGCGGTGGTACAAGAAGTCGTCACCACATAGGCGGAAAGAATGTGATGGGAAGGGGTAGTGCCGCCGTGACCGGACCTGGCGCAGGTGAGCGTCAGCGTGCCGCGATCGCGCTAATCGAATCGAATGGTGCAACGCTGAAGCGCACGGCTCGGCGTTACTCGCTCTGCGCCGACGACGCCGACGACGCCTACCAGCGAGCGCTCGAGCTGCTGTTGATAAAGGCGCCGACAACCTCACCCAAGCAGCTGATCCGCTGGATGCAAACGGTGACAAAGCATGAGGCGCTTGCCGTCAGGCGAAACCGTGAGCGTCTGCTCTCGTCGGCCCAATCCGGCGCCACAGAGGCTGACGACCCAATCGACCTGCTGCCGGATGGCGGCCTCGGCCCGTTCGACCGCGCCGCCTTGCGCGAGCACATCGCCCGCAGCAGCGAGGCGCTGCACGCCCTCAAGCCGCAGGAGGTCAGAGCCCTGATCCTCAAGGCAGAGGGGTACAGCTACGCGGAGATCTGTGAGATCACCGGCTGGAGCCTGACCAAGATCAACCGCTGCATGGCCGAGGGCCGAAAGCGGTTCCTCGAGGTCTACGCCAGCATCGAGGGAGGCGCGCGCTGCGAGCAGCTGGCGGCGGAGCTCTCGAGCTACTGCGACGGGGAGTCCGACGACGCCACGGCGGATCGCGTGCGCAGACACCTCAAAGGGTGCTCGTCCTGCCGCTCGCTGGCTCGCGAGTACCGACTCGTGCCCGAGCGCGTCCTCAGCTTGCTGCCCGTGGCGCCGTCCATGGCCGCGGGTCTCCTGCATCGGGCCGGCGAGTGGGCGAGCGCTGCTCACTCGAAGCTCCTGCCCGGTGCCGACGCTGCCGGAGCCGGGCCCGTCATCGCCGCCGGCGGCACCCGCGGGGCGGGCGTGGCGGCGGTGACGAAGATCCTCGCCCTCTGCGGCGTCACGGCGGCCGGGGGAGCGGCCTGCGTGATCGGCGGGGTGAGCCCGGTCGATCTCGGCCAGGCCAAGCACCGCGACAGGACGCACCAGGTGAGCGAAGCCGCCTCGCCGGTGGCGGTGCACCCCATCCACGACCCACCGTCGAACTTTGCCGCACCCGTGGCTTCACCCGCCCCGCCGCCGCAGGCGGACGCGTCGGAGTCAGCTCCGTCTCCGGCGCCCGAGCCGAGCCCGCCGGCGTCGCCGAGCCAGGAGTTCGCTCCCCAGGGGCCGGCGTCGAGCGCCTCTTCGCCGCCGGCCGGGGGTGGCAGCGCAGGCCCATCCGCCGGCGCCGGAAGCAGCCACGCCGGTGGCGGCGCCGGGAGTGAGTTCGGGCCGTGATCCAGCGCGCCAAAGCACTCGCCGGCCTGGCCGCCCTGCTGGCCCTTCTCGCCCCCGCGCCTGCGGCGAGGGCGGGCGTCTACGAAGTGCGCGAATGCGATCGTGCCAGCGGTCTGCCCGCGAGCGACGGCGTCGGCGTTCACGAAGACGGCAACTTCCGCCTCTCCGACAACGATTGCGCGACCGCAGCCGACCCGTGGCTCTCATCGACGACGGATGGCAACCACATCAGCGACGGCAAGGCGGCAACGTGGAGGTTCACGGCGCCGCAGGGCACCGGCTTCGCCGCCAACACCACCGTCAAGGCGGCATTCGCGGAAAAGAACGGGCTCAGAGGGACGATCTACGTTTCGCCGGATTCGGGCTCGTCGGTCACCTTTGGCCAGCGCAGCGGCAGCGGCGTTCGGTCCTACACCTTTGGCGGCGGCAGCGCCTCCGCATACCGGACGCTGAACATGCGCGTCAGATGCAGCGCGCCCGACGACGCGGCGGTCTGTCCCGGCACGAACGCTTCCGAGGCTTTCCTCCGCGCCTACGACCTCGACATGATGCTCAACGACACGGCGCCGCCGACCGTCGTCCAGTCCGGGCCTGCGTTCAGCGCCGGCTGGCACTCGGGGGCCCAGACCGTCGACGTCGCAGCCCACGACGAAGGCGGTGGCGTGCGAACGGTCGAGGTGCTCGTCAACGGTGCCGCCGCGCTCGCGCAGACCTACTCATGCAAGACGGCGAGTCCGGAGGCTGCCGTCGCCAACTCGCTGCGACCCTGTGCGGCGAGCGAGGCTCGCCGCTACGGCGTTGCCGCGAGCGCCTTCGACGATGGACAGAACCTCGTCCAGACCTGCGTCGAAGACTTCTCCTCTGGATCTGCGCCCAACCGCAGCTGTAGCGGGGAGACGGCGGTCTTCATCGACAACTCGGCGCCGGCGAGCCCCCGCAGCCTGCGCTTGCTCGGTGACAGCGGCTGGCGCGCCGACAACGCTTTCAGCGTCGCCTGGCGAAACCCGGAGGGCGATGCACCGATCGTCGGCGCGCGGTACCGGGTCACCGGGCCGGGCGGCTACGACTCCGGCGTGCGGAGCCAAGACGGCAATCAGCTGACGCATCTCGACGGCCTCGCGGTGCCACGGGCCGGCGACTACACGATCTCCGTCTGGCTGCGCGACGCGGCCGGCAACGAGTCGGAGGCCAACTCGGACTTCGAGCGCCTGCGCTTCGACGACACCCCGCCGCCGAGCTCGGCGCCACGGCGAGCCGATGGCTGGCTCAGCCGCGGCGACTTTCCCTACCTGCAGCGTTGGGACGAGGTCAGCGCCGACGGGGTCCTCTCGGGGATCAAGGGCTTCGCCGTCCTGATCGACGAACGGCCCGACAGCGACCCCTGCCGAGCGGTCGATCGTTGCACCGAGGCGGAGACCGGTTTCAAGCCCGCCACCGAGCACGCCGCCACGATTCGCAGCCTGAGCGAAGGCTCGCACTGGGCCCATGTCGCGACGGTCTCCGGCTCCGGGGTGAAGTCGGCCCAGGTGCGCCACGCAGAGCTGAGGGTCGACAAGACGGACCCGCTGGCGACGATCGCCGGCATTCCCGGCGGCTGGACCAACCAGACCGTCGCTCTGTCCGTCCATGCAACGGATGAGCTGTCGGGCATGGCCGCCACGGCCGGCGACGACGGAAGACCGCTGACGGCGATCCAGGTCGATGGTGGGTCGGCCCAAACGGCTGCGGCGCCGACCGACGTCACCGCGGCGATCACCTCCGAGGGGATTCACAGCGTGCGCTACTGGGCCCGCGACCTTGCCGGCAACGCCAACGACGGCAGCGAGGCCGGGCATGAGCCGGCGGCGGCCGTGGTGAGGATCGACAGGACGCCGCCGTCGGCGTGGTTCGCCAGTGACCAGGATCCGGCCGACCCCGAGCTCGTGCGCGCATCGGCGAACGACGGCCTTTCCGGGGTGCGGGGCGGCCAGATCGCCTATCGCGCCACCGGCAGCGGTGCGGCGTACAAGCCATTGATCACCAGCTTCGACGCCGAGCGGGGAGAGCTGACGGCGCGATTCCCATCCGATCAGCTGGCCCGCGGCGAATACGAGTTCATCGTCGAGGCTACGGACCTGGCCGGTAACCGCTCCACCTCATCATTGAGGCAGGACGGCCGTCGGATGACGCTGACCAACCCGCTCAAGAGCGAGCCGGTGCTGACGATCCGCTGGGACACGGCGGCGGCGCACGCCCAGTGCAAGCCGCCGAGGTCGGGCGACCCGGCGGAGCGCAAGCGCCAGCGCGCTGCCTATACGCGCTGCCTGGCCGAGCGAGACCTGGCCCAGACCGCCACCACCGTCAGCTACGGGGCTCCGGCAACGATCGAGGGGGCCTTGGTCGGGACAGGTGGCGAGCCGATCGCGGGCGCGACCGTCGAGCTGGTGGAGCACCTCGACCGGGGGGCGATGCCTTCCGAGCGAAGGACCGCCATCCGCACGGACGGGGCCGGTCGCTACGCAGGCTCGCTGCCGCCCGGCCCCTCACGCACGATCGTCATCAGGTATCCGGGCGGGCAGCGCTTCGCCCCAACTGAGACTCCAGCGATCCGCGAGACGGTCCTCAGCGCCGTGACCCTCTCGGCCTCGCCCGGCAAGCTCCACAACGGCCAGGCCGTCCAGTTCGCCGGCTCGGTCGCCCACGACCAGGCGCAGCTGCCGGCGAGCGGCAAGCTGATCCAGATCCAATACTTCGACCCCCCGCGGGGGCGGTGGCGTCCGGTCGAAATTCTTCGCTCAGACGCCGATGGTGGGTTCCACTATGCGTACGAGTTCCGCACGATCGCCGCGACAACCAAGATCAGGTTCCGAGCCCTGGCGATGGCGGAGGACGATTGGCCCTACGCAGCGGCGGCCTCAGCGACGAGGGTCGTCACGGTCTATCCCTGACGAGGGTCGGGGGCCTGTCTCCAAGGCCAGCGGCTTGCTACGGCGTTTTGAGCCCGCTGAGCTGCTTGCTGACGTTGCTGAGGGAGTCGCCGACGCCGTCAGTTGGAGGGCCGAGATTGCCCCCACCACCGCCGCCGCCGGCGCCACCGCCGATGTTCGGAGCACCTGGGACGACGGTCAACGGACTAGGGGCGCCTGAGCCGCCGCCGGAGCCGCTACCGCCGGTGCCAGGTGGGCCGCCGCCGCTGGGGGTGCCACCTGGGCCGGTGCTCGAGCCGCCGCCGGAGAAGACTGTCGCTGTGCCGCCCAGGCTCGTCGGTGCGCCAGCGCCTGCCGGCGTCGTGCCGGCACCGGTCTTTCCTGTCGAGCGCGGGGCGGTGAGAGCGACGATGTCGCCCGTCGGGGCGGCGCTCCCGCGCGCCGTCGCGATCTCGACGCCGGTGGCCGCCTCGCTGGGGCCGCTGGTCAGCGAGTCGATTCCATCGGGCAGCAGGCCGCCGCCGCCGCCGACCGAGATCAATGCGGCGACGATGAAGGGAACGACGGTCAGGGCGACAACCGCACCGCCACGCGTGAGCATGCGGTGACGCCACTGCGAGATGAGAGTGTCTTCCCTGATGATCTGACGATTCGGCTCATTCATGAGCGCTTCCCTAGTGTAGACCCGATTGTCAAGATGAAGGCCTCGCTCGCCAACAGGCTACGGATCGGCCTCGCCGTGCTGCTCGTGATCCTCGGCGGCGTGACGGTGCTTGGCGTCGGCCGTCTCTTCCAGCTGCGCCGCGACTTCGAGGACTCGACCAGCCGCGCCTTCCAGCTCCAGGTCGCCGCAGAGCGGATGCGCTCGGCATTCGTCCTCGAGCAGGCCTCGCTCGTCCACTTCGATCGCGAGCCGCGGCCGGCACGGATCACCTACAACAGCGCCGCCGACGCATCGCGGGAAGCGACCGCGGCGGCGGAGCAGCTGGCGGCTCACGATCCCCGCGCCGCGGCGCTTCTCGCGCGCCGCGTCCAGGCCGAGGTCGCCTGGCGGCGGCGGGTCGCCCGGCGGGTGCTGGCCCACCACGCGCCGCCGCCCTCCTTCCAGCGGCAGCTTGCGACGCCGGTGTTCGACGCCGGCAGCGCGCTCGGTCTCTACACGCTGCAAGAGCGCCAGGCGCTACGGCGCCAGGTCTCGAGCGACAGCCGCAAGACGCTGACGCTGGTGCTGATCGGCCTCGGCTCGGCAGTCGTTGCCGCGGCGCTCTTCTTCTTCGGCCTGATCAACTCGATGCGCGAGCCGCTGGCTCGTCTGGTGACCGCCGCCCGCCGCCTGGCCGCCCGCGACCTCGGCTCCCGCGTAGAGGTCTCGGGCCCGATCGAGACGGCGACTTTGGGTGAGGCCTTCAACGAGATGGCCTCCGAGCTGCAGGGCGCCTACCGCCGGATCGAGGAGGTCCGCAACCAGCTCTCGGTCACGGTCGAGAGCCTCGCCGACGGCCTCGTCACCGTTGACGACGGGGGACGGATCCTGCAGCTGAACCCGGCGGCACGGGCGCTGCTGCCCGAGGCCGAGAGCGGCACGGCGATCGGCGAGGCGATCGGCGATCCGCAGGCAACGGAGCGGCTGATGGAGGTGATCGCCAACCGCGAGCGCGGCGAGATGCCGGCGACCAAAGGCGAGCGGGTGCTGTCCGTCCTCGTCGCCCCGTTGGGCGGCGAGCGCGGTGCGGTGCTCTCGATCCGCGACGTCTCCGAGCGGGCGCGGGTCGAGAAGCTCAAGGACGAGTTCGTCGCGACCGCCTCGCACGAGCTGCGCAGCCCGCTGACCTCGGTCAAGGGCTTCGCCGAGCTGCTGATGCTGCAGCGCGACCAGATGACCGACGAGCAGGTCGAGAACGTCGAGATCATCCTCGAGGGCACCAGCCACCTCGTTCAGGTCCTCAACAACCTCCTCGACCTCGCCCGCAGCGATGCCGGCCGCCTGCGGATCGCGCCGGAGCAGTGCGACGTAGCTGCGATGGTCGACGAGGTGGTGAAGCTGATGCGGCCCAGGATCGCGGCCAAGGGCCACCGGCTGCAGGTCGCGGTCGACCCCGACCTGCCTCACGTGCTCGTCGAGCCGGCGCGCTTCAGGCAGGTGCTGGGCAACCTGCTGACCAACGCCAACGACTACACCCCCGACGGCGGCGAGATCGAAGTGACGGCGATGGCCGTCGGTCCCGAGATCGAGGTCGCCGTGCGCGACAGCGGTCCGGGAATCCCCGCCGACAAGCTCGAAGAGGTCTTCGGCCGCTTCAACAGGCTCGACGCCGGTGAGACGCAGAGCATCACCGGCAGCGGTCTCGGCCTGGCGATCTCGAAGTCGCTGGTCGAGCTGCACGGCGGCGCGATCGGCGTCGACTCGAAGCTCGGCGAAGGCTCGACGTTCCGCTTCGTCCTGCCGGCGGTGCAGGCGGGCGGCCCAAACGGCGCCGGCGCCGACGGCGTTGCGGCGACCGAATCCGTCGGCGATCCCCAATGAGACCGTCCAACGTGGTAAATAAAGAGATGGCGAAGGAAGATAGGAAAGGGTCCGGGCCATGCGCCCGGGTGCATGGCGGCAGGAGGCCGCGGAGATGACGCGACTACTGGTAGCTGACGACTCGGAGACCATTCGGCTGCTGCTCGAACGGCGCCTCGCCATCGAGGGCTACGAGGTCGAGTCAGTCTGCTGCGGCCAGGACGTCCTCGATCGCCTCGACGGCGATGAGGCCAAGCCGCACCCCGACGTGATCCTGCTCGACGCGATGATGCCCGGCAAGTCCGGCCTCGACGTCCTCCGCGAGCTGCGCGATCACGGCGACACGACGCCGGTGTTGATGGTCAGCGCCCACCGCCAGCTCGACGAGCTGCGCGAGCTCGGCGCCGACGGCTTCATGACCAAGCCGATCGACTGGGACGAGCTGATCGCAAAGATCGAGGAGCTGACCGGCGCCCCAGCGTGATCTCGGGCCAAAACCGCCCGAAGCGGCTGGTTTTGGGCAGGTTCGGTACTCAATAGTTGCGATTCGCACGCAGCCGGTGTACTGTCGTCACAGACGGTTATGGGGTATCGAAGACTTGCTGTAATCACGATGGTCGCCGCGGTCTGGCTGGGGATCGCCGCATCCGCCGATGCCGCCACGAGCCTCGGCGGAGCGCCGCTGGCCGCGCCCACCGCCGCGCCAAGCTCAGCCGCTCCGACCGGCACGACATCGGCCTCGAGCATCCCCGCCTGGTGCCGCAACAACACCGCCGGTGCCACCTACACCGGGATCGCGCCCTACACGATCCACTTCTTCGCCAAGATCACCTGCGACTCTCCGGTCACATCGCTGGTCGGGGTCGCCACGCTCAACACGGTTAACGGCGACCGCGAGGCGACCGGCAACACCTGCAGCCGGACGACGGGCACCTGCCAGAGCGCCGGCACCTACTCGAACACGATCTACACGATGCCGTTCATCACCCACGTGCTCCACTGGCACTACACGGTCAAGGTGCCGTCCGGCTACTCCTGGGTTGACGACGGCACGGGCAGCAACTGCCGCGGCTACGGCTCGCGAACGCTGGTCTGCGACTGGGACGTCGACATTCGCACGCCGATCCCCGTCGTCGGCATCTGAGTCTTCGAGCCCAGGCAGCAGAGCCCGGGCTCGGGCCCTAGGACCGAGCGACCTCGACGCGCAGCTCGCGGCCGTTGAGCTTCGTGCCGTCGAGCAGCTCGACGGCGCGCTCGGCCTGAGCCGCGTCGAGCTCGACGAACGAGAAGCGCTCAAGGACGCGCACCGAGCTGATCGCCTCGTCGGCGACGGTGGCGCCGTCGGTCAGCGCGAAGCGCAGGTCCTTCTCCTCGACGCCGCTGCGCTTGCCGCGGTTGACGAAGAGCTTGACGTGGCCCTCGGCGAGCTTTGCGTCCTCCCGAGCGGGCTCGCCTGCCGGCTCCTTCTCGCGGGACTCGCGCTGCTCGCGCGGCGGCCGCTCCCGCTTGCGCGGCGACGGCGCGTGCTCGAGGCGCTCCTCGGGCGGCTCCCAGAGCTCGATCCGCGTCTTCGCCTCGCGCTCGATGCGGCCGATCTCGTCGCGCTGCTTCGGCGTGACGAAGGTGATCGCCCGCCCCGTGCGGCCGACGCGCCCGGTGCGGCCGATGCGGTGGACGTAGGTGTCGGTCTGGTCGGGGACGTCGTAGTTGATGACGTGGGTGACGTGCTCGATGTCGAGGCCGCGGGCGGCGATGTCGGTGGCGACGAGCAGCGGCACGCGGTGATCCTTGAAGGAGATCATCACGCCGTCGCGCTGGCCCTGCGACATGTCGCCGTGAAGAGCCTTGACGTTGAGTCCGCGGTCGCGCAGCAGCCGGTCGAGCCTGGCGGCGCCGATCTTCGTGCGGCAGAAGATGATCGCCTGCTCGGGCTCCTCGGTCGCCAGCAGCTCGACCAGCCGCTCGGCCTTCTTGCGGTCCTCGACCTCGACGTAGACCTGGGCGATCGCGTCCACGGTCAGCTTCTTCGGCGTGATCTGGATCTCGACCGGGTTGTACATGTAGCGGTCGGCGAGCTTGCGGACCGGCGGCGGCATCGTCGCCGAGAAGAGCGCCGTCTGGCGGCCGTTGGGGCAGAGCCGCAGGATCTTCTCGACGTCCTCGATGAAGCCGAGGTCGAGCATCTCGTCGGCCTCGTCGAGGACGACGTAGCGGGCCGCGGTCAGCACCAGCGACTGGCGCTGCATCAGGTCCTTCATCCGGCCGACGGTGGCGACGACGACGTGGGCGCCGGCGCGCAGCTGCGCCTGCTGCGAGCGGATCGGCGCGCCGCCGAAGACGGCGACGACCTCGACGTCGAGGTGCTCGGCGTAGGCGCGCAGCGCCTGGGTGACCTGGATGCAGAGCTCGCGGGTCGGCGTCAGGACGATCGCCTGGACCTCGTCGTTGGCGGGATCGATGTAGGACAGCAGCGGCAGGCCGAAGGCAGCGGTCTTGCCGGTTCCGGTCTGGGCCTGGCCGATCACATCGTGCCCGGCGAGCAGCTCGGGGATCGCCTGGTCCTGGATCGGCGTCGGCTCGGTGTAGCCGAGCTCGTCGAGGGCCAGCTGGATCTCGGCCGGGAGGCCAAGCTCTCGAAACGCGGTCGCCGTCATGCCGTCGGGTCGAGCAGCAGCTTGCCCTGGCTGCGACGTTCCTTGAGCTCTTCGTGCGCCTTGGCGGCGTCAGCCAGCGGGTAGACCCCGCCGACGACGACCTCCAGCTCGCCGGCGGCGACCGCCTGCAACAGCTCGCCGATGCCCGCCCGCAGCTCCTGAGGGCGCTGGAAGAGGTGGACGAGCCAGAAGCCGATGACGGCGCGGCTGTTGCGCATCAGATGGCCGGTCTTGATCGTGTTCTCCTCGCGCGAGGCGATGCCGAAGGCGACGAGGCGGCCGAAGGGAGCGAGGCTGCGGAGCATGGTCTCGAAGGTCTCGCCGCCGGTCATCTCGAGGACGACGTCGACGGGCTTGCCGTCGTTTGCCTCCAGCACCGCGGCGCCGAGGTCTTCGCTGCGCGAGTCGACGGCGGCGTCGGCGCCGAGGCGCTTGACCAGCTCGCGCTTCTCCTCGCTGGAGGCGAGCGCGATCACCTTCGCCCCCATCCGCTTCGCCAGCTGGACCGAGAGCGTGCCGGTGCCGCCGCCCGCGGCCTCGATCACCACCGTCTCGCCGGGCTCGACCCTGGCGCAGGTCTTCAGCAGCGCCCGGGCGGTCAGGCCCTGGAGCAGCAGCGCGGCGGCCTGGTCGTCGCTGACGCCGTCGGGGATCGGCACCAGCGCCGCCTCGGGCAGCGCGATCCGCTGGGCGTAGCCGCCGTTCATCGTCATCGCCGCGACCCGCTTGCCGTCGGGGGTGGTGCCGCTGAGCTCGCCGCCGGGGATCAGCGGCAGCTGCTGGTCGGCGAGGTAGTCGTTGCGGGTGACGTGGGTGTCGGCGAAGTTGACGCCGGAGCGGGCGATGTCGACGAGAACCTCGCCGTCGGCCGGCTCGGGGTCGGGCAGATCGACGAGCGCAAGCACCTCGGGCCCGCCGAACTCCTCGATCTGGATAGCTTTCACCCCGGCAGCATATGGCTCTAACAGTTGTCGGCTCGATTGCGTTTGACTCCGTGCGCACGCCCTTCGGCGAGCGCGACCGGATGCTGGGCGGCTCCGCCGTCCATTTCTCGCTTGCCGCGAGCTTCTTCACGGAGGTCCGCGTCGTCGGCCCGGTCGGCGACGACTTCGGCGAGGACGAGCTCGCCGTCCTTCGCGGCCGCGGCGTCGAGACGGCGGACATCGAGCGCGTCGCCGGCGGCGCCACCTTCTTCTGGCGCGGCCACTACGAGCACGACATGAACGTCGCCCACACCGAGGACACCCAGCTCGGCGTCTTCGGCGACTTCGAGCCCAAGCTCTCGGAGGCCTCGCGGGCGGCCGACCTGCTCTTCCTCGGCAACATCCAGCCCGACCTGCAGCGGCGGGTCCGGGCCCAGTGCGACGCCGGCTTCGCCGCCCTCGACTCGATGAACCTCTGGATCGAGACGGCGCGTGACGCGCTCGTCGCGGCGATCGGCGAGGTCGACTGCGTGATCCTCAACGACGCCGAGATCCGCATGCTCACCGAGCAGCCGAACCTTGCCAGGGCGGCGCGGGCGCTGATCGACATGGGAGTCAACGTCGTCGTCGCCAAGCGCGGCGAGTATGGGGCGGCGCTGTTCACGCGCGAGGGCTTCTTCGCCCTGCCGGGCTTGCCGCTGGAGGACGTCAACGACCCGACCGGCGCCGGCGACAGCTTCGCCGGCGGCTTCCTCGGCTATCTCGACGCCTGCGCCGGCGCCGTCGACGAGAGCGCGCTGCGGCGGGCGATGGGCTACGGCACGGTGCTCGCCTCGTTCAATGTCGAGGAGTTCGGCACCGAGCGGGTCGCCCGGCTGACGCGCGAGGAGGTCGACGCCCGTTTCGAGGAGCTGCGGCGGATGACCCACTTCGACGCCCTGGGAGCCGAGGCATCCGCCTAGATCCAGAGCCCTCTGCTGGGCACGGGCGGGCGAGTCCGAGGTGCGATACTGGCGCTTCTCGAAAAGTGACCTGAGAGCCGAGGAGAGGCGCATGGCGACTGAGCAGAAGACGACGGACGAGCCGACCGCTGTCGACGAGGCCGGCCAGAACGGCGAGAGCCTCAGCGTCACCGACAACCGCACCGGCGAGACCTACGAGCTGCCGATCAGCGACGGCACCGTGAAGGCGATGGACCTGCGCCAGATCAAGGTCTCCGAGGACGACTTCGGGCTGATGGCCTACGACCCGGCCTTCACCAACACGGCGTCCTGCCGCTCGGCGATCACCTACATCGACGGCGACGCCGGCATCCTCGAGCACCGCGGCATCCCAATCGAGCAGCTCTGCGAGCACTCGAGCTATCTCGAGGTCGCCTACCTGCTGGTCTTCGGCGAGCTGCCGACCAAGCCCCAGCTCGACCGCTGGAGCCACGACGTCACCCACCACACCTTCGTCCACGAGGACATCAAGAAGTTCCTCGAGGGCTTCCGCCACGACGCCCATCCGATGGGGATGCTGCTCGCCGGCGTCGGCGCGCTGTCGACCTTCTACCCCGACGCGAAGATGATCGACGACCCCGAGGAGCGCTACATGGCGGCGATCCGGATGATCGCCAAGATCCCGACGCTCGCCGCCTTCGCCTACCGCCACAGCATGGGCCTGCGCTACATCTATCCGGACAACGAGCTCAGCTACGCCGAGAACTTCCTCTCGATGCTGTTCAAGATGACCGAGCAGCCCTACGAGCCCGACGACCGGCTCTCGCGGGCGCTCGACGTCCTCTTCATCCTCCACGCCGACCACGAGCAGAACTGCTCGACCAACGCCGTCCGCGCCGTCGGCTCCTCCGACGTCGATCCCTACTCGGCGATCGCCGCCGGCGTCGCCGCGCTCTACGGGCCGCTGCACGGCGGCGCCAACGAGGCCGTGCTGCGAATGCTGCGGCGGATCGGCAGCGTCGAGGAGGTGCCCGCCTTCCTCGAGGGGGTCAAGAACCGCGAGGAGCGGCTGATGGGCTTCGGCCACCGCGTCTACAAGAACTACGACCCGCGGGCGCGGATCATCAAGAAGTACATGGACGACGTCTTCGCGGCGACCGAGTACAACCCGCTCGTCGAGATCGCCCAGGAGCTCGAGAAGCGCGCCCTCGACGACGAGTACTTCACCTCGCGCAAGCTCTACCCGAACGTCGATTACTACTCGGGGATCATCTACGAGGCGCTGCAGATCCCGACCGAGATGTTCACGGTGATCTTTGCGATCCCGCGGACGTCCGGCTGGATGGCGCAGTGGATGGAGATGAACGACGACCCCGAGCAGAAGATCGCCCGGCCGCGCCAGATCTACACCGGCTACCGCGAGCGCGACTACGTGCCGATCGAGGAGCGCGACGGCCCGGAGAAGATCGTCGGCCCGCCGGCACGCCGGCCGAAGCGCCCGCGCCGCGGTGCCTGAGCCCCAGGCGGAGGGGATTCCTGAGGGCAGCGTCGCCGCTGGGCGCCGGGCCCGGCTGCCGGCCGGCGCCCAGCCGCCCGTCAAGGTCTTCATCAATGGCGTCGAGCAGCCGCCGGACTTCTGCGCCGTGCGCGGCAACGAGCTTCTCTTCCGCCGCGCGATCGTCAAGGAGGAGGTGTCGCGGGCCCGCTGGCTGGCGATGTTCCTCGGCCTCTTCGGCTCCTACCGCCGCAACGAGATCGTCGATGTCGAGTACCGCCGCGAGGGCCGCGTCGAGCTGGCCTCGAACATCAAGATCCTGCCCTAGGCCACATTGCTCGCCGATGCTGCGGCACCACAGCAAACTGGCTAACGGTCCGCTGCTCGGGACCGAACCTCAGCTACGACGACGATAATGAGTGGAGGAAGTAACACGCACATTAGCGCCTCAACGAGGTTGGCATGTATTGCATCAGCGACCATAAGTTCAATGGCAGCGACTCCCAAAACAAGAACGAGCAATTTGGTCGACCACGTCCGTCGCTGGTTCTCCGCCGCATCCGATGATTTTGCCGTGCTGGCCCAAGGCAGATAAGGTCGCGCAACCATTACGGACATCGCAATGGCGAGAGTCAGTAGTCCCGTCGCTATAGCTATTGACACTGAAGCACCTCCCTCCGAATATAGCGTCTGGCTGATGCTGCAACTTCGGCCCCCCGGTCCGTCGTACCGGAGCAAGGACCGCCTGCGATAGCCCTCGGCCTCTCGGCCTACCGCAAGAAGGAGGAGGGTCGATGCTGAGTACGGCGCGGGTGGGCATCGAGCACCCGGGCGTCCGAGGGCGAGGCGCACCACCTCTCCACCGTCGGATCCTGCCACTACCGCCGTCGTCTAGATGCCATCGTGCGCACGGTACATCACCGTCGCCTATGAGAAGGGCGCTGCGAAGAGTTGGGCTATAAACAGTAGGGCCCCGAGATAACCCATAGATTCAAGAACGATTAATGCAACGTATCCGAGCCGCACCATGCGCACGCGGCTCGACGGCGTAGCGGTATAGAGTCCGGCCCTTACACTTGTCTCGCGGGCTTCCTGCATTTCGTGGGCTACTCCCAGCAAGGTGAGGCTTCCCACGATCATAAGCGTCGGCGCAAGGCCGAGGTGGCCAAGCGTCGTGACCGCGAATACTGCGGTCAGGCCAAACGAAATCGGAATATCATGGCGAAGTCGCAACTGCTCCTTGAAGGACAATGCGGAATATGCAATTGCCCGATCGCGATAGCTCTGCGCGGCTCCTTGCAACATGCCGCTTGTGACCACATACGCGTTCGTCACCGCGATCCCTCTCATGCCCAGCCATATCGCGGCCAACGCCAGCACGAGACCGGCGATATCAACCGTTATAGCCACGATGCAGCTTCATGGAGGTTAGTAGTTCTCGCAGCACCAACGGTCGCTATCGACCTCCAACCGCAATGGCCTTGAGCCTCCTTGATTTCCTTCAGGCGAACGGACACTTAGCCGATCCCACAATTCGCTTGGTGGTCAGAGGTACAGCAGCACCAGCGCCGTGCCGACCCAGACGGCGGCGGCGGCGATCATGCCGGGGTCCTGGGTGAGGATCTCGGCCGTCGAGCGGGTGTCCTCGCGGTCGTAGATCAGGTAGAGGTAGCGGAAGATCGCGTAGAGGACCGGCGGGCCGGTGCCGAGCATCTTCGAGCCGATCACCGGTGAGTTGATCGCGTAGATCGCGTAGCTGATGATCGCCGCCGCGGTGACCATCGCCACCATCTGATCGAGGAAGGGCAGCGAGTAATGCTCGAGTACGGGGCGGCTGTCGGTGCCGGCATGCTCTTCGGAGATCGCCTCCTGGCGCCGCTTGGTGAAGCCGAGGAAGAGGGCCAGCATCGCCGTGCAGAGCAGCAGGTACTCGGAGGCGTGGAGGTCGATCGCCACGGCACCGGCGATGACGCGGATCAGGAAGAGGCCGGCGATCGTCATCACATCGACGATCACGAGATGCTTGAGCCCGGCGGTGTAGGCGGCGGTCAGCGCGCCGTAGCCGGCGACGAGAGCGCCGACCTCGGGCTTGATCAGCAGGCCGGCGGCGATCGCCGCCGCAGCGAGGACGACGCCGAGCACGATCGCCGCCGCTGGCGCCATCTCGCCCGCCGCGATCGGCCGGTGCCGCTTGGTCGGGTGGCGGCGGTCGAGCTCAGCGTCGCGGAGGTCGTTGAGCAGGTAGCCGGCGCTCGAGATCGCGCAGAAGGCGACGAAGACGACCGTGACCTTGAGCACGGGGTCGATCTCGTTGACGTCGCCGTGGAAGAGCAGGCCCGCGTAGACGAGCAGGTTCTTGATCCACTCACCGGGACGCAGCGCGGCGAGCGCCGCGCGCAGCGGTCCGCGGCGGCGGTGCTCTGCGGGCTCGGTTGCCGCAGGCGCACCGGGGGCGCGCCGGCGCACTCTGGTCAGGGTCGCCACGGGCGCCGAAGGATAGGGACCGCCTCGACGCCCAGCGCGATCAGGGATCGATCAGCACGCCGGGATTCAGCACAGCGGCGGGGTCCAGCGCCCGCTTGGCGGCCCGCAGCGCCTCGGCAAACGCGGGCGGCCGCTGGCGGTCATACCAGGGGCGATGGTCGCGGCCGACGGCGTGATGGTGGGTGATCGTGCCGCCGGCGGCGATCAGGGCCTCGGAGACGGCGACCTTGACCTCGGCCCACTGCTGGACCTCGTCGCCACGGCGCGCGGGCGCGAGGATCGTGAAGTAGGGCGCCGGGCCATCCGGATAGACGTGGGTGAAGCGGCAGGAGACGCGCGGCACACCGGGGCCGTCGATCGGTGCGCCGCTTGCCGCCGCGGCGGCGAGGCGGGCTGTCGCCATGACCTCGGCGTGGAAGGACTCGAAGCGGTCCCAGGTGATCGCCGTCTCGAAGGTCTCCGAGAGCACCCCCGCGGCGACGAAGGTGTCGCGTAGGTAGGGCGCCTGGAGGAAGGCGTTGCGCCAGGCGCCGACCGAGTCGCCCTTGCCATTGCCATCGCCCTCGGATCTCTCGTCGCCGGCGGCCGCCGGCGGCTTGGCGCCGCTGGTATCGGCAGCGACGTCACCGCCGTGATCCGCGGCGCACTCGAGCGCCAGCGCCATCGAGGCGTCGACGGGGTGGTGGGCGGACTCGAAGCCGAGGACCAGCACCGCCCGGCCGTCACTGGCGCCGGTCAGCGCCGCCTCAGCGCCATCGAGCAGGCGGCAGTTCGAGGGATGGAGGCCGGACTGCGAGAGCTCGCGCACGGCCTCGGCGGCAGCGGCGAAATCGTCGAACTTGGCGGCGGCGGAGAGCTTCCACCGCGGACGCCGCTGCAGGCGGACCCAGGCCTCGGTGATGAAGCCGAGGATGCCCTCGGAGCCGATCAGGGCGCGGTCGGGGCTGGGGCCGGCGCCCGATCCGGGCAGCCGCCTGCTCTCCCACTCCCCGGCCGGCGTGATCGCCCGGACCGACTCGACGAGGTCGTCGATGTGGGTGTAGAGGGTCGCGAAGTGACCGCCTGCCCTGGTCGCGATCCAGCCGCCGAGCGTCGAGTACTCGAACGACTGCGGGAAGTGGCGCAGCGTCAGGCCGCTCTCGCGCAGCTGGTCCTCGAGCAGCGGGCCGGTCGCCCCGGCCTGGATCCGCGCCGCCCGCGAGACCTCGTCGACCTCGAGAACGCGATCGAGCCGTCGCAGGTCGATCGTGACGGCGCCTGAGTATTCGTCGCCGAGCCGCGGCTCGATGCCGCCGACGACGCTGGTGCCGCCGCCGAAGGGGATCGCCGCGGCGCCGGCGTCGGCACACCAGTCGAGAATCCGGGCGACATCGTCCTCGCTCTCGGGCCGGGCGACGAGGTCGGGCGGGTTCTCGAACTGGCCGCGGAAGCCCCGAACCACGTCGCGATAGGCCTTGCCGAGCCCGTGCGAGAGCCGCTCGTAGCGGTCGTCGCTGAAGATCGAGGCGAGTGAGGCCGGCGGCGCCAGCCGCGGCTCGGCGAGCTCGACGTCCTCCAGCGCAACCGGCGTCTCCACGTCGGCCGAGCCAAAGCCGAGGTGCTCGACGATCCCCTTCGCCGCACCCACCAGCGCCTCGCCGCCGAGATGCTGATCCTCATACCCCCACCCCCAATGCTTGAGCCGGCGTACGGACGTTGGGGTCACGGAACCGCGACTCCCGCGGGTGGCGCCGAAAAAAATGGGCGCCGAGGAACGCCGGTACCGCAGGTGCCCATTTTTTTCGGGGACAGGACCCGCGGGCCACCCGGGCCACCCACTACCAGTGGACGCCCTTCATGAGATGGGCAAAGGCGACGGCCTCGGTCGAGGGCTCCTTGTCCTTCTCGCCGTCCCCCTTGGCCGCCTTCGAGTCGGGGAAGAGCTTGTAGCCCGTGTTGAGGATGACGTCGGTGGCCTTGGGGGCGACGTTGTACATCAGCTCGCCGAAGTTGCCCAGCCGCGTGGCGATCTTCTTCGGCCGGTAGATAATCGCCTCGCAGATCAGCTCGCCTGCCTCGTCCGGGCTCATCGTCGGGAAGGCGTCGTACATCTTCGTCGGCGCGATCATCGGCGTCCGCACGAGCGGCATGTGGATCGTCGTGATCGTCACCCCGTCGTCGACGATCTCCGAGGCGACGCAGCGCGAGAAGGCGTCGAGCGCCGCCTTCGAGGCGACGTAGGCGGAGAAGCGCGGCGTGTTCGTCTGGACGCCGATCGAGGAGACGTTGACGATGTGGCCGGAGCGGCGCTGGCGCATCGTCGGCATCAGCGCCAGGATCAGGCGCACGGCGCCGAAGTAGTTGAGCTGCATCGTCCGCTCGTAGTCGTGGAAGCGCTCGTACTCGAGCTCGATCGAGCGGCGGATCGAGCGGCCGGCGTTGTTGACGAGGACATCGACGTGGCCGTGCTGATCGAGGACCTCGGCGGCCATCCGCTCGACGTCCTCGATGTCGGAGAGGTCGCAGCGATGGATATGGGCGCTGCCACCGCGCTCGGCGATCGCCGCTCGCGTCGCCTCGAGCTTCTCGGGCGTGCGGGCGACGAGCAGGACGACCCCGCCGGCGTCGGCGATCTTGTGCGCCGCCGCTTCGCCGATCCCCGACGAGGCGCCGGTGATCATCACGATCTTGCCGGCGACGGCGCCGCTGAGGCTGCGGTCGCGGAAGAGGTCGGGGTCGAGGTTGCGCTCCCAGTAGTCCCAGAGCTTGCCGGCATAGCTCTCCAGCGGCGGCACCGAGATGCCGCTGCCCTCGAGCGCCTTCTGGGTCTGGGTCGAGTCGAACTTGGTCGGATAATTGACGTAGGTGAGTACGGCCCGCGGGATGCCGAGGTCGCCGAGGACCTGGTCGGTGATCCGCTTGACCGGCGGCAGCATCATCAGGCCGTTGCGCACCGCCGCCGGGACGATGCTGAAGATCTTCGGGTCCAGCCGCATCGACATCTCGGGCGCGTTCGCGGCCTTGGCGAAGATGTTGATCGCCTGGCCCGCGGTCTTCGGCTTGGGGTCGGTGAGGTGGAACGCCTGGCCGTCGAGGCCGTCGAGGTGAGCGATGTGGTCCATCGCCTTGACGACGTAGTCGACCGGGACGAGGTTGATCTGCTTGCCCTCGAGGCCGATCGTCGGTACCCACTGCGGCACCATCTTGCGCAGCCGCTGCAGCAGCTTGAAGAAGTAGTAGGGGCCGTCGATCTTGTCGATCTCGCCGGTCTCCGAGTGGCCGACGACGATGCCAGGCCGGTAGACGCGCCAGGGCACCTTGGACTCCTCGCGGACGACACGCTCGGAGTCGTGCTTGGTGCGGAAGTAGGGGTGGTTGTCGAGCTCCTCGGCCTCATCGAACATGTCCTCGCGCCAGGTGCCCTTGAAGAGCCCGGCGGCGGCGATCGAGCTGACCATGTGGAAGTGGCGGGCCTCGATCTCCTCGGCGAGCTCGAGCGCGTGGCGGGTGCCCTCGACGTTGGCGATCCGCTGTGTCTCGCCGTCGGCGGTCATGTCGTAGATTGCCGCGAGGTGGAAGAAGTGGTCGATCTCGCCCTTCAGCCGCCCGATGTCCTCCTCGCCGACGCCGAGCTTCGGCTGTGAGAGGTCGCCGACGACGGCGACGACGCGGTCCTCGCCGACACCCCAGCGATTGCGCAGCTCCTCGAGCCGGCCGCGCGAGCCCTCGCGGACGAGGACGTAGATCGTGCCCTCGCGCTGCAGCAGCTGCTCGACCAGGTTGCGGCCGATGAAGCCCGTTGCGCCGGTGACGAAGTAGCTCATCTCTCTGCCTCCATCTAGGCGCGGACCCTACTACTGCGACCTGGACCAGCGAAAACGGCCCATGCGATGCAGCCACCGCCGGTCACCGGCTAGGCGGCCGGCCTCATCGCTTAGAGTGACGGGGGATGGCGCAGACCGCCACGGTCGAGATTCGAATGCCGGAAATGGGCGAGTCGGTTAGCGAAGGCACCGTGCTCGAATGGCGCGTTGCCGAAGGCGACTTCGTCAACGAGGGTGACACCGTCGTCGAGGTCTCGACCGACAAGGTCGATGCCGAGGTGCCGGCGCCTGCCAGCGGCACGATCACGAAGATCCTCGCCCAGCCCGACGAGACGATCGCCGTCGGCGCGCCGATGGCCGAGCTCGAGCCGGGAGCGAACGGCGCCTCGGGGAGCGCACCCACGGCGACCGAGCCACCGGCCCAGGCGGACAACGGCGCCGCCGAGGCGAGCCCGCCAGCCGAGGCCAGCGAGAGCACCGCGCCGCAAGCCCCTGCCAGCGGCAACGGCAACGCCACCCCCGTCGCCCGTCGCGCCGCCGCCGCCCGCGGCGTCGACCTCGGCGCTCTGCAGGGCAGCGGCCACGGCGGCAAGATCACCAAGGCCGACGTGCTCGCCGCCGCCAGCGGGGGTGGCACCTCCGCCCCGGCCCCCTCGACAGCCGCCGCCAGCGCCGGCGACGAGGCGACGCCGCTGCGGGGACCGGCGGCGATGCTCGCCAGCGCTATGAACGAGAGCCGCACGGTGCCGACCGCAACCTCGTTCAGGACGGTCGCCGTCGACGTCATCGACGCCAAGCGCAAGGCGCTCAACGGAGTCCTCAAGGAGCGCGGGATGAAGCTCTCCTTCACCCACCTGATCGCCTGGGCGATCGTCCAGGCGGCCCACGAGTGGCCGGTGATGGCACGCAGCTTCGAGGAGCGCGAGGGCAAGCCCTTCGTCATTGAGCCGCCGGCGGTCAATCTCGGCATCGCCGTCGACGTCGAGCGCCGCGACGGCTCGCGCAGCCTGATGGTCCCTTGCATCAAAGGCGCCACCGGGCTCGACTTCCCCGGCTTCCACTCCTCCTACGAGGACCTGATCACGAAGACGCGCGAGAACAAGCTCAACGCCGACGATTTCCGCGGCACCAACATCTCGCTGACCAACCCCGGCGGCCTCGGTACGATCGCCTCGGTGCCGCGGCTGATGGCCGGCCAGGGGACGATCGTCGCCTGCGGTTCGCTCGCCTACCCGGTCGAGTGGGCGCACGCGCCGGCCGAGAAGATCCAGGCGCTGGGCATCTCAAAGGTCATGACGATGACCTCGACCTACGACCACCGCGTCATCCAGGGGGCCGAGTCCGGCTCCTTCCTGCGGCGGATCGACCAGCTGCTCCAGGGCGAGGACGACTTCTACGAGTCGGTCGCCGAGCAGCTCGGCATCGATCCCGGCGTCGCCACCAACGCCCATCCGGCTTCCGCGTCCGCCCCGCCGCTGCCCGCCGCCGGCCAGGCGGCGATCAGCTCGCCGGCGGCCAAGCCCGACCAGGAGCTGCTGCAGGCGGTACAGGCGGCGACGTCGCTGCTCAAGGCCTACCGCACCCACGGCCATCTGGCGGCGCGGCTCGACCCGCTCGGCAGCGAGCCCAAGGGGGACCCGGCGCTGAAGCCCGAGAACCTCGGCCTGACGCCCGAGATCATGTCCCAGATCCCGGCCTCGATCCTGAGGATCGGCGTCGAGGGCGAGACGCTGCTCGAGTCGCTGCCGCGGATGCGCGAGGCCTACTGCGGCACGATGGGCTACCAGATGGAGCACCTCTCCTCGCATCAGCAGAGGATGTGGCTGCGCGACATGATCGAGACCGGCTGGCACCGCAAGCCGCTCAGCGAGGAGGAGCGGCGGGCGCTGCTCGGCTGCCTCGTCGACGTCTTCGAGTTCGAGCGCTTCCTCCAGCGCGCCTACCTCGGCCAGAAGATGTTCTCGATCGAGGGCCTCGACGCGATCGTGCCGATGCTCAACGAGGCATTCACGATGGCCAACGGCGAGGGCGCCAGGGAGGTCGTGCTCGGCATGGCCCACCGCGGCCGCCTCAGCGTGCTCGCCCACAACGTCGGCCGCCCGGTCGAGTCGATCCTCGCCGAGTTCGAGGGCTCGAAGCAGATCGAGGCCGTGCGCGCCGTGGCCGCCATCCCCCATGGCGGCACCGGCGACGTCAAGTACCACTACGGCCACAACGGCCAGTTCACGACGGCCGACGGCGGCGAGATCGACGTTCGCCTGTTCCCGAACCCCAGCCATCTGGAGTTCGTCGACCCCGTCGTCGAGGGCGCCACCCGCGCCGAGCAGAACGTGATCGACGGGGCCAAGCTCGAGCGCAACACCAAGCTGGCGATCCCGGTGCTGCTGCACGGCGATGCTGCGTTCCCCGCCCAGGGCGTCGTTGCCGAGACCTTCAACCTCCACTCGCTGCCCGGCTACACCACCGGCGGCACGATCCACATCATCACCAACAACCAGGTCGGCTTCACCACCGACCCGCAGGAAGGCCGCTCGACCCCCTACGCCGCCGACATGGCGAAGGGCTTCAACGTCCCGATCGTCCACGTCAACGCCGACGACGTCGAAGCCTGCATCGCGGCGATCCGGCTGGCGATGGCCTATCGCGACGAATGGAGCCGCGACATCGTCATCGACCTGATCGGCTACCGCCGCTACGGCCACAACGAGACCGACGAGCCCGCCTACACCCAGCCGCTGATGGCAGAGACGATCAAGCAGCACCCGCCCGTGAGCCAGCTCTACGCCCAGCAGCTGATCGGCGCCGGCGTCGTCAGCGAGGCCGACGTCGAGACCACGGCGGAGTCGCGCCGCACCGAGCTGCAGCGCAGCCTCGCCGGCCTGCGGGCGAAGATGGAGGCCGGCGAGTACGAGGACCCGACGATCACGACGGCGACGGGTGAGATCGAGCTCGACCGCAGCGCCAGCCCCGCGGTCGAGACGGCGGTCGACGCGGCGCTGCTGCGAGAGCTCAACGAGGAGCTGCTGAAGGTGCCGGAGAGCTTCACGATCCATCGCAAGCTGCGCAAGCCGCTGGCCAAGCGCCGCGACGCTCTCGAGCACGGCGGCATCGAGTTCGGCCACGCCGAGTCGCTGGCGCTGGCGTCGCTGCTGACGCAGGGCACCCACGTTCGCCTCACCGGCCAGGACACCGAGCGCGGCACCTTCTCTCATCGCCACCTCGTCCTCCACGACGAGAAGACCGGCCTCAAGTACTCGCCGATCCAGCACATCGCCGAGGCGAAGGCGCCGTTCGAGATCCACAACAGCCCGCTCTCGGAGACCGGCTGCCTGGGCTTCGAGTACGGCTACTCGGCGACCTCTCCCGAGAGCCTGGTTCTCTGGGAGGCGCAGTTCGGCGACTTCGGCAACTCCGCCCAGGTGATCATCGACAGCTTCATCTCCTCCGGAGAGGCGAAGTGGGGGCAGACGACACGGCTGACGCTGCTGCTGCCGCACGGCTACGAGGGCTCGGGCCCCGAGCACTCGAGCGCGCGGATCGAGCGCTTCATCCAGCTCGCGGCCGAGGGCAACATGCGGATCGCCAACCCGACGACGGCGGCGCAGTACTTCCACCTGCTTCGCCGCCAGGCGCTGGTCCGCAAGGCCCGCCCGCTCATCGTCTTCACCCCCAAGGGCCTGCTGCGGCTGGACAGCGCCAGCTCGACGCTCGCCGATCTCGCCGAGGGCTCGTTCCAGCCGGTGATCGCGGACCCCGGCGCCGACGAGCGACTCGACCGGATCGAACGGCTCGTCCTCTGTCAGGGAAAGATCTACTACGACATGGAGAGCAACCCCAAGCGAGCCGAGGCCGAGTCCGTGGCGATCGCCCGGGTCGAGCTGCTCTACCCGTTTGCCCGCGACGAGATCTCGCAGCTGATCGGCCGCTACCCAAAGCTCAAGGAGATCGTCTGGGTCCAGGAGGAGCCGAAGAACATGGGCGCCTGGAGCGTGATGGCGCGGCGGATGCCGGAGCTGGTGCCGGAGGGCGTCGACTTCGGTTACGTCGGCCGCCCCGGCCGGGCGAGCCCCGGCGAGGGCTACGCCGCCGCTCACGCGCGCGAGCAGGAGCGCATCGTCCTCACCGCGCTGACCTAGGTGCCCGCGGACAGCGCACCGCTGCGGCGGCCCGTCCCCGGAGCCGTCTACCGCTGGGTCAAGCGCGCCTCATGGCTGGAGCTGGCGATATTCGCCGTCCTCGTCTTCTTCTGGTTGGTGCCGGGCTACCACGGCGAGGAGTTCGTCTTCGGCCTCGCCCACGGCCTCGGCTTTCTGGCGCTCTGCGCGTTGATCTGGCTCGCGGTCCTGCGCCACGAGGCTCCCTACACCCTGCTGGCGGCGACGCTGACCCCTGTCGGCCCGCTCGGCAGCGTCATCGCGCTGGAAATCCTCGAGCGGCGCGGGCGGCGACTACCGACTTAGTTGACACGGAACTACCAAATAGTGGAGAATGGCCGCAGCAGCAGGGCACCACTTCAAGTCTCGTCCCCGAACGGTCCCGCCAATCGGGGATGAACGCGTCGGAATCCCTCCCTGGCTACCGACGCGCAAGCGTGGCGCGGGTCGTGCGGATCCCCTGCCTCCCACGACCCCGCCACGCATCTTTCAGGGCCCCGCCGCCTCCTCAGCTGGGCGCCTGCGGGGGCGTCGGGGCCAACTGCGCGACCACCTCCTCCGCTTCGCGTCCGGGGGTGCCGCGGTTCGCGGTACTTCGGCTCCGTTAGCGAAGCTGGCGCAGGACTCTTTGGAGGATGCCGCCGTGCTGGAAGTAGGCGACTTCGTTCGGGGTGTCCAGCCTTGCCTTTGCCTCGAATGAGAAGGGGTCGCCCTCTTCGCGGCTGACCTCGACGGTGACCGACTTTGCCTCGCCGTTGTCGATGCCGGTGATCGTCAGGATCTCGGCGCCGGTTAGGCCGAGCGACTCGATCGTCTCTCCCTCGGGGAACTGAAGCGGCAGGACGCCCATGCCGATCAGGTTCGAGCGGTGGATTCGCTCGAAGCTCTCGGCGATCACGGCGCGGACACCGAGCAGCGCCGTGCCCTTGGCGGCCCAGTCACGCGAGGAGCCCGAGCCGTACTCCTTGCCGGCGAGGACGACCAGCGGCACGCCCTCGTCGCGATAGCGCATCGCCGCGTCATAGATCGACGTCTCCTCGCCGTCGGGGAAGTGGCGCGTGTAGCCGCCCTCCCGCTCGACGAGCTTGTTGCGCAGGCGGACGTTGGCGAACGTGCCCCGCATCATCACCTCGTGGTTGCCGCGCCGCGACCCGTAGGAGTTGAAGTCGCGGACCTCGACGCCGTTGGCCAGCAGCCACTCCCCCGCCGGGCTCTGCTTCTTGATCGCCCCGGCAGGTGAGATGTGGTCAGTGGTGATGCTGTCGCCGAGCAGCGCCAGCACCCTGGCCTGCTCGATCGGCGGCACCGGCTCGGGCTCGGCCGGCATCCCCTCGAAGAACGGCGGCCGGCGGACGTAGGTCGAGTCGGGCCACTCGTAGCGATCGCCGTCGGGCACCCGGATCGCCTTCCAGCGCTCGTCGCCCTCGAAGACCTGGCCGTAGCTGCGCGAGAACATCTCCGAGACGAGCGAGCGGCCGACGACCTCGGCGACCTCGTCGGGGTGCGGCCAGATGTCGCTCAGGTAGACGGGCTCGCCATCGGAGCCGGCGCCGAGCGGCTCGGTGGTCAGGTCCATATCCATCCGCCCGGTCAGCGCGTAGGCGACGACGAGCGGCGGGCTGGCGAGGTAGTTCGCCTTGACGTCCTGGTTGATGCGGCCCTCGAAGTTGCGGTTGCCCGAGAGCACCGAGCAGACGACGAGCTCCTTCTCGTTGACGGCGGCGGCGATCTCCTCCGGCAACGGGCCCGAGTTGCCAATGCAGGTCGTGCAGCCGTAGCCGACGAGGTTGAACTGCAGCTCGTTGAGCGGCTCGGTCAGGCCGGCGCGGTCGAGGTACTCGGTGACGACGACCGAGCCAGGGGCGAGCGACGTCTTGACCCAGGGCTGGCGCTGCAGGCCGCGCTCGACGGCGTTGCGGGCGAGCAGCCCGGCGGCGACCATGACATTGGGGTTCGACGTGTTGGTGCAACTGGTCATCGCGGCGATGACGACGTGGCCGTGGTCGAGCTCGACCACGGTCCCGTCCTCGAGCGTGACCTCGACGGCGTCCGAGGAGCCGCGGCGGGCCTCGGCGACGGAGCCGCGGACCGCCGGTCGCGGGGCGCCACGGGCATCGTCGTGGTCGTCGCCGGGCGGGTCGGAGGCGGGGAACGAGTCGGCGATCGCCTGGTCGTGGTGGTTGCCGAGCTGATCGGCCGCGTCGGGGTCGAAGTCCTTCAGAGCGGTGATGAAGGCGTCCTTGGCCTCGCGCAGCGGCACGCGGTCTTGGGGCCGGCGCGGGCCGGCGATGCTCGGCTCGACGTCGCCGAGGTCGAGCTCGAGCGTGTCGCTGAAGGTCGGCTCCTCGGCGTCCTCGCTGTGGAAGAGGCCCTGCTCGCGGGCGTAGGCGTCGACGAGCTCGATCTGCTCGGTCGGCCGGCCGGTGAACTCGAGGTAGCGCAGCGTCTCGGCGTCGATCGGGAAGATCGCGCAGGTCGAGCCAAACTCGGGCGACATGTTGCCGATCGTCGCCCGGTCGGCCAGTCGCAGCGAGGAGACGCCGGGGCCGAAGAACTCGACGAACTTGGCGACGACGCCGCGGCCGCGCAGCATCTCGGTGACCGTGAGGACGAGGTCGGTCGCCGTCGCGCCTGGGCCGAGCTGGCCGGTGACGCGGAAGCCGACGACCTGCGGCAGCAGCATCGATATCGGCTGGCCCAGCATCGCCGCCTCGGCCTCGATGCCGCCGACGCCCCAGCCGAGCACGCCGAGGCCATTGATCATCGTCGTGTGCGAGTCGGTGCCGACCAGCGTGTCGGGATAGGCCTGCAGCGTGCCGTCGCGCTCGCCGCTGAAGACGACCTGGCCGAGGTACTCGAGGTTGACCTGGTGGCAGATCCCGGTCGCCGGCGGCACGACGCGGAAGTCGGCGAAGGCGGTCTGGCCCCAGCGCAGGAACTCGTAGCGCTCGCGGTTGCGCTCGAACTCGCGCTCGGCGTTGAACTCGAAGGCGCGGGCGTTGCCGAAGGCGTCGACCTGGACCGAGTGGTCGATGACGAGGTCGACGGGGACGAGGGGGTTGATTCGAGCGGCGTCGCCCCCAAGCTCGCCGAGCGCGTCGCGCATCGCCGCCAGGTCGACGACGGCGGGCACGCCGGTGAAGTCCTGCATCAGCACCCGCGCCGGCTGGAAGGGGATCTCGATCGAGGGCTCGGCCCTGGCGTCCCAGGAGGCGATCGTCTCGACGGCCGACGACGGGAATCCATCGCCGCCCTCCAGCCGCAGGGCGTTCTCGAGCAGGACCTTGAGCGAGTAGGGCAGGCGGGCGACGTCGAAGCGCTCCTGCAGCGCGTCGAGGCGGAAGATCTCGTACTGCCTACCGCCGACGTCGAGGGTCGAACGGGCGCCAAAGCTGTCGGTCATGGCAGCAGTATCGCGCCTTCGCCGTGGCGGCCGAGCCGTGGATCAGCGCTTGTCGGTCTGGCCGCCGGCGACCTCGTCTGCGACCTCGGCGGCCCTGCGCCCGGCGACGCGGCCGGCCAGCTCCGGCGCCGTCGCCGCCACCCGGCCGAGTGCCCGCTGGCGCAGCGGCGCCACCGAGATCTCGCCGCGGTTGCGCTCGATCGCGCGGACGACGGCCGCACCGACCTGCTCCGGGGTGCCGGTGCCCATCGCCGCGGGGGACCTGGTGCCGCTGTCGGCGAACATCCCGGCGGCGCGAATCATTCCCGGCGTTATCACCGACACCCCGACGCCGGTGCCGCGCATGTCCTCGCGCAGGCCGAGGGCGAAGCCGCGCAGGCCGAACTTGGTCGCCGCATACAGCGAGGCTCGCGGTGCCGGCGCCTTGCCGGCGATCGAAGAGATGAAGACGAGGTGGCCGTCGCCGCGCTGCTGCATCGGCCCGATCAGCTCACGGGCCATCCGGATCGGCGCCTCGAGGTTGACCCGCAGCGCCCGGCCGAGCTCGTCCTGGCTGAAGTCGTCGAGGCGACCAGAGGCCGGCAGGCCGGCGTTGGCGACGAGGATGTCGATCTCGCCCGCCTCACTCAGCAGTGCCAGCGCGGCGCCCTCCTCGGCGAGATCGGCGACGGCGATGCGGTGCTCGCCGGGCAGCTCCTCGGCGAGCTGCTCGAGCTGGTCGCCCTTGCGGGAGCTGAGCACGAGGCGGGCGCCTCGAGCGGCGAGGGCCGCGGCGATCGCCCGGCCGAGGCCGCCGGTCGCGCCGCTGAGCAGTGCCGTGCGGCCTTCGAGCTCCACGCGGCCAACCTAGCGCACGCCCCGTCACCAAGGCCTGTCACCAAGCCCTGCACCAAGCCGTAGCGCGAGCGCGAGCGCCTGCACGATCCATCTCATTCGGCGAGGAAATTAACGAGCGGCCGCCGAGGCCCCGATAGCTTCGGCAAGCCGACTCGCCTGGGGAGGAACGCGGGACGGGAGCTCGATATGGGACCAGCGATGCGAAAGCAGCTTCAACGCGCCGTCGCGACAGCCGTCGCGATGCTTCTGGCGATCTCACTGATCGCCCCGGCTTCCTACGCCGACAGCGGCGGCGTCGGCAGCGGCGACGCCGACTCGATTGCCGCCCAGAAGGCCGCTGAGAAGAAGGCGGCTGAGAAACGAGCGGCCGAGAAGAAGGCGGCAAGGAAGCGCGCCGCCAAGAAGCGGGCTGCCGCGAAGCGCCGTGCGGCCAAGCGCCGCGCCGCCCGCCGCCGCGCCCATCACAAGCCTCACAAGCCGAAGCCCCAGCAGCCGACGGCGCCGCCCGAGAGCACCCCCTTCAAGCCGGCGACGATCGAGAACGGCAAGGCGATCGCGCCCGCCGGAGCTCCCAACGCCGTGGTCAAGGCCCTGGCCGCCGGCAACAAGATCCGCAACAAGCCCTACAAGTGGGGCGGCGGCCACGGCAAGTGGGAGGACAACGGCTACGACTGCTCGGGGACAGTCAGCTACATCCTTCACGCCGCCGGCAAGCTCGACTCGCCGCTGACCTCCGGCGACCTGGCGAAATGGGGCCAGTCGCACCGCGGCAAGTGGTTCTCGGTCGCCGCCAACGGCGGCCACACCTACATCGTCGTCGCCGGGCTGCGGATGGACACCTCAGGCACCGGTCACACCGGCCCGAGCTGGTTCGACAGCGACGTCTACACCAAGACCAACGGCCCCTTCCACTGGCGCCACCCCTAGTAGCCGACCGCTTCACGCGGCCTGCTGACGCACGGCATCGAGAGCCCTCCCGCCGCAGACGGGCAGCGGCCCACGCCTGAAGTTCGCGGATAGACCGCACTATGGGCAGATTGTTTGGGTTTTGTGAGGAAACGTCCACAGAATGGTTTAGCCTGTGGCCGTCGAATCCCAGTAATTGCCGAGCTCCCGCCCGTGGCGGGGGACGGAGGAACCAAGCAGTTGGGGCAAGCCCACCTCGGTGGGGGCGCAGGCTCCTTTAGCGCCAGCCCGTCAGCTAACTCCGTAGGCCTACGAAGGAGCTGGTTTTGCGCACCACACGAGATCACCTCAGCCGCCGCACGCTCGCGAGCGTCGTGGCAACCCTCCTGGCCACCTCGCTGCTCGCCTCCAGCGCGATCGCGCTCGGCGCCACCGGTGGTGTCGGCACCGACGCCGGCGCGACCAGCAGCAAGCCGCAGAGGGCGAAGCTGAAGAACGGCAAGGCGATCGCGCCGTCGAACGCGCCGGCGCGGATCCGCCGCGCGATTGCCGCCGGCAACGAGATCCGCCACAAGCCCTACGTCTGGGGCGGCGGGCACGGCAAGTGGAAGGACAGCGGCTACGACTGCTCGGGGACGGTTAGCTACATCCTCCACGCCGCCGGCATGCTCAACAGCCCGCGCGACTCGGGCCAGCTGCGCAAGTGGGGGCACAAGGGCAGGGGCCAGTGGATCACGGTCGCCGCAAACGCCGGTCACACCTACATCGTCGTCGCCGGGCTGCGGATGGACACCTCCGGAACCGGCGGCAACGGCCCGCGCTGGCACGGCAGCGACATCTACACCAGGACCAACGGCCCCTTCGCGATCCGCCATTACAGCAGCGCCTACTGAACCCAGGCTCCAGCGGATCAAACTTGCTCCAGGCTTGAAATAGCCGCTATTTGCGGTTTTTTGCCGGGAGCCGCCGGTCGATCGGTCCCGACATCGTGAGCATCGGCTAAGGTTTCGACCTCGTAATCAGTAAAGCCGAGTCCTCGCCGCACGAAGGCGGGGAGCGGGGGAACCAAAGTTTCAGGGGCGAATCCACCTCGGTGGAGGCGCAGGCTCCTTTAGCGCCAGCCCGACAGCTAACCCCGTAGGCCGACGAAGGAGGCGCCTGTTGTCGCCGCGTAGGTCCAATTTGCTGTTGAGGCACGCCCGCAGGGCAACGCTCGGCCTGACCGTGGCGCTCGCGCTCGCGCTGGCATCGACCGCCTTCGGCGCTGAAGGCGGTGTCGGCGCCCCGCCTGGAGACGGCAGCGGCGGCAGCTGCAGCGGCCCCGACCACGGGACGATCGCCGCCGGCAAGGCGGTAGCCCCCTGTGGAGCCCCGGTCGCGGTCAAGATGGCGATCGCCGCCGGCAACGAGATCCGCAAGAAGCACTACCGCCTCGGCGGCGGCCACAAGTACCCGTGGGTCAAGGACCGCTACTACGACTGCTCGGGCACGGTCAGCTGGCTCCTCCACGGCGGGTCCAAGGGTGAGGCGGCCGGCTACAAGGGCCTGATCAAGCGGCCGATGACCTCAGGCGAGCTGGCGAGCAACTGGAAGAGCGAGTCGGGCCGGGGCGACTGGATCACCGTGATGGCCAACGGCGGCCACACCTACATCGTCGTCGCCGGGCTGCGGATGGACACCTCCGGAACCGGCGGCAACGGCCCGCGCTGGACCACCAAGGACATCTTCACCAAGACCAACGGCCCGTACTCGATCCGTCATCCCAAGGGGCTCTAGGCGCCGATGACCCGAATGAGACCTTCGCCGATCCGCGCGCGCCGAGACAGGCTCGCGCTCAGCGCAGCCGTCGTCGCGACGCTGGCGCTGAGCTGGGCCTCGACCGCCCTCGCCACCGACAGCGGCGGGGTGGGCGCCAGCAGCGGCACCACCGCTGGCAGCGGCACGGCGACCGCCGGCTGCACGCCGGGCAAGAAGGCCGTGATCGACAAGGAGGGTCGCGCCAGCATTCCCTGCCAGGCGCCGGCGAGGATCGCCAAGGCGATCAAGGCCGCCAACCAGATCCGCAACAAGCCCTACGTCTGGGGCGGCGGCCACGGCAGCTGGAGGGACCACGGCTACGACTGCTCGGGCGCCGTCAGCTACGCGCTTCACGCCGCCGGGCTGCTCAAGCCGGACCGGCCGATGGACTCCGGCCAGCTCGCCCACCAGGGCGGCAAGGGCAAGGGCGCCTGGGTCACGCTCTACGCCAACTCGGGCCACGTCTACGCCTACATCGCCGGCCTGCGCTGGGACACCTCGGCGCCGGCGGGGCCGACGGGCGCCAAGACCGGGCCCAGCTGGACGGCGAGGTCGCGTTCGAACAGCGGCTTCCAGGTCCGGCACTACAGCGGCTTCTAGCCGCGCCTCTGGGCCTCAGCCCAGATCGACCATGACGTGCTTGACCTGCGTGTAGTCCTCGAGCGCATACATCGACAGGTCCTTGCCGTAGCCGGACTGCTTGTAGCCGCCGTGCGGCATCTCCGAGGCCAGCGGGATGTGGTCGTTGATCCAGACGCAGCCAAAGCGCAGGGCGTTGGCGACTCGCATCGCCCGGCCAACGTCGCGCGTCCAGACCGATGACGCCAGCCCGTAGCGGGTCCCGTTCGCCCACTCGATTGCCTTCGCCTCGTCGTCGAAGCGCTGGACGGTGATGACCGGGCCGAAGATCTCGTTCTGGATCATCTCGTCGTCCTGCTCGAGGCCGGCGATCACCGTCGGCTCGAGGTAGAAGCCGGCGCGATCGGGGCGCTTGCCGCCGGTGACGATCTCGGCACGATCGGGGCCGCGCTCGATCAGCCCCTCGACGCGCTCGCGCTGCCGCTCGGAGTTCAGCGGTCCGAGCGTCGTGTCGCTGGCCATCGTGTCGCCGATCACGTATCCCTTCGCTTCCTCGGCCAGCCCGGAGACGACGTCGTCGTAGACGCCGGCCCCGGCGAGGACCCGCGTCGCCGCGGTGCAGTCCTGGCCGGCGTTGTAATAGCCGGTGCCGGCGATCGTCTCCAGCGCTGTCTCCATCTCGACGTCGTCGAAGACGACCACGGGCGCCTTGCCGCCGAGCTCGAGGTGGACGCGCTTGAGACTGTCGGCGGCGGCCTTGGCGATCCACTTGCCGGTCTCGGGCGAGCCGGTCAGCGAGACCATCTCGACATCGGGATGGGTGACGAGGCTCGAGCCCGCCGGATCGCCGTGGCCGGCGATCACGTTGAGGACGCCCTTGGGAAAGATCTCCGCCGCCAGCTCGGCGAGCTTCAGCGTCGTGACCGGAGTCGTCTCGGCCGGCTTGAGGACGACCGTGTTGCCGGCGCCGAGCGCCGGGCCGATCTTCCAGATCGCCATCATCAGCGGGTAGTTCCAGGGGGCGATCTGACCGACGACGCCGACCGGCTCGCGGCGGATGATCGACGTGTGGCCCTCGACGTACTCGCCGGCTGCCCGACCCTCGAGGCAGCGCGACGCGCCGGCGAAGAAGCGCAGGTTGTCGACCATGAAGGGGATCTCGTCGTCGGCGAACGCCTGGCGCGGCTTGCCGGCATTCGCCGCCTCGAGGTCGGCCAGCTCGTCGGCGTTCTCCTCGATCGCGTCGGCGAGCTTCAGCAGCGCCAGGGCGCGCTCGCCCGGCGTCGTAGTCGCCCAGCCGTCGAAGGCGCGCTTGGCCGCGGCGACGGCGCGATCGACATCCTCGGCGCTCGACAGCGGCGCCTCGGCCATCGGCTCGCCGGTCGCCGGGTTGAGCACGGGCTCGGTCTTGCCCTCGGCAGGCTCGGCCCACTCGCCGTCGATGAAGTTGCGGAGCCTTGTCGTCGTCGCGGTCATCGCACTCCTCTCTCGCTTACCCAGGACTACCCGGCGGGCGCCGCGTCACGCAGCGCTTCCTCGACCGGGGTGCAGGCTACGCCGACGCTCTCGGCGACGGCCGCGTGAGTGACACTGCCGGCGGCGACGTTGACGCCGAGCCGCAGGCCCGGATCGCCGGCGATCGCCCCGGCGACGCCGTGCTCGGCCAGTGCCAGGACATAGGGAAGCGTGGCGTTGGTCAGCGCGTAGGTCGAGGTGATCGGCACCGCCCCGGGCATGTTGGTGACGCAGTAGTGGATGATCCCGTCGACCTCGAAGGTCGGGTCGTGATGCGTCGTCGGCCGCGATGTCTCGAAGCAGCCGCCCTGGTCGATCGCGACGTCGACGAGGACCGAGCCGCGCTTCATCAGGCCCAGCTGCTCGCGACGGACGATGTTTGGCGCCCGGGCGCCGTGGACGAGGACGGCGCCGATGACGAGGTCGGCGCGAGGCAGCATCTCCTCGACCGCGAGGGTCGAGCTGTAGACCGTCGAGCAGCGCCCGCCGAGGGCGATATCGAGCTCGCGCAGGCGGTTGATCGAGCGGTCGAAGACGAAGACGTCGGCCTCCATCCCGATCGCGATGAAGGCGGCGTTGAGGCCGACGACGCCGCCACCGACGATCATCACCGTCGCCGCGGCGACGCCGGGGACGCCGCCGAGGAGGATGCCGCGCCCGCCGAGCGGCTTCTCGAGCATGAAGGCGCCGGCCTGGGTGGCGATCTTGCCGGCGATCTCGCTCATCGGCGCCAGCAAAGGCAGTCTGCCGTGGGCATCCTCGACGGTCTCGTAGGCGACGCAGACGGCGCCGCTGGCGCGGAGCGCCTCGGTCAGCTCGGGCGCCGGCGCCAGGTGCAGGAAGGTGAAGAGCGTCTGGCCAGCCCGCAGCAGCGCGACCTCGGAGTCCTGGGGCTCCTTGACCTTGAGGACCATCTCCGCCTCGGCGAACACGGCGCCGGCGTCGGCGACGATCCGGGCTCCCTGCGCCTCGTAGTCGGCGTCGGCGATGGCGCTGCCCTCCCCCGCGCCGCGCTCGATCAGGACGGTGTGGCCACGGTCGCCCAGCTCCCTCGCTCCGGCCGGGGTCAGCGCGACGCGGTACTCGTCCTCCTTGATCTCGCGCGGCACGCCGACCTTCATCGTCGTGTCCCTTCGAGCGTCGCAACCGAAGCCGCCGTCGACTCACCCCGCCGAAGCTCGAAGCTGACGCCGCGAGCCTCGAGCTCGGCGAAGACCTCGTCCGGGTCCAGGCAGCGCTCGGGTGGCAGCGCTCCGCGGGCGGCTATGCGGCCTCGAGCGAGGAGCCGGACCGCGGCGGCGGCCGGTGCGGCGGTCGAGACGACGCCCCCGCCCAGCCCCCAGCCGGCCAGCGGCTCGGTGACCGCTCGCATCGTGGCGCTCGCGCCGCCCGCCGAGACCTCGACGAGGTGCACCGAGACGGTCTTGGCCGACGGCGGCGAAGCCTCGCGGGCGGCCGCGGCGATCTCGTCGGCATCGGCGCCGGCCAGCGACCGCAGCCGCTCGAGCAGCGGTGGCGGCAGCGAAAGCCGGAAGCTCGCCTCGCGGCAGCCGAAGCTGTCGCCGAATGTGCGCAGCTCGGAGTGCAGCGTGTGGATCGTCTCCGCCTCGCCGATCGGCTCACCGAAGTCGACGCGGCCGCCGGCGCGCAGCGGCTCGAGCTCGACGGGCCTGCCGTCGCGCAGGACGACCGGCGCCAGCGTCAGCTCATCGATCAGCGTCTGCAGCGCGTATGGAATTGCGAAGCCCTGCGGCGGGTCGAGGTCGCGGCCGGCAGCGCTGACGTCGATCGAGTCAACGCCGCCGGGCAGATCGAGGCGCCCGGCGGCCGCCTCCGCCCCCAGCTCACGCAGCGCCTTGGCGGCCATCAGATTCGTCTTGCCGGGGCTCGAGCCGATGCCGAGCAGGGCCAGCAGCCCGGCGCGCTCGAAGTCGGAGTGCAGCTCGAGCTGGCGCCCCGTCATCCGGTAGAGGCCGCCCAGATCGATGTAGTGGACGCCGGCGGCGAGGCAGGCGCGCATCGCCTCGAGGTTGACGCGGTAGCTGGCGGCGTTGACGAGGACATCGGCGCCCTCGATGACGCCGGCGAGGCCGCTGCGCGCGTCGGCGGCGCTGGCCCGCGCCCGGCCCTGCCCGTGGGCATCGGCCACAGCGGCGGCACGCTCGCCGTCGAGGTCCAGCAGCAGCAGGTCGGAGACCTCCTCGGAGGCGGCGAGGTCGTGAACGAGCGCCGGCGCAATCGTCCCCCCGGCGCCGAGCAGGACGACGTTCATGCGCCGGCCCCCCGGCTCATGCCGACCGCTCTTGGAGCTGCTCCCAAGCGTCGGTCAGGACCCCTCGCAGGATCGTCTCGATCTCCTCGAACTGCTCCGTGTCCGCGACCAGTGGCGGCGCCAGCTGGATCACGGGGTCGCCGCGGTCGTCGGCGCGACAGATCAGCCCGCGCTTGAAAAGCTCGCCGGAGAGGAAGCCGCGCAGCAGCCACTCGGACTCCTCGTCGTCGAAGCCTTCCCTCGTCTCGCGGTCCTTGACCAGCTCGACCGCCATGAAGAAGCCGGCGCCGCGGACGTCGCCGACGATCGGCAGGTCGCGCAGGCGCTCGAGCGCGGCGCGGAACTCGCCCTCCTTGGCGCGGACGTGGCCGCAGAGGTCCTCGCGCTCGAAGACGTCGAGGTTGGCGAGGGCGACCGCGGCAGCGACCGGGTGGCCGGCGAAGGTGAAGCCGTGGGCAAACATCGCGTTGCCCTCCATGAAGGGGTCGGCGATCCGGTCGGAGACGATCATCGCCCCCATCGGCGCGTAGGCCGAGGTCAGGCCCTTGGCGGTCGTGATCACATCGGGGAGGTAGCCGTAGCGCTCGCAGCCGAAGTAATGGCCGATGCGGCCCCAGGAGCAGATCACCTCGTCGGAGATCAGCAGGACGTCGTGGCGGTCGCAGATCTCTCGCACCCGCTGGAAGTAGCCCTCCTGCGGCGTGAAGCAGCCGCCGGCGTTCTGCACCGGCTCGAGGATGACGGCGCCGACGGTTTCCGGGCCCTCGAAGACGATCCGCTCCTCGATCGCCTCGGCCGCCCAGAGCGGATCGCGGTCGGCGGGCCAGTGGTAGCTGTTGGTGTTGGCGACGTGGCAGCCGCCCGGGGTCAGCGGCTCGAACGGCGCCCGCAGGCTCGGGATGCCGGTCGCCGAGAGCGCTCCGAGCGAGGTGCCGTGGTAGGCGATCTCGCGGGCGATGACCTTGATCTTCTGGCCGTTGCCGCGAAGGCGGTGGTGGTTGCGCGCCAGCTTCAGCGCCGACTCGACCGCCTCGGAGCCGCCGGAGGTGAAGAAGACCCGGTTGAGGTCGCCAGGAGCGAGCGAGGCGATCCGCGCCGCCAGCTCGATCGCGCGCGGATGCGCGTAGCTCCAGACGGTGTAGAAGTCGAGCTCGCGGACCTGGGCCGCGGCGGCGTCGCCGAGCTCGGCCCGTCCGTGGCCGGCGTTGACGCAGAAGAGCGCCGAGAGGCCGTCGAGATAGCGCTTGCCGTGCTGGTCGAAGACGTAGCAGCCCTCGCCGCGGACGATGATCGGGATCTCGCCGTCGCCGTAGGCGCCCTGGCGCGTGAAGTGCATCCAGAGGTGGCGCCGCGCAAGCTCCTGAAGGTCACTGACGCCCGCAGCGTCGTTGCGGTCCACAGATAGAAACTAGCTCCGCCGCCTCGCCGCCGCAAGCGAATCGCCCTCCAGGCGACGAATGTTGCGCGTTTCTGCCTGCAAGGAGGCATGTATTTGCGCCGAGAGCCCTTGCTTCCGCCCGAGCGGGGGCATAGCCTCGCTGGACCGGCAAGACCGAATGCGAACGGAGGGAGCAGAGGGATGGAAAGCGGATCGATCGCCTCTCGGATTCCAGGCCCGACCGGCGGTGTGGAGGACTCCGCCCCAGGCGCCAAGGGCCTCAAGACCGGCGCCCTCGGCTACATCTCGAACGTCGTCATCGGCGTCGCTTCGACGGCGCCCGGCTACAGCCTCGCGGCGACGCTCGGCTTCGTCACCGCGGTCGCCGGAATGGGCTTCCACGCCCCCGCCGTGATGATCGTGTCGTTCATCCCGATGCTGCTGATCGCCGCGGCCTACAACTACATGAACAGGGCCGACCCCGACTGCGGCACCAGCTTCATCTGGGTGACGCGCGGGCTTGGTCCGCGCCTCGGCTGGGTCACCGGCTGGGTCATCGTCGCCGCCGACGTCGTCGTCATGGCGACGCTCGCCTACATCGCCGGCGTCTACACGTTCCTGCTGTTCGGGCTCGACGCCGCCGCCGCCAACCAGCTCGACATCAGCATCGTCGCCGCGCTCTGGATCGCGCTAATGACCTGGATCTGCTGGCGCGGAATCGAGCTGTCGGCGCGGACCCAGTTCTACCTGCTGGCGATGGAGATCCTGGCGCTGAGCGTGTTCGCCGTCGTCGCCCTGGTCAAGGTCTACGTCTCCGGCCCGGCGGGCTCGGTCCATCCGGCCCTCAACTGGTTCTCGCCGTTCGGCCTGCCGGGCGGGTTCACAGCGCTGATCGACGGCGTCCTGCTGGGCGTCTTCATCTACTGGGGCTGGGACAGCGGCGTCGTCGTCAACGAGGAGTCCGAGAACGCCGACTCCGGTCCGGGCAAGGCGGCGATCATGAGCACGATCTGCCTCGTGCTGATCTACGTCATCGTCGCCACGGCGGCGCAGGCGTTCCACGGGCCCGGCTTCCTGACTGAGAACTCCGACGACGTTCTCAGCGCGATCGGCGGCGATGTTTTCGGCTCACCGCTCGACAAGCTGTTGATCATCGCCGTGCTGACCTCGGCGGCAGCCTCGACGCAGACGACGATCCTGCCGACGGCGCGAACGACGCTCTCGATGGCGCGCTTCAGATCGATTCCCAAAGCGTTCGGGCGAATCCACAAGCGCTTCCTGACGCCCGACTTCTCGACGCTGGCGATGGGCGCGGCTTCCCTGGTCTGGACGCTGTTCATCCTCAACGTCAGCACCAACGTCCTCTCCGACTCGATCACAGGCCTCGGCTTCCTGATCACCTTCTACTACGGGCTGACCGGGTTTGCCTGCGTCCTCTACTACCGGCGCGAGCTGCTCAAGAGCGTCCGCAACTTCGTCTTCGTCGGCCTGGCGCCGCTGCTCGGTGGGCTGATGCTGACCGGCATCTTCATCAAGGCCTTCGCCGATTACAACACGACGAGCATCGAGATCAATTACACCGGAGGCATCGCCGGCATCGGCACGCCGGTCGCGATCGGCGTCGGCCTGATAGTCGTCGGCATCGTCCTGATGGTGGTCGCCAACCTCGCCTATCCGGACTTCTTCAAGCGCAAGCCCGAGGTCGCGCCGCCGGGCATCCTCGAGGACTGAGCTTCGGCCGGCTACCTGCCTCGCCTGATGCGAGCGTGAGCCGGCGCCGGCAGCTCGGGCTCGCGGCGGCGGGGCGTCGGGCGGACGGTGATCCAACCGAAAGCGAGGACGAGGGCCATCAGGGTCATTCCTCCACCCCATTCGAGGTCCTGGACCCAAGCTGATGGCTGACCGTGGCGGACCAGCGGCGTGAAGGACTGGCTCGGAGCGACGCGGTCGCGGCGAGTCGCCGCATTCGACTCAGGCTGGTGCCTGGTCATCGGCGCTCCCTGAGGCGCCATCGGAGCGTTGGCCATGTCGCCGCCGTCGGACTTCTCCTGCGAGACGCTTTCGTCGGTGCCGGCACCGGAGTCCTGCGTAGCCGCCTGCTTCTGCCTTGCCTCCTTGCGGGCGCCACCCGGGGGAGCGGGCTGGATCGGCGGCGCCGGTGGGGGGACTACGGTCGACTGCGGTGCGATGTTGAGGCCCGGTCCGTTGAGGAAGAGGTTCAGGGGAGTCACCGTCGAGGAGCCAGGCGGGGGTGGCACGGCCGGGGGTGGCGGCGGCACCAGACCGGCGTCCAACGGCACGCTCGGCGGCACCGGCGGAGTCGGCAGGTTGATCTGTGGCAGCTGGCCGTTTGGTGGTGGTGGCGGTGGTGGGGGCGGCGGCGGACCGTTTGGGGGCGGAGGTGGCGGTGGCGCCTCAGGTGTGAAGCTCGGCCTGGGCTCGAAGGAGATCGGGTAGGTGGCAACCTTCTGGTTGACCGAGAGGATCGCGATCGCGAAGGTCCGCTTGACGTTGCCGTCGCCTGCCTCGATCTTTCCCTGCTGGTCATCTGTGAGGCGGCCGATAGCTGGGTCGAGGCAGACGTAGGGGTCGCAGGGGTTCGCCGCGCCACTGTCATTCCGCGCGGGGACGAAGCCGGAGTCGAGGGATCTCGCTCGACAGCCAGCGCCGGATGCCG
>JAWVFK010000021.1:0-31022 GCA_033856175.1 Solirubrobacterales bacterium | reverse complement strand
CACGGGATCTGGATGATCAGCTTCATTGCCGCAGCGATGGTAGCCGCGGCTAGGGCGGTCGGAGCGGTGGATGCGGCGCCCCGGCTGCGAAGATGCCGCGCCGTGAGAGTCGCGCCCGCACGCACGTGGGAGCGAATCGGCCTGTTGGCGCTAGTCGTCGCGCTGCTGGCCGGATTCGCGATCTACCCGAGCTTCCCGACCTACGACTCGGTCTACTCCCTCGTCTGGGGCAATGAGATCGCGCACCTGCACGCGCCCAGCTTCGACGCCTACCGGGCGCCCACCGAGCATCCCCTCGGAATCGCGGTCGGCGTCCTCCTGAGCCCCTTCGGCGACGGCGCCGGCCGCATCCTCGAGTTCCTGATCCTGGCCTCCTACGCTGCCCTGATCGCCGGCGTCTACCGCCTCTGCCGGCTCGCCTTCACGCCGCTGGTCGGCCTCGCCTCGGCGCTGATCCTGTTCAGCCGCTTCGACTTCGCCAACCTCGCGATCCGCGGCTACATCGACATCCCCTATGCCGCCGCCCTGGTCTGGGCCGCAGCCCTCGAGCACGCCCACCCCCGCCGAGGAACCCCCGTCTGGCTCCTCCTGACCGCCGCCGGCCTCCTTCGCCCCGAAGCCTGGGGCCTCGCCGTTCTCTACCTGATCTGGCTGGCGGCGCCGGCGCCGCGGCAGCTGCAAGCGCGGTGGGTTCTCTGGGCCCTGGCGGCCCCGGCCATCTGGCTGGCCTTCGACTGGCTGGCCACCGGCGACCCCCTCTTCAGCTTCCACGCAACCACCCAAACCGTCGGCGAGCTGGCAAGGAGCCGCCCGCCGGCCGAGCTGCCGGGGGCCGCCTACACCTTCCTCGGCGAGCTGATCAAGCCCCCCGTGATAGCCGCCGCCCTGGCCGGCCTGCTGCTGGCGGTCTGGCTCGTGCCCCGCCGCGCAGCGATGCCGCTGCTGATCCTGCTCGCCGGCCTCGGCACCTTCGCCGTCATCGGCGCCGGCGGCCTCGCCGTCATCGACCGCTACCTCGTCCTCGCCGCCGTCGGCGCCTGTCTCTTCGCCGGCTTCGCCGTCGCGGGCTTCACCGTCCTCCGCCGCGGCTCGCGAATCCGCACCGTCTGGGCCGCCGCCGCCGCGCTGACGGCGGCCGGCGTCCTCGCCTTCACATTCGCCAACACGCTGCGCTTCACAAGCTTCAGCGACGAGCTCGCCTTCAGGACCGACTCGCACGACAGCCTCGCCACCGTGCTTAGCTCCGGCGAGGTCCGGCGCCGCCGCGCCGCCGGCTGCGGTCCAGTCTCGACGCCGACCCACAAGCTCGTCCCCGACGTCCGCCTGCTGCTGGATGCGGGCGAAGCCACGGTCGTCTCCCGCAACGATCCCGCTGCGAGGGCGAGGGCGAGCCGGGGCCTCGCCGTCTACGTCCACGGCCGGCGGGCGATGGACCTGCTCGGCTTCGACGCCGACACCTCGGCCCTGACCGAGGTTCCGCCGGCCGGCTTCGAGCGCCTGGCGGGCGGCAAGTACTTCACCGTCTTCGGCCGCTGCTGAGTCTTCTCCGGCGGGCGCTGGGACAATCCGCCGATGACGGCCATGGCCCCCGGAGCGACAGCGCAGGATGCCGCGCATCTGCGGCGCGCGCTCGAGCTCGCCGAGGGCGGGCGCGGGCGGGTCAGCCCGAACCCGCTGGTCGGAGCTGTACTGGTCCGTGACGGCGAGATGATCGGCGAGGGCTTCCACGCCGAGCTCGGCGGTCTCCACGCCGAGACCGCGGCAATCGCCGACTGCCGCGAACGTGGCGAGGACCCCGCCGGAGCGACCCTCTACGCGACGCTCGAGCCCTGCGCCCACAGCGGCCGTCAGCCGCCCTGCGCCGAGGCGATCCTCGCGGCCGGCATCGCCAGGGTCGTGATCGGCTGCGACGACCCGAGTGAGAAGGCCGCCGGCAGAGGGCCGGGAATGCTCCGCGACGGCGGCGTCGAGGTTGCCTTCGCCGATGGCGCGGAGGCGACGGCGGCGCGGCTGCTAATTCAGGACTTCCGCAAGCGAGCGCGAACCGGCAGGCCGCTGGTCGTCTTCAAGGCCGCGCTCTCGCTCGACGGCCGGATGGCGACGGCGGAGGGCGACTCGAAGTGGATATCGGGGCCCGATAGCCGCGCCCTGGTCCACGCCTGGCGGGCGCAGATGGACGCCGTCGCAGTCGGTATCGGCACCGTGCTCGCCGACGACCCGCTGCTGACCGCGCGCGATGTCGAGCCGGCCGCGGCGCCCACCCGCCAGCCAGCCCGAGTCGTCTTCGACTCGGAGGCGAGGCTGCCGCTGGGCTCAAAGCTGGTCGCCACGGTCGACCAGGCGCCGCTGCTCGTGATCGCGGCGGCATCGGCTGTCCCGGCGCAGACGGCCGCCCTGACCGAGGCCGGAGCCGAGGTAATCGTCGTCGCTGGGGAGACGCAGCAGGACCGCGCTGCCGCGGCGCTGGCAGAGCTCGGCCGCCGCGGCATCCAGAGCGTCCTGCTCGAGGGTGGCCCGACGCTCGCCGGTGCGCTGCTCGCCGCCGGCGAGGTCGACGAGCTGCGCTTCTTCCTGGCGCCGATCATCATCGGCGGCGTGATTGGCAGCGGTGGCCGCAGTCCCGATTTCGCCCAGGGCACAGCTCAGATCAGCGAGGCGCAGCGGGCGCTCTCCTTCGACGCCCGCCGGGTCGGCGCCGACCTGTTGATCGACGCCCGCCTGCGAGAGTGGTGAGAGGGCTGCAGCGATGTTCACCGGTCTGATCGCCGACGTCGGTGAGCTGGCCGCGGTCGAGGCCGGTGGCGACGGCGCTCGCCTGCGCCTCACGACCGGCCTCGCCGGGCAGATCGAGCCCGGCGACTCGGTGGCCGTCAACGGCGTCTGCCTCACCGCCGCCGAGGTCGCCGAGGACGGCTTCAGCGCCGAGGCGATGAACCAGACCCTGTCGCTGACCGCGCTCGGCGCGCTCGGCGCCGGCGACCGCGTCAACCTCGAGCTGGCGCTGCGAGCCAGCGATCGCCTCGGCGGCCACGTCGTCCAGGGCCATGTCGACGGCACGGGCGAGGTCCTGGCGCTTAGCGGCGATGGCTTCGCCCGCCGCCTCAGCGTTGCGGCGCCGGCCGAGCTGCTCGAGCTCGTCGTCGAACGCGGCTCGATCGCCGTCGACGGCGTCAGCCTGACCGTCTCGGCGCTGGCTGCGGACTCCTTCGAGGTCTCGCTGATCCCCGAGACACTCGAGCGAACGACGCTCGGGGGGCTGGAGCCCGGGCAGCGCGTCAGTATCGAGTGCGACGTGCTGGCGAAGTACGTCCGGCGGCTGATCAGCCAGAATCAGGGCGAGGGCGAAGATGTCTGAGGCAAAGAAAGCGAGCCCGTTCGCGACCGTCGAGGAGGCGATCGACGAGATACGCCGCGGCCGCATGATCGTCGTCTGCGACGACGAGGACCGCGAGAACGAGGGCGACCTCGTCATGGCGGCGCAGTTCGCAACGCCCGAGAACGTCAACTTCATGGCGATGCATGGGCGCGGTCTGATCTGCCTCGCCCTGACCCCCGAGCGCTGCGAGCAGCTGGGCCTGCGGCTGATGGCAGCCAAGAACGAGGCACCGCTGCAGACGGCCTTCACGCTGACCGTCGACGCGCGTCACGGGATCAGCACCGGTATCTCCGCCGAGGACCGCGCCCACACGATCCAGGTCGCCGTCGACCCGCACTCCCAGCCCGAGGACCTCGTCGTTCCCGGGCATCTGCTGCCGCTGAAGGCCAAGGAGGGCGGCGTGCTCGAGCGCACCGGCCACACCGAGGCCAGCGTCGACTTCGCCCGCCTCGCCGGCCTGATCCCGGCCGGCGTCATCTGCGAGATCGTCAACGACGACGGCACGATGGCGCGTGTCCCGGACCTCGCCGGCTACTGCGAGCGCCACGGCCTCAAGATGGTCACCGTCGCGGCGCTCATCGCCTACCGCCGCCGGACCGAGAAGCTCGTCGAGCGGATCGTCGCGACCAAGCTGCCGACCGCCTTCGGGGAGTTCACCGCCGTCGGCTACCGCTCGCTGGTCGACGAGAAACACCATGTGGCGATGGTCAAGGGCGCCGTCGAGGGCGAGCCTGACGTTCTCGTCCGTGTCCACAGCGAGTGCCTGACCGGCGACGTCTTCCACTCGCTGCGCTGCGACTGCGGCGACCAGCTAGCCTCGGCGCTGGCGGCGATCGAGCAGGAGGGCAAGGGCGTCCTGCTCTACCTCTCCCAGGAGGGCAGGGGCATCGGCCTGCTCAACAAGCTGCGTGCCTACAGGCTGCAGGAGGACGGCCTCGACACCGTCGAGGCGAACCTCAAGCTCGGCCTGCCCGCCGACCTGCGCGACTACGGCATCGGCGCCCAGATCCTTCGAGACCTCGGGCTGACGTCGATTCGCATCCTCACCAACAACCCGAAGAAGATCATCGGCCTCGAGGGCTACGGCCTCTCGGTCAGCGCCCAGATCCCGATCGAGTCGGTGCCGAACCCGCACAACGAGGACTACCTGCGGACCAAGCGCGATCGCCTCGGCCACACGATCCACCACCAGGGGCTGGCGCTCGACGAGGAGATGATCCACAAGGAGCAGGTCGACGACGCCGAGGGAGCCGAGGGAGGCGACGGCGCCGAGACGGACGACAAGCCCGGTGGCTGAGCCGTCGGGCGGCGCGATCGGCGAGGCCTTCAGCCAGGGCGAGCTCGATCTGCTCGGCTCGCGCGACTTCGCGGTCTGCGTCGCCGAGTTCTACACCGAGCTGGCCGACCGCCTCGTCGCCGGCGCCCAGGCCGGGTTCGCGCAGGGTGGGGTGGAGCCCTCGCGGGTCCACGTCTTCCGGGTACCCGGCGCCTACGAGTTGCCGCTGGCGGCCAAGCTCTGCGTCTCCTCGGGCCGCTTCGCCGCCGTCGCCTGTCTTGGAGCCGTCATCCGCGGCGAAACCGACCACTACGACCACGTCTGCAGCGAGACGGCACGGGGCATCGGCCAGGTGGCGCTCGAGAGCTCGGTCCCCTGCGCCTTCGGCGTCCTCACCTGCGAGACGATGGAGCAGGCGCTCGAGCGCTCCGGCGGCGACAGGCGCGACCAGGGGCGCAACGCGGCGGTGACGGCGATGCGGATGTACCTGCTGAGCGAGGCGCTCGGCTGATGCCGCTACCATCCCGCGTCTCATGAGCAAGGTCTGTCACAGCTGCGGCAAGGGTCCGGCGTTCGGCAACTCGCGCAGCCACTCGATGGTCGCGACCCGCCGGCGCTTCAACCCGAACCTGCAGAAGGTGCGGATCGCCGAGCCCAGCGGCAACAAGCTTCGCGTCTACGTCTGCACCCGCTGCCTCAAGGCGAACAAGGTCACCAAGGCCGCCTAGGCCTCGGGCCGCATGGCCGATCCCTCCATAGAGCGCTTTCGCCGCGTCGTCGCGGCCGCCTACGCGCATCTGGAATCGCGACGGGTCGAGGTCAACGACCTCAACGTCTTCCCGGTCGCCGACGGCGACACCGGCGACAACATGGCGATGACGATGCGCGCCGTGATGGACGAGCTCGACCGCCTCAACGGTCAGATGGTCGACGAGATCGGCCGCGACACGCTCGTTCAGGCGGTCGCCCGCGCCGCGCTGATGGGCGCCCGCGGCAACTCCGGCGTGATCCTCAGCCAGATCGTCCGCGGCGCCGCCGAGGAGCTGGCCTCGCGGCCGGGAGAGCTCGTCGACCCGGTCCTCGTCGCCGCCTCCTTTGCCCGTGCCGCCGATGCCGCCTACGCCTCCGTGCGCGACCCCGCCGAGGGGACGATGCTGACGGTCTTTCGTGAGATGGCCCACTCGATCTCCCAGCAGCTCGCGCACATGGACACCCAGCGCCTTGGCCCCGAGACGACGCCTGAGGAGCAGGATGCGCTGCTCGCCGAGGTCCTCGAGCGGGCGATCGAAGCCGGCCAGCGCGCCGTCGAGCGCACTCCCGACCAGCTGCCGGTGCTCGCCGATGCTGGTGTCGTCGATGCCGGCGCCCACGGCCTCGTCCTGATCATCTCCGGCCTCGTCGCTGGCCTGCGCGGCGACGGCGCCGCCGTGCCCGAGGTCGCCCGCCAGGAGCCGGCGCGGCTGACGCGGCCACACCACGCCGACAGCCGCTTCCGCTACTGCACGAACTTCATCGTCACCGGCACCGATCTCGAGGCCCGCGCCTGGGTCTCGCAGCTCGAGGAGCTCGGCGACTCCGTGCTCGTCGTCGGCGATGCCGTGACGCTCAAGGTCCACGTCCACACCGATGAGCCGGAGGCCGCCGTCGGGCTCTTCGACCGGGCGGGCGAGGTCCAGAAGCTCGACGTCGCCGACATGCGCGAGCAGATCGCCGAGCGGCAGGCGCGGCTGCGGGGCGGTCGCACCGGGGTGCTGGCCGTGACCTCGGGCGCCGGCATGCGCGAGCTCTTCGAGAGCCTCGGCGCCCGCGTCGTCGATGGCGGGCCGACATTCAACCCCTCGACCTACGAGCTGCTGGCCGGCATCCACGAGGTACCGGCGGACGAGGTCCTCGTCCTGCCCAACAGCCCCAACGTCGTGATGGCCGCCGAGCGCGCGGTGACGCTGTCCGAGAAGGCGGCTCGCCTCGTCCGCTGTACCTCTCAGCAGGCGGGCCTGCTGGCGCTCGTCGAGCTCGACGCTGAGCTCGACGGCGAGGAAAACGAAGCTCGGCTCGACGAGGCGCTCGGGCTGATCCGCGTCGCCGCGATCGCCCCCGCGTCGCGAGACGACGGCCAGGGCCGTTTCGTCCGCGGCGATGCCGTCGGCTTCCTCGACGACGAGATCGTCGCCTGGGGCGGCGCCGGCTCGACGCTCGCGACGATGGTCGAGCGCCTCGCCGAGGCAGCCGAGATCATCACCGTGATCGGCGGCGAGGGCGCACCGATCGCCCTGTCCGAGCTCTCGGCGCACGTGCCCGAGGGCGTCGAGCTGGAGCTCCACGACGGCGGTCAGGCCCACTACTGGTGGCTGCTGGCGGCACAATGAACGCCGCGGCGGAGCCTCGAGCGGAGGCGGACCGGGACGGCCTGCCGGTCCTCTGGCATCTGCGCTTCTCCCACTTCAACGAGAAGGCGCGCTGGGCGCTCGATTACAAGGGCGTCCCGCACCGCCGGGCGTCGACGCTGCCGGGAATGCACATCGTCCGCGCCAAGCGCCTCTATGGCGGTGAGACGTTCCCGGCCCTCGTCCTCGACGGCGAGGCGATCGGCAGCTCCGACGCGATCATCGACGCGATCGAACGGCGCTGGCCCCAGCCGCCGCTTTATCCCGAGAGCGAGATCGACCGCGAGCTGGCGCTCGAGCTGCAGCGCTACTTCGACGTCGAGCTGGGCCCTCACATCCGCCGCTGGTTCTTCTTCCACCAGATCTCCCGCCCAGGCGAGGCGAGCGCGACGATGGCGCAGGGCTTTCCGTTGCCGGCACGAGCCGCGTACCGCGCGGCGTTCCCGCTGCTGCGCCTGGCGATGAAGCGGACGATGCGTCTCGACGCGACCGGCGCCGAGCTCGGCCAGCGCAAGACGCTCGCCGCTCTCGATCGAATCGAGTCGGAGCTGGGGCTGAGCGGCTACCTCGTCGGAGACCGCTTCAGCGTCGCCGACCTGACGGCGGCGGCGCTCCTCTTCCCGCTGGTGCGCCCGCCCGAATTGCAGTGCGAGGTGCCGCCGAGCTGGGCGGAGCCGATCGAGCAGTTGCGCGACTCGCTCGTCGATCGCCCCGGCTTCAGGTGGGTCGAGGAGATGTGGCGCCGCCACCGCGGCGTCTCGGCCGAAGTTCCGGCGTAGGCGGGTTCATCCTGCCCCGCGCGTAGCCTGGTCGGATGGAGGCCGCGACGCAGACGGTCCCTGTCGCGGCGACGCCGGATCCCCCGGCCGCCTTCGGCACGGCCGCCCCGCAGGACCGCGCCAGCCTGCTCGCGGCGCCGCTGCGCTGCGCGCCGCGGCCCAGCCGCCTAGACGCGCCGCTCACCCAGCTCCACGGCGCCGGACCGAAGCTCGCCGCGCTCGCGGCCGAGATCGGGCTCGAGCGGCTCGAGGACCTGCTCTGGCACGTCCCACACGGCTATCGCGACCGCCGCATGACGACCCCGGTCGCCAAGCTCGCGATCGGTGCCGAGGCGACGATCGAGGTCGAGCTGCGCAGCATCCGCGTCCGGCCGACGCGGCGGCGCGGTCTGAAGATCGTCGAGGCCGCCGTCGCCGACTCCTCAGGGCCGCTGACGGCGCTCTGGTTCAACCAGGCCTGGCTGGCGGAGAAGCTGGCGCCGGGCAGCAGGCTGCTGCTCAACGGCAAGCTCGACAAGCGCGGCTTTCGCGTCGCCGCCCACGAGCTCGTCGGCGCTGACGGCGACGCCCCGGCCGGGCTGCACACCACGGGCATCGTGCCGGTCCACCCGGCCTCGGAGGGGCTGCGGCCGCAGAAGCTGCGCGAGTGGGCCTGGCAGGCGCTGGGCCTCGCCGGCGATGCCGTCGAGGGGCTGCCCGCCGGGCTGCGGGCGCGGCGCGGCCTCGCCGGCGCCGCCGACGCCTTCGCCGCTGCGCACTTTCCCGCCTCCGACGCCGAGGCCGCCGACGGCTTGCGGCGGCTCGCCTTCGAGGAGCTCTTCCTCTATCAGGCTGCCCTGGCGATGCGCCGGCGCGACCGCGACGACGGCCGCCGCTCGATCCGGCTGGGGGCGCCGGCCGGGTTGGTCGGCGGCTGGCTGGAGAGCCTGCCGTTTGCGCTTACGGGGGACCAGAGCCGCGCGATCGACAAGATCGACGCCGACCTGACCGGCGAGCGGCCGATGCAGCGGCTGCTGATGGGCGAGGTCGGCTCGGGCAAGACGATCGTCGCTCTCTACGCGATGCTGCGCGCCGCCGAGGCCGGTCACCAGGCCGCCCTGATGGCGCCGACCGAGACGCTGGCAGAACAGCACTTCGCGACGCTCGAGCGCCTGCTCGGGCCGCAGGGCCCGCCGGTGGCGCTGCTGACCGGCTCGACGCCGCTGGCCGAGCGCCGCGAGCGGATGAGCCGCCTCGCCAGCGGCGACCTCGGCCTCGCCGTCGGCACCCACGCGCTGATCGAGCGCGGCGTCGAGTTCCGCTCGCTCGCCGTCGCCGTGGTCGATGAGCAGCACCGCTTCGGCGTCCGCCAGCGGGCCTCGCTCGACGCCAAGGCCGCCGCGGGCGCAGCGCCGCACGTGCTCCACATGACGGCGACGCCGATCCCGCGGACGCTCTCGCTGACCGCCTACGGCGATCTCGACACGACGACGCTGCGCGAGCTGCCGGCGGGCCGGCAGGCGGTTGAGACCCGCATCGTTCGCGAGCCCCAGCGTGCCGCGGCCTACGAGTTCGTCCGCGAGCGGCTGCGCGAGGGCCGTCAGGCCTTCGTCGTCTGCCCGCTGGTGACCGAGTCCGACAAGCTGCAGGCGAAGGCGGCGAGCGAGGAGGCGCGCCGTCTGGCGGCTGGCGAGTTGCGCGAGTTCCGCGTCGACTGCCTCCACGGCCAGATGCGGTCGGCCGACAAGCAGGCGGCGATGGGCCGCTTCGCCGCCGGCGAGACCCAGGTCCTGGTGGCGACGAGCGTGATCGAGGTCGGCATCGACGTCGCCAACGCGACCGTGATCGTGATCGAGAGCGCCGAGCGCTACGGCCTCTCCCAGCTGCACCAGCTCCGCGGCAGGGTGGGCAGGGGCGAGCACAGCTCCCGCTGCCTGCTCTTTCCGGCCGAGGACGCGGCCGCCGCCTCGCCACGGCTCGATGCGATCGCCCGCGAGCGCGACGGCTTCAAGCTCGCCGAGGTCGATCTGTCGCTGCGCGGCGAGGGCGAGATCCTCGGCACCCGCCAGCACGGTCTGCCGCGCTTCCGCGTCGCCGACCTTCCCGACGACCTGCCGGTGCTGCTCGCCGCCCGTGAGGAGGCGCTGGCGCTGATCCGCGAGCACGGCTCTTTCGAGGCGCCCGCGCTGGGCCCGCTGGCCGAGGCCGTCAGGCGGCGCTTCGGCGACGAGCGCGCGCCGCTATCGGCCTAGTTGTCGATGGTGATCCTGTGCGGATAGTCGCCGGCGAGCTCGGAGGGCGCCGGCTCTGGGCGCCACGAGGACGGCGGCTGCGGCCGACCGCCGACCGCGTCCGCGAGGCGATCTTCTCGATCCTCGGCGACGTCGCTGGCGCCGCCGTGCTCGATCTCTACAGCGGCACCGGCGCCCTGGGCATCGAGGCGCTCTCGCGCGGCGCCGCGCGGGCCACCCTCGTCGACACCGACACCGCCGCAGCCCGGCGCAACCTCGCGACGCTCGGTCTGGAAGGTCGCGCCGAGGTGGTCCGCGGCGACGCCCTTCGCTTCCTGCGCGACGACTCCCAGGCCGGTCCCTACGACCTCGTCTTCTGCGACCCCCCGTATAGACTCGCCAGCCGCATTGAGCAGGATCTGGCCACCCTCATACCGCCCCGCCTGGGGCCCTCCGCTCGCGTGATCGTCGAGTCCGCGGCCCGTGAGCCGATCCGCCTCAGCCTGCCGGTGCTGACCGAGCGCCGCTACGGCGACACCGCCGTCACCGTCTACGGCGGCAACCCCTCGTGAGCGAGCGCATCGCCGTCTGCCCGGGCAGCTACGACCCGGTCACCAACGGGCATCTCGACATCATCGGCCGCGCCTCCAACGTCTTCGACCGCGTCGTCGTCGGCGTCGTCAACCAGCCGCTGCGCAAGCAGACGACGCTGTTCACGGCCGAGGAGCGCCGCGGCTTCATCGAGGCCGCCGTAGCCGCCAACGGTCATGCCAACGTTGAGGTTGAGGTTTTCTCGATCCTGCTCGTCGAATTCGTCCGCCAGCACTCGGCCAAGGCGATCGTCAAGGGCCTGCGGGCGATCTCCGACTTCGAGTACGAGTTCGAGATGAATCAGCTCAACCGCAAGCTCGCCCCGGAGATCGAGAGCGTTTACATCATCGCCTCGCCGAGCTACAGCTTTCTCTCGTCGACAGGCGTCAAGGAGATGGCCACCTTTGGCGGCGACGTGGGCGATCTCGTCCCCGCAGGTGTCGCCACGGCGCTCGCCGAGCGCCTGGGCAAGTAGTGTCCCGGCGCACGGTGGTGGGCAGGAGCTTGCACGCCTACGCCGAAATGCGCACTATCTTCGCGCTCGAGGGGCCACCCCTTATTTTTAGCGATTGCTAATGGACGTCCTCGTACTCATCGACAAGCTGGACGACCTCGTCCACAACTCCAAGCCTGTGCCGCTGACGGACCAGGTGCGAGTTGACCGCGAGGAGATCTACGACATCCTCGATCAGATGCGGGCGACGATCCCCGAGGAGATCAAGCAGGCGCGCTGGATCGTCAAGGAGCGCCAGGAGATGCTGGCCGAGGCCAAGCGCGAGGCCGAGCGCATCATCAAGGGCGCCCGCGACCAGCAGGCGCGCCTCGTTTCCGAGGAAGAGGTGATGAAGCAGGCCGAGCGCGGCGCCGAGGAGATCCTCGAGGACGCGCGCTCGCGCGAGCGCGAGATTCGCCTCGAGGCCGAGGACTACGCCGACCAGATCCTCAACACGCTCGAGGTAAACCTGCAGAAGTTCCTCGCCGCCGTGCAGCGCGGCCGCGACCGCCTCGCCGGCCGCGAAGACGAGCCCGACGAGTTCGAGTAGCGCCGGGCGCCGCGTCGCCTGCTGTCTAGACCTCTAGCTCTGGTAGAGGGCTCGGACGACCGCCAGGTCATCCGCGCTCCAGACGACCTCGCCGTCGCTCCACTCGGCGAGCTCCTCGGCGGTGCTCGGAAAGTCGACCCCGGCCTCCAGCGGCGTCAGCTGCGGCTCGGCACGGACGACGTCGCCGATCACCAGCGCCTGCGACTCCTCGCGGACGCGGCGGAAGAGGTCGCGCTTGGCCGCGTCGCCGATGCTGTGCAGCGACAGCACGCAGATCACCAGGTCCCAGGGGCCGTCGGGGAGGGGGTCCTCCATCCGTGCCAGCTGGACGTCGATGCCGAGCTCACGGGCGCGGAAGACCATCTCCGGGCTGGCGTCGAGCCCGGTGACTTCGGCGCCCGGGTGAGCATCGAGCAGCCGCCGCGTCGTCTCGCCGGTGCCGATGCCCAGCTCCAGCACGCGCGCCGGCGCTGAGGGGATCGCCGCGATCGCCGCCTCCTGCAGCTCCTCGTAGCGCGGCACCGCGGAGCGGATTCGCTCGAGGTAGGTCTCTGGATGCTCGTGGAACTGCGGGCTCATCGTTCAAGCAGGCGTCGCCTGGTCGCTAACCTCAGCTTGGTGGCGGGGTCGGCAGCGAACACTATTGTCGAGTTGCCTCAGTTGTCGCTGAAGCATGGCGAGGGGCGTCGGCTCGAGCTGCCGCTTCCCGGCGACTCGCTCTCGCTCGGCGGCCAGGACTACCGCGCCGTCGAGGACACCCCGGCGCGGCTCGAGGTCTCGCGAACGGCGCGCGGCTACGCGCTGCGGCTGAGCTTCCAGGCCGCCGTGCGGGGCCCCTGCGTGCGCTGTCTCGGCCCGGCCGCGCTCGACGTCGACGTCGAGGCGCGCGAGGTCGAGGAGCCGGAGGTCGCCGACGAGGAGCTGCGCAGCCCCTACGTCGAGGAGGGACACCTCGACCTCGGTCGCTGGGCCCACGACTCGCTCGTCCTGGCGCTGCCGCAGAAGCTGCTCTGCCGGCCCGACTGCGCCGGCCTCTGCCCGGTCTGCGGCGAGTCGCTCAACGATGCCGACCCGGCCCAGCATGCGCATCAGGCCGAGCGGGACTCGCGCTGGGCAAAGCTGGACGAGCTGCGGCTGGAATAGGCAGCCGGCTGACGGGCTAGGGACCATGCTTGCGGCCCGCGGGTCCTGTCCCGGCAACGATCCCCCACGGCTGCGGTGTCGGCGCTCCTCGCCGCGGGGCCCCTTTGCCGGGCCACCCGCGGGGAGCACCGGTGTGGTCCTTCCCCTACCATCTCCGCCTTATGGCTGTACCTAAGCAACGACAGTCTCGGGCTCGGCGGGACAAGCGGCGGGCCAATCACAAGGCGCCCGTGCCTTCGCTGAACGCCTGTCCACGCTGTCACAGCCCTCGCATCCCGCACCGGGTCTGCCCGGTTTGCGGCACCTATGCGGGGCGTGAGATCATCAGGCACGAGATCGAGGCCGGGCCGGCCTCGGCCCCCTCCGACGCCGAGGAGTAGCCGGGTGTCCACGGTGGCCCTCGACGCGTTCGGGGCCGATCGCGGCTACGCCGAGGTTCTCGCCGGAGCGCGCCTCGCCGCTGCCGACGGCATTCGCATCCGGCTGTTCGGGCCGCCGAGCGAGCTCGCCGAGGCCGGCGAGGGAATCGAGGTCTGCGCCGCCGAGGAGTGGATCACGAACGAGGACGAGCCCGTGGCCGCCGTGCGCGGTCGGCCCAGCGCCTCGGTCGTCCTCGCCGCCCGCGATGTCGCCGAGGGCAGCTCCGACGCGCTGGTGAGCGCTGGCTCGACGGGGGCGACGATGACGGCGTCGCTGTTCGCGCTCAAGCGGCTGCAGGGGGTCCAGCGCCCCGCTCTGGCAGCCGTCCTGCCGTTGCCGGAGAAGCAGGTCCTGCTGCTCGACTGCGGCGCCAACGTCGAGGTTCGCGCCCAGCACCTGATCCAGTTCGCCTATCTCGGGTCCTCGTTCGTCGAGGCGGTCCTCGGCGTCGCCCGGCCCCGCGTCGCCCTGCTGTCGGTCGGCGAGGAGCAGAGCAAGGGAACGGCGGAGGTCGTCGAGGCGGGACAGGCGCTGGCATCGGCGAGCGGGATCAACTTCGCCGGCAACGCCGAGGGCCGCGACCTGCCGACCGGCGAGTTCGACGTCGTCGTCACCGACGGCTTCACCGGCAACATCGCCCTCAAGCTGCTCGAGGGCACGGCGAAGGTCGTCGGCGGCGCGGTTCGCGACGCCGCCCGCTCCAACCCGCTCAGCCTCGCCGGCGGCCTGCTGATGCGGCCGGCGCTCGGCAAGCTGCGCCGCCAGCTCGCTCCCGACACGACCGGTGGAGCGATCCTGCTGGGCCTGCGCGGCGTCAGCGTCGTCGCCCACGGCAGCTCCAGCGCCGAGGGAATCGCCAACGCGGTCAGGCTCGCCGACCGCGCCGTTCGTGAGCGCACCGTCGAGCGCACCGGCGAGGCGCTCGAGCGCGCCGGGGCGACGCGGCAGGGCCTGCGCCGGCCCGACGGGCGTGATACACAGACTCGATGAGCCGGGAGGATGTCTTCGAGAAGGTGCGCTTGCACCTGTCGACGGAGTTGGAGGTCGACGCGGCGGAGATCGCCGAGTCGACGCGCTTCAAGGAGGATCTCGACGCCGACTCGCTCGACCTCTACGAGCTCGTGATGGAGCTCGAGGACGGCTACGGCATCTCGATCAGCGAAGAGGATGCCGCCCGGATCAAGACCGTGGGCGACGCGATCGACTTCGTCCTGGAGCGGGCACCAGCGGCGAAGTGAGCCAGAGCCTCGCGGCAATGATCGAGCGGCTTCCCGCCGAGCTGGCGCGGGAGGCCTTCACCCATGCCTCCTGGACGACCGAGCGGACGAAGTCCTATGGCCGCCTCGCCTTCCTCGGCGACAGCGTCCTCGGCCTGGCGATCGCCTCGGAGCTCTTCCGGCGGATGGCCGACCAGGACATCGGCCCGCTGACCAAGGTGCTCAACCAGGCCGTCAGCGGCCGCGCTTGCGCCGAGGTCGCCTTCGAGCTCGGCCTCGACGAGCGGCTGCGCGCGATGGAGCCCGACGAGCGCGGCACGGGGATCGAGGCCGGGGGCCTGCTTGCGAGCGAGCGGGCGATGGCCTCGGTGATCGAGGCGGCGATCGGCGCCTGCTATCTCAACGAGGGCTACGAGCCGACGGCGACGGCGATCATCGAGGCCTTCGAGGAGGAGATCGAGCTGGGGATCCGCCAGCCCGAGGACTTCAAGTCGGCGCTGCAGGAGTGGCTCGCCCAGCGCGGCTCGCGCGTAAGCTACGTGGTGGCTCAGGAAGCGGGGCCGCCACACGAGCGCCGCTTCGAGGTCACGGCCAACGTCGGCGACGAGGTCATCGGCAGCGGCTCCGGGCGCAGCAAGAAGGCCGCCGAGCAGGCCGCGGCCGAGCAGGCGCTGGCGAAGCTGCAGGGCTGAGCGCCGTTGCGTCCGACCGGATCGCGAGCCTTACGGATGCCGGCATGTACCTGAAATCCCTGACAGTGAAGGGCTTTAAGTCGTTCCCCGACAGGACGAAGCTCGTCTTCTCGCCGGGCGTCAGCGTCGTCGTCGGCCCCAACGGCTCGGGCAAGTCCAACATCACCGACGCCGTCCTCTGGGCGCTCGGCGAGCAGAGCCCGCTCGCCGTCCGCGGCCAGCAGATGCAGGACGTGATCTTCTCCGGCGGCCGCGGCCAGGGCCCGCGCCGCTACGCCGAGGTCAAGGTCGTCATCGACAACTCGGAGGGCCGCGCCAATACCGAGTTCAGCGAGATCTCGATCAAGCGCCGCCTCGAGCGCGGCGGCGAGGGCGAGTACCGGCTCAACGGCGCCCGCTGCCGGCTGATCGACATCGTCGACGTCCTCGCCGACACCAACCTCGGCCGCGAGATGCACTCGGTCATCAGCCAGGGGCGCGTCGAGGAGATCGTCAGCTCGAAGCCGCGCGACCGCCGGCTGCTGATCGAGGAGGCCGCCGGCCTCGGCAAGCACCGCAAGCGTCGCCGCCGCGCCGAGCTCAAGCTCGAGCGCACGCGGGAGAACCTCGACCGCGCCCACGACGTCGAGCGCGAGGCGCGCTCGCGCCTGCGGCCGCTCAAGCAGCAGGCCCAGGCCGCCGAGGTCCACGCCCGCCTGACCCGCGAGGAGCTGGAGCTGCGCGCCGAGCTGATCGCCGCCGAGCTGCATTCCCAGAACACCGTCTTGAAGGGCGCCGAGAGGGCAGCGACCGCGGCCCGCGAGACACGCGACGCGATCGAGGCCCGGCTGCGCGAGGTGGCGGCTCGCCGCGAGGCCGCCGAGGAGCGGCTCGCCGAGCGTGACCGCGACCGCGGCGCGCTGGGCCGTCGGATCGTCGCCCTGCGCACCGCACACGAGCGGGTCGGGCTGCGCGCCGAGGCTCTCGAGCGCGGACGCACCGAGCTCGAGGCGGGCCTCGCCGAGCGCCGCCGCCAGCTGGCTGCGCTCGCTCAGCAGCAGCTCGACGCCGTCGAGCCGGCGCGGATTGCCGAGCTCGAGGCGGAGATCGCCGCGCTGGAGGCCGGCGGCTCGGACGCCGGCCCAGGGGCTGAGCTGACTCAGGCCGAGGCGCGCCGCGACCAGCTCGCCGCCGCGGTCGGGCCGCTGGAGCAGGAGCTGAGCGCCGCCGAGGCGGCGGTGGACGCCGCTCGTCAAGCGCGCGAGCGTGCCGCCGCCGAGCACGAGAAGGCGAAGAGGCTTCACGCCTCGCTGCGCGGCGAGCTGGAGGCGGTCGAGGCGCGACTCGCATCCGCCGCCGAGGAGCAGGGGGCGCGGGCGCTGGCGGCCTCGGTCCAGGCGGCTCCCGGTCTCGAGCTGGCGCTGTCGGCCGTCCTCGGCGAGCGCCTGCGGGCGGCGATCGTCGACAGCGTCGGCGAGGGCGCCGAGCGGATCGGCTCGGCCGAGGGAGCCTCGCGGGCGATCCTGCGCAGCCGTGCCGGCACCCCGGCGCCGGCCCAGGGCTCGCCGCCCGTTGCCGATGCCCGCCCCTTGCTGGAGCTCGTCGACATCGACGCCGAGGCCCGCGAAGTCGCCGAACGACTGCTCGGTGGAGCCTGGCTGGTCGAGGACATCGCTGCCGTGCCGCCGGACTTCAGCGGCGTTGCCGTGACGATGGATGGGGCCTGCTTCGACGGCGCCAGCGGCGAGCTGCGGCGGCTGCCCCGTTCAGCCGCCGACCCGGCGCTCGAGGCGCGCTCCCAGCGCGAGGAGCTGCTGGGACGGGTTGCGCAGCGGCTGACGACCGAGCAGCGCGCCACCCAGGAGCTGGAGCGCACGACCGCGGCCCTCGACGAGACGCGAACGGAGCTCGACCGCGTCGCGGCGCTGCTGCGCAACGCCCAGCGCGAGCTGGCGGGCGCCGCCGAGGAAGCCGACAAGCTGACCTGGCTGGCCGAGCAGCGCGGCGACCCCGCCGCTGACGGCGGTGGCTCGTCGGCGCTGCGAAAGGTGCGGCTGGAGGCGGAGCTCGCCGCCGAGCGTCGCCACGCCGAGGCCGCCGAGCGCGCCCGCGAGCAGCGCGAGCGCGACCGTGAGGATCTCGCGGCTCGTGTCAAGACCGAGGAGGCTGTGCTGCCGGATCTCGAGCCGGTTCGCGTCGCGCTGATCGAGGTCGCCGCCCGTATCGCCGCCCGTATCGAGGAGCTCGAGGGACGCTCCGACTCCGACCGCGAGGCGGGCGAGTCGGTGGCGGAGCAGCTGCGGGCCTGCTCGCGCGAGGAGGCTCAGATCCAGGCGGAGCTGCGCCCGGCCGCCGAGGCCGTGACCCAGGCCGAGGTCGCCTCGGCCCACTCGCAGGACCGCCGCGAGGCCGCTGCCGCCGAGCTGGCTGAGATCGCCGCCAAGCTAGAGCGCGAGCTCGCCCCGGCGGAGGCCGAGCTCAGCGAGGAGCGCCGTCAGGAGATCGAGCGCAAGCTCGAGCGCGTCGAGCAGCGGCGGGTCAAGCTCGGCCCGGTCAACCCGCTCGCCGAGCGCGAGTACGAGTCCGAGCGCGAGCGCGTCGCCGAGCTGACCAGCGAGCGCGAGGACGTCGAGGCGGCGATGGCCGAGCTCGAGAAGCTGATCCGCGAGACCGACCGCAAGATCCACGAGGCCTTCGAGCAGACCTTCGAGGCAACCGCCGCCAACTTCGGCGAGCTCGTCGAGCACCTCTTCCCCGGCGGCCGCGGCCGCCTGCGGCGGATGAATCTGCGCGAGGTGCCCGAGGAGGCCGACGAGGAGGGGGAGTCCGAGGCCCCCGAGGAGCAATTCGGCGTCGAGATCGAGGTCACCCCGGCCGGCAAGGCGATGAAGCGCCTCTCGCTGCTCTCCGGCGGCGAGAAGTCCCTGGTGGCGCTGGCATTCGTCTTTGCCGTGTTCCTCGCCCGCCCCTGCCCCTTCTACATCCTCGACGAGGTCGAAGCCGCGCTCGACGATGCCAACATCGATCGCTTCCTCCAGCTCGTCCGCCGCTTCGCCGACCGCGCCCAGTTCGTCATCGTCACCCACCAGAAGCGGACGATGGACGCCGCCGACGTCCTCTACGGCGTCAGCATGGGCCAGGACGGCGTCACCAAGGTCGTCTCGAAGCGGCTGCCGCCGGCCCAGCAGGCCGAGCTCGCCGACGACGACGATGGCGACGGCGCCGTCGAAGCCGCGGCGTGATCCCACCCCACCGGGGTCAGGTCTTGCGATGACACACCGCGCCCCGTGACCCGCAGCTGGACCGGCGTCTTCGATCTCGGCGAGGCCGGCGCGGGTGCGGGCGCCACAGCCGGTGCTGCGACCACCGACGACGTCGCGGCAGCCGCCAGGCCGGGTTTCTTCAGCCGCCTGCGCGAAGGCCTCTCGGCCAGCCGCAAGGCGCTGGGGGAGGAGATCGTCGCCAGCCTCGGCGAGACCCTCGAAGACGCCGACTGGGAGCGCCTCGAGGAGGCGCTGGTCCTCGCCGACGTCGGCGCGGCGACGACCGCCAAGGTGGTCGGCCGGCTCGAGCAGGAGGTGACCGCCGGCAAGGTCAGCGGCGCCGCGGCGCGCGAGCGGCTGGTCGAGCTGTTGAGCGAGGTTGCGTCGGTGGCTGAGGAGAGGATGCGGATCTCGCTGCGCGAGCGCCCGGCCGTGATCATGGTCTGCGGCGTCAACGGCACCGGCAAGACGACGACGATCGGCAAGATCGCCTGGCACCTGCAACAGGAGCTGGGCCTCTCCGTCGTCCTCGCCGCCGGCGACACCTTCCGCGCCGCCGCCGTCGAGCAGCTGAGCGAGTGGGCCGACCGCGCCGGCGCCGAGATCGTCCGCTCGACCCCGGGCGGCGACCCGGGAGCCGTGGCCTTCGACGCGATCGCCGCGGCGCGCTCGCGCGGCGCCGACGTCGTCATCGCCGACACCGCTGGCCGCCTCCACACCCAGGGCAACCTGATGGACGAGCTCGGCAAGGTCCGCCGCGTCATCGCCAAGCAGCTGCCGGGGGCGCCGCACGAGACGCTGATAACGATCGACGCGACCACCGGCCAGAACGGACTGCGCCAGGCGCGCGCCTTCGCCGAGACGGTCGACGTCAGCGGCGTCGTCCTGACCAAGCTCGACGGCACAGCCAAGGGCGGCATCGCTCTGGCGATCGCCGACGAGCTGGGGATCCCGGTCAAGCTGGTCGGCGTGGGGGAGCAGCTCGAGGACCTGCAGCCCTTCGACCCACGCCAGTTCGCCGAAGCCCTGCTCGGCCCCTAGATGACCGATTCAGCGGCTGGGCCCAGGGGCCGATTCGCGACCGGTCAGGCGGCCGAGCTGCGACGATAGCCGCCGTGTTCGACCTGCTCAGCGAGAAGCTCCAGGCGACGCTCGCCGACGTCCGCTCGCGCGGCAAGCTGAGCGAGGACGACATCGACGCCGCGATGCGCGAGATCCGCCTCGCCCTGCTCGAGGCCGACGTCAACTTCAAGGTCGTCAAGCAGTTCGTGGCCGGCGTGAAGGAGCGCTGCCTGGGCGCCGGCGTGCTCGAGAGCATCAAGCCCGGCCAGCAGGTGGTCAAGATCGTCAACGACGAGCTGGCGACGCTGATGGGAGGCTCCGGCCGGGGCCTCGCCTTCGCCGCCAACGGCCCGACCGTGGTCCTGCTGGCCGGGCTGCAGGGATCGGGCAAGACGACGGCGGCGGCAAAGCTCGCCAAACACCTGGCCAAGGACGGCAAGGACGTCGCCCTCGCCGCCTGCGACGTCTACCGCCCGGCGGCGATCGAGCAGCTGGTGAGCGTCGGCAAGCGGGCCGGGGCGGCGGTCTACGAGCGCGGCAGCGACGAGGATCCGGTCGAGATCGCCGCCTGGGCCCTCGACCGGGCCAAGGCCGAGAGCCGCGACGTGCTGATCGTCGACACCGCCGGGCGGCTGCACGTCGATGAGGAGCTGATGGACGAGCTGGCCCGGATTCGCAAGCGCGTCAAGCCCCACAACATCCTGCTGGTGATCGACGCGATGACCGGACAGGACGCGGTCAACGTCGCCGAGAGCTTCGCCGCGGCGGCCGAGTTCGACGGCGTCGTCATCACCAAGCTCGACGGCGACGCCCGCGGCGGCGCGGCGCTGTCTGTCAAGGCGATCACCGGCAAGCCGATCCTGTTTGCGTCCACGGGCGAGCAGCTGGAGTCTTTCGAGCGCTTCCACCCCGACCGCATGGCCGGCCGCATCCTCGGCATGGGCGACGTCCTCTCGCTCGTCGAGAAGGCTGAGGAGACCGTCGATGCCAAGAACGCCGCCGAGCTCGAGCGCAAGATCCGCAAGCAGCAGTTCACCTTCGACGACTTCCTCAGCCAGATGAAGCAGCTGCGGCGGATGGGGCCGCTGACGAGCGTGATGGGGATGCTGCCGGGAATGGGCCAGGCGATGAAGCAGCTCAAGGGCGCCGACTTCGACGAGCGCGAGCTCGACCGGCTCGAGGCGATCGTGCTGTCGATGACCGCCGAGGAGCGCGCTCACCCGGAGCGGATCGACGGCTCGCGGCGCAAGCGGATCGCCGCCGGCTCGGGAACGACGGTCCAGCACGTCAACCGGCTCGTCAAGCAGTTCGAGCAGATGCGCAAGATGCTGAAGTCGCTTGCCGAGGGCAAGATGCCGGATCCGCAGCAGCTCATGCGCGGGCTCTGACCGCTGGTGCCGGCGGGTCCTGTCACCGAAAAAAATGGACACCTGCGGTACCGGCGTTCCTCGGCGCCCATTTTTTTCGGCGCCACCCGCCGGAGGCACGGCCCGGTAACCTCCTGCCGCATGAGCGTGAGAATCAGACTTAGAAGGGTGGGTTCGCGCAAGAACCCGATTTGGCGGATCGTCGTCGCCGACAAGCGCTCGCCGCGCGATGGGCGGACGATCGAGACGATCGGCCAGTACAACCCGCAGACCGAGCCGTCGCTGATCGTCGTCGACGCCGATCGCGCCCGGCACTGGCTCGAGCATGGCGCTCAGCCCTCGGAGACGGTCGCCCGCCTGCTGCGGACCCAGGGCATCGAAGCCCGCGGCACCTCCTAGCGCCGGCGCCCGATGAAGGAGCTGCTCGAGTTCCTCGCCGCCTCGCTCGTCGAGGACCCCGGCGCGGTCGTCGTCGAGGAGTTCGACGAGGACGGCGACGTCGTCTTCGAGCTGACCGTCGCCGAGGCCGACCTCGGCCGCGTCATCGGCCGCGGCGGCCGGATCGCCAACGCGCTTCGCACCGTGATGAAGGCGGCGGCGACCCGCGCCGACAAGCGGGTCCTGCTCGAGATCCTTGACTGAGGAGCCCTCCGGTAAGGGCCCCATCGGCGGTGAGGCGAAGCCGGACCGCCGAATCGACGTCTTCACTCTCTTCCCCGACGCCTTCGACTGGTTCGCGGCCCAGCGCCACGTCCGCAACGCGGCCGCCGCGGGGACCGAGTTGCGGCTGCTCAACTACCGCGACACGACGCCGCTGGGCGCCGGCCAGGTCGACGACTCCCCCTACGGCGGCGGCGCCGGGATGCTGCTGCGGGTCGACGTCGTCGACGCGGCGCTGGAGGCCGTCTACGGGCCCGATCGCTCGGGCAGGCGGATAGTCGCGCTGGCTCCCTCCGGGCGCCTCTTCGACGAGGGCCTGGCCGCCGAGCTCGCCGCCGAGCCCGAGCTGACGCTGCTGAGCGGTCGCTACGAGGGCTTCGACGAGCGGATCCACGAGCACCTGGCGACCGACACGGTTTCGATCGGCCGCTACGTCCTCGCCGGCGGTGAGCTGGCGGCGATGGTCGTCGCCGACGCCGTGCTGCGCAAGCTGCCGGGGGCGCTCGGCGACGAGCGCAGCGCTGTCGAGGAGTCCTTCAGCGAGGCTCTCGACGGCGCGCCGGAGTACCCGCACTACACCCGCCCGCCCGAATACCGCGGCTGGCCGGTGCCCGATGTGCTGCTCTCCGGCGATCACGGCCGGGTGGCGGAGTGGCGCCGCGAGCGCAGCCGCGAGCGCGACGGCTGAGGCTCGCCGCTATCATCGCTCCCCGCGCGTGGCTCAGGCACGCGCCTTTTTCATGAGCGGAATCATCGACAGCATCGAGCGGCGAGCGCTCCGCGAGGCGGTGCCACGCTTTCGACCCGGAGATCGGGTTCGCGTCCACTTCCAGGTCGTCGAGGGCACGCGCCGCCGCACCCAGGTCTTCGAGGGGATCGTGATCAAGCGCCAGGGCTCCGGCGCCCGTGAGACCTTCACCGTCCGCAAGCAGTCGTTCGGCGTCGGCGTCGAGCGGATGTTCCCGCTGCACTCGCCCAAGATCGAGAAGCTCGAGGTCGCCGCCCGCGGCGCCGTCCGCCGGGCGAAGCTCTACTACCTGCGCGGCCGCGTCGGCAAGCGCGCCCGTGTCGCCGAGCGCCGCTGGGGGATCGAGGACGACGTCGTCCTCGCCGCGACCGCGGAGGCAGAGCCCACCGACGCCGAGGGCGTGGCCCAGAGCGAGGCGGAGGTCGAGGTCGTCGAGACCGAGGCCGAGGGCAGCGACGAGCAGGCCGAGGGCGGAGCCGAGCACGAAGCCGCACAGGAGGCCCCCGATGAGGCGCCGGCTGAGGAGCCGGCTGACGAATCGCCTGCGGACGAGGCTCCCGCCGAGGAGGCCCCTGCCGAGGAACCCGCTGCCGAGGACGCTGGCGAGACGGAAGCTGAACAGGGAGCCGACGACGAGGCCGAGGCCGAGACGTCGGAGGCAGAGGGCTCCGCCGAGACGCCCAGCAGTTCTTGATCCCGAAGCCGAAGACCGGCGTCGGAGCGGTCGCCGAGCTGCTCGTCATCGTCGCCCTGGCACTGGGGCTGGCGCTCGGCATCCAGGCCTTCCTGATCAAGCCGTACCAGATCCCGTCGGAGTCGATGGAGCCGACGCTCGACGTCGGCCAGCGGGTGCTGGTCAACCGCTTCGGCTACCACTTCGGCAGCCCGAGCGTGGGGGACATCGTCGTCTTCCACCCGCCCCAGGGGGCCGACCGCGGCAACGAGTGCGGCACGCAGATCAAGGGCCGCGAGCCGGTCGAGGTCGGCTCGCCCTGCCCGCTGCCGACGCGACAGGAGGGCACCGTCAACTTCATCAAGCGGATCGTCGCCGGGCCGGGGGACACGCTCGCGGTCAAGGACGGCCATCCCGTCGTCAACGGGCGCCAGGCCACGGAGAGCTTCATCCTGCCCTGCCGCGGCGGCACGGAGTGCAACCTGCCGCGGCCGATCAAGATCCCCGCCGGTCACTACTTCATGATGGGCGACAATCGTGGACAGAGCGACGACAGCCGCTTCTGGGGACCCGTCCCCCGCCGCTGGATCGTCGGCAAGGCCTTCCTCACCTACTGGCCGCTCAAGCGAATCGGCTTCCTCTAGCGCGACGGTGAAGGCGCCGAGGCGCAAGAAGCGCAAGCGCACCGCGGCGCCGCTCTTCCGCTTCGACCGCGAGATGGGCACCGCTCTCGTCGCCGGCGCCGACGAGGCGGGTCGCGGATCGCTCGCCGGCCCACTGGTCGCCGCCGCGGTGCTGATCGACTACGAGCGGCTGACGCTGAGCCAGCGCCGCGGCCTCAGTGGCCTCGACGACTCCAAGCGCAAGAGCCTCGAGGAGCGCGAGGAGCTCTTCCCCAAGGTGATCGCCGCCGCCAGCCGCGTCAGCGTCGCCATCCGCTGCGTCCGCGGCATCGACGGCCGCGGCCTCCACAACACCAACCTCGAGGCGCTCTCGACCTGTCTCGAGCGCGTCGCCGTCGACGGCGCCAGCTGCCTCGTCGACGGCTTCTCGCTGCCGCGCTGCCAGCGCCAGCACCGGGCCGTGATCGACGGCGACGCCACCAGTGCCGCAATCGCCGCCGCTTCGATCGTCGCCAAGGTCACCCGCGACCGCTACATGCACCGCGCCGACCGCATCTACCCGGGCTGGAACTTCGCCGGCAACGTCGGCTACTCGACCGAGGACCACCGCCTGGCGATCCTCGAGCAGGGCGTCAGCATCCTCCACAGGCGCTCGTTCCAGTCGGTGGCCTACACGCAATTGGGGCTCGCAGAGCCGCCGGCCGCCGCAAGCGCCTCCAGCTGAGGGGGGAGAGGATCGGCCGGACGAAGCCTTAGATCCGCATGGCGCCGAAAGCGATGCCCAGGGGCGTACATCAAATAACGATGTATGCTGCCGGCATGGCTAGGCGGCGGACGCAGATCTACCTCGATGAGGATGTCTGGCGACGGATAGAGGCCCTGAAGCGACGCGAAGGAGGGACGATGTCGAGCTTCATCCGCGATGCGATTGATCGGCGCCTCACGGAGCGAGAGCGCGCCGATCTTCCCTTGGCTGCCCGGGTCGCCGAGTGGGCGGGTGCTTGGAGCAATGACGAAGGAGCTGCCGCTGAGCTCAAGGCAACTCGAGCAGAGCTTGAACGGCGAGCGGGACGCCTCGGCTACTGACGCGATGGCCGGGGCCCTGGTGGACACCGACGTGCTGATCGAGATCCTCCGTGGCGAGCACTCGCTCGTCGAGCGACTTGCGGCGGCGGCGGGAGATGGGCCGGCCTGCGCCTCGGTGCTCACCTTGGCTGAGCTGCGCGCGGGCACCCGCGGCGACGACCCGGCGATCGACCTGCTGGCAGCCGATCTCGAGATCCTTCCCGTCGACGCCGAGCTGGCAGAGCGGGGCGGTCGCTTCCGCCGTAATTTTGGCGCGACGCACGGAACCGGGCTGATCGACGCGATCCTCGCCGCGACGGCGCTATCGCGCGGCCTCACCATCGTCACCAACAATCGCCGCCACTTCCCGATGGAGGGTCTGGTCCTGGCCTAGCAGGCGACCGTGGCGGTCCAACCGCCATCCGCGACATTGCCTCGCTGTCACCTCCCGCTCCTGTTTGACGCCCGCCGATCGCCTGTCTAGGATCACCGCAGGGGTACGACGGTGAGCCAAACGCACAATCCCGCAGGCGGTCGCGGCCAGTTGCCGTTCGAGGCCGCGGCGCCGCGCTCACCGCAGATCACCTTCTGCGAGCGGCTGGAGGTTGACGCTGAGCAGCACGAGGACATCGAGGCGGCTCGCCTCGTCACCCGTTTTCAGGCCGGGGACCAGGAGGCCGTCGCGGCGATCTACAGCTGCTACTTCGACCGCGTCTACGGCTACATGAAGGTCCTCTTCAACGACCCCCACGAAGCCGAGAACGCGACCTCCGACGTCTTCGCCAAGGTGATCGAGGCGCTGCCGCGCTACGAGCGCCGCAAGCAGCCGTTCCGGGCCTGGCTCTTCGTGGTCGCCCGCAACACCGGCCTCGACCGCCTTCGAGTCGCCAATCGCGTCGAGCCGATGGACCCGGCGGAGATCAACGATCGCCGCGAGCTGACGGCCGCCCCCGAATCGGGACTCTCGGCGGTCGATTGGATCTCCGACGGCGACCTCCTCGTCTTCATCGAGCGCCTGCCGCTGGCCCAGCGCCAGGTCCTGGCGCTCCGCTACCTGCTCGACCTGCGCGTCTCAGAGATCGCCGAGGTCCTCGGCCGCAGCCGCACCGACGTCAGCACCCTCCAGTACCGAGCGCTGAAGTTCCTCGAGCAGCGCCTGCGCGCAGTGGGCCGGGCGCCGCGCCAGCGCGGCCTCTCGCGGATGCGCCGCTGGGGTACCCCGGCCACGGTCGCACGGTCGCGCCGCTTCGCGCTTCACGCCTAGCCCTCGAATCCGATTGCAGGTTCCATTGGGTGTCCCAAGAAAAAGTTGTGCTCGCTGCCAGAGCTCAGCGGTTGTACCTGTAGATGCGCCTGTCCAGCACAAGCTCGTTGCCCGCCGGCCGGCGCTTCGCGCTCGCGAGCCTCCTTGCTGGCCTGGTGCTCGTGGTGCCTGCGGTTGCGGGAGCCCAGGCCGATAGCGTTGGCCAGCCGTCCGATCTCTGCAGTGACCCCAGTTGCGACACCGAAGCGACCCCGGTTGCAAAGCCGAGCAGCGAGCGGGATTGGCAGCAAATTGGGGGCGACATATTTCCTGGGGCGACGGCCGGCAAGTACGATGCAAAGTCCTCGCCGACCCGTGTCAGCGATGACTTGTTCTCGGTCTCCTTCTTTCGCCAGCTGCACGGCGTCGCTGGCGGCGCCGGCTGCATTGATCCGCCAACCGGCCTAACGGGCGAGGATCTGAGCGGAGCGCTTCGCGACTGCACCCGCGGCCCGGCGATCTATACGTACTCCCAGCCTGCGGAGGGAGTCGAGGGCACCTGGACCAGGGCAATCGTTGAGGGCGCCGACAAGCGGGGTTTTGTCGGCGCTGTCGCCTGGATCAGCCCTAACAAAGCACTGGCGGTAGGCGGCACCAGGGAGTACCCACGCCGGGAGCTGGGAGCTCTCCCAGGTGAGCCGGGGGGACCGGGCCAGCCTCCGCTGCCGGATCCTGCGGGCACTGCTCGCGCCTGGCTCTTCGACCCGGCGACCTACGACAATCAGGTCTGGCACGAGCTTGATGTACCCAACGATATGGGGGCGCTCACCGCCCTCGACTTCTCGAAGAGTCCCGACACCCAATGCGGCCAAGCTTGGCGGGAATGTGGGTTTGCCGGTGGGATGCGGCAGATCTGGCCCTGGAAGAATGGACGCTTCGATCCCGAGGTCGTCTACCGCGGCGCCTGTCCCGGCGACACGTCCAGCTGTCCGACTCTCCCATCGAAATCCGAAGATGCCAGGGCGCCGGTCATCGACGGCTCGGATTGGCTCTTCCGGGTGCGCGCAATTAGGTTCGACCCTGATCCGACCTATCCAAGGCCCGCGACTGCGGTGACAAGTGGCTGCTGTAATGCGGATCCTCAGAAGAACACCGCTCGCTGGCTCGTCTACTACAAACAGCAGCCGACTGCGCCAGCCTCATGGAACGTGTCGCTGGCGCACCAGGGCGGAGCTGTCGAAGGAGGGGAGACACTGCCCGACGGCTATTACGCCATCGGGCCCGGCCCCTCGATCATTGCAAGCCCCAGTGGACCAAGAAGGGCCATTGAGCCAGCGTCTCGTATCTTCGGCCCGGCAAACCGCACTCTCGGCCAAGGGGGGCCTGCCGGGGCAGCTGGTGGCTATGGTCAACCTCAGCTTGGTCAACCTCAGCTCAACACCGTCAAAAGCCCGGTTGCCGGTGACGCGGGCGGCACGACCTCCGACCTCCTAATAGAGGCGGTCGATCCCCGCCTGAGCAATGTTCGGTTGGTTGCGGGCGATGGCGACGAGGATGGGCCGCCGACGGCGATCACCGGACAGGGTTTGCTACCGGGATGGCAGTATCCAGATGGTGTGATGGACTGGGCGGTGGGCGAATTGATGTCCACCGGCCAGGGCGTCGCGTACACCACGACTGCACACCGGCGCGAACTCAGTGAGCCGAGGCTCCTTAAGTGCTCTCCTCTGATCGTACCGCCCAAGTGCGATCTGCCCAGCGCAGATTACATCGCCCAGCAGCAGCGATCGCAGAGCCTTTTCGCGCTGTCCACCTATGCGCTAAGCGGGTACACCTATCTACCGGCAACCCACGTCGGCTGGGGGGTCGGCGACCGCGGCGCCCTCGTGCGCCTGGCGCCCGCGGGGTCTTTTAGTCGCGATGTCGAGGCAGCACCACCGGCATTGGGGGCCAGGTCATCAGCCAATCTGCCGGATTCCTCTCCATACGATGGCTTTCGCGCCCCAGAAAGCAAGCATGGCCCCGGCTTGCTCCCGGTTCTAACCGCGCAGGCGCCACAGAAGGTTTCGCAATCGCAGCTGGTCCCCGCCGGATCGCCCAATGCTGCATTCGGTAACGGCCAGACAGTGGGAACAATCGTGATGAGCCGGGACGGTGGCGAGGGATGGGCGCTGGGCCCGCAGGTCGATGTCTCGGGCTCGACGACTGCGCTTTTCCATTATGCGCTGGGGAAGTGGTCAAATTGTGATCCACTGGGGCTGAGAGCGCAGGGGGACACTCTGGTGTCGCCAGACCCCGCCTGCGCCGATCTGGCTCAGCTCAGCAGTGGCTCCAATGACCTGTCGGCGAGGATCACCGGGGCGGCGAGGATCCCCTACGAGAACGACCCAAATCCGACGAACGACGATGACTTCAGCGCGGTCGCCGCCGGGTCGCAGGTAAAGATCGCCGCCTCGAAGGCGCAAGGCGGCTCGATCAGCGCTCCGCTGCTTTTGCGCTATCAAAATCAGGCCTGGCGCGTCGACCTACAGGGCATGCGGGACCTCGCCGCCAGTCCGAACGCTACACGAGGGCCGGCGACGGGAATCGCGTTCACACGGCCCGACGACGGTTGGATGGTGGTATCCGGAGGCGTCGTAGACGGCAACACGTTTATTTTTCACTACAACGGAAAGCGCTGGACCGACTGCCGAAGCCCGGAAGGCAGCAGCCCGGACGGCGCTGACAGTTGTCACGGCAACGGTCTGTTAGACCTTCCCGATGCCGCCCGTATGCCGATACGCATGACCAGCGCCGGGAGCCGTGTCTACCTTTACGGTGCAAGAGATGGCGCAAGCGGTCAAGCTGTCCTCGATCAAGAGGCCCAGCTGGCCACCCAAGCTCTCTACCCTCTGGTGCTGTACAAGGACCCGGGCGGACTCTGGCGCTCTGATCAGGGTGGCTACGATCCCAAGAACGCTCCGGGGGGTGCGCGTCAAGATCAGCAGGGCGCGATCTACTCACTGTCGGTGACGAAGGCAAGCGCCGCTACTTATGCTGGGTGGGCGTTAGGGATCTTCGGAGCCAACGCCAACGCAAGTGCCGCCTCACTGGCCGCCGCGCATTACACGAGTGCGACGGGCCGCTTGCCGAACCCGTCCAACGATCCGTTTTTGCGCCTGGATGGCGATCAGTGGCGGCCATTTTCGGCCGGGGCGGTGGGCGATGAGTATCCACCGACCAGCTTCGGTCAGGTGCTGGCGCTACCAGGTCGGGACTTGGCCGCCGGGCCGGCCTTCATGACCCCAACAACGGATCCCTACGGACCGAACAACCCGATGATCTCCTTCGATCCAGCGCGGTCGGGGTGGAGGGTCTTCCCGACCCCGTTCAGCATGGTCCCACGCGGCTACGACCCTCGTCAGCAGGGGTCAGTGTCCGCGCTTACGTCCGACAACCAAGGCGGTGTGTGGCTTGCGGCCAGTTCGGTCAACGACGACACGACCTGGTTCTACCACTACACCGATCGGCCGCCAGAGCCAGTGTTCGCAGAGGTTTCGCACCCGATCCGGGAGCGGGCGACTGTGGCGACGGGCGCAGCGGATGGTTCATTCTGGGTGGGCACCGACTCCAATTCCCTCTACCGACACGATCGGCTAACCGGATGGGGCAGGGTGCGGATCCCCGGATGGGATCGCGGGCGGGTGGTTATCAATGCCTCGCCTGTGTACGGGCTGGCTTTTGACAGCGTTGGACGCGGCGTCGCAGTTGGCAAAGGTGGGCGAATCGCCGATCTGACGCCCACGACTGCTCGCCTCGATGACGCGGCGGGCCGGGTTTGCGCCGCGGTTGGAAGCCCAGGCCCCTGCGGGACCGGTCACGACCTGCGCACCGCCGCCATCGGTCCAGACGACTCAGTGCTGGTAGGCGGGGATAGACGGGCGCTGCTCTATCGGCCACCTGGCGGCCTTTTTCACTCCGTAAGCAAACCCGAGGTATCGATCAGCGCGACGATTACCGCCATTTCCTATCCCAGTGAAGGGCATGCGTGGCTCGCGACCGACAGCGGTGAGGTCTTCGGCGGAACTCTTGACGGGGCGGACTGGCGCTGGCAACGCGAGACACTCGACGCTAGCGGTGTGCCGTTGACAACCAACAAGAACGGTGGACAGACCGCGCTGCGGGCGATCGCCATTTTGCCCGGTGGTCGCGGCTACGCTGTCGGCGATCGTGGGCTTGTCCTGGAGCGGACTGGCGAAGGGCCCGCGCCGTGGCAGCGTCTCGCCTCCGACTCAGGGGCCAACCTCGACTCGATCGCGATCGGTCCTGGGGGGTACGGCCTGGTCGTGGGTGGTGACGACGGGTTGATCCTGACCCTTGAAAGAGGACGCTTCGAGGTGGCGAGGCCCGGCGATGCCTACGACCCAGCCTGGGCCTCCGGCCGCCAGGGTGGCTCCGCCCAGACTGTGGGTATCGCACTGCTGGCCGGATCAAGGTCAGGAGAGTTGGAGGCATGGGCAACGAGTCAGGGATTTGCCACGCCGACAGCGATTCTGCACTATGCCGCCGACTCCGGCGACCGCTTGCTCAATCCTGCAGCTCGAGCGCAGCCTCTGCTCGACTCCGGCCCCTCCCGGCAGGGTGAACTCTCGTTCACGGCTTTCGGCCGCAGTGATTGCCAGCTCTCGACACGGGCTGGGGCTGGGACAGGAGATATGGCTTGTCCCGAGCCGACCGGATCCAAGCTCGTTAACGATGCGATTTCGCAGCGCGTGACCAAGGAAATCACCGACAGCGCCAGCCATCCGGACGGCCCGGCCTTCTCGCTGTTCAGCGGCGACGTGGATGACATCGCCGGTAGCTCCGAGGGCAAGACCGCCAGTGCACCGACAGAGATGAGCGTCGTGCACCACCGCTTTGCCGAGCTTGTGGTCGATCCCCTGAGGCAGGCTGGTGTGCCGCTGTTCGCTGCGCTCGGAGGCCAGGATTTGTCGCACGCGGGAGTTTGCCCTGTCTTGCTCCAACTCTACGTCTGTGACAGTACCCACCATTCGCGAATCGGCCCGAGCCTCGCCTGGCAGCAGGCATTCGGCTCACAGCCTGCGCCCTTTGGCGATGGTGACCCCGCCTCACGCCACGGTGTCAGCTTCGAGCCGGTCGGATCTGTGGCAAAGGACGGCAACGCCCAGACCCATTACGCCTTCGACGTCATCCGCGACGGCAAGGCCG